>NZ_JALNUB010000002.1:2930-501656 GCF_023162025.1 Flavobacterium pygoscelis | reverse complement strand
AAGCGATCAACGTGAGTGTGGTAGCCGATAATAAAACCAAAGTATACGGAGACGCGAATCCAGCGTTAACCGCTGTGGTAACCGGAACGGTAAATGGCGATGTGATTGACTATACGTTAAGCACTACCGCTACGACCACTTCAGCAGTAGGAAGCTATCCAATTGCAGTGGCTTTAGGCAGTAATCCAAACTATACCGTAAGCACAACAGACGCGCTATTAACGGTAACACCAAAAGCGATCAACGTGAGTGTGGTAGCCGATAATAAAACCAAAGTATACGGAGACGCGAACCCAGTGTTAACCGCTGTGGTAACTGGAACGGTAAATGGCGATGTGATTGACTATACGTTAAGCACTACCGCTACGACGACTTCAGCAGTAGGAAGCTATCCAATTGCAGTGGCTTTAGGCAGTAATCCAAACTATACGGTAAGCACAACAGACGCTCTATTAACGGTAACACCAAAAGCGATCAACGTGAGTGTGGTAGCCGATAATAAAACCAAAGTATACGGAGACGCGAACCCAGTGTTAACCGCTGTGGTAACCGGAACGGTAAATGGCGATGTGATTGACTATACGTTAAGCACTATCGCTACAACTACTTCAGCAGTAGGAAGCTATCCAATTGCAGTGACTTTAGGCAGTAATCCAAACTATACAATTGTTACTACTAATGCCATTTTGACTGTTATTAAGAAACCAAGTATTGCACTTGTTAAAACAGGCGTTTTTATGGATGATAATAATGATGGTTTTGCACAAGTTGGTGAAAAAATAATGTATACTTTTTCAGTTACTAATACTGGAGATATGACTGTAAATTCGATCAATATTACTGATGCAATGGTAGGTTTGATAGTTTCTAATACTATGATTCCATCTCTTGCTGGAGGTATGACAGACAATTCTATTACAGGAATCTATGTATTAACTCAAACTGATATTGATGCTGGTCAAGTAACTAATACTGCTGTTGTAAAAGGTAAAGATCCTAAAGGAAATGAGGTAACAGATATATCTGGTACTGATCTAAATAATGATACACCAACAATTACTTTCTTAACTCAAAAGGGAAGTGTTGCAATTACAAAAGATGGAGTATATGTTGACAGTGATAATAACGGAGTAGTGAATGTTGGTGATAAGATAAGATATAATTTTGTTGTAACAAATACTGGTAACGTGACATTAACAAATGTAACGATCAGCGATCCTTTACCAGGAGTGATAGTATCTGGAGCTCCTATAAATTTAAATATAGGTACTTCTAATTCTACTAATTTTGTAGGAACCTATTCTATAACTCAAGCTGATATAGATAATGGTGTTGTTTACAATTTAGCTAGTGTTACGGGTACAACTCCATTTGGTAGTAAAGTAACAGCTAGTTCTACTGATCCAAATCCTTGTACGGATTGTTCTCCAAAACCAAACTGTACTGATTGTACTATCACTTTGTTAACGCAAACTCCTAATTTGAAAGTAATAAAAACAGCTTCTACAACGGGGTATAGTTTAGTAGGTGATACAATCAGTTATACTATAGAAGTGAAAAATACTGGTAATACAACTCTTTATCAAGTTGTTGTAACTGATCCATTGACAGGTCTGAATACTACTATTGCTAGTTTATCTCCAGGTATTTCTAAGTTGTTTAACGAAAGTTATTCAGTAACTAAAGCAGACTTGGTGAAAAATTCAGTAACCAATACAGCTACTGCTAGTGGATTAACTCCAGGGAACATTACAATTAGTGCTACGGATTCAGTGGTAATTGATAAATCATTAGTATTAGGTTGTGGAAGTATAGTAGTTCACAATGCTTTTTCTCCAAATGGTGATAATATAAACGATGTTTTTGTAATCGACAACATTGATAGTAAAGAATGTTACCCTGAAAATAGTGTCGAAATATACAACCGTTGGGGAGTATTAGTTTTTGAAACTAAAAATTATGACAATAAAACTAATAATTTTGAAGGTATATCAAGAGGAAGAACAACTCTAAGTCAGTCTGAAGGACTACCTACAGGAACTTATTTTTACATCTTAAATTACACTTTCGTAGACGGAAATGGAGATCTTCGAAATAATAAAATGGATGGATATTTATATCTTACTAAATAATTTTAATTCCTGAGGATAATCAATTGTCCTCAGGATAAAAAATATAATTTTATTTAGGATTACAGTATTAACATTTAGCTAAACGACTCGTTTTTTAATAGAATAGTGTCGTAATAAAAAACCTACTATGAAAAAGAATTTTTTTTTAATTATTTTGATGTCTACAGCTTTTACTAGTTTTGCCCAACAGGATGCTCAGTATACACAATATATGTATAATACCATAAATGTAAATCCAGCTTATGCCGGATCAAGAGGTGTCATGAGTATTTTTGCTTTGCATCGAACGCAATGGGTAGGGTTAGATGGTGCTCCAATTACAAATGTAGCTTCTATAAATACACCAATAAGTGATAGTAGAGTGGGACTAGGTGTTTCTTTTGTCAATGACAAGATTGGACCTACTAATGAAAATACTCTTTCTGTGGATTTATCATACACAGTTCCTATGTCAGAGAATTATAAACTTTCGTTTGGTATAAAAGGGACAGCAAATTTGTTTAATCTTGATATTTCAAAATTAAATCCAGTTGATATTGATCCTTCAATACAAAATGTAGAGAATAAATTTTCTCCAAATGTTGGTGCAGGTATTTACTTGCATTCAGACAAGGCTTATGTTGGATTTTCGGTTCCAAATTTTATTGAATCGAATCGTTATGATGATAATGAAGTAGCCATTTTTAAAGAGAAAATAAATTACTATTTGATGGCAGGATATGTGATCGATTTAAGTAGTGAAGTAAAATTTAAACCTGCTGTTCTTTCTAAATTAGTTATTGGTTCACCTCTTCAGGTAGATATTTCAGGAAATTTTTTATTTAGTGAAAAATTCACCGTTGGTGTTGCCTATAGATGGAGTGCCGCTTTGAGTGGTATGGTTGGATTTCAGGTTTCTGATGGCATATATATAGGTTATGGTTATGATAGAGAAACCACAAAACTAAACAACTATAACTCTGGTTCACACGAAATATTTTTGCGATTTGAATTGTTCAGTCGTCAGTCTCGAATAGTATCACCTAGATTCTTCTAAAAATCATGATAATGAAATCAAAGATTCCAAAAAGCCAATTAAGTACTACTAAAGATTTACATAAAAGTAGCTTTGTATCGCTAATGATAGTGTTATTAACTTCAACAGGTATGTTTGCGCAATCGTCTAAAGAGACTAAAGCAGATGATCAATACGAGAAGTTAGCGTATGTAGATGCTATTCAAACTTATGAGAGAATTGCTGTTAAGGGATATAAATCTCAAGATATGTTACAAAAACTAGCAGATTCATATTATTTCAAAGCAGATTTAGATAACGCTGCAAAATGGTATAAAGAATTATTTGCTTTCGCAAAAGATATTGCTCCGGAATATTATTATCGCTATTCACAATGTTTGAAAGCCATAAAAGAGTATAAGAAAGCAGATGAAATGTTAGCAATGTTTAACCAAAAAAGTAGAAATGATTTAAGAGCAAATCTTGCGAGTTCTCAAAAAAATTACCTTGCAGAAATTAAGAAAAATTCAGGAAATTATACTATCGAAAATGCCGGTATTAACTCTGAATATTCAGATTATGGAAGTGCCTATTATGGTAATAAATTAATTTTTGCTTCAGCTAGAGATACCAGCGGATTAAGAAACATGAAGCATACCTGGACAGGTGAAGGTTTTACTAACTTATATGAATCTGATATCGACAATCAGGGTGTTTTGTCTACTCCAAAAAGATTTGGAAAAAAATTAAATTCTAAATTTCATGAATCTACACCCATTTTTACAAAAGATGGAAAAACGGTTTATTTTACAAGGAATAATTTCCTAAACGGAAAAAAAGGTAAAGATTCGGCTAGGATAACTTTGTTAAAATTGTATAAAGCGAATTTAGATGGCGATAAATGGTCAAACATTACTGAATTACCATTTAATAGTAATGAATATAGTGTAGCTCATCCTGCTCTTAGTGGAGATGAAAAGACTTTATATTTTGCATCAAACATGCCTGGAACATTGGGTCAGTCTGATTTGTTTAAAGTTGAAATCAAACCTGATGGTAGCTTTGGGAAACCTGAAAATTTAGGCAAAGGAATAAATACAGAAGGAAGAGAAACTTTTCCTATGGTCACTTCTACAGGCGAATTATATTTTGCCTCTGATGGTCATCCCGGATTAGGTGGATTGGATATTTTTGTATCAAAAATAGATTCGGATGGAACTTATAAAAATGTTCAGAATGTTGGAGAACCATTAAATAGTTCTAAAGATGATTTTGGTTTTTTAATTAATGAGGTAACACGTAATGGATACTTCACCTCTAACAGAGAAGGTGGAAAAGGGGGTGATGATATATACAAATTAATAGAAATTAAAAAAGCAGTATGTGAGCAAATGTTAGTAGGAATTGTTACTGATAAAGAAACAACTTTACCTCTAGCAAATACAGTAGTAACTTTATTAGACGCCAATTTCAAACTATTAAAAGAATATACTACAGCTTTAGACGGTAAATTTGACTTTGGGCAAGTTACATGTGATTCAAAATTTTATATAAAAACAGAAAAAGAAACTTATACAATTATCGAAACCACAGTAAGTATTCCAAATGAATCTGGAAAAACTTTTATTACCATTGCTCTTGATAAATCTGTAAAAGCAGTTAAAGAAGGTGACGATTTATTTAAAATGATAGGTTTAAATAGTATTTATTTCGATTTAGATAAATCATTTATTCGTAAAGATGCAACTGTAGAATTAGCAAAAATCCTTGATGTTTTAGAGCAAAATCCTACGATGGAAATTGATATCCGCTCTCACACAGATTGTCGTCAGACAGCCAAATATAATTTAGCTTTATCTGAAAGAAGAGCTAAATCGACAATGGAATGGTTGGTGAAAAAAGGTATAAATAAATCTAGATTATCAAGTAAAGGATATGGAGAATCACAATTGGTTAATGATTGTGGTTGTGAACCAACTAGTAATTCAAATTGTACTGAAGAGCAACACCAAGCCAATAGACGTAGTGAGTTTATTGTTAAGGCTAAGAAAAAGTAACACTATTATATCTATATAATTTAAAAACTTTCAACTTTATTAATGTCAGTGGTTAGATCAATTTGTTAATTAAATACAGACATATTCCTAAAAAGGTTTAAGTTGAAAAAAAAGGCTTCGATTTTATATCGGAGCCTTTTTATTATGAAAATAATCCAGTTATAATTAGTCATATCTAATAGTGTTTTTTATGTAAGATGACTATTTGTAAAAGTTCAAGAAAAACAACTGATTTAAATAAAATTGGAATTTAAGTTTCTATTATTTGAACTTTAATTCCCAAGACAAAGCAAGAGAATAAATCCAAAAGAAATTTCCTTGGTCAAAAATAATTTGTTGATGTGCTACTCCAAATTGTGCTCCCCAAGCATTTTGTTTTTTAGTTGTCGTAAAGTAATAACCAACATTTAACTTTTGGGACTCAAGATTTACTATTGCTGCGTCATTTGGGTTAAATTGAAATTGATTAATTTCTGGAGAGAATCCCATTCCAACAGAAATGCCTAAATAATTATCAGCATCACTTCGATATTTTCTATAAGTTAAGGTTCCAGATTTACTAGTTCCTGTGTCACCTGGAGTAAAATAAGGGCGAAAAGACCAATAACTATTTCCTGTATACCAGCCCAATGATCCAGTAAAAATGTTTGTGGTAGATGAATATTTTAAGGTTCTAAATCCAAGTGAAATCTCAAAACTTTTAGGCAATGATTGGTACAACTCAGCACCATATTTTAAATCTGGAAATAGAAATGAATTTGCTATTCCAACATTTACATAAGCATATAATCCTTTTCTAATTTTAGGATATAAATCAACTTCAAACTGTGCTCCGTTTTCACCAAAGCGTCTATTTATATTTAGCTTTGGGGTAATACTTCCATATTTCGTTTGTCTGCTATATTTTAAGGAATAATATTGCATCGGATCAAAAACAGAGGAATACAGATCGACAGCCGCATTAATACCGATACTATTTTTTCTAAGTAATTTATCTAAAGACATTTTGAAATCTTTAGCTTTTTGATCCTCGGGATTTTTATCTAAAACTGTTTCAATTGTTGCTAATGCCTCTAATGGATCATTAGTGTTTTCTTGAGCGCTCGCTTTTAGATAAAGTAATTCTGAGTCATTTGGAAATAGTTTCAAAGCATTGTTAGTCATATCTAATGCCGCATAAGGCAAGTCTGCCCACAATTCATTTTTTATAGCAGCAATCCAAGTATCTTTACTGCTTGAATCTTTTTCTAAAATTGAAGCAAATAATTTTCTTGCTTTTTTATAATCACTATCCCAAGAATATGTTGTTGCCAAAAAGGTATTAATTTCATGGTAATTAGGATATTTACTCAAAATATTTAGTAATGTATCTTGCGCTTGTTTGCGTTGCTGGTTAAAGGCTAAATTTCGAGCAGTTTGAAATGAAGTATCAGGATTTCCATGATATTTATTCTGTTGTCCACGTACTATTATTGAAGTAAAGAACAAAAATGCAAGAGTCAGTTTTATATTTATTTTCGATATCATTTCTTAAGATTTTTTTTAAAATTTAAATATTCTTTATTTTCAGGATAAAGTACTAAAAGGCTATCTATTATTCTTTTAGAATCCTTTAAATTACGATTTCTTTTGTATGCTTGACCCAATTTAAATCCAATTTCTGGATTGTTAATCTGATTACTCAAAGCCTTTTTACCTATTGCTATTCCTTTCTTATTTTGTCCAGACCACCAATAAATGTCCATTACAGCCAAATAGGAATCTCCATAAAAAGGAGTTCTATTGATGACTTCAAGCAATTCTTTTTCTGAATTTCTATAGTCACCTTCCCAAGCCAGTATTCTGCCTTTCAGAGTTCTTACATCACCATAATTAGGCATGTCATTTAATATATAATTACACAATAATTTTGCTGATTTACGTTCTTTTTTGAAAGCTAATTCTCTGGCCAAAAAGAAAATTTGATCATGATCAAGTCCTTTTGTTAATTTTTTAATGTTTGACATTTCGGCATCTGTAAATTCATAAGCAGGCTTGTTAAAGTTAGAAGTTGTACTTGTAATTTTATCTTTTGTGGTTAAGTATGAATTTAATTTTTTAAAATTAGTAAAGGAATTGCTAATCGTTTCTCTAATGCCATCGTTAGTTTCGCTAATGTTGAAATTTTCATCGATTTTAAACAAAGTTCCGTCAGAATAAAAGTATTCTTTGTAGATATAATCATTTATACTTCCCTTATAGCGCATTAATGCAATATTATGAACATTTCTAAATTGTCTAACAGTATCTAATCCTTGAGCAATCCAATCTGTTTTTTTTAACTTATTAATATTGTAGTTATTCGTCAAAAAAGAAACTAAACTTGGGGTTACATCTGTATGCGAAGAAATAGATTTTATAATAGCTGTTTTTTTTAATAATGGACTAAAAATATAAAAAGGTACATGAAAACGAGACAGATTATCTTTTTGAGGTACTGGAATTAATCGGTGATCTCCTGTAATTACAAAAATAGTATTTTTATAATCGGCTCTTTTAGAATAGGCATGCATGAAATCTTTTAGAGAATGATCAGTGTATAATAAACAAGCTAATATATCTTTATAATCTTTTATTTTACTTTTTTCGGAGCTGGTCTTTGTATTAAGAATGTCTTCTACTTTAGTCAAATATTCCTTTTTTGTTGGAAAATCAAACGGTTCATGATTGGTAAGTGTCATGATAATATCCAACCGCGGTTGTTTATCGTCTTTGAGTTCTGATAAAGTCTTTTTATATATTTCAGCATCTGGATAACCCCACGAAAATCCCCCAGAATTTGCTTTTGTCATTGTATATCCTGGACCAAATTTATTAATATCAATAATTTTATCAATTCCATTATATTCTAAAAAATTACTTTTTCTATCAAATGTAGATTCGTCACCACAATAATAATTGGTGGCGTACCCATTTGATTTCAAAATACTAATCAACGAATTGTGTTTAGGAAGAGGATTTAATTCCATAAAACCATTTTCCCCAAAAGGTAGCGATCCCATTAATGACGGAAGAGCACCAAAAGTACGTCCTGCATTACTCACGAAGTTGCTCCAGTAAATAGATTTTTTAGTCAAGGAATCCAAATAAGGAGTAAAGCCACTATATTCTCCATCATCTGTAAAATCTCTACCTAGTCCTTCAATAATAATGAATACAATATTTGGACTTTGTTCTTTATTAATTGTAAAAAAAGAACCTAATACATCCTTGTTCATTTCAGCATTTTCATCTAAAGGGAATTCTTTTTTAAATGATATATTTCCATCTATAGCGTTTGCATTATCATTTTTTGCTCTTATTATATCGCTAATTAAGAAATTTAATTTATTTTGAGTAATGGGTTTTTTAGTACCTGGAATTATTAAATTCAGTAAGCCAGTAATTAATAGAACTAACAGTATTATTATATAATTTATTTTACTTCCTAAAAAATGGAGTAATCGAATAATTCCTATGTAAAAAAGAGGCAAAATTACAAAAGGTAAAAAAGTCAAAAAAGATATCGATAGAGATGCTGTAACCGTGGTGTACATATCATTAAAAGAATATCCTAAAAGGTCGGCTCCAAGATTGAGGTGAGTAGTTATACTATAGCCTATCAAGGCCATTTGTACGATAGCAATTATACAAAACAAAATTTTTACAACAACTACCCCTAACTTATTACTAATAATTTGTAATAGAAGGAAAACCGGTAAAAACACTAAACCAATTAGTATTGCTGTAAAAAAATCATTCAATAGTTTATAGCCAAAAAGCGCTGCATCAAAATTTTTAAAAATTTCAATGAAACTCAAAAGACAAAATATAAGTAGTAAGGAAACGGTCGAATAGAGGTAATCTAATAAACCATTTTTATAATTAAATTTAATATTCATTTAGCTTTTTTATTTATGCTTTTGTCATTCCTTTTCGTGTCATCTCTCCCCATTTCTTTTTTTTGTTAAAATAGTAATCTATATTTCCTCTAATTGCTGCATATAAAATAAAGGGATGATTGACTAAAGGCTCTAGAAAAGCAATAAGTAGTAGTCGAAATCCTGTTCCCTTTTTCTTATATTGATGATAAGTTAATTCCTCTGTAATTAAAGCAATTAACGAAAAGAAAACGGTGAATAAATAGGCTAAAACAATAAAAGCAAATGCATAATCCCATCTTATTTTATTGCTTATAACTAGTATGGCAAAATAGATAATACCCACAAATTCTACCACGGGAGCCATTCTCTCGAAAAAAAACCAGTACGGATAACTCAAAACCCCTAAAGTTTTATACTTTGGATTAAAACCAATTTTTCTATGTTTTTTTAGAGTTTCAATAGTACCACGAGTCCATCTATTTCTCTGTGAAATAAATATTTTATAATTATCTGGTGCTTCTGTCCAGCACAACGGATCTGGAATATAGGCGACTTTATATTTTTTATTTTGTTCCTCCATATAGCCTCTCATGCGCACCACTAACTCCATGTCTTCACCTACCGTATTCTTGTCATAACCACCCACTTGTATGGCAATTTTTTTGTCAAACAAACCAAAAGCTCCAGAAATTACTAAAAGTCCATTAAGTCTGCTCCAAGCCATTCTGCCTAATAAAAAAGCGCGAATATATTCTAGAATTTGTCCTTGTTCGATTAGTTTTTTTGGAAAATTCACATCATGTAATTTTCCATCTTTAACGATGCAAGAATTTGAAATTCTGATGACACCGCCTGCTGCAATTACTTTTTTATCGGTAATTTCAAGAAAAGGTTTTATCATTTTTTGAAGAGAGTCTTCTAGTAACAAACAATCAACATCAATACAAGCAACATATTTACTATTGCTTATATTTAAACCCATATTCAAAGCATCCGATTTTCCACCATTTTCTTTATCGACTACAATTAATTTTTCAAATGCAGGATTTGTCGATTTGTAAATTCCCTTTCTAAGCGGTTGCGTCACGATTTGTTCATTCATTAAGTAGTCTACAGGTACAAGATTATAGACGTTAATTAATTTTTCTAAACTATCATCTTTGCTTCCGTCATTAATTATAATTACATCATAATTTACATAATGGTTGGACAACAATGAGCGCACATTTTCGACAATATTTAAACTTTCGTTATAAGCAGGAGCAATTATCGAAATGGAGGGCGAAATAGTAGAGGACATGATTTCCTTATAGTTTACAAAGCTATTTTTGTGTTTATACTCGATTGTTTCTATTGCCGAAATAGTAGCTAATACAAGATAAGATAGAATTGCACTTATGCTATAAATGAAAAACAAGTATTGTATAATATCAATAATAATTTGCGTTATCATAATTAATTATTTTCTAAAAAATTAATAATTTTTAAAAAATCAGGATCAGGAAACTCTACTTTAAGCTTGGTAAATTTATCCTTATTAAGTATTTTTAAAATTTTTAAGCTAGAAACTTTAATTTCAAATACTTCAGAATGAATGAAATTTATAATAAATGATTCATCACTTTTTTCATAAAGATTTTCCATCATTTTAAAAAAAGCAATTTGTTCCTCTAAAGTACGTTTTTCAATATTTTCCTTTAATATTTCTTTAGCCTCAATCACATCTAAATAGCTAAGGACTTGAATAGATTCTAATCTTACTTTTTTATTAATATGATTAAGCAGATTAATGATTTCTTCTTTGCATTCAAATTGATTGTATATTTTAGCTAATTTCAAAGCAAAAAACACAACTGATTTATTGTTAGAACGCAACCATAATTTAATATTTGAAATGTTCTTACTTTCTAATCTTTCTAGAACTCCCAACAATTGTATTTGATCCCATTCTGAAAGCGGAGTTTCTAAAAGTTCTAAGAATTTTAAACCTTCAAAATGAAATAAACTAACCATGTAGAGTTGCATTTCTTTTCGCACTTCTCTTCTAGGATGGTTAATATGAAGAATTACCTGATCATATGCTTCTTTTATGTGAAATTGTTTTAATTCTCTTATTCCTTTGGCTATTACATACCACTTTTTATGGTTCAATCGGTTCAAAGCATATTGCATAAGACCACTATGAAAATAGAGTGTCTGAATAGATTCTGCAATTTCACCGGAAATTTCATTTTTTAATTTGATCAATACTGAAATTAATATTTTTCTTTTGTATGATTCGCTCGTTGATCTTTTTAACTGATTGATAATAACTTGTTGTTCTGGACTAATAATTTCTTGCTCATTTCCAGAATATAAATAGTTGATAAGATACGATTCATATTTTTGTTCATACAGTGCTACCGTTCTTTCTTGTTTTCTCAAATGCTTTCTTAAATATCTAAAATAAAAAGTAAGCGGAATAATTACAACCATGAAAAACGCTGACATTATCCAGGTAACTTGAATAATTAGCGAAGATTCGTTAATGTAATTAAAAAGAGATTGATCTATACTCATAGGACAACTTGGCACTGTTTATCAGTTGTATTAACGAAGTAATTTTTTTACTCTAATTATTAATTCATTTGGACTTAAAGGTTTACTCATAAAATCAGTTGCACCCAAATCAAATGCTTTCAATACAATTTCTTCTTGACCTGCTGCTGAAAAAACAATAATAGGAGTAGAGCGCTTTAATTTATTTCGCACATAACTAATTAATTCTAATCCACTAATAAAAGGCATCATAATATCAGTCAAAATTATATGTGGTTCTTGATCCTCAATCAAATCAATTGCTTCTTTTCCATTTGTTGCTGTCAGTATAGTATAGCCCTCTTTTTGCAATCTAAACTTCAGCAATAACAAAAAAACAGAATTGTCTTCTGCGATCAAAACTTTTTTATTAGTGTTCATATTAGTTTTGTATTTTCTGTAGGAGAGTTATTATTTCACACCCTTTTTACTTAGGTATTTTTGGTAAATTATATCCGTTTAGGTTGTAATTTTAACATTAGTTAATCCATCAACGATTCAATCTATACTTTATTTTATAATTGAGTTTGTTTATAATTAATTTAACATTGAAAGGCATTTTACATACGTAAAATTAGTAGCAGCGGTTTAGTATTTTTACAACAAACATTTATTTGATACAATTAAGCATTTTTTAAATTTTAATTTTTTAGATATTACTTTTAAGAATGCAACGGAGATTATAAATTATTGTATTTATTTAATATTTATTAGCCTTTTTTTTAAGCCTTTAGAATCTCTTATATTTCATTGAAAACAGTTTAATAGAATGTTGAATTAAACCCAATAAATAGAAACGCAAGAATCAAATGAAAATTGAATAAAATTGAGTCGTAGTAAATTTACAAAGACCTCTTAAAGCGCATTAATCTCTTTCTTAAATCGAAGTTTATAAGAATGTTTTTTTTGCTAAGACAGAAGTAGGTTTTCATGTTTTACAATATTTAGATAAAATTTTAATATTTGAAGTGCATAAAAGGGTATTGGGATTTTACTACTTTTATTGTTGTCTAAATATAAAGATAATATTAATAAGAATTATAAAATAAGCCTTAGAATACTAGAAACCTTCAAAAACACCCAATCCAAAAAGAGCAAAGTCGTATTTTACAGGATCAATACGATCTAATTTCCGAAGTGCTAGATCCAATTCGCTTACTGCTTTTGCATCATTTTGTTTGCGAGTGAGCAAACCTAGTTTTCGAGCCACATTTCCAGAATGTACATCTAAAGGACAGGATAGCGCAGCGGGAGAAATATTTTTCCATATTCCTAAGTCTACTCCTTTATTGTCTTGGCGAATCATCCACCGTAAATACATATTAATTCTTTTTGCTGCCGAATTGTTCAGTGGATCTGAAATGTGTTTTTGAGTTCTATTTTGGTGTGGAATCTCAAAAAACAATTTTTTGAATTCATGGATGCTTTTTTGCATGGAATCCTTTTCTTGATTTGTGCTAAAAACGACTTCTAAACCACCATGATTTTGGTAAATATGTTTTAAACTTCTAATGAAGCAAGAAAAATCAGCTCCGTTAAAAGTGCGATGTACAAAAGCATCTAAAGCCTCTAAATTATCTTGACTATGAGACATTACAAAATCATACGGAGCATTTCCCATCAAATCCATCATTCGATGTGAATTCTTAATTATCATTTTACGATTTCCCCAAGCAATAGTAGCACTCAGAAAACCAGCAATTTCTATATCTTCTTTTTGTGAAAATAAATGTGGAATTTGCACAGGATCGCTTTCTATAAAATCAAGTGTGTTGTACTGATGTACTTTTTCGTCTAAAAAATCTTTAAGCTCCGATTGTGTCATTGTTAGAATTTAGTTAGCGAGAAATAAATAGTGTTTCAACTTTTAGAAACCTAATTGCTTATTTGTCCGTCAACCATTATTAATTTTCTATCAGCCATATTTGCTAAATCTTCATTGTGTGTTACAATCACAAAAGTTTGGCCCAATTCATCTCTTAATTTAAAAAATAATTGGTGCAAGTTTTCCGCCGAAGCAGTGTCTAGATTTCCAGATGGTTCATCCGCAAAAATGATAGCAGGTTTATTAATTAACGCTCTCGCTACAGCCACACGTTGTTGCTCACCACCAGATAATTCATTGGGTTTATGATTAATTCTATGAGAAAGTCCAAGATAATCTAACAATTTTTTGGCTTCTATTTCTGTTTCATTTTTAGGTTTATTGGCAATATAAGCAGGAATACATACATTCTCTAAAGCAGTAAATTCAGGAAGCAATTGATGAAACTGAAAAATAAAACCTAAATTAAGATTTCTAAATTTTGATAACGTCTTATCATTCATCGTTAGAATATCTTCATTGTTAATTCGTAATTCGATGCCACTTTCTGCAGTAGGTTTGTCCAAGGTTCCAAGGATTTGCAAAAGAGTCGTTTTACCTGCTCCAGATGCGCCAACTATAGAAACAATTTCCCCTTTTTGGATATGTAAATCCACTCCTTTTAGAACATGAAGTTGATCGTAATATTTATGTAGATTTTTAGTCTGTATCATTTTTAAACTATTTATACAAAGAAACAAAGATTTTAATGATTATGAATTCCATCACCTACTATTTTACTTTGACAAACTATAAACTTTAGTTAATGAAACCTAAATCATCTTAATTATTGAATAAATTTGGAGATAGAACACAAATTATGAAAAAAATAATTGGAACTTTTTTGGCATTAGTTTCACTTTCATCTTGTGCTAAACAAAAGAATATTTTAGTGCCAAAAAGTATAGAATCAAAAAATATGGAAACAAAAGATAGAATGGAAGTAGCAACATTTGCGGGTGGTTGTTTCTGGTGTACAGAAGCAGTATTTTTAGAGTTAAGTGGTGTAAAAAGTGTTGTCTCGGGATACATCGGTGGCAAAACGCTAAATCCTACGTATAAAGAAATTAGTAATGGCGACACAGGTCATGCCGAAGCGATCGAAATTACCTTTGATCCTACGAAAATATCATTTGGTGAACTATTAGAAATCTTTTTTGCTACCCACGATCCAACGACTTTAAATCGACAAGGAAATGATATAGGCACACAATACCGTAGTGAGATATTTTACAACAATCCCGATCAAAAACAATTGTCAGAGGATTATATTGCCTTGATGACCACTGAAAATACTTTTGGAAAACCAATAGTTACCAAAATTACTCCGGCAACTACTTTTTATGTAGCCGAAGAGTATCATCAAAATTATTACAATCAAAATAAAACCCAAGGATATTGCAGTTATGTAATTACTCCTAAAATTGATAAATTAAAAAAATTGTATCGAGAGAAACTCAAAAAATAATTGGCATTAGTTTTGTTAGTTGTTCTGTGAAATTTTAAAATAAATATGAGAGAACAAACACAATTTATCGCAGTTGATAATAAAAAGAGAGATCTAGTTTTGGGAATTCTATTTGATGCCATTGGAATGCTGTCATTTACAGTTCCTTTAATTGGAGAATTTTCAGATGTGATTTGGGCACCTTTAGCCGGTTTTTTAATGACCTGGATGTATAAAGGAACTATCGGAAAAGTAGGAGGGACTATCGCATTTCTTGAGGAGATATTACCATTTACTGATTTTATTCCTACGTTTACATTAACTTGGATTTACAACTATCTAATAAAAAACAAAACGCCCAATAATTAGGGCGTTTTTTTATTCTTTAAAAAGAAATCCTAACCCCATTCGTTTTAGCATTTTTTTTTCAAAAGCCCAAAAAAATTGGAATTGACCAAATAAAAAACCAATTGTTACTAGAAGTACTTGATAGATAGGAAAGATTAAAAGCAAGCGAATAGGGGTAAACCAGTACCCTAAATCTTCATGATTAATTCCCAGCCATATACAAAAAGGTTTTGACAACCATGCCGAAGCTGATCCTGTAATCGCAAAAACAATAAATATTACTGTAAGTTGTAAATTGGTTTCAATTCCCCAACGCTTTTTTAAATTGTTCATCTTTATTTATAATGAATACAAATATAAGAAGATTATCGTAAGGGTACGTAGCCAAAAAGTTTTTGTTTATAGGTATTTTGAAAATAAACCATATAGTTATAAATTAAATAATTTACTTCATATCCATAATCAATATTGGGATCGTAATTTATAGACATTTCATATAAATTAGGATTATAGCGTAATGGTTGTGCGGTACGATTATTCCATTCGCTCACCCAAATTTTATTTTTACTTTCTAAATAAGTCTGGGAATGATAATCTCTTGGATAAGCATTGGTGAGAAGCCAAGAACTAAAACCAGCGTCAATAATCAAAACTTCGTATTCTAGTTTGTCATTGGCAATCCTAATAGTATCACCAGATGAAGCTGTTGTTTTTTCTTTAGCAGGAATGACAGCCTTTGAACTAGTACAGCCAATTAGAATACAAATGATAACTGTCAAAATATAAATAATATTTTTCATAACTTGAGAATTAAGACCATAAAGTTACGAATTATAAAGGACTGATTGTCAGTTTTTTTAAGGCATTAAAAAGTCATTTACTTTTGATAAATGACTTTTTATGGATTTATTTTAATCTGTTTTATTTACCGAATAGTTTCCCCAAAATAGATCCCATACTACCACTTTTTTTAGTAACTGCTTCTATTGCATCAGACATATCTACTTTTCCATCAGCATTTTGATCTAAACCAAATTGTCCTCCATATTTAGATATAGCCTCCATAATTCCGGAATTTTGTCCCGATCCACCCGAAATGGCCGTTATTAAATCTGAAATCTCAAAACTAGAATCGTTTGGGTTTTTAGCTTTGCCAATCAACGATCCCAGGATTTTAGGAATCATGCTACCGGCTACTCCTGAAGCTACCTCATTGCTTAAACCAAATTTGTTGCCCAGGTTTCCTGTAAGTTGCTCTGTAAGTTTTTGAACGGCTGGATTCGAACTGTCCTGCGCATTATTTCCGCTGAACAAACTTGCAAACTGCTCCGTGCCTCCTTCCGAAACCATTTTTTGTAGCCCAGAAAGAATAGAGCTACTCGCTTCGTTCATTACGGCTTCGTTTTGTTCGTTTGGAATCGCGTTATTTTTAACAACGGCATCATTACCATACTGTTGTACTAACTGTGTTAATTGTTTAAACATGAGATTTACGATTAGATTAGACTCAAATTTAATAAAAAAAAAGGATTTATTAATCGAGTTAATAAATCCTTTTTTAAGAAATAATGTAAAAACTATTTCAATAAACTAATGATTTGCGAAGCAAGTTCAGTACCAATTCTATCTTGAGCTTCTCCTGTTGCAGCACCAATATGTGGTGTCAATGAGATTTTATGATTCATTAAGATGGCCATTTCTGGAGTAGGTTCACTTTCAAAAACATCTAATCCAGCAAATAATACTTTTCCGCTATCCAATGCTTTTACTAATGCAACTTCGTCTATAACACCACCTCGAGCACAGTTAACAATTCCTACGCCATCTTTCATGATCGCTAATTCCTTTTCACTAATAATATAGCCGTCTTGAGCAGGAACGTGTAATGTAATAAAATCGGCTTCTTTAAAAACAGATTCTAATGATTGTGAAACAATTGTAGTAGTTATAGATTGTCCATCAAAAAACTCAACTTTAATAGCAACTTTAGGGATAAAACTGTCTGCCGCAATAACTTTCATTCCTAATCCCAGAGCCATTTTAGCAGTCGCTTGACCAATGCGTCCAATTCCTACTATACCAAGCGTTTTTCCTCTTAATTCGATTCCGTTTGCATACGCTTTTTTCAAACCATCAAAATTCGTGTCCCCTTCTAAAGGCATATTTCTATTAGAATCATGCAAAAAACGAACACCAGAAAACAAGTGAGCAAAAACTAATTCCGCTACAGATTCTGAGGATGAAGCGGGTGTATTTATCACATGAATTCCTTTGCTTTTAGCATAATCCACATCAATATTATCCATCCCAACACCACCTCGACCAATTATTTTTAAACCAGGACAAGCATCAATAATATCTTGACGCACTTTAGTCGCACTTCGCACTAAAACAACATCAATATTATTGTCATTTACAAAGTTAGCGACTTGTTCTTGCGCTACTTTTGTAGTAATTACTTCAAAACCACCTTTTTCTAAAGCTAGAATTCCACTTTTCGAAATTCCGTCATTGGCTAATACTTTCATTATTTATATCATTGCGAGAAACAAAGTGATTTGGTTCTCATAGTTAATTTTGTTGTTTTATTAGGAGCTATTTCCTGCTATCCGCTGCAATCTTTTTATTCGCCAAAAGGCTCACAAAAAGGATTTTCACTACTATCAGGGCTAGCGTTTTCGTAAATTAGTCTATTTTTTAAATTTTATTTACTCCTTGTTTCAAAGAGTTTGAATTTAAATTTTAGACTCTAGTTCTTTCATTACATCAACTAATACTTGAACGCTTTCCAACGGAAGAGCATTGTACATAGAAGCTCTGTAGCCACCTACAGAACGGTGTCCTGGTAGGCCAGAAATTCCCGCAGCTTTCCACATCGCATCAAATGTTGCTGCATGCGCTTCATCATTCAACAAGAAAGTAGCATTCATATTAGAACGATCTTCAACCGCTGCTGCACCTCTAAATAATGGATTTCTATCTATTTCTGCGTAAAGCAAAGCTGCTTTAGCATTATTAATTTTCTCAATTGCTGCTATTCCGCCAAGGTTTTTTAACCATTGCAACGTCAATAAAGACGCATAAATAGGAAAAACTGGAGGTGTATTATACATACTTTCTGCTTTAATATGCTTAGCATAATCTAGCATACTTGGAATTATTCTTCCGTTTTTACCTAGAATTTCTTCCTTGATCACCACCAAAGTAGCTCCAGCAGGTCCCATATTTTTTTGGGCTCCCGCATAAATAAGATCAAATTGAGAAAAGTCTAATTGTCTAGAAAAAATATCAGAACTCATGTCGCATACTAAAAGTGTATCTACAGAAGGAAATTCCTTCATTTGAGTACCATAAATAGTGTTGTTACTGGTGCAATGAAAATAATCGACATCTGTTGGGATGTTGTATCCTTTAGGAATGTGATTGTAGCTTTCCTCTTTTGAAGAACCTACAATAAGAGTTTCACCAAAAAGTTTGGCTTCTTTAATAGCTCCACTCGCCCAAGTTCCGGTATCAAGATAAGCGGCTTTTCCGTTTTCTTTCATTAAGTTGTAAGGAACCATTAAAAATTCTAAGCTTGCTCCGCCAGCGAGAAATAAGGCGCTATATCCTTTTCCTTCTAGGCCTAAAAGCTCAATAACAAGGGCTCGAGCTTCCTCCATAACAGCAACAAAATCTTTGCTTCTGTGTGACATTTCTAAAAGAGATAATCCCGAATCGTTGAAATTTAAAATTGCTTGTGCTGATTTTTCAAAAACTTCTTGTGGTAAAATGCAGGGTCCTGCGCTGTAGTTGTGTTTTTTCATGGTGTAGTTTGTATCCGAAAAATTAAAGTGCAAATTTCGCAAATAGGACTCAAAAAATCGCTACTTATTTCGAAATTATTAAACATAATTATACTACGTTGTTATCAAAAACGAAATTGTATCTATGTTATCTGCGTAATTCCATAATTCTGGTTTTTGAGTTTGACCAAAAGCAATACTGTTTTTTACTAAATCATTGCTTACCACACACTGTATTTGTTCACTTTCTAATTCTATTCTGGCTTCTAATTCTTCTATGTTATTATAATATTCATAAAAAACGCTAGAAATAGGTGAGGCGTGGCTTGGGTCTTCCTTTAAAGTCAAAAAACCGTTATCTAGTAATTTAAAATTACTCATTAAGAAAACGGCTTTGTTGTAATCGTAATTATTAGCGTATTTTTCATAATGAATCACGTCTTGATATTCAAAAATGGCTTCGAAAAAAGCTACAAACGAGTAGTCTTTTGGAACAAAAAGTTTAGATACGTTTCGACATCCTAATCCAAAATATCTAAAGATATCTTCACCCAAAGCCCAAAGCTGCTCTTTAGTTTCAGAACCATTCAAAATGGCAACAGAATTTCTGCTTTTTCTGATTATTGAAGGTTTGTCCTTAAAATAAAACTCAAAATAACGCGCCGTATTATTACTTCCGGTAGCAATTACGGCATCAAAATTTTCTAATTTTCCTTCAATAAATTTTATTTTATTAGCCAATTGTGGTTCGACAGCTATTATGTATTTCGCTAAAAAAGGTAATAAATGTTGGTCATTTGATGATGTTTTAACGAGCACATTATTTCCTGTAATTAAAACCGAAAGAAAATCGTGAAAACCTACTAAAGGGATATTTCCAGCTAGTATTAAAGCAACATTTTTAACTTTATTTTTTTGTAAATCATAAGCAGAAAGCCATTGGCTTAAATTTTCTTCGGTAAGCGCTTCTGCCCAAGATTGTATCGAAAAATAAACTTGTTCGGGAGTGTACCATCCATTATGTGACTGTGATAATTGGATCAAATCAATAAAAGCATCAAAAAAGGTTTCATTGTGTAATACAGCCGGATTTTTTAAAGTTTGATTTTCTGAAAATTGATTTAAGAATTTTCCTAATTCAACAAAAACACTTTTTTTTGTTTCTAATGTCATAATGTTTGCTTATGAAAAGTTTTGATTGTAATTTTGCACAAAAATAAGGATAAAGTACTAGGCTTTGTAAAAAAAACTTAAGTTTTAAAATCAAATCCTATACATTTTTATTTATACTTTAAAACAAAGAACAATGGCAATTATTATAACAGACGAATGTATCAATTGTGGTGCTTGTGAACCAGAGTGCCCAAATACAGCAATATACGAAGGAGCGGACGATTGGAGATACAAAGATGGAACCAAACTAAAAGGAAAAATTATCTTACCTGATGGTACTGAAGTTGATTCTGATGAGGCTCAAACTCCTATTTCTGATGAAGTTTATTACATTGTTCCAGGTAAATGTACGGAATGTAAAGGTTTTCATGATGAACCACAATGTGCTGCAGTTTGTCCTGTAGATTGTTGTATTCCTGATGATAATCATGTTGAGTCAGAAGAAACATTACTAAACAGACAAGCGTTTTTGCATAATGAATAATTTTATATTCATTTAAGACATAAAAAAAACCGGAGCAATAAACTCCGGTTTTTTTTATATCTTAAAATAATAATTATTCTTTTACCATGATGTAAGTAGTAACTTTTACCTGATCTGTATTATCATCGTATGTTTCTAAAACTAGATCACCATTACTATTAAAGTAACCAAATGAAGTCGTGTCTTTTGTTTTATAAATATAATTGTTGTTTTTTGTTTTTCTTAAAACTCCTTTTTCTTTTCCTCCAGGAAAAATAAAATTATATCCTTTTTGATCTAGAGCAACTTGATATTTTTGTCCATTAAGTTCGTAATAGGCAGATCGGTCAATGTCTACCATATTAGTTACTCCATCAGCTGTTACTGCTGTAGTTGAAATTACTTGAACAGGGGTTTGTTGTATTTCTTTGTTTAATGCATTAGAGTCGGCATCTTTTAATTCAATATTTTGAACTTCTTTTAATTTTTCAGTTTTTACAATCTTTTTTTCACCTTTAGAGTCTTTTACAGTAGTTACAGTAGTTTTTACTTCTGATTTTACATTTTTATTTTGTGCCTGAATAGTTAAAGAAAATAAAACTGCAGTTATTCCTAGTATTATCGTTTTCATAATGTATAATTTTAGTGATTAATATTAAGTAAAAATACTGTATATTAGTGAGTTAACTATTGTATAATTCTCTAAAAAAGTTATATCATTCACGGAATTATATTTTTAATTTATTTTTCACCATAAAAAAAGAGCTGTTATAAAACAGCCCTTTTAGAAAAAAATCAAATTTTGTTAGAAACTAAATCCTAGCCTCGCGTAATAATATGCTCCGCTAAAACCCATTTGAACAGCATCCCAATATCCTCCACCTTCAACCCAGTCATCTTGTTGATCTGGATAAACATTTAGTAAATTGTTAGCTCCAATAGTAATTTTTGCTGATTTACTTAATTTATATCCTAATGTTAAATCAGTAACGATTTTTGCGCTATAGGTATCCGTTGCTGCTTTTACTTGATTTGCGAAAGAACCATAATCGGCTACATCTTCGTCCATTTGGTAGTCAAGTAATTTTACTTCACTGAATCTGGTAAAGGCTAATCCTGCGTCGAAAGCTTTTCTGTTGTAATTGAAGTTTAAACCAAATTTATTATTTGGAGCAGACGCTAATAAAAATCCTTTATCACGTTCGCCAAAAAATGCATTTGCTGGTAAATTGCCATTTTTAACTTTGTCAATTTTCATATCATTGATATTTCCTACTAGCGTTATACCAAATTTATTGTCATTAATTGTCTTTTTCCAAGCTAAAACTACATCAAGACCAGCTGTTTTTGTGTCTACTCCGTTTACGAAAAATTGCGCTTTGTCAACTCCGATCCCTAAAGGTTTTGCATCAAAATAACCGGTTAACACAATTCTATCTTTTACATTAATAATATAACCATCTACAGTTGCAGTAAAATCACCGTAATTAGCTGTAAATCCTAATGAAGCATTTACTGCTTTTTCTTCATTTAATTTTTGAATTCCAAATGATTTTGTAACTGGACTATTGTTTGGAGAAAGCAAAACTTCTGTTGCTCCAGCGGAACTGAAATTTGTAAAACGTAAATTATAATATACTTGTGCTAATGATGGTGCGCGGAAACCCGTACTTACAGAACCTCTAATATTGATATTTTTGTTGGCTTTTAATCGCATTGCCAATTTACCATTTAAAGTGCTGCCAAAATCACTGTAGTTTTCAAAACGAACTGCTCCACTTACTAAAAAAGCTTCTGTAATGTCTAATTCTGCATCCGTATATAAAGATAAATTAGTTCTACTTCTATCAACTTCGTTAATCGGACTGTATCCTGGAAATCCTTGTGATCCTCCTGGTCTTGGCAAGGTCATAGGAGAGTCTGGATCCGCTGGGTCATAATCAGGATTTGGAATTGATGGAATTGTCTGAGTCAAAGGATCAGTTATTGGCTTTCTATTGATGTCGTAAGTTGCGTAAGATCCTTCTTCGCCAGCAAAAATATTAAATTTCTCCGTTCTAAATTCAGCTCCAAAAGCTAAGTTTAAGCCATTCATTACAGTGCTATAATTTTTCGATATATCAAAATTAGTAGTGTTTTGGCTTAAGCTGTGTCCTCCAGCATCAAACTCTGTTGGTGAAGCGCCTTCTAGCGAAGCATTGATTGTTCCTTTGGTATAGTAGTGAAAAAGATTTTTTCCATACGTATTACTAATATCAATTTTCCAACCACCAGCAGTCTCAGTTCTGAAACCGGCAGCCATAGAATTATCGATTATATTTGACGTGATTCTAGGTGTAAAGCCTCCTGGATATATAGACTCTACCACGCGTGGTCCGTCAGTACGAGTAAATGCATAAGCATCAGTATCTCTAAAATTTCTTCCGCCAAAAGCATAGAATTCTGTTTTATCTGAAATAGGAATTACCATATTTGCAAAAATATTAAAACCTTGAATGGCCGCTTCACCAAACCCTTTTCTAAAATCAAATCCTGGACGTAATGTTTTATTTTTGTTGATATACTCCGTAGTAAAGTTGGCAAAACCACCTTTTTCGCCAATAGCAACACCATAATTTGCGGCTACTTTTACAGATCCTCCATCAAAAGATTGATTTTTTCCAAAAGTATTTCCGTTGCCATTTTTATCCAAACGATATCCTTTTGTATTTGCTGTTCCAGTAGGAAAGTCTCCTTTTGCATTGGTATTAAAGGCGCCATAAGTTACTGTTCCTGTTAGTTCGTTAACATCGTCATTTAGTACTATATTGATAACACCCGCAATAGCATCAGAACCATATTGAGCCGCAGCTCCATCTCTAAGAATTTCTATCCTTTTAATAGAAGAGGCAGGAATAGCATTTAAATCAGTTCCTGTATTTCCACGGCCACGTGTTCCAAAAAGATTGATTAAAGACGATTGATGTCTTCTTTTTCCGTTAATTAAAACTAAGGTTTGATCGGGACCTAAACCTCTTAACGAAGCAGGATCTACGTGATCGGCACCATCAGATCCTGATTGTTTATTAGCATTAAAGGAAGGAGCTACATACTGTAGTAATTCATTAATTTCTAGTTTACCACTTTGAGTGGTTACATCTTTTACACTTATAATGTCAATAGGAACGGCAGAATTGACAACCGTTCTTTTAGTATTTCGGGAACCAACTATTTGAACTTCTTGTAAAACTTGTCCGCCTTCTTCAGAGAGGGTAACATTAATCGTAGAATTTGTTGCAGCTCTTTCAGTATTAGAAAATCCAACATAACTATAAACTAGTGTTGCACCTTCGTTCACTTTTATTTTATATGCTCCGTTTGAATCAGTTGAAACTCCATTAGAAGTCCCTTTTTCGATAATATTAACACCAGGTAAACCAATACCTGTATTGTCTTTTACAATCCCTGAAATTTCTTTTTGGGCAAAAAGAAACGAGACGTTCAACAGAAAAAGTAGTAGAATAAATTTTTTCATAATCAGTTAGTTTTGGTTTTGGTTAGAAGTAATTAGTACTGCAATATAATATTTTTTTAACATAATTTTGGTAAACGGAAGTATTTTGATAAATAATTTATCATTTAGCTTTTATTAAGCTATAAAATTATCAAAATAATAAATTGTTATAAAAAAACGTATTTTAAATGCAAAATGTTTTAAAAATAAATAACAAGGGCATTAATTTAATGATTATGCTACCAAACATTTATTAAATCTTATATTTGCAGACTTTAAAAAGAAATTATAAAAAAACGCGTAGCGGGCAACTGCTATTTGTAAACTTAAATAGTATGAAAGCAGGAATTGTAGGGTTACCAAATGTTGGAAAATCAACATTATTTAATTGTTTGTCAAATGCAAAGGCGCAAAGTGCTAATTTTCCTTTTTGTACTATCGAGCCCAACATAGGAGTTGTAAACGTACCAGATCCAAGAATAGAAAAACTAGAGGAATTAGTAAAACCAGAGCGTGTTCAAATGGCTACTGTTGATATTGTAGATATTGCAGGATTGGTAAAAGGAGCTAGTAAAGGAGAAGGTTTAGGAAATCAATTTCTTGGAAACATTAGAGAGTGTAACGCTATTATTCACGTTTTACGTTGTTTTGATAACGATAATATCGTTCACGTTGATGGAAATGTAAACCCAATTCGTGACAAAGAAACGATTGATATTGAGTTGCAATTAAAAGACTTAGAAACGGTTGAAAAACGTTTAGAAAAAGTAAATCGTGCTGCTAAAACTGGAAATAAAGAAGCACAAACTGAAAAAGCACTTTTAGATCGTATCAGAGAAGCATTGTTACAAGCAAAATCAGCTCGTACCATTACACCTCAAGGTAATGATGAAGAAGTTTTGATGGAATCTTTCCAATTAATTACAGCAAAACCAGTTTTGTATGTTTGTAATGTAGATGAAAATTCAGCAGTTAGCGGAAATAAATATGTAGATCAAGTTCGCGAATTAGTAAAAGATGAAGATGCTGAAGTTATTATACTTTCTGTAGGAGCTGAAGCTGACATCACGGAGCTTGAAAGCTACGAAGAGCGTCAAGTTTTCTTAGAAGATATGGGATTGAGCGAGCCAGGTGCATCTGTTTTAATCCGTGCAGCTTACAAATTATTAAAACAACAAACCTACTTTACCGCAGGTGTAAAAGAAGTTCGCGCTTGGACCATCAATATTGGTTCAACTGCGCCACAAGCAGCAGGAGTGATTCATACTGATTTTGAAAAAGGTTTTATCCGTGCAGAAGTTATTGCTTACGAAGATTTCGTTCATTACGGTTCAGAAGCTAAATGTAAAGAAGCAGGAAAATTCAAAGTAGAAGGAAAAGAATATATCGTAAAAGATGGTGATGTAATGCATTTCCGTTTTAACGTATAATAAGATATTTTACAAAGAAAAATAGAAACTGCTAAAGAAATTTAGCGGTTTTTTTTGTACCTATTTCCAGCTTTCTGTTTCAAGATTTTCCTAGAAAGCTTTTTTTTCTAAGAGCATAAAGGAGCTTCTTCCAGTCGCTCTTTCTGGTCAAGAAAAAAATAAGCTTTCTTGAAAAATGCTTTACACTACAATCTGGGGTAAAAAGGGATTGCTACAATTTATTTTTTAGTACATTTAAGAAAAATAAATTTTTATGAAAATTATAGCTTTTGGCGCAAGTTCAAGTAATGACTCTATTAATAAAAAATTAGCCACTTACGCAGCTTCCTTATTCAAAAATGCGGAAGTAGAAATACTCGATTTAAACGATTTCCAGATTCCGCTATTTAGTATTGATGTAGAAAAAGAAACAGGAAAACATAGTGTGGCACAAGCTTTTTTAGACAAGATTAATACTGCT
Source organism: Flavobacterium pygoscelis (assembly GCF_023162025.1). Classification (NCBI taxonomy): domain Bacteria; kingdom Pseudomonadati; phylum Bacteroidota; class Flavobacteriia; order Flavobacteriales; family Flavobacteriaceae; genus Flavobacterium; species Flavobacterium pygoscelis. The sequence continues at coordinate 475,531 of NZ_JALNUB010000002.1, read as the reverse complement.
GATATTTTGGTAGTTTCTATGGCAGAACATAACGGAAATTACGCTGCGGCTTTTAAGAATATTTTTGATTGGTGCACCAGAATTAGAAAAGATGTTTTTCAAGACAAACCAATGCTTTTAATGTCAACTTCTACGGGAGCAAATGGTGCAACCAGCGTTTTAGGAGTTGCTAAAAATGCATTTCCTTTTTATGGAGGAAATGTAAAAGCGACATTCTCCTTACCAAGTTTTGAGGCTAATTTTGATATTGAAAAAGAAGAAATTAAAAACGATAAGATGCGAAATGAACTTCAAAAAATAATCGCAGATAATTTTTAAAAATATATGACTTCAGTACGATTACATTCCATTTTAGATAATGACTTTTACAAATTTACGATGCAACATGCTGTCATCAAACTTTTTCCAAAGGCTAAAGTTCGGTACGCATTTATTAATCGTGGTAAACATCAATTTCCAACTCATTTCGCTGACTTACTTCGTAAAGCAGTTGATCAAATGATTTATTTGAAATTGACAGTAACCGAAAAAAAATTCCTTGCCGATAATTGTCCTTATTTGGATCCAACTTATTTGGATTTTTTACAAGGCTATCAATACGATCCTACCGAAGTTTCCATTGAGCAGGAGGGAAGTGACTTGAAAGTAGTTATTGAAGGATATTGGTACCGAACGATTCTTTGGGAAGTTCCCTTGATGGCTTTAATTTCTGAGCTTTTTTATACTTCTCAAAATTTAATTCGTGTGGACGATGAAGAAGTAAAACGAATCACCAAAGAAAAAATACAGAATTATAATGATTTAGGAGTTGTAATTTTAGAATTCGGAACGCGTCGCCGTCATTCTTATAAAGTCCAAAAATTGGTTAACGAAACCTTAGATACTTTTGGTGCAAATAGTTTTTTAGGAACAAGTAACGTGCATTTAGCCATGTTACAAAACAGAAAACCATCGGGAACACATGCTCACGAATGGTTTATGTATCATGCTTCGGAATACGGATTTAAAGTAGCGAATGCGGTTAGTCTCGAAAATTGGACAAAAGTATACCAAGGAGATTTAGGGATTGCCTTAACGGATACATACACAACCGAAGTGTTTTTTGAACAGTTTAATAAAAAGTTTTCCAAACTTTTTGACGGTGTTCGACACGATAGTAGCGATCCAATTGAGTTTGCCAAAAAAACAATTGAGCATTACGAAAAAATGGGAATTGATCCGAAATCAAAAATTATTGTTTTCTCCGACTCTTTGAATTTTGAAAAAGTAAAAGTCATTGCTGATTTTTGTAGAGGAAAGATAAAAATGTCTTTCGGGATTGGAACAAATCTTAGTAATGATGTAGGTTTGCCAGCTATGAATATGGTAATTAAACTTACTGATACCAAACCTGAAAACAGTCATTGGGAAGCTGTTGTGAAATTATCAGATGAGAAAAATAAACATACAGGAACTCCAAAAATGATTGCTTTGGCACAACAAGTTTTAGGAATAGAATCTTTAAATGAATCGATTTTATAAAGGTCAAATCATTTTTAATAATTTTGAAGTGTAGCTCTTTTAAAATATATTGAGATATCCTATATTAGCACACTCAATACCATACAAAAAAGCTAAGGCTAATAGAACGAAGTTAAAATCCACAAAATAGAAAATGTCCGATCAAAATCAATATACCGAAGATAATATTCGGTCACTCGACTGGAAAGAACACATTCGCATGCGTCCCGGAATGTATATCGGGAAACTTGGAGATGGTTCCTCGCCAGATGATGGTATTTATATTCTTTTAAAAGAGGTTTTAGACAACTGTATCGATGAATTTGCGATGGGAGCTGGAAAAACCATCGAAGTAACTATTAGAGATAAAACAGTTTCGGTTCGGGATTATGGTCGTGGAATCCCGTTAGGCAAAGTAGTTGATGTCGTTTCTAAAATGAATACGGGAGGAAAATACGATTCCAAAGCCTTCCAGAAATCAGTCGGTTTAAATGGTGTTGGTACCAAAGCAGTAAATGCTTTGTCTGATTATTTTCGTGTGGAATCCGTTCGTGACGAAAAACAAAAAGCAGCAGAATTCTCCGCTGGAAATTTAGTTTTAGAAGAAGATATAATCGAAACCACTAAGCGAAAAGGAACGAAAGTTACTTTTACGCCCGATGAAACTATTTTTAAGAATTACAAATTCCGTTTAGAGTATGTTATTAAAATGGTCAAAAATTATTGTTACTTAAACAATGGTTTGACGATTATTTTTAATGGAGAAAAATACTATTCTGAAAACGGACTTAAAGATTTATTAGAAGCTACGATTAACGCTGAAGATTTAGAATATCCTATCATTCACCTGAAAGGAGAGGATATCGAAATGGCATTAACGCATAGTAAAACACAATATAGCGAGGAATACCACTCTTTTGTAAACGGTCAAAACACCACTCAAGGAGGAACCCATTTAGTAGCATACCGTGAAGCAATTGTAAAAACCATTAGAGAGTTTTACAATAAAAGTTTTGAAGCCTCTGATGTTCGTAAATCGGTTGTAAGTGCGATTAGTATTAAAGTAATGGAACCTGTTTTTGAGTCACAAACCAAAACTAAATTGGGTTCTACAGATATAGGTTCAGATCCAGGAATGCCTTCGGTACGAACTTTTGTAAATGATTTTGTGAAAACAAAATTAGATAATTATTTACACAAGAATCCGGTTACTGCAGAAGCATTATTGCGTAAAATTTTGCAAGCTGAAAGAGAACGTAAGGAATTATCAGGAATTAGAAAACTCGCTACAGATCGTGCTAAAAAAGCAAATCTTCACAATAAAAAATTGAGAGATTGCCGCGCGCATCTTCCAGACACCAAAAACCCAAGAAATTTAGAGAGCACACTTTTTATAACTGAGGGAGATTCTGCTTCGGGATCGATTACAAAATCCCGTGATGTTAATACACAAGCCGTTTTTAGTTTACGAGGAAAGCCATTGAACTCCTACGGAATGAGTAAAAAAATTGTTTATGAAAATGAAGAATTCAACTTATTACAAGCGGCGCTAGATATTGAAGATGGATTAGAAAAATTACGTTATAACAATATTGTAATTGCAACTGATGCGGATGTCGATGGAATGCACATTCGATTGTTGTTGATTACTTTTTTCCTTCAGTTTTTTCCTGAATTGATAAAAGAAGGACACTTGTATATTTTGCAAACACCTCTTTTTAGAGTTAGAAACAAGAAAGAAACGATTTATTGTTATTCAGACGACGAACGAAAAGAAGCGATTGAAAAATTGAAACCTAAACCAGAAATTACCCGATTTAAAGGTTTGGGAGAGATTTCGCCAGATGAGTTCAAAAACTTCATTGGAGAAACTATTCGTTTAGATCCTGTAATGATGGATAAAAATACGTCGATTGAGCAATTATTGTCTTTTTATATGGGTAAAAATACGCCTGACAGACAAGAATTTATCATTAAGAATTTGAAGGTGGAATTGGATGTGATTGAAAAGAACTAATAATAATATAATTATATGATACGTAAAAAAGAGATGTTTTATCTGGTTATTGCTTTTGTTGTTGGACTTGCTACTGCATTTATGATTTTTAAAAATTAAAAAAAAATCGAGATTGAATTAGATTTTTAAATAGAAATAAAGAATACTATAATTGATGTCAGAAAATCTTCAAAATAATTCGTTATTCTCTCAAGTTGTCAATTTGCTTCAGCAATCAAAGCAACAAGTAGTGCGAGCTATAAATCAAACTATGGTTTATACTTATTATGAGATTGGTCGAATGATTGTAGAAGAAGAACAAAATGGAAAAGATCGCGCTGAGTATGGTAAGCAATTATTAAAAGGACTTTCAAAAGAGCTGAATCAAGAGTTTGGAAAGGGATTTTCAATAGATAATTTGGAGAGAATGAGGAAGTTTTATTTAACTTATTCAATTTCCGCATCGTTGATGCGGATTTCTGATGATTTAAATTCGTCATCACTGATGACGAATTATGAGGAAGGAAAAACACAGTCAATGACTACGTTATTTAAAAACAATAATTCATTCAATCTTACGTGGACTCATTACATATTCTTAATGCGTATTGATGATGCAAAAGAAAGAAGTTTTTATGAAATCGAAACTGCAAAAAATAATTGGAGCGTTCGGGAATTAAAGCGACAATATGATACTGCTTTATATACGAGATTGTCTTTAAGCAGAGATAAAGAAGGAATTTTGAAACTTTCTCAACAAGGACAAATTATAGAGAAGCCAAAAGATATAATCAAAGATCCTTACATTCTTGAATTTGTTGGTTTACCAGAGTTAAATCAATATTCGGAAAATGAACTTGAAGAAGAAATTATCAATAAATTAGAACAATTTCTGTTAGAATTAGGGAACGGTTTTACGTTTGTTGCCAGACAAAAAAGAATCACTTTTGATGATAAACATTTTAGAATCGACTTGGTTTTTTATAACCGAATATTAAAATGTTTCGTTCTTATTGATTTAAAAATAGGAGATTTAAAACATCAGGATTTAGGTCAAATGCAAATGTATGTGAATTATTATGACAGAGAAATGCGTTTCGAAGAGGAGAATAAAACAATTGGAATCGTACTTTGTCAGAATAAAAGTGATTTAGTTGTAGAATACACATTACCAGAAAATAATGAACAAATTTTTGCTAGTAAATATAAAATGGTCTTGCCAAGTAAAGAGGAATTAATCCATTTGATTGAACAAATATAGAAGAATTTAAATGGAGTTATTATAGCGCCATAATTTGAGTTTTAAGCATTTTTATGAAAGACGAAGACGAAGATAACATCATAACAAACGAAGACGAATCGCAAAACGAAACGAAGGATTCTAACGAGTCAAACGACGAAGGATTTGACGATATCATAACTTCAGGCGGACAGCATTTTTACGATAATCAAGAAGAAGGAAACGATACCATTACCAAAGTTACGGGAATGTATAAAGACTGGTTTCTGGATTATGCCTCATATGTAATTCTGGAGCGAGCCGTTCCTGCGATTGAAGATGGTTTTAAACCAGTACAACGCAGAATCATGCACTCGCTAAAAGAATTGGATGACGGTCGGTATAATAAAGTAGCAAACGTAGTTGGTCACACCATGCAATACCATCCTCACGGGGATCAGAGTATTGGTGATGCAATGGTGCAAATAGGCCAAAAAGAATTATTAATTGATTGTCAAGGAAACTGGGGGAATATCTTAACTGGTGATGGAGCAGCAGCTTCTCGTTACATTGAAGCGCGATTGTCTAAGTTTGCTTTGGAGGTTTTATATTCTCCAAAAATTACAGATTGGGGTGTTTCGTATGATGGTCGTCGTGCCGAACCCAATAATCTTCCTGTAAAATTCCCGTTGCTTTTAGCGCAAGGAGCTGAAGGAATTGCGGTTGGACTGTCGATGAAAGTATTGCCTCATAACTTTAATGAGTTAATAGATTGTTCTATCAAAATATTAAAAGGAAAACCTTTTACCTTGTATCCGGATTTCATGACGCAAGGAATTGCTGACATTTCTAACTACAACGATGGTTTACGTGGGGGACGTGTTCGTGTTCGTGCTAAAATTGCGCAACTCGACAAGAATACATTGGTGATTACCCAAATCCCGTTTTCGACTAATACTACGACTTTGATTGATAGTATTTTGAAAGCCAATGATAAAGGTAAAATCAAAATAAAAAAAATTGAAGATAATACCGCGGCTGATGTAGAGATATTAATTCATCTTTTTCCGGGAGTTTCTCCTGATAAAACCATTGATGCTTTATTTGCTTTTACAGCTTGTGAAACTTCGGTAGCGCCTTTGGGTTGTGTGATTGAAGATAACAAACCGCTATTTGTAGGTGTTTCTGACATGTTGCGAATTTCAACAAACAGAACGGTACAATTACTAAAAAGTGAACTTGAAATTCAACTGAGTGAATTAGAGGAGCAATGGCATTTTCTTTCTTTAGAACGAATTTTTATCGAAAATAAAATCTATCGTGATATTGAGGAAATGACTACTCGTGAAACCGTACTAAAAGCGGTGGATGATGGTTTAAAACCACATATTCAGCATTTAAAACGCGCCGTTACCGAAGAAGATATTTTACGTTTATTGGATATCCGAATCATGCGTATCTCTAAATTTGACAGCAATAAAGCACAAGATAAAATTGAAGCGCTAGAAGGTGATATCGAACAAGTAAAACACCACTTAGAACATCTGATTGATTTTGCTATTGCTTATTTTGCCAAATTAAAAGAGAAGTACGGAAAAGGCAGAGAACGTCAAACGGAACTTCGTATTTTTGATGATATAGAAGCTACAAAAGTAGTATTGCGTAATACGAAATTGTATGTAAATAAAGAAGAAGGTTTCGTAGGAACAAGTTTGAAAAAAGATGAATACGTAACCGATTGTTCGGATATTGATGATGTAATTGTATTTCTTCGTGACGGAAAAATGATGATTACAAAAGTGGATGCTAAAACCTTTGTGGGTAAAGATATTATTCACATTGCCATTTTTGACAAAAGCGATAAACGAACGATTTATAACATGATTTATCGTGATGGAAAATCGGGACCTTCGTATATAAAACGTTTTAATGTTTCGGGTGTAACACGTGACAAAGCCTACGATTTAACCAATGAAACCGCAGGATCACAAGTAGTGTATTTTTCGTGTAATCCAAATGGAGAAGCGGAGGTAATTACTATTTTGCTACGCCAAATAGGAACAGTTAAAAAATTGAAATTCGATATTGATTTTGCTAATCTGGCAATAAAAGGTAGAAGTTCAAAAGGAAACTTGGTTACCAAATATCCCATCAAAAAAATCGAATTGAAAGAGAAAGGAATTTCGACTCTTTTGCCTCGAAAAGTTTGGTTTGACGATACAGTACAACGATTAAATGTAGATGGAAGAGGAGAATTACTTGGCGAATTTAGACCGAGTGATAAAATTTTGATAATTTCCCAAACAGGAAAATTAAAAGTAATCACGCCAGAATTAGCTACGCATTTTGATCAAGATATGGTCGTTCTTGAAAAATGGATTCCAAAGAAACCAATTTCTGCCATTTATTACGATGGTGAAAAAGAACGGTATTACATAAAGCGTTTCTTAGTCGAAACAGAAAATAAAGAAGAAAGTTTTATTACTGAGCATCCCAATTCACAATTAGAAATTGTGTCAACGGATTATCGACCAGTTGCAGAAATAATTTTCCCAAAAATAAAAGGAGTTCAGAAAGAAAGCATGACAGTTGATATTGAATCCTACATTGCTGTGAAAGGATTTAAAGCATTAGGGAATCAATTGACAACTGATAAATTAAAACAGGTAAACCTTCTAGAGCCACTGCATTATGAACTTCCAGTTGAGGTTGTTCCAGAGAAAATTGCAATGGATGATAATCTAGACGAAACAGCATTAGAATTAGATGATGATGGTCAAATAACCTTAAGTTTAGAATAAAAAAAAGCGCTCATTGAGCGCTTTTTTTATAAAATCAAATTAATTTTTCTTTCGCATTTTCATATTGAGGAATTCCACTGCTAATGAAAAAGCAATGGCAAAGTATAAATAGCCTTTAGGAACTGCACCTACATGTTCTCCCACTAAAGCAGCATTAGATAAGTGCATACTTTCTGTAATCAACATAAAACCAATCAAGATTAAGAAAGCCAAACCTAAAATTTGTATCGATGGATTGGCGTTTACAAAATTCCCTACTGGAACCGCAAAAAGCATCATCACTCCAACCGAGATCACTACAGCAGTTACCATAATATACAATGCACCAGTAACACCATTGGTCATTCCCACAGCGGTTAAAATACTATCTACAGAGAATATAAGGTCAATTAATAAAATCTGGAAAATTACATTTCCAAATGATTTTGCTGCAGTAGTTTTTAAATCCTTTTCTTCTTCCCCTTTATGATCTACTTTTTCGTGAATTTCTTTGGTGCTTTTATAAATTAGAAATAAACCTCCTAATAATAAGATCATCGCTTGACCCGTAAAATCAGCACTAAACCAAGTCCAATTTATACTGAAAAAAGGCTCTTTCATAGCAATTAGCAACGTAATTCCAAAAAGCAAAGCGATACGCATGAACATGGCTAAAAACAAACCGATTTGTGTCGCTTTTTTACGTTTTTCTACTGGTAATTTACCGGTTACAATTGATATAAATATAATGTTGTCAATTCCCAATATGATTTCAAGAAAAGTTAAGGTCAACAAGGCAATCCATGCATCTGGATTTAAAAATACTTCCATTTTTTATTCGTTATAGTTTATAATTTTATAGAAAAATTAATCTGAAATTTTAGTTACAGTTCCTCTTTGTTTGGTATCTGAACCGATCATCCCGAATTCAAATGTATAAGAATCTTTCGTAGTAGTCAAAATTTTCATGTTGATAGCTTTTTCTTCTGCTTTGTTTTTTGGATGTAATTTAACTAACACATATTCGCAATCACTAATCCATCGTACCGAAGCCGTATCTGTTTTTCCTTCATAAGTTTCAATTTCAATACTGTCATTGCGTTCAAAAACAGTTGTTTTTTTTACTCCATCAACCGTATGTTCAAACTTGAATTTTCCAGTTTTAAAATCTTTGCAATTGCGTTCCCCATCATAACACGAAATTAGTAATAAGAGTAGGGGAAGTAAAATTAACTTTTTCATATTTTATTTTTTATTATTAGGGCCTATTCCAGCTGTACATTGCAATTCCTCGGTTATAAAACTTTTTTTCTAATGACAAAAAAGGAGCTTCTTCCAGTCGCTCTTTTTTGTCCAGAAAAAATAGTTTTATTCCCTGCGGGATTTTCACTTCCATCTGGGGCAGTACAATTATACTATTTTAATATCGTATTTATCTAAAAGACCAGGAATTCCTTGCATCGAAAATTTAGCTTTTTTCATAGGATTAAATTCAGGATCAATTCTGTAATTGTATGCTGATGTAAAATCAACGCCTGCTAATAACGTATCATTAAAAATAGCATTATCAAGATTACAATTTTCAAAACTAGATTGTGTAAGATTTGCGCCTGTAAAAGTTACCTCTTTCAACGAACAAGAATTGAACTTTGTTTTGGGCATTTTTTTATTGGCAAATGACGAATAATCTAAAACACAATCTTGAAAAGTAACTGTAAATAAGAAGTCCGTGCATTTATTAAAATGGATTCCTAATAACTTACAGTTCCTAAAACCAACCGTTTTCATACTTGTCGCTGTAAGGTCAATCATTGATAAATTACAATCAATAAATTCACAATCCATAAAGCTATTATTCGAAAAATCACTATTCGAAAAATCACAATTTTTAAAAGTACAATCTTCAAATTCTCGATGATTAATTCTCTTATTGATCCAGTCTACTTTTTCAAATGTTTTCTGAATGTGTATTAAGTCTTCCATTAGTCGTTAAATAAACTTTTTACCATTGTTTTCAAACCTAAAAATGCAAGATAAACTCCAATACCACAAAATATAATTCCTACAGCCAATACAAGATAATGCCATACATTTTGTTTATTAATAAAAGCATTATAAATAACTGCCGGTCCTAAAAACAAAAGCGGTAAAGCACCAGCTAAATATTTTAGTCCTTTATTTAAAAGAAGTTTGTTAGTTGCCATTTTTTGAATTTAAAATTAAATTTCAAGTAGTAAATGTACCTGAATTAATGTTGATTTACACTGTAATAATCGACTGCTTTTCTTACGCTACCAAACTCTTTTAATAGTTCGCTAGCTTTTTCATAAGGAACTTCAATTTCATCCATTATCATTTTTACACCACGATCTACCAACTTACTATTGCTTAGTTGCATATCGACCATTTTATTACCTTTTACTTTCCCTAACTGAATCATAGTGGTAGTTGTTATCATATTAAGGACAAGCTTTTGTGCAGTTCCTGCTTTCATTCTAGAACTTCCGGTAACAAATTCTGGACCTACAACTACATCTATGGGAAATTTTGCAGTTTGTGAAATCGGACTTCCTAAATTGCAGGAAATACTTCCCGTAATAATATTTCTATTATTACATGCTTCCAAACCAGAAATTACATAAGGCGTTGTTCCTGATGCAGCAATTCCTACTACAACATCCTTTTCATTTATGTTATGTTGTTGTAAATCTAACCAAGCTTGAGTGGTATTGTCTTCTGCATTTTCTACTGCTTTGCGAATGGCAGTATCGCCGCCAGCAATAATTGCGATAACCAAATCGAATGGAACACCAAAGGTAGGAGGACATTCTGAGGCATCTACAATCCCTAAACGACCGGATGTTCCTGCTCCAATATAAAATAAACGGCCGCCTAATTTCATTTTGGCTACAATTGCATTTATTAAATTTTCAATTTGAGGTAATGCTTTTGCAACAGCAAGTGGAACAGTTTGATCCTCTTGATTCATATTGTAAATCACATCCTTAACTGACATTTTTTCTAAATGTTGGTACTTTGAAGGCTGTTCTGTAGTCTTTGTGAAGGTCATTTTAAATACGGTTCTAAATTATATAGGGAAACTTGCGATCTGTGAATGATATATTTGAGTAAATTATAAGCAATAATAAAAATTAATTTCTATTGGGAAGGTTTGTGATAAATCGCTTTTTAATTTCAATAGAACGTTCAAATTATAAATTTATAAAAAATAGGCTAATGCAATTCCAATTACTATCATAGAAACTTTGGCGATATTAAACTTGTGTCCTTCGCTACTCTCAAAGATAATTGTAGAAGAAATATGAAATAATATTCCAATTACTATAGCTGTAATTTGGCTGTGATACTCGTTTAAACCTGTAAGATATTCTGATGCCAATGTTCCTAAAGGCGTCATCAATGCAAATGTGAGCATAAAAGCAAAAATTGCTTTCTTGTTTAAATGCGAATTGATGAAAAAAGTAGTTAAAATAATAGCTATAGGAAGATGATGAATAGCAATTCCTAATGCTAGTTTTCCGTGATCATGACCAACAGGGAAACCTTCTAAAAACGCATGGATACAAAGACTAATGAACAATAACCATGGAATATGAGAAAGGTTTGGATTTCCATGAACATGTCCGTGTTCTGCACCTTTGGAGAAAAATTCTAAAATAATTTGGAATAAAATTCCTATCATAATAAAGATTCCTGCAGTATCATTATGGACTTCACCAACGTCATGATTATGTACTGCGTACACTTCTGGTAGTAAATGCATTACAGTTAAGGAAAGCAAGAAGGAACCACTAAAAGCCAATAGTAGCTTTAGATTGGTTTTGTTTTTTGGTCTTAAAACCAAAGCAATACAATATCCTAAAAGGACCGAAAGTAAGGGTAAAAGATAATTCATTTATTTAAAAATCATGATTAATCGCTCGCTTTCTGTTTTGTGAAATTTTTTTAATTTATAGTCACCAAAAATATCCAATAAGTAGATTCCGGCTTCCTCCATCAATTGTTCAAAATCTTGAAGCGTTAATGCTTTTACTTTTTCGGTAAAATGAAACTGTTGCCCTTTATCTACAAAATCAATTTCTTTGTATATGTGACCGTCTTTCAAATAACGTTTGATGTGAAAATCAATTTCATCAACAGTTTTGGTTTCTTCTGGAACCAAAGTGTTAACAACTTGGTGCACATTCATAAAATCGATTGCTGCAAATCCATATTCAGATAGACTTTCTTTGATGGCTTTTAAAGTTGTTAAATTGTCTTCTTCATTTTCAAAATATCCAAAACTGGTAAATAAATTGAAAATTGCATCGTATTTTTCCTCAAAAGGCACTCGCATATCGTGCACTTTAAAGTGTAAGGTTTCGTTTGCATTTTTGTTCGCCTCGGCTATACTATTTTCGGATAGATCTGCACCAAGTACATCAAAACCCAGTTGATTCAAATAAATAGAGTGACGACCTTTTCCGCAGGCTAAGTCCAATACTTTTGCTTTTTCAGGAAGGTTTAGATAATGTGTTAAATTATCCATGAAAACTTGCGCTTCTCTATAGTTGCGTTCTTTATAAAGAATGTGATAATATGGTGTGTCAAACCAGGAAGAGTACCACTTTTCTGCTGGTTTTACTTGATTTTCTGTTGACAGTTTTTGAGCTTCAGACATTTATTCTTTTTCAATTAATTCGATTGATGCAAATTTAGTGTATTTTTGCAGAAAAAGAACTATTTCCCTGCGATACAAACAGAACAAAAGCATATATTTTTTTAATACTTACTCCGATAAAAAGTAGTGTTACTAAAGTACCTCTCAAAAATGTTTTTTTGTTGCTGATACAGTTAGGATTTACTTGTTGGAATTTATAGAAAAATGGAAGATAATTTTAAAATGGTTGCCAAAACCTTTTTTGGTTTTGAGGAGATATTAGCAAAAGAATTGCAAATGTTAGGCGCGCAAAATGTAGAGCAAGGCGTGAGAATGGTAAGTTTTAAGGGAGACAAAGGATTTATGTACAAAGCAAATTTAGCTTTGCGTACTGCTTTGAAAATATTAAAACCGATTTATTTTTTCAAAGCCAATAATGAACAAGCTTTATACAAAGGTATTTCTGGAGTGAATTGGTCTAAGTTAATTGGTGCCAATCAAACTTTTGTGATTGATACAACAGTACATTCTGAATATTTTAATCATTCTGAGTTTGTTTCACAAAAGTGTAAAGATGCCATTGTGGATCAATTTCGCGAAAGAACAGGTCAAAGACCAAGTATTGATAAAGTGCATCCTGATTTGCGAATTAATATTCATATTGATAAAGATCAAGTTTCTGTCGCGCTTGATACTTCTGGTAATGCTTTGAACCAACGTGGTTATAGAACCGCTACCAATATTGCTCCCATAAATGAGGTTTTGGCTGCAGGAATTTTATTGCTTTCGGGTTGGGACGGACAAACTGATTTCTTAGATCCAATGTGTGGATCTGGAACTTTTCTTGCCGAAGCGGCGATGATTGCTTGTAATATTCCAGCAAACATTAATCGTAAAGAATTTGCTTTCGAAAAATGGAATGATTGGGATAATAATTTGTTTGACGCTATATCTGATAGTTTATTGAAACGCGTTCGTGAGTTTCATCATACGATTAAAGGATATGATAAAGCACCAAGTGCCGTTCAGAAAGCAAAAGACAATATAAAAAATGCGAATCTTGATGACTATATAACTATCGAGGAAAATAACTTTTTTGATACTGAAAAAACAACAGAAGGGAAATTGCACTTAGTGTTCAATCCGCCTTATGATGAACGATTGGATATTCACATGGAGGAATTTTATAAAAGTATTGGTGACACCTTGAAGAAAAATTATCCAGGTACCAATGCTTGGATGATTACAGCTAATTTAGAAGCATTAAAATATGTGGGATTAAAGCCTTCTAGAAAAATTAAACTTTTTAATGCAGGATTAGAAGCCCGTTTGGTAAAGTACGAAATGTACGAAGGAAGTAAGAGAACAAAGTTTCAGGTGGTTCCGGAAGATAATTCTACCACACCAGATGCTAGTTTATAATTTCAAATTGTTTTTAAATTAATATAACTCAAAATTAGAAATCGGATGACTAAATTACAAATACGAGCATTTATTTATCAACTGGGATGCTTTGCAATATTATTTATTTCTGCAAGATATTTGGTGGCACAGTACACTAATTTAACTGGATTTTGGATTCCATTAACAGCATTTGCAATTGGAACATTATTATCACCAAAATTTCAAGCGATAAGAACAAAGGATGGTGAAAAATTCTACATGAAGTGGATTTTTATGAAAGGAATTAAAGAAATAGGATAGATTTTTTGTCAGAAAATAAAAAAAAGGAGATACTTTCATTATGAATTTATCTCCTTTTTTATGAAATCATCTCCAAGTTATTTTTTCTCTTTGACAGGTATTTTTATTTTCTTTTTATAGATTGGTACAAAATAAGTTACGGTGTAATTAAATCCTACTCCAAAACTACCATCGTAAGTTCTATTAAAACCGGGTATGTACAAATTAGAGAAGTTTTCAGGTTCTTTATTAGTAATTAGTCGGTTTAGTCTAAGGGTAAACCCCATAAAAACATTGTTAAATACTTTTGCTTTCACCCCGGCAACCACTTCAATCCAACTTGCAGACAATCCATCAAAACTTTTCCCTGAAGAAATTATAGGAGTTTCTCCAAAATACGGATTAGAATTGTAAATTCTATAATTATTTAATTGCTGATTAAAAGTACTAAAACCATATCGCAATCCAATAGAGATAATGTTTTCCATATCTAGCCAGTTTTCATAAGCGTTGTAATCAAAACCAGCTTTTATGTAGGAACCTTTTGTAGTGAAATTTACACGATCATCATCTGTCGTTTTATTTTCGTTCCCTAATTCGGCAGCCAAAAAGTATTTTTTTGTTAATCGGTAATCGCCTACGAGTTCAATTCCTTTATAGTTTTTATCATATAAGGCTCTAGTGAGTTTAAATAAGTCTAGACCAACTCGCAAACCATACCGATCTGTTTTCTGTGTCGTTGTTAATTCTTTTTTTACTACAGGTTCTATTTCTACCAATGGCAAAGGCGTACTAGGGATTTCCTGTTCTGTTTTTTCAGTGGCAGGAATATTTTTCTCTGGTAGGCTTTGTTTTGGTGTTTTGGGTTTTGGGCTAGTTTCTTGTGCCTGAACTACAGTCAACGCTAAAACGAGAAAAAAACTAAAAAAAGATCTTAATGTGTGTTTCATTTTCGTTTTCTATATTATTTTTTTCAACCGATATAAATTTCATCCATCTTTTACTAGGATCTACTGGATCGGTATGTGTATAAGGATTTGTAGGATCTAATGTGAAATTAGTTTTATAACCACACGCTCTAGAAACAAAGATTTCTTTAGTACTGTAATCAAATCGTATAATGTCTTCATCCACATTTGCTGGATTTGAATCTGCAAAATTTAATGTAAACCTATAGGTTGTATTGGTACCTACAGTTTTTAGAGGAATAGAAATGGTGTTGGCACTTGTTGTTTCTAATCCGCCAAAAAGAATACCATTTGGCATTCCTTCACCTACTACTTTTAAATTATTTACATTTTTTAAAACCGAAGGATTCAAAAAATCATAAAAACTAATCACTAGACGAGGTGTTGTAGGTGTATTTGCATCACAAATATCATCTTTTTCGCAAGAGGATAAAGTGAAAGCGAAAACCAATACCAATAAAATTATTTTTTTCATAAATCCTTAAATTCAAAAATTACCAGCAAAAGATAATCATAAAAGACAATCGTACTTTTAAAATTAATACTTCAGAGCAACATCTTCTAACGTTTACTTAATATTACCTTCTTTCTAGCAACACTACGTTTTCTACGTGATGCGTTTGCGGAAACATATCTACGGGACGCACTCTTGTTACCTTATATTTCTCGTCCATTAATGCTAAATCGCGCGCTTGTGTAGCAGAGTTACAACTTACATAAACCACTTTTTCAGGAGCAATTTTCATAATTTGTTCAATAACATCCTTATGCATACCATCTCTTGGGGGATCAGTAATAATTACGTCTGGATGACCGTGTTGAGCGATAAAATCATCATTAAATACCACTTTCATATCACCTACAAAGAACTCACAATTGGTAATTTCATTGCGTTCAGCATTTAACTTGGCATCTTTAATGGCTTCTGGAACACTTTCTACACCAATTACTTTCTTAGCCTTTTTAGAAACAAATTGTGCAATTGTACCGGTTCCGGTATATAAATCGTAAACAATTTCATTACCTGTTAATCCAGCAAAATCTCTTGTTATTTTGTATAATTCGTATGCTTGATCTGAATTGGTTTGGTAAAAGGATTTAGCATTAATACTAAATTTTAAACCTTCCATTTCTTCCAGAATATAATCTCTACCTTTATATAATTTGATGTCCGTATCGTACAAAGTATCATTTGCTTTACTGTTTATAACATATTGTAAAGATGTAATTTGAGGGAATTTGTCGTAAAGATGATCAAGAAGTAATTCTCTTTTGGCTTTGTCGTTTTCAAAAAACTGAATTAAAACCATGATTTCACCAGTAGAGGCAGTACGCAACATCAAAGTACGTAACAAACCTTCATGTGCTCTAGGATTAAAGAAAGTTAATCCATGTTCATTGGCAAAAGCGCGAACTTCATTGCGAATGGCATTCGATGGATCTTCTTGTAAATGACATTTGTTAATGTCTAGAATTTTGTCCCACATTTTTGGAATATGAAAACCAAGTGCATTTCTATTTCCTAAATCTTCGGTGCTTTCGATTTCTTTTTCAGTTAACCAACGGCTGTTTGAAAAGGAAAATTCCATTTTGTTTCTGTAAAAGAACTGTTTTTCTGAACCTAAAATCGGTTCGAATTCAGGAAGTTCTACTTTTCCTATGCGCTGTAAGTGATTTAATACTTCATTTTGCTTGTAATACAGTTGTTGGCTGTATTTCATATTTTGCCATTTACAACCACCACAAACTCCAAAATGTTCACAAATAGGAGTTACACGATGTTCTGAGAATTCATGAAAATGAACTGCTTTTCCTTCGTAATAGGCTTTGCGTTTTTTGAATGTTTGCACATCTACTACATCGCCAGGAACGACATTAGGAATAAAAACTACTTTACCATCGGGAGCCTTTGCTACCGAAACGCCTTTTGCACCAGCATCAAGGACTTTTATTTGATGAAAGACAACTTTGTCTGTATTTTTCTTAGCCATAGCGCAAAAATAAGCCTTTGATTGGTTTTATAAATTCAAATTTCAAAATATTTTCAAAAACTATCTAATTTATTCTGACAAGAAGCTATAAAATGTTATGAAATGCATTTTGAGTGCTGATAAAAAATATAAGTAGAGGAGAATTCTTTAAGAAATTCTTTTAATAATTATGTTGCAGGAATGGTAATATTAAGAGTGTTAGTTTTTTAAAGATCAGATGTTTTTATTTAGCATGGGTTTTCTTAAAAGATGAAAACATTATGAATTAATGAATAGAAAGTAAATAAAAAGTTAAAGTTCTATTATTTATAATTTTCTTAAGTAACAACTTTATAAATTTACTATGTATTTAACATTGTCTTTGAATATGGCTAAGAAAACTGCTCCTCATATTGTGAATACTTCGGCTAATCTATTAGGTTTTTGTCTTTTTGTAATCACTTCTTTGCGAATGAATGGAAGTATTATAGGGAGTAAAATAGATGAATTTACCTCTGTGATTGCAGTTTTTTTAGTGCTCTCTTGTTTGTTTTCCTTTTTTTCGATTCGATCAAAATTTACTCCTCGAAAAGTTAAATTAGAAAAAATTGCTGATTTGTTTTTTATTGTCGCTTTAATAGGAATCTTGATTATAATCTTATTGATAACACTCAATTTTATTCAATAATATTTTTTTTAGAGTTGCAATCAAATTTTGTTTCGTTTTACTCCCATTAAATCAATTTCATAAAAAAATGATTTTAACATTTAGACTATAATCTATAGAAATTAAATATTCTTCCTTTTTATAAGTACAGCAAAATGAGCGATAATAAACAAGTTTTTCATACCAATACCCAAAAAAGATGGTTAACATTTAAATGGACGGGAAGGTTTTTTCTTTTTTTTGTTCTGTTAATGATTCCTATACTAATCCTAACTTTAGCCAGAGGAATAAAGCCAATTTTGCCTCTATTAACTAATGAAATAGAAATATTGCATCATCTTAATTCACCTATTATTCCTGCCATCATGGATAAAAAAGAATTAGAGAAATACAAGGGCTTTGAAGCATATATAAAATCACGTGAAAAAATTAATGGATTCAAAACGGGTAAAGATATTCGTAATACAGAACAAATTCGAGCTGCTTTTTATGTAGATTGGGATCCGCAGAGTTATTATTCCTTGCAAAAAAATATCGGAAAGCTGAATATGGTAGTTCCTGAGTGGTTTTTTATTGACTCTAAAACAGACCGTTTAAAAATGGATATCGATAAGACTGTTTTAAAATTAATGAAAAAGCATAATATCAAGATAATACCTCTTATCAATAATGTCAATAGAGAAAAAGGAGCTGGTGAATTTGATGGAGAAATCATTCATCGTATTCTTACAAATCCTATTAAAAAAAAGTTACTTATCGATGATATTGTAGCTGCCTTAAAAAAATATGATTTACAAGGAGTCAATATCGACTTTGAAGAGTTTATCGAAAAAACGAATGAGCCAATGATTGCTTTCCAGAAAGAACTTTATGAAAAATTACATCCTTTAAATTACATCGTTTCTCAGGATATAATGCCTTATAATGAGGATTTTAATATAAAGGAGTTGTCAAAGTATAATGATTACCTTTTTTTGATGGCGTATGATGAACATTTTGGGAGTAGTGTTCCAGGTTCAATAAGTAGTCAGCGTTGGATCGAAAAAGTATTAGATGAAACCGCAAAAGGTATTTCTCCTAGTAAGATAATCTTGTGTTTTGCAGGTTACGGATACGATTGGTCCGCCAATATGGAAGCTAAAAATGTCACTTACCAGCAAGCGCTGTCAAATGCCAAACAATTTAATTCGGTTATAGATTTCAATAATGATACCTATAATAATTTTTACAAGTATACAGATGGTACTGTAAAACACGATGTTTATTTTACTGATGCGGCTACTAATTACAACACCATTCGGTTTGCAGATGAGTACGGAACTGCAGGAACAGCTTTATGGCGTTTGGGTAGTGAAGACGATAGGCTGTGGAGTTTTTATAATCGCAGTTTAACGAACAAAAGTTTGCTTAAAAATCCTTTTGATTTTAATAAATTAAAAATAGTTAAAACACCAAAGGCAACACCAGATTATATTGGGGAAGGTGAAGTTTTAGATGTGGTAACGGAGCCGTCTCCTGGCAGAATTTATTTAGAGGTTAATAAAGCGGAAGGGATCATTACCGAACAAAAATATGTAGAGTTGCCTACCAAATATGTAATCAAAAAATTTGGGAATGTAAAAAACCAAGTGATTCTGACTTTTGATGATGGACCAGATCCAGATTTCACGCCTCAGATTTTAGATATATTAAAGAAAGAGAAAGTACCTGCTACTTTTTTTGTAGTGGGTTTACAAGCAGAAAGTAATTTGCCACTTTTAAATCGAGTATACCAAGAAGGACATGAAATAGGAAATCACACTTTTACGCATCCTAATATCGCCTTAGTCAGTTCTGAAAGAGCTCAAGCTGAAATGGAAACTACTCGATTGCTTATAGAAGCTGTTACTGGTAGAAGCACGATTCTTTTTAGAGCGCCTTATAATGCAGATGCAGAACCTACTACTGAAGCGGAACTAAAACCTATTGCGCTTAGTAAAAAACAAAATTATTATACAATTGGAGAAAGTATTGATCCCAATGATTGGCAAAAAGGAGTTATTGCAGATAGTATTTATAATCGTGTAGTTCGTAGCTATGAGTTGAATCCTGAACGAGGAATAATATTATTTCATGATGCTGGAGGTGATCGACAAGCCACGGTAGATGCATTACCTCGTATTATTCATTATTTTAAAAATAAAGGAGTGCAGTTTACAACTGTTGCACATTTAATAGGAAAAACTAGAAATGAGGTGATGCCAAAAGTAAATAGTAATTTGATAGCATTAGATAATACTATATTTAGTTTTGGATATTGGTTTGGTAATTTTCTTTCAGCTGCTTTTTGGTTTGCTATTATTTTGGGATTATTACGAATTATAGCGATGGCAATAATGGCATTTATTCAAAAAAGAAGAAGTGCAAAAACTAAAGATTTTTTTAATTTACCATTAGTGAATGTTCCCTGCGTTAGTATAATTGTACCTGCTTACAATGAGGAAGTGAACATTGTAAAAACAATACAAAATTTATTACGTCAAGATTATCCTAGTTTTGACATTATTGTGGTAGATGATGGTTCTAAAGATTTAACTTATAAAAGAGCATTTGAAGCATTTGGTACAAATCATCAGGTTAAAGTTTTTTCTAAATCAAATGGAGGTAAAGCTTCGGCTTTGAATTTTGGAATTGGCAAAACAAAAAATGACTTTGTAGTTTGCATTGATGCAGACACACAACTGAAAGGAGATGCCGTTTTAGAATTGATGAAAAGGTTTTACATTCCTTTAAAAAATAATGAAATAGTAGGTGCTGTTGCTGGAAATGTGAAAGTAGGTAACGAAAACACAATGCTGGCTAAATGGCAAAGTATTGAATATACAACTTCACAAAATTTTGACCGTCGTGCCTTTGATTTAATAAATGGCATAGCCGTTGTTCCTGGTGCAATTGGCGCTTTTAGAAAAGAAGCTATTTTAAATGTGGGTGGTTTTACCACTGATACGCTCGCAGAAGATTGTGATTTAACTATTCGAATTTTAAGAAGCGGTTATCGTATTATCAATTGTGTAGAGGCAATTGCAGTCACTGAAGCTCCAGAAACAATAAAGGAATTTATGAAACAACGCTTTCGTTGGACTTATGGTATTATGCAAGCCTTTTGGAAAAATAGAGATGCTTGTTTTAATAAGAAATACAAAGGATTAGGAATGGTTTCACTCCCTAACATCCTCTTATTTCAAATTATTCTTCCAATGATTGCTCCTTTAGCAGACTTGATTCTTATTTTTAGTTTATTATGGAATTATAATAGTTTAGAAAGCATGAGTAAAATAGGAATATATTATCTTGTCTTTATGGCTGTAGATATACTAGTGAGCGTTATTGCTTTTGGATTCGAAAAAGAAAAATTCGGAAAATTAATCTGGCTCATTCCACAACGTTTTGTGTACCGACAAATAATGTATTTTATTTTATTCAAGGCTTTAGGAAAAGCAATCAAAGGAGAAAGTCAAGGCTGGGGAGTTTTAACAAGAACTGGAAATGTAAAAACAGTCGAATAAAATTTTAAGTGTCAATTGGTAAAATTTCAAAAAAAATTAGAATAATTTACTGCATCTTAGAAATGGCTTTCCAAAGAAGTGTTATTTATCGGATTTTAAAACAAATGCTATAGCTTTCTCAGCAAGAGGTCTCATTACTTGATAACCCATTTTATTGGGATGTACGCCATCATTTGAGTATTCTTTTTTTAAACCTTCATGCGCATCAACCATAACGGAATAATAATCGATATAAACAATGTCATTACTTTGAGTATAATTTTTAATTATTTCGTTCAATGCTTTTATTTTCTCAATAGGTTGTTGATTGGGTTTCCAAGAAAAATCAATAGCGGGCAGAACCGAACAAAGGATTACTTCAATCTGATTGGCTGTAGCTAATTCTACCATCGAAAAAATATTATCTCGAATCATTTCAAGACTAGATGGACCAGTATTTCCAGCGATGTCATTAATTCCGGCAAGTATAATAACTACAGTTGGTTGTAAGGCAATCACATCGGCTCTAAAACGAACAAGCATTTGAGGGGTAGTTTGTCCACTAATACCTCGATTGATATAAGATTTATTCACAAAATAGTCCGGATCAATCATTTTCCAGAACTCAGTAATGGAATCTCCTATAAAAACTACTCTTTTTTCTTCTAATACAGGAATTGGCAACAAACTGTTTTCTTGTTGGTATTTACTTAAATTAGGCCAGTCTTGAGCTTGTTTTTTTGTTGCCATCGTTATTGACGAAAATTTGTAATTACTGTGATTTCAATTTAAGAAATAGCAAGGTAGAATGCAATTTCTAAAAACAATTTGTACAAATTTACCCTTTATCTGCCAGAATTTAAATTTAAGAGCTTTTATCTTTTATTAATTGCATCAGTACTAATAGAATAGTTAAACGCAAAATGATTATTCGATTATAGACTCTCTAATAAACGAATGTTAATTTACTAAAATTGTTTTAAAATTGAGATTTAAACTTGATTATACAATTTGTTTATCTTTAAATTTATGAAAAAAAACGATAATGAGATTGTATCAAAAACTTTCAAAGATTAATTTTTTAAAAAAGAGCTATGCTTTTAAATTTCTATTTGTTGCTTTTATTGGCATCCATATTCCGCTTATAGGAATTTTATTTTATGTTCTTTATGGCAGTAAAAATATAGCTGCAAATACTATATTATTCGTTGCACTAGTCATGACATTAATAGCGAGTGCTATTACATTATATTTTTTAAAGCATTTAATTAAACCAATTGAAATAGCCTCTAAAGCTTTAGATAATTATAGAAATGAACGAAAAGTACCCTCTTTGCCAACAGATTTTTCAGACGAAGCAGGTTTGCTAATGCGAAACATACAAAAATCAATTTTAGAGAATGAGCGTTCTTTAAGTGATAATCAAGATTTAATTTATTTGCTTTCACATGATTTTAAAAACTTCACTGGAAACTCTCAAGGTTTAGCAGAACTTATTTTAGACGAAAGTCCTTCAGAAATAGTGCAAGAATATGCTCAATTAATTAAAAAAAGTACTATTCAACAATTTGTTTTTATAGAAATATTTATAAAACTAATGAAAGATCAAGAAGAGCTTTTAAATCGTCCTCTGAAAGTAAATACAATTAGTTTGCAATCTGTTCTTAAAATAGTACGCATACAAGTCGCTCCAAAATTAATTTCTAAAAAAATTATATTAAATTCTTTTTTCCAAATTGACGAAGTGCTTTTGACAATTGAGGAGGATTTGTTGGTTAGAGTATTGGTCAATTTAATTGATAACGCTATTAAGTTTTCATTTCCAGAAAGCGAGATTCAATTTACCGCAAGTAAAATTGACAATAAGATTGCTCTTGTAGTTTCTGATTCCGGAATTGGATTTAACCTAAATGACAAAGAGGAACTATATAAAAGATTTACAACTCGAAGTAGGGTAGGAACATCAAACGAACCTTCAACAGGAATAGGATTGTACTTGTGTAAAAAAATAGTTGAGAAGTATCAGGGAAACTTGATTTTAGAAAGTCAAGGTGTTAATAAAGGATCTACATTTTCTGTGCTTTTTACTAGCTTTTAATCGACGTTTAATGCTTTAAAATTTCGTTAAAAAGAGTATTTTTAAAAGAAAAATAGGATTAAATGAGCTAAATTTGAGAGAATGTAGATTTTTAATGAGACAGGATTTTTTTGATTGAAAAAAAAACTAGACTCTCAATATTTTAAAATCTAAATTTAAATTAAAAACATATTTATTAAAATTTATTTAAAAATACAGGTATTATGAAAAGAAATGCAACCGCAGTATGGAATGGTTCACTAAAAGAAGGAGCCGGAAAATTAACAACACAAACTACAACGCTAAAAGACACTCAATATTCATTTAAATCTCGTTTTGAAGAAGGAGTAGGTACCAATCCTGAAGAATTGATTGCTGCAGCACATGCAGGTTGTTATACAATGCAATTGACTGCTTATTTAAGCGAAGATGGTTTTAAAGTAGAAAGTATTGAATCAAAATGTGATATTGATTTACAAGAAGGAACAATTGTTACTTCTCACATAACGATACACGCAAAAATAAAAGATATTGCTGAAGACGTTTTTCAACAATATGTTACGAAAGCAGAGAAAAATTGTCCTGTTTCTAAGGTTTTAAATGCAGCTATTTCTACAACTGCTACTTTAGGTTAAAAACTGATTTTCTTTTATATAAAAAAGGCTTGATTTATAGTACAATCAAGCCTTTTTTGTATTGTATTAAGAAGATCTATTCAAATAAATCAGAAGATAGGTAACGATCACCACGATCGCAAATAATGGCTACAATTACTCCTGATTCTAAAGTGTTCGCTATTTTTATTGCCGCAGCAACAGAGCCACCACTACTCATTCCTGCAAAAACACCTTCTTCAAGTGCCAGACGTTTGGTCATTTCACGAGCTTCTTTTTCAGAAACTTCAATGATTGTATCTACTTTCGAAGCGTCAAAAATCTTAGGCAAGTATTCTTGAGGCCATTTTCTAATTCCTGGAATTTGTGAGCCATCGCTAGGTTGTGCTCCTACGATTTGGATATTACTATTCTTTTCTTTCAAATAGGCAGACGTTCCGATGATTGTTCCAGTGGTTCCCATAGCAGATACAAAATGAGTTACTGTACCTTCGGTATCATTCCATATTTCTGGACCTGTTGTTTTATAATGTGCTTTCCAGTTGTCATCGTTGGCAAACTGATTGAGCATGATATAGCCGCCTTCAGCGACTTTTTTATCAGCGTAATCTCTAGAACCAATTATTCCCGTGCTAGCGGGCGTTAAAATGACTGTAGCGCCATACGCTCGCATAGTTTGGGTACGCTCTTTTGTAGAATCCTCAGGAAGTATTAATTCTATTTCTAAATTAAACAGTTGTGCAATCATTGCCAATGCAATTCCGGTGTTCCCACTAGTGGCTTCAATAAGTTTATCTCCTTTCTTGATTTCACCTCTTTCTAAGGCGGATTTAATCATGTTATAAGCAGCACGATCCTTAACGCTACCTCCAGGATTATTTCCTTCTAATTTGAGTAAAAGTTTTACATTTTTGTTTTGTACCAAGTTCGTAGATTCTACCAACGGCGTATTTCCTATAAGGTCTAGTATTTTATGTGATTTCATTCTGTATAGTATGGGTAAGTTTTTTTAAGATCACCACCAAATAGTGAAGAGGATAGTGCTAATTTTTTTATGAATAATATTTGTAAAGTAAAACTGTTATAAACAGCAACAACCAAGATATAAAGGGATGCATTTAGAATTGAATGGCATTGTATAAATTTTATAAAGAAAATCAAAGATATTGAACTTTGTCGATATATCGTAATGCGGTTATTTAGAGATTTTGAAGTTTTTATAAAAAGTAAAAATTTTTCATCAAAAGATATTTTTAGAAACCTCAAAAACTTTACAATATGAAAAAGTATATTTAATCGATCTTTTTCTAAATTAGCAATTAAATACAATTTCATGAAAAATAATTTGACTTTTATAAGTGATGTCTCAAAGAAGGAATTTCCAATTGATGATAAGATTTCTGGCAAAGCGGTACGAGATCCAATTTTTGCATTAATTCAGACTGACTTTCCAGAATTTGATGAAAATAAATTTCTATCGGTTTCAGAACTCAATATGTATCGTGAGAAATACATCTCTAATTATTTAGCCGTAGAAATTGGAGAACTTTCTAATTTAGAAAATAAAGTTATTGGATCCCTAAAAAAAGATGTTTCATTAGTAAGTAGTGTAGAAGACGAAGTAGGTGATCGAACTTTTGGACAGAAGGTCGCAGATAGTGTAGCTGCGTTTGGAGGAAGTTGGAAATTTATCATCATGTTTGGTGTTTTTATCTTGTTGTGGATAATGGCAAATATTTATCTTTTGGTAGATAAAGGATTTGATCCCTATCCATTTATTTTGCTGAATTTAATCTTGTCATGTTTGGCTGCATTACAAGCTCCAGTAATTATGATGAGTCAAAATCGTCAGGAAGAAAAAGACAGGGAAAGAGCAAAGAAAGATTATATGATTAATTTAAAATCGGAACTTGAAATCAGAATGCTTCATGAAAAATTAGATCATTTGATTATGCATCAACAAGAAGAATTAATTGAGATTCAAAAAGTACAAATCGAAATGATGAATGATATTTTATCTAGAATAAAATAATTTTTTTCAGTTCAAAAAAAAGTAAAAAGGAAACCCTTTTAATAGTGTTTAAAAAAATAACCGCCAACCATAAAAGCACCATTTAGAACAGCAGAAACTACGATTAATTTTTTATAGTTTCTGTTGGTGTCAATAAAATTTAAACCTAAAATTGCTAGAAAAAAAAGGGTGGTTAGCAGAGCAGGATACATCTTAAAAGATCCTATAAAATCACCTTCTAAAAGCAGTAAAAAACTACGTTGAAAACCACAGCCCAAACACTCTATTCCAAAGAGTGTTTTACTTAAACAAGGGAACATATATTTTTCTAAATTCAATGGTTTTGTTTTTTACAATTTTACAAAAAAATAACTAACGGCTCAAATAATAAATAGGCAATTTTAAATTCATTACTTTTGGAATCTGATAATTTAAAAGATGAAAAAGTTTATAATCCCCATAATGATTGTTGCAATAATTGTTGCCTTGTACCAACAGGCGAGTGCCGAAAAAAACGTGTACATTATGGTTGTTGCAATTGTAGTTTTTATGATTGGTATGATGAAGTTAAGTGCCAAAACACCTAGTAAAAATCAAGATAAAGAAGACGAAAATGTTTAGTAAAGGAGATAAAGTTTCTGTGCTTGATGAAGCCATGGATGGAGTAGTGTTGTCAGTCAAGGAGAACCAAGTTACGATAGAAACAGAGGACGGATTCGTGATGACATTTTTTGTCAATGAATTAATTAAAATAAACGATTCCAGTAACTTACTAGATTCTATTAGAAGAATAAATGTAAGTGAGATTTCAAAGGAAAAAGAAATCCCAAAAGCACGAAGTTTTGTCAAAGAGAAAAAATCTAGACACGAAATTCCTGCTCCAGAGTTTGATTTGCACATCGAAAAACTAGTGCCAAACAAACGCGGAATGTCAAATTATGATATCCTAACTTTACAAACAGAAACAGCTAAACGCCACATCGAATTTGCGATTAGAAATAGAATTCCGAAGATTGTTTTTATACATGGTGTTGGCGAAGGTATTCTAAAAGCAGAGCTGGATTTCTTGTTAGGACGATATGATAATATTGCTTTTGCAGAAGGTAATTATCAAAAATATGGACAAGGAGCTACGGAGGTTTTTATAAAACAGAGTGCAATGTAAAATGTTTTTCTGATTCGGAAGCCAAATAAAAAAGGTTCGATTTTAAGGGAATTTCAAATTGAAAATTCTCTTAAAATTGAACCTTTTTTTAATGTTAAAATAGTGCTTTTTATTAGCCTATTTTTAGTCAATTTAATAGCATTAATTAGTAGTCAATAATTCTCCATAAATGAAATTATCGCCTAATAGAAAATCACTATTCCCTTTCTTTAATTTTGCTTTTTTGATAACCAAAGTATGCTTAAAACCGTTGCCAAAAACCGCAGTTGTTACTTCGATAATTCCGCTAGTATTTGCAACTCCAGCGACTGCAATCCACTCTTCAAGAACAGGTGGGTTTGCTGGAAAAGCAGTGTTGCAAAAATAATCATCGGTCAATAATCCAGAGAATAATCGGTAGGTAAGTTTGTTTTTTGTATCACTTATCAAACCAGTTCTTGGGGTGTTTAGTGGTGTAGCTGCATTCACAATTAAGCTAGGATCTATGTCAAAAATTAGCGCTTCGTTACCTTTTTCATCATAAACTTGTTTCGAACTAGAGCATTGTTTAAGCACTTTAGTGAAGGCCAATGGTAAAGCTGTAGCGGTTATAACATAGTCTCCAAAAGAGAAAGTTTCATATACTTGTTCGCCGTTTGCTTTGCTAAAAGTAACATTTCTAAAAGTTATATTGTGATTGTATCCTGTGATTTTCGAACTGTTATCCGTTGTGTTTACTGTTTTTTTTGCAGTGCTATTAATCACTATTTGTCCACCAGTAGCAGTCCATTGATCTGTTACAATTGGTGTAGCCGGAGGAATCAATTCGCAAATCGTTGAAGACGTTAATTTATCATTATACAACCGATAAATAAGACGATTGGTATCACTAATTAAAACTGTTTGAGAACTTGTTTCAGTAGGAAAAACAATTTTAGTAGCCTCAAAAATTAAGGATTCGTTATCTTTTAATTTATAAAGTAACTGATTTGTAGTACATTTTTGAACTTCAACAGCATCAAAACTGATGTTTTCTTGTGTTAAATCTCCATCATCACAGCTGTTTAAGACCAATGTGAAAACCAATAAACTTAGGATTTTTTTCATTTTTATAATATTTGTAACAAAAATAGAATTTTAATTTGTTCGAAATACATTCCTGTTTAAAAATAGCCTATATGATCTAAGTTATGCCTTGATTAATTATAGATTATTACTAAAAATACTAGGTACATTTAAGATTTCAAATTGAATTATGCTATTCTAAAGCAGAATGAAAATCGTATATTTGCGCGAATTTAATATCGTCTATGAGACTTAATAAATATTACTCAGCTGCTTTTTTAGCTTTTTTTATCTGGGGTTTTTTTAGTTTTGCTTTAAAACCTTTACACAATTATCCGTCTTTAGATATACTATTTTACCGTGTGTTTTTTAGCGTTATTACAATGGTTTTGATTAACCTTATTTTTAGAAAAAATGTGATTCGCAAAGATTGGAACCATTTTAAAAATAGCTCTTCTAAACAAAAAAGAAGTATTGTTTCCTTGACCCTTGGAGGCGCAATTTTTCTTATTCTAAATTGGTTTGTTTTTATCTATGTGGTTAATCACATTAGCGTTAAGGCTGCTTCTTTAGCGTATCTAGTTTGCCCTATATTAACAACTGTTTTTGCTTATTTTATTTTAAAAGAACAACTTACTAAATGGCAATGGGTTGCTGTAATGATTAGCTTTACAAGTTGCATATTGCTTTCCTTTAATTATTTTAGAGATATTTTTTATAGTCTTATTGTAGCAGCAACATACGCCTCTTATTTGGTTAGTCAAAGGAAAAATAGTGAGATGGATAAGTTTCTTGTTCTAACTATTCAGCTTGTTTTTACTGCAGTTGTTTTATTGCCATTTTATCCAAAATATAGTGGAACGGTTCCCACAGAACCTTTGTTTTATGGTTGTATGTTTTTTGTAGTTGTGTTTTTTACGATTATTCCGTTGTTTCTAAACTTGTATGCACTCAAAGGGATAAACTCTTCAGCAGTTGGGATTATGCTTTATATTAATCCAATAATAACGTTTTTAGTAGCCATTTTCTATTATGATGAACAAGTAACTTCGCTTCAGTTGTTTGCTTATTCTTTAATTTTAGTTTCAATTGTTGTTTTTAATGAAAGAGCTTTGTTTTCTAAAAGAAAGAATGCTTTATCATCAAAAATGTAATGTTCAAAATAATTTATACTTCAGAAAAATGAAAAAAATATATCTCGATAACGCTTCTACTACAGCATTGCGTCCCGAAGTAATTCAGGAAATGACTCATGTTTTGACTGAGGATTATGGAAATCCTTCTTCTACTCATAGTTTTGGTCGTACTTCTAAAAGTATTTTAGAGCTTTCTAGAAAGTCTATTGCTCAAAATTTGAATGCCACTGCACAAGAAATTATTTTTACTTCTTGCGGTACAGAAGCTAATAATTGGATTCTTCGTTCTGCGGTTAAAGATTTAAAAGTAACGCGTATTATTACTAGTAAAATGGAGCATCATGCCGTTTTATATACCGCGCTAGTTTTAGAAAAAGAATTTGGAATTCAAATTGATTATGTTGCTATAAAACCAAATGGTGAAATTGATTTGACACATTTAGTAGAGTTACTTTCACAAGAAAAGAAAACATTAGTTAGCTTAATGCATGTAAATAATGAGACAGGAACTGTTTTAGATTTAGAAAGAGTTGCAATCATTTGTAAGGAACATGATGCATTATTTCATTCTGATACGGTTCAATCTGTAGGGAAAACTATTATCGATTTACAAAAAACAACAGTTGATTTTATTGTAGCAAGTGCTCATAAATTTCATGGACCTAAAGGTGTTGGTTTCGCATTTGTTCGTAAAAACTCAGGTTTACAACCGCTATTTTTTGGTGGTGAGCAAGAAAAAGGATTGCGTGCAGGAACGGAAGCTTTACATCAAATTGCTGGAATGGCAAAAGCATTAGAACTTTCCTATAGCAATCTAGAAGAGGATAAAATTCATATTTTAGAATTAAAAACAGAGCTGATTTCAAAACTAAAAACTGCATTTCCTACGTGTAAAATTAATGGTGGAACAAACGGTTTTTATACGATTTTAAATGTTCTATTGCCTTTTTCTGAAGACAAAACAGCGATGATTTTATTTCATTTAGACATGAAAGGAATTGCAGTCTCTAGAGGCAGCGCTTGTCAATCAGGAAGTATCAAACCCTCTCATGTTTTAGTAGAAATCCTTTCTGAAGAAGATTTAAAGAAACCAAGTTTGCGTATTTCTTTTAGTCATTTCAATACCAAAGAAGATATTGATAGTCTTATGGATGCCTTGCAAAAGATTTAAAAAAGAGTTGCCAAATCAAGTATTAACTTTCGTAAAGACGCAATCTGTTTTTAACGGAAACTAGCTCCTTTTGCAGGTTGTCTATTTTTTGTAAAAGATTAAAAACAACATCAATTCCTTCTGTATTTACAGCTAATTCTTGATGCATTCGTATCATCTTTTCTATTTCATATATAGCATCCGATTCTATATATGAAGTAGTTTCGATTGTTTTTATTGAGACTAATCCCATTTCGTTAAGATTTGTAAAAAAGGATATTTCTACTTTATAATGAGAGCACAATTCTGTTATCGGAATTAGTTTTTCTAAATTCATAAGGTTTGCATTTTAGCTAGTTCTGTAAATAATTCCTTTTCTTTTTCTGAGAGTTTTTTAGGAATTTTTATTTGATAAGTAAGATACAAGTCACCAAACTCTCCCTCTTTTTTATATACAGGAAATCCTTTTCCTTTCAATTTTACTTGAGTCCCATTTTGAGTTCCGGGTTTTACCGTCAGTTTTACTTTTCCTTCAAAAGTAGCTGCAGTAATTTCTCCTCCTAATACGGCAGTGTATAAGTCTAAAGCAATATTGGCATAAAGATTATTTTTATCTCTTTTAAAATCAGTATGGTTTTCTATAGAAAAAGTGATAAATAAGTCACCTTTTGGACCATTGTTGGAGCCTTCGCCACCTAAGCCACTTATTTTTATTTGCTGTCCGTTTTCGACTCCTGCTGGAATTGTAATTCGGATGTTTTTTCCATTTATCGTTAAAGTTCTTTTGTTTGTGGTGTAAACATCTTTTAGATCAAGTCGAAGTTCAGTACTAAAATCTTGTCCTTTATAGGGTGTATTTCGGCGACCGCCACCAGCAGATCTTCCGCCAAACATTGATTCGAAAAAATCAGAAAAATCACCACCCTCAGAAAATCCTCCTTGTTGGCTATTGCCTTGGTATTGCTGTTGTTGTCTTGATTTTTCAAACTGTTCCCCGTTTTGCCAGTTTTCACCATACGAATCATATTTTTTACGATTTTCGGGATGGCTTAATACTTCATTTGCTTCATTTAATTCTTTAAACTTCCTTTCGGCTTCTTTGTCGTTAGGGTTTAAATCAGGATGGTATTTTCGAGCAAGTTTACGATAAGCCTTTTTTATTTCGCTTTCAGTTGCCTTTTTATCCACTTCAAGTACCTTATAATAGTCAATGAATGCCATTTTGTTTTTGTTTAGTTGATTTTGTTGTCGTACAAAAAAAGGAGTAGTAGAAGTACAAAACCAAATTTAATCATTTTTTTGATGTAAAAACAGGCGAATTTATTTTATTGTACTTCTTTTTAGTGCGTAAAGTAGTTCAAACAAATTTCCGTATTAAAGTTTTGAGATAGAGCTTTTAGGTTTTACTCTTGGAATTGTGTAGTACTTAAAATTGAATTTAATAAACTAAAAACATAAATTTAATCTGCACAATGAGGATTAGAAATCAGGTAAATATCTTTTTATTCTAGAAAAAAGAGTATCGAGTTTCTATCATTTCCGGTCTTTATTTTTAGCTTTTTACAAATTAAAAATTCAGTATTTCTAATTTATAATTTTTATAAACACTTAATATAATGGTATTAAAAGCATCTCAATTCAAAAATAATTTTATTTTTGTAGAAAGCATTTTAACTATAAAATTGACTTCACCAATTTGACTTTACGTTACTTTACGGAATCTAGTGCTGTTCTTATTCCTTTCTCCCATATTAAGATATAAATTACTATTGAATGAAAATAAATCCTATACCAGCCAATGAAGTTGAAAGATTAAAAGAACTCAAAAAGTATTCAATTTTGGATACTTTATCAGAAGTAGAATACGATTCAATTACTCAATTAGCCTCATATATTTGTGATACACCTATTGCTTTAGTTAGTTTAATAGATGAAGAAAGACAATGGTTTAAATCAAGTGTCGGTATTGACGTTAGCGAAACCTCCAGGAATATCTCTTTTTGTCAATATACAATTATGGGTGATGACATTTTTGAAGTTCCAAATGCTTTAGAAAATGATTTGTTTGCAAAAAATCCTTTAGTTACAGGAAACCCTAATATTCGTTTTTACGCCGGATCACCGTTACGAACCAAAAATGGTCTTAATATGGGATCCTTGTGTGTCATTGATACTAAAGCAAGAGTGCTTACGGAACAGCAAAAAAAGGCTTTGCAATTATTATCCAATCAAGTGGTCACTTTGTTAGACTCTCGAATCAAACATTTTGATTTTCTTGAGTCTCAAAAAGAGCTTCAGAATTTTATAGATTTATCTAAAGATTTGGTCTGTATTGCAAATGTAAACGGATTGTTTTACAAAGTAAATCCTGCTTTTACAACTGTTTTAGGCTTTTCTAAAGAGGAATTAGAAGGCGTTCCTTTTACCAATTTTGTACATGTAGAAGATTTGCCTTCTACACTAAACCAAGTAGAAAAACTGTCAAAAGGGGAGTTGACAATCAGTTTTGAAAATCGTTTTCGTTGCAAAAACGGACAATATGTTACTCTAAGTTGGAATACGTCTCCCGATCCAGCTACTGGAAACCTTTACTGTATTGCTCGAAACATGACTAAAGAAAAAGCAGTTGAGCAAAAATTAATTGATAGTAATAATTTATTAGATGAATCTCAGAACATTGCTAAAATTGGAAGTTGGAAATTTGATTTAATTACTAATGACCTTATTTGGTCAGATGGTCATTATCGAATATTTGAGTTAGAAAGACAGCCTTCAGGACAACTTTTTGAAAGTTATAGAAGCAGAATTCATAAAGATGATTTAGAATTATTAAACAAGACTTCAGAAATCGCTTTAAAAACGGGAAAGAACTTTAAAATAAAATATAGAATTGTACTTCCTGATCAAAGTATTAAGCATATTCTAGAAATTGGTCAACCTTTTACAAATGATAACGATGAAGTAATTGAGATAAAAGGGATCGTTCAAGATATAACAGAAATAACAATTGCCGAACAAAAAATCATATTAAAGTCGAAAGAAATCAACGATATTAGAGCAGCTTTAGACGAATCTGCGATTGTTTCTATATCAGATAAAAAAGGAATGCTTACGTATGTAAATGATAATTTTTGTTCAATTTCTCAATATACAAAAGAAGAATTGATAGGAAAAGATCAAAGTACTATAACCGGTTCTTTAGACAAGGACATCTTAAACACTATAATAAAAGGGAAGGTTTGGAAAGGTGAAATTAAAAACTCATCAAAAGATGGTTTATCCTATTGGGAGAAAATGACAATTGTTCCTTTTTTAGGTGAAAACAATAAACCCTACCAATACGTTTCGATTAGTACTGATATTACCGATCAAAAAATAGCCGAAGAAAGTTTAAACAACGCATTAGCAGATCTAGAAAAAAAGAATAGAGAACTTGATGAGTTTGCTTACGTAGTTTCTCATGACCTGAAAGCACCTTTAAGAGCTATTAATAATCTTGCCGAATGGATTGTTGAAGACATGCCATCAATGCCGGAAGAAGTAAGTTCTAATTTTGATTTACTACGTGGAAGAGTCTTGCGAATGGAAAATTTAATTAACGGTGTGTTAGAATATTCGCGTATTGGCCGCGTTGCAATTGAAAAAGAAACAATAGATATGACCTTGATGCTCGATCAGATTATTGATATTATGGTTCCAAAGCTCGATTTTGAAGTTATAATTGGCCAAAATTTCCCTACCATACTGTCTGAGCGAATACTGTTGGAACAAGTTTTTAGTAATTTAATTAGTAATGCTGTAAAATACAATAATAAACCCATAGGAATAATTGAATGTTACTATGAATCATTACCAGATTTTCATCAATTTACGGTAAAAGACAATGGGCCAGGTATTGCAGAGGATTACCACAATAAAGTTTTTAAAGTTTTTCAAACTATTGTAGCCCGCGATGTAAAAGAAAGTACTGGAGTAGGATTATCTATCGTAAAGAAAATTATTGAAGAAAAAGGCGGATCCATACGTATTGAATCTAAAGAGAATGAGGGATGTAGTTTTATTTTTACAGTTCCTAAATAAATAAAAATGGAGAAATCGCAACAAGATTGCCAAGAGGAATTGGCTGCTTTAAAAAAAGAATTTGATGATTTTGTATATATCGTTTCTCACGATATAAAATCGCCCATGAGAGCAATAGCTAATATTGCCACTTGGATAGAAGAAGATTTATCCAATGGGCTCACACAAGATGTAACTACTAATTTTGAATTACTTAAAAATAGAGTAAATCGATTAGAAAATATGATGAATGGGTTGTTAGAACTCTCTCGTGTAGAACGAGCAGAATTAGAATTTTATTGCGTTAATATCCCTAAAGTGATGTCTAGTTGTTTTGATTTGTACCGTAATAACCATGTAGAATTTACTTTAGACACTACAATTGTTACTGAAAACTTCATTACCTTAGGTGCAAAGTTCCAAAAAGTCATACTTGGTTTATTAGACAATGCAGTACGATTTAATGACAAAGAGCAGATAAAAATCAGGGTAACTATTTTAGAAAGTGATGACGAATTTACTATAGAAATTACCGACAACGGACCAGGAATTCCCGAAGAAGTAGTTCCTAAAATATTTTCTATTTTTTACACTGTAAATTCTAAAGATGTTTTCAATACAACAGGAGCGGGATTAGCAATTAGTTGTAAAATTTTAAAATTAGTTGGAGGTAAATTGAAATACACTGCGGGAATCAGTAATGGTTCAATTTTTACGTTAAATTGGCCCAAGAATATAATCTTAAAAAATTAAATTTATGAACCAAAAATTGGTGAATATCTTGCTAGTCGAAGACGATGAAGTAGATGTGATGAATGTAAAAAGAGCATTCTCTAAGAACAATATAATGAACCCTCTTTTTGTTGCTGGAAACGGTATTGAAGCTTTAGAAATGCTAGAAAATCAAATAATTCCGCTTCCAAAAATCATAATTTTAGACATCAATATGCCAAAAATGAATGGAATTGAATTTCTTAAAATTATGAGAGAAAAAGAAAAACTTAAAAACATATCCGTTTTTGTTATGACTACTTCAAACGAAGATACCGACAAAATTAACGCATACAATTTGAATGTTGCAGGATACATTCTTAAACCATTATCTTTTGAGAAATTTCTGACTTCAGTAGCAACTCTTAAAAACTTTTGGCAGTTATGTGAAATGTAAAAGTTCTAATTCATTTTTTATGGGGAATTTCAGTATCTTATTGGTCGAAGATAGAGTAACTATTATAGAAAATATAAAAGGTTTTTTTTCAGAAAATGAAACAAGACCTACTTTATATTCTGCCACCAATACCATTGATGCATGGTCTATGCTAGAAGGTTTTTCTAAATTAAATCCAATTCCTAAAATTCTTCTCATTGATGTAAATAGAACAAAAGAGGAAGGCATACTTTTATTAAATACCATTCGGAACCATCCCGATTTAAAATCAATTTTAGTTTTTGTAATCACAGATGCTGCTCAAGAAACAAATAAAGCAGCAGTTTTGAAATTGAATATTGCAGGTTATATTCCCACTTCGTTTCAAAGTCAGGAATTATATTACTGCTTTTCAGTACTAAATGACTATTGGAATATGATTGAATTCTAAGTTAAATAATTCACCACTATGGCAGTTGTTTTAAAAATATTAATAATGGACGATGATAAAATCGATTCCATAACCATCAGCCGTTCCATAGCGCAATCTGGAATTATAGCTGACGTTGATACCGTTTTTTCTGCAAAAGAAGGATTGGTACTTATCCTGTCTTTACAATATGATCTTATTTTTTTAGATTATATGATGCCAGATACAGACGGAATTTCC
Organism: Flavobacterium pygoscelis; assembly: GCF_023162025.1. NCBI lineage: Bacteria > Pseudomonadati > Bacteroidota > Flavobacteriia > Flavobacteriales > Flavobacteriaceae > Flavobacterium > Flavobacterium pygoscelis. The sequence continues at coordinate 439,491 of NZ_JALNUB010000002.1, read as the reverse complement.
TTTTTGAAAAAAATTAGAGATCTGGAAATTGAAACACCTGTAATTTTCGTAACTTCTCAAGGAGACGAAAAAGTGGCCAGTCAAGCCATTTTAAGCGGAGCATCAGATTATATTCCGAAAACTTTATTGACTCCAGATGGAGTATCACAAAGCATTAGAAATGCAATTAAATTACATGAGAGTTTAAAGCTTAGAAAAATTACCGAACTAGAACTTAAAGTAAATTCAAACCGACTTTTAGAAGCACAAAAATTAGCTAAAATTGGAACTTGGGAAGTGAACTTAAGCAACAATGAATTGTTTTTTTCTGAAGAATTCTTTACCATTTTTGAAGTTGAAAAAGATAATTCTCCTACGATAGAATTTATTAATTCCTGTTTTACGAATCCGAAAGATTTAGCCCTTTTTGAAAAAAATCTTAATATAGTTAAGAGAAAGAATAAAGAAGTACAATTTCATCATAGCATCACTACTAAAAAAGGAAATATAAAATATATCAATCAATTTATCAAATGTTTAAATGATGAAAAAGACAAGCCTTATAAGATTTTAGGAACTATTCAGGATATTAGCGAACAAAAACGAACTGAAGCGGAGCTGATAAAAGCGAAAGAACTTGCCGAAGAAGCTGTTGTCATAAAAGAGCAGTTTTTGACTAATATGAGTCACGAAATTAGAACTCCTATGAACGGTATCATTGGTTTTTCTAAAGTTTTAGAAAACACTAAATTAGATAATGACCAAAAGCAAAGTGTAGAAGCCATTAAAAAAGCAGGTCAAAATTTGATGGTTATTATTAATGATATTCTTGATTTTTCTAAAATTGAAGCCAATAAAATGACTTTTGAAGAAGTGAATTTTTCTTTATCAAAAACAGTTATTTCTGTGATTGAGTTACTAATCTCTAATGCCAAAGAAAAAAAAATAAAGTTATTATACGATATTGATTCAAATATAAATGATAATTTAATTGGAGATCCAACAAAACTTTTACAAATTTTATTGAATTTAGTGGGTAACTCTTTAAAATTTACAGAAAAAGGTTTTGTAGAATTAATTGTTACTGAACTTCAGCAAACTGCAACAGACTGTTTGTTAAAATTTTCTGTAATTGATACTGGAATAGGAATTCCGGAAGATAAAATCGATTCTATTTTTGAGAGTTTTAATCAAGCATCTAATGAAACAACTCGTAAATACGGAGGAACAGGACTTGGACTTACCATAACTCGGAAACTGGTTGAGTTGCAAGGTGGTAAAATTACAGTTGAAAGTGACGTTTCAAAAGGAAGTGAATTCTCCTTTTCGTTACACTATAAAAAGGCACAAGACACAATTGGTAATACTAATGATTTAAATCATAAAAAAGTATCACCAGAGTTTCTAAAAAACATCAAAATTCTTTTAGTTGAGGACAATGAACTGAACCAATTGCTTGCCATTAAAGTATTTAAAAAATGGGATAAAGAAATTGATGTAGCTGCTAACGGAAAAATTGCCATCGAAAAGATTACTAATAATAATTATGATATTATTTTAATGGATATTCAAATGCCAGAGATGGATGGTATTGAACTTACAAATTATATTAGAACGCACATGGGAGTCAAAGCCAACACCCCTATAATTGCCCTGACAGCGCATGCAACAGTAGGTGAGGAGCGAAAATGCATTGATAATGGTATGAATGATTATCTATCGAAACCCTATGATTTTGAGGTTTTATTATCTAAATTAAATCAAAATTTGAAGTCATCTAAGGTTCAATCTTCTGTTTTAAAAGTTTATAAGAACCCAGAAATCACTTCGGAAAATCTATTTGATTTTAAATATTTAAAAGATTTAGCGGAGGGAGATTTAGCTTTTATAAAAAATATGGTGGCTCTTTTTTTAAATAATACACCACAAACATTAGATGCAATTTTAGATTCTAACCAAAATGATGACATAAAAGTGCTAAATGACGAAATTCACAAACTGAAATCTTCTCTAAGTTTATTAGGTATCACAAAGGCTTCGGAGAGCGTTGCTATTATCGAAAACGAAATGCTAACAAACCCCTTAGGAGACCTAAGAAAAGAAGAAGTTGTTAATTTGAATGAAATTTGTAGATTGGCAATTAAACAATTAGAGTTAATCGAAGAATTTTAAAGCCTTAAACAATATTAGATTTGATTAAAATAAAAAAAAACTATCGATTTCCTTACTATAATTCACCAAAAATAACTGCGCTATGAAAACAATATTAATTGCTGATGATGATGAAATGACGCTTAAAGCGATGGAATTTAAAATGCTTAAAGAAGGCTATCGTGTTATTTTATGTGGAAATGGTCAAATTGCTTTAGACAAAATTGTTTCTGAAAATCCAGATTTAATTATTTCGGATATTATGATGCCTCACATTAGTGGTTTAGATATTGTTAAGAAAGTTAAAGTGGAACTAAATTTGAACATTCCGATAATTATGCTCTCAGCAGTAGGATTAGAAAAAACGGTTTTAGAAGCTTTTGAGCTAGGAGCGGATGACTTTGTGACTAAACCGTTTATTCCAAATGAATTATCGGTGAGAGTAAAACGACTTTTATTGCAAAAATAATTATTTTGCAATTATATAAATGTTTCCAAAAAGAGCTTACAAATAGTATTAACTATAAGTAAGCTCTTTTTGATTTGAAAAGATATTGAAGTAGCCCTATTATTGTAATGGGAAATAAGCTTCGAATGTTTTAAAACGACGGTCTAAATCAGCTTTTAATTCTTTTTTTACTTTTTCCTCTTTTATAAAACTGTAGGTAATACTGTTGTAAACAAACTGTTTTATATCGGCATAGGAAACATCTTTATATCTTTTGGCTAATAACACATATTGCTCTGTCATATTCGTACGTAAAATACCTGCATCATCAGTGCTTATTACAATAGGAACCCCAAATTCTTTATACAATGTAAAAGGATGTCTACTTTCTTTAACTTTTAAAATAAACTCATTACTCACTAAGTTAATTTCTATGGGAATTGATTTCTTTGCCATATAACGCAGTAAATTGTAGGAGTCTTTCTCATAAGCCATCGCAACACCGTGTCCAATTCGATTGGCTCCTGCGGTATAAACTGCCGCTCCAATATGCCAAGTAAGTTCTTCGGGCTGAACCAAACCTAGGGTAAGTTCACCAGCATGCATCGTATATTTTACGTTTGGATATTTAGAATGACAGTACTTAAACATCACCATATGCAACCAATAATCCTTCATTGAAGTTTCACCGTCTTCAGGGGAAACTATATTTACACCAGCCATAAGTGGGCTTGTATCTGCAGAAATAAAGGCAATTACTAAATTTTTAAACAAATCAACAGGTTCCATAAAACGCAATACAAAATTCTGATAACGCATGGTAAATTGCGAGTCATCCATTTTTAAATCTTTGTGTAATGGAGCAACAAAGTTATTATTAAAATTTTTCGCATCCGCTTCTGCTCCTTTTTTCAATAAAGAGTTGTAGAGAGAGTCCAGTGATTTTAGAATTGTGTTTTCGTCTTTTACAACTGCTAATTTTCGCAATCTCAGATTGAATTTTGTTAAATCATTGGTGTTGATTTGTGTAGGTATTGTAGATAATTGAGTTTCAATATAACTTATATTTTCAGAGAGTGCTCTTTTTTTTAATTCTAATAATCCTTGACCAAAATTTCCTTGAATTGCTGGTTCAAACTTCATGAAAGATTCAAAAAATAGTTTATCTGAAGGATAATCCACAAAATTATAGTCTTTTACAGACCACTTCTGCATAATTTTTTGCTTGTAACTATCAATCGTTCCATTTTTTATTAAAGAGGAGAATTGCTGCCAGTTTCCAGTTGCTGGTTTTTCTTTTGATACATCCATGGTTTCTGTATTCAAATAAAAATCATCTTGTATTGCATGTTCCAATAAGGGCTCAGCATAAATGGAACCTGAAAAATGATGATGTAAATCACCTCCTTTTGGCATTTGTGAAAAAAAAGCGGTCAATGCCGCTTCATTATCTCTTATTTTTTCAAAATAATCACTAGTGGCTTGCGCACAGATAGTGTTTATTATTAAAATGAATAACAATGTATATAGAGATTTCATAGTGCTTTAGGTTACTATTTTCAAAAAACTTCCTCAGTAAAGAGATGTAGTTGTCTAAAAAATAAAATTTGTCAAAGATGAATATTTTTGATTGATTTTAAAAATTTATAGGCTAAACTATTAGGGTAAGTAGTATAATTTAATCTTAACAGGAAAATTTAATATCTATATTAGGTGTTTGGAGAACGGTTTTAAAAGTTTTATTTTTGCTCTTCCAAAAATAAACGCTCCACTCAGAACCTGCTTTAATTTACAATAGTTAAATTCTACAGCTTCTTTTTCAGAAATTTTATTTGTTTTGAAATCATTTCTGTTTGTTCCAGTATAGCCAGAATCGCTTACTATTTATGAAAAAAGTATTTAATTTATTTGATTTTTCACAAAAAGTCAATTTTAGAATCGAGATTTTAGCAGGCTTAACAGTTGCCATGACAATGATTCCAGAATCACTTTCATTTGCAATATTAGCTGGTTTCCCACCTTTAATGGGTTTATATGCCGCTTTTATTGCAGGTTTAGTAACAGCTGTATTTGGAGGAAGACCTGGAATGATTTCTGGAGGAGCAGGAGCTACCGTAATTGTATTAATTGCTTTAATGAAATCAAACGGATTAGAATATGTATTTGCAGCTGTGGTATTAGCAGGAGTTTTGCAAATTTTAGTTGGTATTTTTAAATTAGGAAAATTTATACGCTTGGTACCACAACCTGTAATGTTTGGATTTGTAAACGGGTTGGCCGTTGTCATTTTTATGTCACAGTTAGAACAATTCAAGAAAGTAGTTCACGGTCAAGTAGAATGGCTTTCCGGAACTCCTTTGCTAATCATGTCCGCATTAGTAGCTCTTACTATTGCAATCATTTTGTTTTTTCCTAAAATAACTAAAGCAATTCCACCGTCATTAGTGGCAATTATAGTTTTATTTGCTTTAGTATTTTTCTTTGGAATCGAAACCAAAACTGTCAAAGATATTGCTTCTATAAGTGGTGGTTTTCCGCCGTTCCACATTCCCAATATACCTTTAGATTTAGAAATGCTACAAATTATATTTCCCTATGCTTTAATCATGGCTTGTGTAGGACTGACAGAAGGACTTTTAACTTTAACTTTAGTAGATGAAATTACGGAGACAAAAGGGAATGGTAATAGAGAATGTATAGCACAAGGAAGTTCTAATATTCTAAATGGATTTTTCTTTGGCATGGGCGGATGTCCAATGATTGCCCAAACGTTGGTGAATCTTTCGGCAGGATCTCGGGCCCGCTTGTCTGGAATTATAGCAGCATTAACAATTTTGCTAATTATTTTATTTGGTGCTCCTGTAATTGAGCGATTACCAATGGCAGCCTTAGTTGGCGTTATGATTATGGTAGCGATTGGCACTTTTGAATGGGCAAGTTTTAGAATCATCAATAAAATGCCCAAACATGATATTTTTGTTGGAATAACAGTTGCCGTAATAACTATTTTACTTCACAATTTAGCTCTAGCGGTTTTGATTGGAGTGATAATTTCTGCATTGGTATTTGCTTGGGAAAGTGCTAAAAGAATTCGTGCTAAGAAATATATCGATGAAAAAGGCGTGAAGCATTATGAAATATATGGTCCTTTGTTTTTTGCTTCTACAACTGCTTTTCTAGAAAAATTTGACGTTTCTAATGACCCAAATGAAGTAATAATTGATTTTAAAGAAAGTAAAATTACAGATATGAGCGCGATTGATGCCGTTAATAAAATTACCGAAAAATATGCGAAGCTAAATAAAAAAGTGCATTTGCAACATTTGAGTGCAGATTGCAAAATCTTATTAAAAAATGCAGATCAAATGATTGAAGTAAACATTATCGAGGACCCTACTTATAAGGTGGCAACGGATTAATTAAAAAATATTACTTCACCTTCTTTATCCTCTTTTTTATATCATTAGAAAAGGTGAAGTTTTACTTTTTGGATATCAATTTTAAAATAAAAAATTATCGTGTCATGGCTTCCGCTGCTAATCTTCCAGTTTTTAAGGCGGCATTAATAGAACCGTTTAGCAAATTATCTCCACAAATATATAGCGTATCTGAGATTTTAATTTCAGAACTCTTGATGTCATTTCGTACACTTTCCTGACTTGGCAATGCATATTCAATTCGATATGCTTTTAGCATTTTCCATGCATCTACTTTTTCACCGTACCATCTTTTCAGTTCTTGTTTCATGTTTTCGGCAAGAGTAGAATCATCAAGAGGTGGAATTCCGTTATAAGAAACAGAAATAAGCACTTTCCCTTTTGGAGCATAGGTTTCAGCAACATTTGACATTATAGTCAAATTATTTACCCATTTTTTATTGGTTGAGGCATTAAGTATGACTACGGCTTTATTAGTAGGTGCTTTATCCGCTTCAAAATAGATAGTAGTTACTTGATGTGAAGTCATTTTTTGTTTAGGAAAAAATTTTTGACTTAATGAATTAGCGTTGGTAGCCAAAAGAATTTGATTGGCTTCAAAAACAGTTCCATCGGAAGTGATGACACTATTTTCATTTATTTCAATTACTTGTGTGTTGTAACGAATACTATTTTCAGGAAGCATTGCAACTAATTGTTTTGGAATTTCTTCCATTCCTAAAGCGGGAACTGCTACATCGCCATCAGAAAACATTTTCATCACGAAATCAAACATTCTACTCGAGGTTTGTAACTTGTTTTCTAAGAAAATTCCAGATAGGAAAGGACCATAAAAACGATCAATCATTTTGTTTCTAAACCCATAGTCTGATAATTGCTTTCGAGTCGTTTGTTCTGGCTGTTGAAAAATTTCTTCTATAGTTAATTTTTGTAATTTATTTTTTAGCCAAAGTGTCTTTATTTTATCTTTTAATGAACCAACAGGAGCAAAAAGAGTAGCGAAGGCCGCTGACGGTCTTCGGAAAGGATCTGCAATCTCAAATTGACCATTATCATAGAGTACAGTCGCACCAGGTAACATTTTTTTTAGATTTAAATCCTTATAATTGAGCAATGATTTTGACTCTGGATAGGCAGTCAAAAGAACCTGAAAACCTCGATCTAAAAGAAAACCTTCATGGGAGTCAGTTTTTATTCTTCCTCCTGCACGCTCTGTAGCTTCTATAATTAATACTTTTAGTCCTTGACGGTGTAAATGTACAGCTGCAGAAAGTCCTGCTAATCCTGCTCCAATGATAATTACATCTTGTTTCATGTTTTTTGATAATCTTTCCACAAAAATACATTAAATCTAGTTCATCTCGATCCGAAATAAGAAAATTTTAAATTATCCAGAACTCTTTAAAGCTTTTTTTATTGAATTTTAATCTTCATTAATAAATCAGTCTGTTCATCATTTCCTAATCTAAAAATATGTTTATCAAAGATTACAAAACCATGTTTGTTATAAAATTGAAGTGCTCTTTTGTTTTCTTCCCACACACCTAACCAAATCATTGAGCTGTTATTATTTCGTGCTATATCGATCGCTTTTTGGAGTAATAATTGTCCAATGCTTTTACCATAAAAAGGGTTTATTACATAAATTCTATGTATTTCTAAAGCATTAATATCAATAGGTTCCGTTTGGGCTTCATTACTATTTATTTTTATATAACCGATAGGTTCCTCGTTAGAGTAAGCAATATAAAACGCAGAATTAACATTAAGTATCTCTGTTGATAATTGCTTTGTGTTAAAACTTTTTTCAATATAGTTTGCAAGATTTTCAGCGGTGTTAACCGATTCAAAGGTTTCTGTAAATGTTTGAATACTTAATTTTCGCAGGGTTTCTAAATCAATTATTGTTGCTAATCGGATTTCAATTGGATTCATTTATGCAGAAAATTAAAATTTATTTAAACTCAAAAATAAGCAAATAAAGCCAGTTTGCACTTAATAAATCTATGGTGTTATTATAAAAATCAATTTGATTAGTTTCTATTTATTAATTTCTATCACTACTTTTATAGAATCAATAAAAAGAACTAAAAGTAGAGTATATGAAAATTGTTATATCGCCAGCTAAATCTTTAAATTTCGAAAAGGAATTACCAACTGCACAACATACAGAACCGTCTTTTTTAAAGGAATCGAGAGAGGTTCATAAAATTTTAAAAGATAAAAAACCTGCTGAATTATCAAGTTTAATGAGCATTTCTGATAAATTAGCAGACTTAAATTGGAAAAGAAATCAAGACTGGAAAACACCTTTTACTACAGCAAATGCACGTCCAGCGATTTATACTTTTGATGGAGATGTTTATACGGGATTAGATGCTTTTTCGATTCCTTTAGATAAATTAGATACTTTACAAGATCGTTTAAGGATTCTTTCTGGTTTATACGGTTTGCTAAAACCACTAGACTTAATGCAAGCGTATCGTTTAGAAATGGGAACAAAATTAGCTATTGATCAGAGTCAAAATTTATATCATTTTTGGAAACCAATCATCACAAAAGCATTAAATAAAGAACTTCAGGAAGGGGAATTATTTGTTAATTTAGCGAGCAATGAATATTTTTCAGCTATTGATGTCAAAGCTTTAAAAGTTCCAGTAATCACTCCAGAGTTCAAAGATTATAAAAATGGTAAATTAAAAATAATTAGTTTTTTTGCCAAAAAGGCTAGGGGAATGATGGTGCGTTATATTATTGATACCAATGCAGAAACCATTGAGGATTTGAAAGGATTTAATTATGATGGCTATCAATATGATGCTAATTTGTCAAAAGAAAATCAGCTTGTTTTTACTCGTTAATAATTTAAAATAAAAATAAAAACGCCGAAATCATAATGATTTCGGCGTTTTTTATTAAAATCAAATTAGTGCATTGCATCTGCAGGATTGATTTTGTTTTTTCCTTTTTTAATAAAAAAGATAATTGGAATACAACAAAGGAACATAATACCTAAGTAGAGAAAAATATCCATGTAAGCCAAAACGGTACTTTGCTTTAATACCGAATAATCGATTACTTGATAGGCTTTTTTCAGAGCCTCGTTAGTACTAAAACCCTTAGACATAAACCCTTTTTGTAATAAGGCAATCTTTTCTTGTACTTCAAGTTTAGTTCCGTCAAGATTAGAGATTAAATCTACACGATGCTTCTGACTGAATCTTGTAATAAAAGTGGTAATGATAGCAATACCAAAAGAACCTCCAAGTTGTCTCATCATACCTGTAAAAGCAGCACCTTCTCCAATATGTTTTCCTTTTAAGGTAGAAAGGGATAAAGTGGTTATCGGTACAAAAAGTAAACCCAATCCAATTCCTCTTAAAATTAAAGGCCAATATAAATGTTCAGTACCGGTGTCTGGTGTCATATTATTATACATCATTAAGGTAAAGAAAAAGAAAATTAAGAATCCAACTCCAACCATATATCCTTGCGGAACCCCTTTTTGAATCAATCGACCAACAATTGGCATCATAAAAGCTGTAGTTATTGAACCTGGAATAAGTAACAATCCTGCATCAGTAGCAGTCCACCCTAGAACAGATTGTGTATAAATCGGGATAATTAAAGTTGATCCATAAAGTCCGAATCCAAGAATAAAACACATGATTGTTCCAATTCTTAAGTTTCCGTCCTTTAAAACACTTAGATTAACAATTGGATATTTATAAGTCAATTCTCTCCAGATAAACAATACCAAACCAAAAACCGATACCACACTAAGCGCAGTGATGGTAGTATTATTAAACCAATCGTCTTGCTGACCGTGTTCTAAGACAAATTGTAAAGAACCAATGAAAGCCGATAAAAGTACAATTCCCCACCAATCGACTTGACTTGCTTTTAGCTTTTCACCATATTTTGGACTTCTTACAAAAGTAAAAGCTAAAATAGCAGCTATAATTCCAAGCGGTATATTGATATAAAAAATATAAGGCCAAGAAAAATTATCTACTAAATAACCTCCTAATGGCGGGCCAAGTGTAGGTCCTACAATTACACCCATTCCGTAAATAGCTTGCGCCATTCCACGTTTAGCCATCGGATAACTTTCGGTTATAATGGTTTGTGCCGTAACTAATAAAGCTCCACCACCAAGTCCTTGTATAAATCGAAAAGCTATAAGTTCCCAAATATTAGTGGCGTTTCCACATAAAAAAGATGCAGTGGTAAAAATAATAATGGAAACCACAAAATAATTACGTCTTCCAAATTGTTGTGAAAGCCAGCTCGTCATCGGAATAACAATAACGTTTGCAATGGCGTATGCGGTAATTACCCAAGCAACATCAGTTAATGTGGCGCCAAGGCTTCCCCTCATGTTGGTCAAAGCTACGTTGACAATAGTAGTATCTACAATCTCCAACAGCGCACAAAGCACTGCTGTTATCGTAATGATTACTCTTCTAAAGCCATATTCTACTAAATCATCTTCAGTTCCTGTCATTTTATTTTACATGTACGTCAACATCAACATTCATCCCTGGTCGTAATAATTTTATTTTTTCAGCATCGTTTGAAGCATCTAAACTTATTTTTACGGGTAATCTTTGAATTGTTTTTACAAAGTTACCAGTGGCATTATCTGGAGGTAAAATAGAGAATCGAGATCCTGTAGCAGGTGAAAAAGAAGTAATTGTTCCTTGAAATTTGTAATCTGGATACGCATCTACTTTTAAGGTTACTTTTTGTCCCATTACCATTTTGTTCAATTGTGTTTCTTTGAAATTAGCAATTACCCAAGCTTCTTGGTTGTTGATAATATAAAATAACGATTGTCCTGGTTGTACTAATTGTCCTGGTTGAATATCAATTTTTGATACTTGCCCATCAATTGCTGCTGTAATAACAGTATAGGAAATATTTAATTTTGCAGCATCTAGTAAAGCTTGTGCTCTTTTGATATTGGCAGCAGCTACTTCAGTTAATTTATCTGAAGCTTTAGATTTTGCTATAATAACTGATTTTTGATACGCACTTGCTTTTTGTTGCTGTTGCAAAATATGAACTTGGTTTTCTGCTTCTTGTTTCGCTGTAGACGCTTGTTCGTATTGTTGTTTAGTAATCGTATGGCTTTTATATAAATTACTGTAACGATTATAATCACTTGTTATTTGTGCCAATCTAATTTTAGCACTTTCGATATTTCCGCTTGCAGATTGCACATTGGCATCTGATGCAGAAACACTTGCAAGAGCACTACTAATGTCTGCTCTTGAAACTTCAAAGTTTCCTTCGGCAGCAGCTAGAGCCGCTGTAGCTTCAGCAATTTTTAATTGGTAATCTTTTTTATCGATTGTAAATAAGGTATCACCTTTTTTTACAAAATCGTTATCCTTAATATATACTTTGTTTACATAGCCTGATACTCTTGGAATAATCGGGTTCATGTTTTTCTCAATTTGAGCGTCATCTGTTTGCTCATGTGCTAGTGAGTGAATGTATTTGTAACTTCCATATCCTCCTCCTAATACGACCAATACCACTAGGATAATAATAAATTTTGTATTTGTTTTTTTCTTTTCCATGTGAGTAATTATTATATTTTTGAAAGGTTGAAAGTTTTTGATAATTGTCCTGTTACTGAAAGTAACTCATAATATTTTTGAACGACATTAGCTTTGGCTAAGGCTTTATTAATGGTAGCGTTTAATTGCTCTACATCTGCCTCTAGCAAATCATTAGTGTCTGATAATCCGTTGTCGTATTTATCTTTTATAATTCTATAGTTCTCAGTAGATTGCTCTACTGCTTCCCCATAAACATTGCTTTGTTTAAGGGCTAATTGATAATCTTCTATTGATTTTTGAACTTGTATTTTAATATAATCAGTAAGCATGTCTTCTGAATTTTGTACTTCTGATGCTTTGCTTTCCGCTAGTTTTACCATTGTTCCATTTTTTAGAATCGAACTCAAATCATAAGAAACACCAACACCAAAATTCATTGCGTTTTGAACTGTAACTACATTCTTAACATCTAATATCGTATATCCAGCAATAAGGGATAGAGAAGGATAGTAAGCACTTCTGGCAACTTTTATATTTGCTTCACTTGCTTTTTCCTGAAAATGTATTGCTTCTAAGTCCTTACGATTTTGTAAAGCAGGTTCTTCATTTGTTGGAATATTATCCATCCTAAAATCAACAAAATCACTTTCTTTTACTTCTAATTTAGTATCAGCAGGTAATTTTAATAATGTTGTTAAAGAAAAATTGACAATGTTCAAATTATTGTTGGCTTCATCTAAGGAAAGTTGCACTTTAGAAACCTGTAATTGTGATTTTAATAAATCATTTCTAGGAATGATCCCGTTTTTCTCTAATTCTAAAAAATCAGTTACACGTTGTTGTGCTTTCTTTTGGTTTTCCTTTAGAAGTTCAACCGTTTTTTGTGCTTTGTACAAGCTGGCATAATAATTTACAACGCTCATGGCAACGTCTTCTTTGGTTTGCAAAGAATTGGCTGTTTCTGCTTGATAGAGATTATCGTAAACCTTTATACTGTTTTGAATTTTGAATCCTGCAAAAATTGGTAAGTTGGCATTTGCCTGAGCAATCATCAATTGGTTTACAACTGGAACAGAATTAGTAGAACCACTGTTTTTATTGATTTTCAAATCGACAGAAGCTTTTGCTAATCGTTGGTACTGTCCAGAAACCTTAAAATCAGGATACTGATTGTTTTTTACAGACTGTAATTCATATTTTTTGGTATTCACTTTCGTGTTTGCCAAAGAGACCTCATTACTTTTGGTCCAAGCCATATGAATGGCTTCCTCAAGGGAAAAACTCGTTCTCTCTTGTGCTTCAATAGAATTAATTCCGATGAAGAAGATTCCTAAGAACATTATTTGACTAACTTTCATATACCAGTAGTGCTTTTATTGTTTGTTGAATGTGTTTTGTGAGAATTGTTTTGATGTAATTGTTATATAAAGCTTCCGTATTCAAGTTTAATAAGTTTTCAAAAAAGGGCTTATTCATTTGAAAATGAAAAAATGTACCTAAAATAGTGGGAGTGATCAGCGGAATGACAATATCCTTTTTAAAAACACCTTTGGTTTGTCCTTCTATTATTATGGCTTCTAAGGACTTGAGATTTCCCTTTTTGAGTTCAGAGAAAGCCTCGTGATTTAAATTTCTCTTTTTTGAAGTAAATTCGAAATGTAAAATCCTGTAAATTCCTCTATTGCAATTCACACGATTAATGTAAAGTTCAATTAGCTTATTTACTTTTTCAATGGGCTCTAGATTTTCTAGTATCAAGTGATCTAATTGCAATTTTAAGTCGGATGTTCTATAAATAATCAAATCTTCTAGTAGCCTTTCTTTAGATCCAAAATAGTAAGAAATCATAGCGATATTTATTTTCGCCTCCTTAGATATATCTCGTATCGAAGTACCATCAAAACCTTTTTCCGAAAACAGCACTTCTGCTACTTCGAGTATCTTGATTTGTTTATCGTTAAAATTAGTTTCCAAGTACTGATTTTTTTAGGAGAGCAAAATTAAACAACTGTTTAAATTAAACGTTCGTTTAATTTAATTTTAACATATTTTTAACAATACTAATCTCTTACCAATTAATTCATATTTTCCTGTACTAATTTGTAAATTAATGCTTTACGTAATTCATTTTTTATTAATTCGATAGAAAGTGTAGGTTTTATTTTGTTGTTTATGAGTTTTTTAACGAATAAAAAAACATAAAATTTGATGTCTAAAATTGTTTTAGAATTATTCATTTATTGATTTTATTGAAATAATAATTTTATTGAAAATAAATTAAAATATAAATTTATGAACGTTCATTCTTTTTTTATATTACTTTTGTATTCTTAAATAAATAGATTAATGGAAAATGTTGCAAAAAAATTATGGAGTGTAGTTCTAATTATCATGGCTATTTTTATCATTTATGGAGGTATAAATCATTTTATAAAACCTGAATTTTATATTCCTTTTGTTCCAAGTTTTCTTGGTTTTAAAACAGTAATAATTTATGTTTATGGTGTTGTAGAAATTGGTATAGGATTACTTCTTTTAATTAAAAAATACAGAGGAGTTGGAGCTTTTTCATTATTGGTATTGATGCTTGTTTTTTTACCCATTCATATTTGGGATGTTTTCTCAGATACACCAGCAATTGGAAGTCATCAAGCAGCTTTAATTCGTTTGCCTATTCAGCTTGTGTTTATTGGCATAGCATGGAAATTGAAAAATATCTATTTTAATAAAAATTAATATGGCATTACTCCAAAAAAGTATTGAAAAACGAATGGCACTTTTGAAAGCTACACTAAATTTAGTTAATAATGGTGGTATTCAAGGTGCCTCTATGTCTAAAGTAGCCAAACTTGCCAATGTTTCTCCAGCAACTATTTACCTATATTTTGAGAGCAAACAAGATATGGTTAATCAGTTATATTTAGACGTAAAAGCTTCTTTTGCCGAAGCTGCATTCAAAGAATATGATCCTGAAAAAAGTGTAAAAGAACGTTTTGAAAAAATATGGTTTAATATGGCAGATTTTAAATTAAATCAGAAAGAAGAAGCTTCATTTTTATCTCAATGTGATAATACACCAATGATTGATGAAGAAACCAGACAAAAAGGATTGAAATTTATTACCCCACTTTTTGATTTGTGGACCAAGGCAAAAGAAGATAGAATTATAAAAGATAGTTCTCCTTATTTATTGTATGCTTTTACCATTTATCCGTTAGCTTTTTTGATGAATATGGAAAATAGAAAGCTTTGTCAACTAGGTGATACTGTATTAAAAGATGCTTTTCAAGCAGCTTGGGATAGCATCAAACTTTAAAATTTTACCGCATTATAAATAAACAAGAATAAATAAATAAAAATGGAATTAATAGATAAATTAAAATGGCGTTATGCTACTAAAGCAATGAATGGTCAAAAAGTCTCTCAAGAAAAAATTGACAATATCATTGAAGCAGCTTCATTAGCACCAACTTCAAGTGGTTTACAACCTTTTGAAATTATGGTGATTACCAATCAAGAAATTAAAGAAAAAATAAGAGTTATCGGATGGAATCAGCCAGTAATTACTGATTGTTCTCATTTATTAGTTTTTGCTGCTTGGGATAATTATACTGAAGACCGCATTAATAAGGTTTTTGATCTAACAAATGAAATTCGTGGTTTCAAAAATGAAGGTTTTGAAAATTACCGACAAATGCTTCTAGGACTATATCCTCAAAGAGATCCAGAATTAAATTTTCAGCATGCAGCAAGACAAGCTTATATTGCTTTTTCGCAAGCTATTGTAGCAGCAGCTTTTGAGGAAGTAGATAGTACACCTATAGAAGGTTTTGATGAGAATGCCTTAGATGAGATTTTGGGACTAAGAGCAAAAGGACTAAGAAGTTGTGTGATTCTCCCTATTGGTTACAGAGATGTTGAAAATGACTGGTTGGTTAATTTAGAAAAAGTTAGAAAAAGCAAAGAAGATTTAGTTACGCTTATTGACTAACTCCATTCATAATTAATTAAAATAAAAAAATAGCCTTTTGTCACGAAAAGGCTATTTTTTTTACTTTCTATTTAGATTTAGAAATAGTTATTTTAGAATTATTTTTTTAAAATTGTGAATATCTATTTTTAGATAATTACTTTTTTGCAGCATTAAAATCTATCTTTGACATCCTTAAAAATAAATAGAGATGAGCACAATTTGGTATGAATGCAAAGTAAAATATAGAAAAACAGACGAAACGGGAAACCAAAAAATCACAACGGAACCCTATCTTGTAGATGCTTTATCTTATACTGAAGCTGAAAGTAGAATTACAGAAGAAATGTCTGCTTATATTAGTGAAGAGTTTAAAATCACGAATATCAAAATGGCTAATTATGCAGAAATACACCCTTTTGAAAATGCAGACCGATGGTTTAAATCTAAAGTGTCGTTATTAGCATATGATGAAGAAAGCGGAAAAGAACGCAAGACAAATATGTATTTATTAGTACAAGCAAATGACGTAAAAGAAGCTTTTGATAATACCACAGGTATTATGAAAGGGACAATGGGCGATTATAGCATTCCAGCAATCTCCGAATCACCAATTATGGATGTTTTTCCCTATTTTTCAGGTGAAGAAGGGGAGTTAGAGCAATTAGAAAAATTCAATGCGCTGAAAGCTTCAAAACCAGAAGTGGTAGCAGAAATTGAAGATCACATGGAGTTTGTAGAAGAAGAGGAAGCAGTATCCTAAAAATTTCTGCGAAGAGATATTACAAAGATTTTAATCATTAAATTCTTGATTTAATTTTATAGCAAAAGCGAATTAAAATTGCAATAAAAAAACCGTTATACATTAATGTATAACGGTTTTTTTGTATAAAAATAAATAAATTTATTTTGGCATAATCACCGTATCAATTGCGTGTATTACTCCGTTTGAAGCAGCTACATCCGCTAAAATAACTGTTGCCATTCCTCCATTTGTGTCTTCCAACATTACTTTTCCATCTTTTAAACTTAAAACAATTTTGTCACCTTGAACTGTGGTCACAGTGTATTTCCCTTTGTTTTTGTTAATCGCATCAGTTACAGTTGCTGCATCAAATTTTCCTGCAACTACATGGTACGTCAAGATTGATTTTAATTTTTCTAAATTTTCGGGTTTTAATAAACCATCTACAGTCCCAGCAGGAAGTTTTGCAAATGCAGCATTATTGGGTGCAAATACAGTAAAAGGACCTTGTCCGCTTAATGTTTCGGCTAAACCTGCTGCTTTGACAGCTGTTACAAGTGTAGAAAAATCTGGGTTTTCTGATGCCACTCCCACAATAGTAGGTACTTCTGCTACCACAGTTGTATCCATTGCTACTGCAGTTGTATCTGCCATTTCAGTCGAATCTGCTGTTTTTTTCTCGCCACATGAAGTAGTTACTACTCCTACTAATAATAATGCACTAATTGTTTTTACTAATTTCATAGTTGTTATATTTAAATTATAATAAATTAAGATGTTCAAATATAGTGTTTTAATTATTTTGTTTCATCTTTTTAACAAAATATTAAACAAAATATTTAATTTAAATTATTTTAATATTGTAGGAAAAAACTAAAGTAACAAATTATGCAAATATTTCCTTAAGTAGTGACTAAGTTTAAAACTCTAAATTTTTTTTCTAAGGCTATAACATACCTGCTTTTGCAATACGTACATCTTCGCTACCATGAGCTCCGCCAACACCTATACCACCTACCACTTTACCATTAATATAAATAGGAATTCCGCCATCCATAATTAATATATTCTCATCTAGAAAACGGATATCTTCTGGAATAGTTCCGTCTTTTATTCCTTTCGAAATTACAGCCGTTTCTCTTTTTTGAGAGCAAGCGGTATATGCTTTCTTATAACTAGCACGTATGGTATGCACTCCAGCATTCTGATGTCTTGAAACGGCTAAAGTTTGTCCTGATTTATCAACGACGGTTATCGTAACATACAGGCCGTCTTTTTCTGCTTGTGTTATAGATTTTTGCACTATTTTAAATGCCATTTCTCCAGTAAGTATTGGTTCTTGAATTAATTTTTCTTGTGCGTTTGTCATTATGGTAATAAATAGTATTAAAATTAAAATCGCTCTGTTTTTCATTTTTTTTCTTGTTAGAGATTAATTTGTGATTGTTAGAATTTTATAGCACTAAATTTTGTAATTTTTTTATTTTATTGAATTCAACCATATTGATATATTGTGTTTTATAGAAGCATTGATTAAAATATGAATTCACTTTCAATATTAAAACTTCAAAAGCTATTAATAACAAAACCGCTGCTTTTGATCTTGTTTGTGGTTCGTATATAATTGGAAATTAAAAAAGTTCAATCAAATAAATTCGGTTCAGCGATAAATAAAATTTATAAGATTTTCATTCTGTCTTTAAATCTCTTAATCAATTGTGAATCCTAATTTTGCTATAGATTTTTTTTGCCTTTTTAAACTCTTTGTTTTTACTGGAAAGGAGATAAAGTCATAAAATAGGTATTATTTTAATAATTCAATTTTTTCAAAAAGGGAACATAAACAACTTTAGGCAGATCGCAGGCTACTAATTTGTGCCAAAACAAATACAATTTTAGCACTAATGCAACCTCTTTATAAATACTTTAATAAACTCAATTTTTTAGCATTATTATATTTGCTTCTTAAATTAAAGAATGAAATCTACATAAAAAAAGCTTGTTTTTGGTTCAAATTTCAATCTTATTTTCTTAATAATAAGAGCGATTAATCTGATATAAGCCCGAATTTATTATTGAGAAAATTGAACAAGGGATTGTCATGTTATTAGATCGCGGTTTTGAATCTCAGAAAATATACTTATAATTGAATAGAAGCAGTTTGTAATATAATTGACAAATGTGGTTCTAAAGTTCAGATAGAAATTGAGTATGGTGTAAACCTACAGAATGTCAAAAATCTCATTAGCTTGAAGTAGTATCTTTAAATCAGAAAATCACAAATAAACTATAGATAAATTTAAATTTTAAGTGATTATAACTTTATAAATCCTCTTTTTTTTATAATAAATAGTTCATTCAATATACTAATTTTTTAGTTTCTAGATTTGTTCTTTCTCATAAAAATATAATTTTATGATATTTTTATAATTTTACCTCATTGAATATGAGTACCTTACTACAACCTAATATTTGGGTTTTTGTTTTTACGATTTATATTAAAATCTAAAAACAAAAATGGAAAAAATGAAAGCTTTGTTTTAAAAAATAATTTGAAGTTCCTACTTTAAATACACTTTTGCTACTTTCTCAATCAGGAAGTATCTCGACACTATTTTTTTATGTGTCATCAACACGCGTTCATCAACAAAGCGAATTTTTATTTCGAAACAACAATTAGTTTACTTATCAATTATTTACAAAATACTGATTTCATTTTCCGAATTACTTTTTTAAAATAGAGAACATATGGAAATACAACTCTTAAAAGATACAATTGAAGAACTTTTTAGTAATGGCAAAGGTATTCTTGCCATGGACGAAAGCACACCAACCTGCGACAAACGTTTTGAGGCGAACGGAATTCCACAAACACCAGAAATGCGACGTAAATACCGCCAGCTTATTATTAAAACTGAAGGACTAAGCGACAGTATTGGTGGTGCTATTTTGTATGAAGAAACCCTGCAGCAACAAACGGATGATGGTGAACCGATGGCAACGGCACTATTAAAATCAGGGATTATAGCTGGAGTAAAAGTAGATCAAGGAACAAAACTTTTAGCAGGATTTGAAAATGAAAAAATTACCGAAGGGTTAGACGGTTTACAACAACGTTTAATATCCTATAAAGGAATGGGTATTCGTTTTGCAAAATGGCGCGCCATAATAACAATAGGTGACGGAATTCCAACAGATGCTTGTATCTATGCTAATGTGCAAGATTTAGCACGCTATGCTGCAATATGCCAGCAAGAAGGAATTGTACCTATTGTAGAACCAGAGGTTTTGATGGATGGGAATCATTCTATTCAAAAATGTTATGAGGTTACAGAAAAGGTTTTAAAATCACTTTTTCATCATCTTTATCTCTTTAAAGTCAACTTAGAAGGTATTATTTTAAAGCCCAATATGATCGTAGCTGGAACAGAGAACAAGCATCAAAACACAGTAGATGAAGTCGCCCAAGCAACAGTAAAATGTTTTCTTTCTGCAGTTCCAGCTTCGGTTCCAGCCATTGCATTTTTATCTGGTGGTCAATCTCCTGAAAAAGCCGCTGCGCATCTCAATGCAATTAATAAAAATTTTAAGAATCATCTTCCTTGGAAAATCTCTTTTTCTTTTGCAAGAGCCATTCAACAACCAGCATTAGAAGCTTGGAAAGGGAATGAAGATAATGTAGCCGAAGCTCAAAAATTACTCTATCGCCGCGCCAAAATTGCATCCGCAGCACATCTTGGAACTTATAAACCGGAAATAGAAAAAAGTAATTAGTATGGGTAATTGCTCCAAGAATAGTTCAATTATAAAAGTTAGAAGAATTATAAAATATGGAATCAGATAATTTAAATCAGAAATGTATTGACACCGTAAGAGTTTTAGCAGCAGATGCGGTACAAAAAGCAAATTCAGGTCATCCAGGAACTCCAATGGCGCTTTCTCCATTAGGTCATATTTTATGGTCTGAAGTGATGCGATACAATCCTAAAAATCCGAATTGGGTCAATAGAGATCGTTTTGTGCTTTCATGCGGACATGCTTGTATGTTGCAATACAGTTATTTGCATCTAACAGGATATGAAATAACGTTGAATGATATTAAAAATTTCAGACAGCTTCACAGTATAACCGCTGGTCATCCAGAATATGGTTTGACTCCAGGAATAGAAGTGACAACTGGACCATTAGGTCAGGGTTTTGCAAATGGTATTGGAATGGCGATTGCCGAAAAATATATGGCAGTTCGATACAATCAACCAGACTTTAACATTTTTGATTACAAAATTTATGCGATTTGTAGCGATGGCGATTTAATGGAAGGTGTTACTGCAGAAGCAGCTTCTATAGCAGGGCATCTCGGATTGGGAAATGTAATTTATTTCTATGATAGCAATCACATTACAATAGAAGGAAATACTGATTTGGCTTTTGATGAGGATGTCTCCAAAAGATTTGAAGCCTATGGTTGGCATGTTCAAAACCTCCCAGACATTAATGATTTAAAAGCTGTTTCCGAGGCAATTAAAAATGCCCAAAACGAAACTAATCGCCCTTCATTAATAAAAATCCGCAGTTATATTGGTTATGGAAGTCCCAATAAACAAAATACGGCTGCCGCACATGGCTCTCCTTTAGGGGAAGATGAAGTTCGTTTAGTAAAAGAAAACTTCGGTTTTGACCCCGACAAAAATTTCGTAATTCCAGAAGACATTTTAGAATTTTATCGAAAAGCTGGGAAAAAATCATCTAAGAATGAAGACGATTGGAATGAATTATATAAAATATATAAACAACGTCATCCCGATTTAGCTAAGGAATATGAAGCTATTAGTTCTGGGAAATTGCCTGAGGGTTGGGAGAAAAATCTTCCCGTTTTTGAAGCTGGCAAAGAATTGGCTACACGAAAAGCTTCTGGTAAAACATTAAATGCTATCGCTGCATTTTTTCCTCAATTAATTGGTGGATCTGCCGATCTTTCTCCTTCAACTGATACGAATCTTGATTCATTTAAATCCTTTTCAGTAGAACATCGCGATGGTCGAAATTTCCATTTTGGAATCCGTGAGCATGCTATGGGATCAATTCTCAACGGAATGGCACTTAGTAATTATCTAATTCCGTATGGCGCTACCTTTTTAATTTTTTCTGATTATATGCGACCTCCACTTCGATTAGCAGCCATTATGAAAATTCGATCTATCCTAGTTTTTACCCACGACAGTATTGCATTGGGAGAAGATGGAACTACGCACCAGCCTGTTGAGCAATTGATAGGTTTACGAACCGTTCCGAATATGACTGTAATTCGTCCTGCAGACGCTAATGAAACTGCGCAAGCATGGCGTGTGGCGATTGAACACAAAGACGGACCAATTGCAATTGTGCTCACCCGTCAAGGCATTCCAATTATCGATCAGAAAAAATATGCGAGTGCCAAAAATTTGGAGAAAGGTGCCTACATACTGTCAGATTGTAAGGGTAAGCCGGATATAATTTTAATTGCCAGTGGATCTGAAGTTCAATTGATCATAGCAGCACAAAAAGAATTAGAGAAAAATAATATTCAAGCTCGTGTGGTAAGTATGCCAAGTTGGAATCTGTTTGATAAACAAGAGGCTGCTTATCGCGAAACAGTTTTGCCAAAAGAAATTAGAAAAAGATTAGCAGTAGAAGCAGGTTCCTCTATTGGATGGATGAAATATACAACTGATGATGGTGCAGTAATTGGTATTGACAAATTTGGCGAAAGTGCACCTGGGGAACAAGTAATGAAAGAGTACGGTTTTACAATAGAAAATGTAGTAAAACAAGCAAAAGCATTGCTATTATAATTTATTAAATATAAGGAATAATAAAGGGTATAATTATTTAAACATCAGAACATGGAAAGTAATCCTAATGACAAAAAAGATAAAAAAAATCAACCAGTAGAAAAGGAAAGTGGCAATGATAACTTTCCGCAGGAATATGAAGAACAAAGAAGTGAGAACCTTCGGATGGATCCTCAGCCTTTAGAAAATCCTAAAAAAAATGAAACGTAATGATTTAAAAAAAAAAACTAAAATAAATTTTTAATGACTTCAAAATAGAGATTTGATGATTGTTTTTAAAATTAGTTGATCTCAAATAAATAAAAGACAATAAAAGCGCCCAGAAAAATGACTTCACAAAAATATAAAATCGGAATAGCATCAGATCATGGTGGATTTGAACTCAAACAAAAGATTGTATCTTTTTTAAACGAGCAACAATTTGAAGTGAAAGATTTTGGGGCGAAACAATTAAATACGTCCGATGATTATCCCGATTATGTTATTCCGCTTGCAAAAGCTGTTGCCAATGGAGCCGTTTTTAGAGGTATTGCAATTTGTGGAAGCGGAGTTGGTGCATGTATTGCTACGAACAAAGTTTCTGGTGTAAGAGCTGCCTTAATTGGAGATTATTTTTCAGCGCATCAAGGGGTAGAAGATGACGATATGAATTTGATTTGTCTAGGTGGTCGTGTTACTGGATATGAAATTGCAAAAGAATTGATTCTAGCTTTTTTGCAGGCAAAATTTATTGGCGCAGAACGGCACTTAAGGCGACTGCATGAAATTGACAAACTAGAAAGATAATTAGCCAAATAGCTGGACCATGATACAAAATCATGTTGAAGAAATCCTATTTTTTTAGCCCCGATAGTAGTGAAAATCCTTTCACTAAAGTTGCTTTTGCAACGGTAGTTAAAGATTGTAGCGGATAGCGGGAAATAGCTTCTAATAGCTAGTAGAACCACTATAGATTGCATTCTATTTTTAAAATATAATTTAAAAAATAAAAAAATGAATCCATTAAATGAAATACGAAATCTTGATCAGAGCATCTGGCTGGATTTACTTGATCGTGAAATTATGAACTCAGGCAAACTAAAAAGCCTAATTGACACTGACGATTTACGCGGACTTACCTCCAATCCCTCTATTTTTGAAAAAGCTATTAGTGGGAGTTCGGATTACGATGAAGATATTACTGAAATTTCAAAAAGGGAAAATGACAATTCGGTTATATTCTTTGATATGGCAATTGCAGATATTCAAAGGGCAGCAGATCTTTTTAAACCTGTTTATGATAAAACGGCAGGCAAAGATGGTTATGTAAGTCTAGAAGTATCGCCTTATTTGGCTTTAGATACGGATGGTACGATTGCGCAAGCGCGTGAACTTTGGAAAAAAGTTAATCGTAAAAATGTAATGATAAAAATACCAGGAACAAAACAAGGATTGCCTGCAATACGGGAATGTTTGCGCGAAGGAATTAATATTAATGTGACGTTGCTTTTTGGTATTCCTCGTTATATAGAAATTACTGAAGCCTTTATGGGCGGATTAGAAGATCGACTTAAAGAAGGGAATTCGATTGAAGGAATTACTTCGGTTGCGAGTTTCTTTTTGAGTCGAATTGATGTGATGGTAGATCCTTTACTAGAGGAAAAAGGATTAGAAAAACGGAAAGGAAAAGTAGCAATTGCCTCCGCCAAAAAAGCTTATCAACTATATCTTAATATGATTTCGAGTGATCGATTTAAAGCTTTGCAAGCAAAAGGAGCAGCTAGTCAACGCATTCTTTTTGCAAGTACTAGCACGAAGGATCCTGCTTTTAGCGATGTTTTATATGTAGAAAATTTGATTGGAAAAGATACTATAAACACGCTTCCTATGGAGACTATTGATGCTTTTAGAGATCACGGAAAGGCAGCGGAAACTTTGATTCAAAATATTGAAGAAGCGGACGCAATTATGGAAGAGTTGAAAAATAAAGGCATCAATATCGATACAATTACGGAAAAACTAGAAGCGGAAGGTATTGAGAAATTCAATCAAGCTTATGAAAAATTGATCAAAAGTATCGATAATCAAAAACGTAAAATTAAATAAATCTATGAGCGATTTTGATCCCAAGAAAATAAAAGTGATCTTTATGGATATTGGTGGCGTATTACTAACTAATGGTTGGGGACATGAATCACGCCAAAAAGCAGCACAAGTTTTTGATTTTGATTATCAAGAAATGGAAATTCTGCATAATTTTATCTATAATGTTTTTGAAATTGGCAGTATTTCTCTTGATGAGTATTTAGACACAGTTTTATTTCATACCGATAGGGATTTCTTAAAAGATGAATTTATAGCATTTATGTATGCCCAATCACAAGAGTTGCCGCAGCTTTTAGAATGGTTGAAAATTTGGAAACAACACACGGTATTGCCCGTATTTGCTCTGAGTAATGAAAGTAGGGAACTAAATGATTTTCGTATTGAGACTTTTCATTTAAGGGAACTTTTTGATGGATTTTTTTCCTCTTGTTACTTAAAAATGAGAAAACCAGATCCACGAATTTTTATTAGAGCCATGGAAATTGCTCAAGTTGCCCCTAATGAATGTCTTTATTTTGATGACCGACCAATGCTAGTAAATGCGGCTAAAAAACTTGGAATGAATACGATTCTTCATCAAGATTTTGAAACAACTAAAAAGATTCTTGAAAATTTTATACAAACATAAAACTAATATGAAATTAGATAACGAAAATGCATTTGGAATGATCGGTCTCGGTACAATGGGTTCTAATCTATTGCAGAACATTGCAGACAACGGATACCATTGTGCTGGTTATGATAATAGCACCGATAAAGTTGAGAGTCTAAATAATTTAAAGAGAGATACAATTCAAGGTTTTTCAGATTTAAAAGCTTTCGCAAGGAGTTTAAAAAGTCCAAGAATAGTAATGATGTTAGTACCTGCGGGAAATATTGTAGATGATGTTATAGATGAGTTGCTTCAAGTTCTAGACCTAGGCGATATTATAATTGATGGTGGAAACTCTCATTTTACAGACACCGAGCGTAGAAATTTATCATTAAAGGAAAAAGGGTATCATTTCATCGGAATGGGTGTTTCTGGAGGTGAAGAAGGAGCTCGTAAAGGGCCGAGTATGATGCCAGGAGGTGATAAAAAAGCCTATGAAATAGTAGTGCCAATTCTTAAGAAAATCGCTGCTCATGTAAATGGAGATGCTACAGTTGCTTACATGGGCGAGCGTTCTGCCGGACATTTTGTAAAAATGGTTCATAACGGAATTGAATATGCATTGATGCAATTGATTTCTGAGACGTATGAAATTTTAAAAAACGGATTGAAATACAGTGATGTAGAAATTCATGATGTATTCAAAAAATGGAATGAAGGCCGATTACAATCCTATTTATTAGATATAACACGTGATATTTTTGCCTATAAACAAGAAGGAAAAACTGATGCTTTGGTGAACGATATTAGCGATCAAGCTAAAGCCAAAGGAACAGGAAAATGGACTTCTCAAGCTGCAATGGATTTAAATTGTCCCATTCCTACCATAGATATTTCAGTTTCTATGCGAGATCTTTCTCATTATAAAGAGTTGAGAGTTAAAGCTTCAAAGATGTATCCAAATAACAACTTGCACTATGATGCTAAAGGGGAGGACTATGTTGATGTGTTAGAGCAAGCTTTCTACTTTTCTATGGTTTCTGCTTATGCGCAAGGAATGCATTTGTTGTTTAAAGCCAATGAAGAATTTAAATATGATTTAAATTTAGATTTAATTGCAAAAATATGGCGTGGAGGTTGTATCATACGATCTGCTTTTCTAGAAGATATTTTTACAGCTTATCAAAAAGAGGCTAAATTAGAACATTTATTTTTAGATGATTCTATTCACAATAACCTAACAAAAAGCATTGCCGGAATTCGCACTATTGTTTCCGATGCTGTTTTGCATGGAATTGCTATACCCGCTTTTTCAACCTCTTTAAGTTACTTTGATAATTTTAGATGTGCCAGTATGCCAACAAATCTTATTCAAGCACAACGGGATTATTTTGGAGCACATACTTATGAGTTGATAGGAAAACAAGGTGTTTTTCATACGATCTGGGAAATAGAAAATAAAGTAGAATAAAGAGATTTATTCTTTTAAAATATAAGTTTTCAATACATTTAAATTATGGGAAAAACGGCTAATAAAAAAGCAAATTCTACTATTTTTATCATATTCGGTGGTACTGGTGATTTGACCAAACGAAAAATTATGCCCGCGCTTTATAATCTTTTTTTAGACGGTTGGTTGCCCGAGAAATTTGCTATCATTGGGACATCGTCAACCAAAATGACGGATGAAAAATACAAAGGCGAATTACTTGCTTCGGTAGATGAATTTTCAAGAAAAGGAAAATCAAAAAAAGAAGAGTGGTCAAAATTTGCCTCCAATATATTTCATCAAGCCGCTGACATTACTGATGCCTCAACGTTTAAACCTTTTGGTGATTATATTGAGAAATTCAAAAAAGATTGGGAAGAGCAAAAGCCTTCAATAGTATATTATTGCGCGGTAGCTCCACACTTTTTTTGTACCATTGCTCATAATATTTCAATTGCAAAATTAGATAACAACCCTGAAACAGCTCGAATTGTTATCGAAAAACCATTTGGCACTGACCTAGAATCGGCAAAGGCACTTAATGCAAAACTGCTAACTTTATTTCAGGAGAATCAGATATATAGAATTGATCATTATTTAGGTAAAGAAGTAGTTCAAAATATAATGGCTTTCCGCTTTGCCAATTCGATTATGGAGCCACTTTGGAACAGAAATCATATCGAAAATGTTCAGATTTCGGTAACGGAACAAATAGGTATTGGCACGCGAGGAAAGTATTTCGAGCAAGCGGGGATTTTGAGAGATATGATCCAGAATCACCTATTACAACTCCTTTGTATCATTGCAATGGAACCGCCAATAAGTTTTGATGCTGATGAGGTTCGCAATCGCAAAGTTGATATTCTAAAATCAATGCGTAAAATTATACCTAGCGAAATTGATTCTATGTCGGCTAGAGGTCAATATGGTCCGGGATGGATAGAAGGTATAAAAGTGATTGGGTATCGTGAAGAGGAAAATGTAGATCCACATTCAAACACAGAAACTTTTGCCGCACTTAAACTTTATGTTGATAATTGGCGCTGGCAAGGTGTACCTTTTTATTTAAGAACAGGTAAAAGACTCTTTAAATCGGCTTCTCAAATTACAATTCAGTTCAAAGAAATTCCTCATAATATTTTCCATTCTGATGAAGGTAACAGCCCTAAAAAAAATCGATTAATTATTAGTATTCAGCCAGATATGGCCATTCAATTTCAGTTGCAAAGCAAAAGTCCAGGTCTCGAAATGAATCTTAATTCAATGAATATGATTTTTGATTATTCGGGTATTCCAAAATCAGAATCTCCAGAAGCTTATGAAACCTTGCTATTAGATATTATATCTGGTGATCAAACGCTCTTTATGCGTGCAGATCAAGTAGAGGAAGCTTGGCAATTGATTATGCCTGTGCTTAATTTTTGGGAAAACAGTAAAACAGCTGATTTTCCAAATTATCCAGCTGATTCTTGGGGGCCAGAAAATGCAGAAGCGCTCATTGCACAAGATGGTTATCATTGGTTTAACCTTCCAGAAAAAAATAAGTAGGAATGATAAGTGCAATAAATGTTTACACGGATATTAATGAACTATTAAATGCTTTGGCAGAGAACATCTGTAGTACTGCACAAGCGGCCATTAGGGAAAGAGGACAATTTAATTTTGTTTTAGCAGGCGGAAATTCTCCAAAGAAATTATACGAATTACTTGCTTCTGAAAAGTTTAGCAATAAGATCGATTGGGATAAAACCTATTTTTTCTTTGGTGATGAGCGTTTTGTTCCGGAAAATGATCCACAAAGAAATTATTTAATGGTAAAAAAGGCTTTATTTGTACCTTTAAAAATTAAAAATTCTAATGTGTTTAATGTTGATACTTCAGAAAGTCCTGA
This sequence comes from Flavobacterium pygoscelis, assembly GCF_023162025.1. Lineage (NCBI taxonomy): Bacteria > Pseudomonadati > Bacteroidota > Flavobacteriia > Flavobacteriales > Flavobacteriaceae > Flavobacterium > Flavobacterium pygoscelis. The sequence continues at coordinate 411,303 of NZ_JALNUB010000002.1, read as the reverse complement.
AACAGCAGCATTGCGTTATGATAAATCTATACGATACCATTTTAAAGAAAAAACAGTCGAATTTGATTTTGTTCTTTTAGGCCTCGGTGATAACGCACACACGGCGTCACTTTTTCCTAATACTACCGTATTAGAAGAAACTGATGCAACAATTAAGGCTGTTTATGTAAATGAAGTGAATATGTACCGCATAACTATGACTGCTCCACTTATTAATCAAGCTAGAAATATTGCTTTTTTAGTTTATGGGAAAGACAAAGCGGCTGCAATTTATCATGTTTTAAATGATTCAAAAGGGACAATAAATGAATATCCTGCGCGATTAATTAGTAGTGACAAACATAAAACGCATTGGTATATTGATAGTGAGTCTGCATCAAAATTATAATCATAAAAAAAGTTAGTACTACTGCTTTAAACTATTTCAGAAAATAAATAATAAAATAATTGAATATGTTACCAAAAATTAATCCTACAGAAACCACCGCTTGGAAAGAATTATATAAACATCAATCTGAAATGAATCAGGTTCAGATGAAAGAACTTTTTAAAAATGATCCAAAACGTTTTGATAAAATGTCAGTTGAATTGGATGATATCCTTTTTGATTATTCAAAAAATATTATTAACGAAAAGACATTGGAACTATTATTTCAATTAGCAGACGAATCTCAAGTGAAAGTAGCGAGAGAAGCTATGTTTAGTGGAGAAAAAATAAATTTAAGTGAAAATCGCGCTGTTTTGCATACAGCTTTGCGAAATTTTTCTTCGGAAACTATTACTTTAGATGGTAACGACATAATGCTAGAAGTTCGAGAAGCTCGTGAAAAAATGAAATCCTTCTGTAAAAAAATTCACAGTGGAGAATGGAAAGGATATACTGGAAAAAAAATTAAAAATATCGTTAATATTGGTATTGGTGGAAGTGATCTTGGTCCAGTAATGGTTACCGAAGCATTAAAACCGTATTGGATTGAAGGCATACAAGCATATTTTGTATCTAATGTGGATGGAACTCAAATTGTTGAAACATTAAAAAATTTAGATCCAGAGGAAACACTTTTTACCATTGCATCAAAAACGTTTACTACTCAGGAAACCATGACCAATGCTCATACAGCGCGTGATTGGTTTTTAAAATCAGCACTTGATGAAAAGTTTGTTGCTAAACATTTTATAGCGCTTTCGACAAACGAAAAAGGAGTGAAGGATTTCGGAATCGATCTTGAAAATAGGTTTGTTTTTTGGGATTGGGTAGGAGGTCGTTATAGTATTTGGAGTAGCATTGGACTTTCGATTGCACTTACAATTGGGTATGATAATTTTGAGAAGTTATTGAAAGGTGCTGAAGCTGCAGATCATCATTTTCAAAATGAAGATTTTAAAACTAATATTCCCGTAATTATGGGCTTAGTTGGTATTTGGTACACTAATTTTTTTGGTGCAGAAACAGAAGCTATTTTACCATACGATCAATATATGCATCGTTTTCCAGCTTATTTTCAACAAGGAAATATGGAAAGCAACGGTAAGCACGTAGATAGAAATGGAAAAAAAGTGACCTACAGTACTGGACCCGTAGTTTGGGGTGAACCAGGAACTAATGGGCAACATGCATTTTATCAATTAATACACCAAGGTACACACCTAATTCCATGTGATTTTATTGCTCCTGCTGTAAGTCATAATCCCGTTGGAAAGCATCATCCTATTTTATTATCTAATTTTTTCGCACAAACGGAAGCGCTGATGAATGGAAAAACAGCTGAGGAAGTAGCGAATGAATTAAAAGATTCGAAGATGAGTAAAGCTCAAATTGACGAATTAATTCCGTTTAAAGTATTTGCAGGAAATAAACCAACCAACTCGTTTTTAGTTAAAGAAATGACACCATTTTCTTTAGGCAAACTGATAGCACTTTACGAACATAAAATATTTGTACAGGGAATTATCTGGAATATATTAAGTTTTGATCAATGGGGAGTTGAGCTGGGCAAACAATTAGCATCAAAAGTGCTTCCAGAACTTAGTAATGAGGATGAAATAAATTCGCACGATGCTTCTACAAATGGATTAATTAATGCTTATAAAAAGTGGAGGTAATATATTGATTTAATAGATTGATTAAGAGGCAAAATCTATATCAAATAACAATGAAAAAAGGATTTTAGATTATTACAACAGTAGTTATTTAAAATCCTTTTTTAATACTATCGATAAAAAAACAGAGTATTTAAATTATATTTATTTTATCAATGTTTTCCCATTTCTTTTAGCATTTTCTCTTTTCTGTTATCTCTATCAGGATTGTATGTTTTGTACATTGTGCTCATTTTTGCTAGATATTTCTCCGGATTTGGAGCTCCACGATGGCACATAACGCAATTTACAACCTGTACCTGAGCTGGCTTTGGGTCCGGAAAATGAGGTTGAAAATAAATTTTATTCAAATCATTGGTCATTTTAATCATGCCGCGAGCGATCTCTTTTTCAATTTTATCATCACTTGCAAAATCTAATTTACTGGAATTGTCTTTTTGCGAAGCATGACAATAGTTACATTTTACGCTTAAGGCATTGGTATAACCGTCCATTAAATAGTCTAAGCTATCTTTAGAAATGTTTTGAGGAAGGACTTTAAGATTTTTCCACTTTGGTTGTGGCTGGTAGCTATTATCTTCTATAGTCTTTGATTTAAAAGCATAAAGGAGCGTGATTAAGAACACAAAACTTAGACTCATTAATAGCGAAAATATTTTTCTTTTATTTTTCATAAGTAATTGATTTTTAAGTTTTAACAGATCTAATTTACAAATAAAAATCACACCATTTATTTAAATTTTTTAATCGATTGAACTTTTAGGTATTACTTATTTTAAAAAGGTTTGCTAACGTAAAATTATATTCTACTTACAAACTCTTCCAATATTTTGGCAATACATCTGGTATTGTCATTTTTGCGACACCTATTCGATTGTCTGCCATTCCGTAATAAACATCAATTCGTTCCGGCTGACCAATATCGTCCCTTCGATCTGTTCCTGTAGGAAAAACTACATTACCAACTATTCCAATCGTTTCATCTTCTAATTCTGGAACCAATATAGGCTCAGGAGATCGATAAATTATTTCTTGAGGTGAATTCTCAGACAAAACCATAACTCCAGCAGAATAAGTATATCGTGGCTGATCTTCTGTGCAATCATTATGTTTTCTAACACCGTGGTAAATCATCAACCAACCATGTTTGGTTAAAATGGGTGGCGCACCTGCACCAATTTTTAATTTTTCCCAAGGGTAAACGGGTTGTGCCAAACGATAATGCGAAGTAAATTGAGCGTGTTCTAGACAAGTTTCCTGACCTTCTTTTAGATTAAAATAAGAAATCCATATACTTTCTCTATGTTGATCTATTGAGCGATTATCATCAAGTTTAACCGTTTTCTCTGGAATAGATTCGGGAAATAACGGTCGGTGTAGCATAGCAATCGAAGTATGATTGTGTGGACTAGGAAGATCCGTCGGGAAAAAACTAGCATCTTTATCATCTACATTGTTAAAATCAAGAGGTTTGTATAACGAGAAACAAACCAATCCCAAGCGTTCCCAACTTAAAAGATCTTTCGACTTAGCCATTGCAATTCGCGGTCCATCTGGTCCGTAAGCCGTATAAGTCATTATATAATTTTCTACAGATTTGACATAAGAAATCCTTGGATCTTCACATCCGCCGCCGCCATCAGGACGTTTTTCATAGTCCATCTCCGGTTCTAAAGCAATTCCTAAACGTTCTACTTCAAATGGATCTCCGTCAGCATTAAATTTAACCTTTCCAATTCCAATTCTTGAGTAATTATCCTTTGCTACCAATCTAGGAAAAATGTATAATTCTCCGTCAGGTCCTCTAGTTACAGCGGGATTTAAAACGCCTTCTACTTCGTATTCATTTCCTGCTTCGGGTTCCATGATGGTACAAATGCGGTTAAGTTTAAATGGAATCATTGTATTTTTATTTTTTAAATATTGTTAGTTTCACAAGCAATAATAGTTTCTATTATTCTTTTAGTTTCTTCCGGATCTCTCACTTGAATACACTTGGCACCAGTGCTTCTAGCTGGAAAATCGTTTCCTCCTTCAAATAGTGCATCGCCAATAAATAACATTTCATCAATGCCAATTTTTAAAATTTCTTTGAGTTTTAAAATTCCGTATGCTTTATCGATTCCTGGTTTAGTAATATCTATAGATGTTGTTCCGCCCATTCCTATCGAAAATTCTTTTAAAGATTTCTGAAGCGGAGTAACAATTTTTTTTCGTTTAGCAAAATCATTATCCCATGTTTTTTTTTCTTCAAGTGGCGCTTCTTGTCCCAAAGCAGAAAAGGTGATTTGACTACCGCGATCTTCAATTTGATTTCCCCAAGTTTTTTTAATTTCAATATCTGAATTCTTTATTGCAATGTTTAGGTTAAAAAGGATTTGCTTTCTTTCTTCATCTGTGAATTTTTCCTCATACAATTTAACCCAATTCTTTTTGTATTGATAATATTTTGTTCCGCAAGTGGGCAGAATCGAGAGTTTTGTAAATATGGTGTCTTTTGGTAATTGGTTTATAACTTGTTTTTCAAATTGTGGCCAGTCTCCACCAGAAATTATAGCAACTTGAGTTACCTCTAAAAGCTCCTTAAAAAGAATTGCCATTTCTTTATCTATAGCAGATTTACTTTTAGCCAATGTACCATCCAAATCAAATATTATTAATTTTTTCATTTTTTGAAATCTTACAGATTATAATTTTAAAAAAGTGATATTATTTAATTGAAGTTTTTATCAGGAATAGTGATTTGAAATAAGGTAATTTCATCATTAGGTAAAAGCTCTAATTGACCTATAATTGCTGGTAAAAGCATCACTTCTCCTTTACTAATGTTGTATTCTTGATTGTTATAATTCATACTACCTTTTCCTTCAATACAAACTAAAATAGTAGGAATGTCAATAAAACCAACTTTAAAAACCTCTTTATTTTTGATGCGCCATACTTTAAAGTGATTGTTGTCAAAGAGTATTTCGGAATTTTTAATTGAATTATCAATTACTGGAGTTACAGGACCAATCTCACCTTGATTAAAATTGATGCTTTGAATCGCATTTTCAATCTGAAGATCACGTGGCTTACCCGTTTTTGCATCCAATCGATCCCAATCATACAAACGAAAAGTCACATCACTATTTTCTTGTACTTCAAAAACTACAGTTCCACCAAGCGTATGAACGGTTCCTGATTCAATGAATACTGCATCTTCTTGTTTAGGAATAAAACTATGAAGTCGTTCTGAAACTGATTTATCTTTAATCGATGCTACTAAATTTTCTTTATTTGTACCTGGCTTTAAACCCGCAAAAATCTTACTGTCATCACCTGTTTCTAATACAATCCAAGCTTCTGTTTTTCCAGTATCGCCTTCAGGAAGTAGCTCTTTTTGGTGATCAGAAGGATGCACTTGTACCGATAAAACCTCTTTACAATCTAAAAATTTTAGCAGTAGGGGAAAACGATCGTAATAGAGACCGTTCTTACCCATTATTTCATACCGATACTCTTCCATTAAGGAAGTAATAGTTTTGTTTTTTAAATCGCCTTCTTGCACTAAACTGGAATGGTCTTTACGATCGCTCAATATCCAAGCTTCACCGATGGGCTCATTATCTGGTAATGGTTTTGAAAGTAAATTTTCTAATTTTCGGCCTCCCCAAAGTCGGTATTGATAAATGGGTTCAAATTTTAAAGGATAAATTGGAATTTTCATTTTTATTTTTTTAAGAGTTCTAATAGTAGCATTTCTTAAAACAGATAGAATTAAATCTATTAATTATTGTGATTGTAGTTTTATATCACAACGAAACGAATGTTTTTTTAAAATGCTCGTTGAACTCAAATTTACAAAAAAAATACTGTAGGTAAATTATAACTGTACTGATATATAACGATTTGTATTAATTGTGTAAAATTGATTTCTTTTGAACATCCTTTTTTATAAGTTTAATTTTAAAATCAAAAAATAAAATCTTTTAAATTTTGATTTAAAATTATTCAGGCAAATAGTTTCTTTAATAAAACGCATTATCAAAAAAATAGTAAGGATTAAATGTGCGTATTTTATAAGCTTCAATATGAACTATATAACATATTTTATTTCTATAACTCTTAATTTTACAAGTATGGAATGATCCTAAAAACTTTTTTATTAATTATTAATAAAATGGATCAATCATTAAAATTCAAAAAAAAGTAACTGTTTCCGTATAATGATTCAGTTGATTGTATATTAATTTTTAAATAACAGAGTATGATTGTCGAAAAAGAATTGAACGAAAAGATTTTAAAAATAACTGAAAAAATTAGAAATAATTATCCAGAATTGTTGAAGCATTTAAACGAGCTAACTGAAACGATTCCTACTAAAGAAAATCCTGAAATTAACTTAAGTAAATATTACGACTCATTGGTTAATTTGGTAAAAAAATACGAAGAAAGTCATGCTGATAAAGTAATTGAATCTGTAAAAACTACTGGTGCAACAAGTGCAAATTCAGATCTTATTGAAGAGGTAAATAGTATGTCACTTTCCTATAATTATGCTGGTGAAGGTGAGGTTCCTGTATTGTTTTTGCATGGTTTTCCATTTGATAAATCAATGTGGAAAGAGCAAATAGACAGTTTAAAAGAGTCTTTTTGTACAATAGCTGTTGATATTCGTGGTTTTGGTAAGTCAACTGACGAGGAAACACATTTAGGTATTGATTTGTTTACGGATGATTTAATAGCTTTTATGGACAGGAGAAATATAGAAAAAGCAATTGTCTGTGGATTATCAATGGGCGGTTACATTGCTCTAAATGCTGTAAAAAGATTTCCAGAGCGTTTTGAGGCATTAATTTTAGCCGATACACAATGTACGGCTGACAGTGATGAAGCTAAAGAAAAACGATTGAAAACGGTTGAAGAAATTAAGCAAAAAGGTACATCCGAATTTAATGAGAATTTTATAAAAAGTGTTTTTCATCCTGATTCTTTTCAAAACAAGCGCGAAGTTGTTGAGAGGTTGCGCGATGTAATGGTTTCCAATTCTACAAGATTAATTACTGCTGGTTTAGTGGCTTTGGCAGAGCGTTCAGAATCATGCTCTACTTTAGGAGCTATTGCAATTCCAACACTTATTATTTGCGGTGCTCAAGATCAATTAACACCCGTTGCACAATCACAATTTATGCATGAAAACATCAAAGGTTCTCTTTTAAAAGTTATTGAAGGTGCAGGACACGTTTCTAACTTAGAACAACCAGAAGAATTTAATAAGCATTTAAATAGTTTTTTAAAAACGGTGAAAGATAAAAGACAGGCTTAATAAATAATTATAAAAAATACAAAAGCCCAACTACTTAAAATTTTAATAGTTGGGCTTTTAATTAATGAAATAATAGTTTTCTATTACATTAAAATAATGCAATCCATCCTCTTTTAGCATTTCTTAGTTTTCTAGCTTAGGATATAAAAATGCTTACTCTACATTACATTTTTAGAAAAACATTATAGATCATTTTTCTATATTCTATTTAAAGTTTAAAATAGAAATTATAATAATTGGTTATTAATCTTATAGTAATGAGTGAAACGTATTAATATAATTCAACATATTTTAGCGTACTATTTTCAATAATAAAATCGACTGCTATTTTTACTTTTTTAGAGTCGGTTAATGTTATTATTTTTTTGATTTTCTTTTGATTTTCTTCAATCATACAAATTTTGAAACTTTTAATTGAAACATTTAAATCGGGTTCCCATTTATGAAACACATCAATTTTATAGGAATAAGCATAGTTTGTAGAAAGTTTTCCCTTTACTATCGAAATGCAATCAAATCCAATAATGGGAATTAATTTTTTGTAGATTGGTTTACCAAATAAAAAAATGCCGCTATATAAATTCTCATCAATTATAATAAGCCCTTTTTTAGTAAATAAAATGGCAATAAAGAGTAAAGAGAATAAAAATAAAAAACATTCTATAAGGATATAACTACCAAAATCTAATGAATAGAGCATTGCAAGTAAAGTTATAACAAAACAAAATGTCAAAATGATCAAATTTTGAAATTGCATATAATCTAAACTTTTTTCTAAAACAGCTTTCTTCATTAAAGTTTTTGGAATATGTTCAAGGAAATAAGAATACTTTTTTGGTAAATAAAAGCTTTGAATTTTTCTATATTGTTTATAACTTATCTTATTGGCGCTACACGATGGTTGCGACTTTGTAACAGGTTATTTTCTGCTTAACGAATATATGACAATAAACGTTAATTACACTAAATTCGCAACTATTGTGTAATGGCTGTTACCAGCAGTTACTTCTATTTATTGCTATTTCGTTGTCTGTCAGTTTCAAACATTAAAAGCTCAATTGCACGCATAGATGAAATCTCATATTTAAAATTTTTTTGAACTTTGTTATGAAGTATTTGATAATCATTATGCTTTTGAATTTCATTTAAAGCATTTAAATAATTTACATAAGCTTTTGACTTATCAATTCCATATGAAGATTTTTTTCCAGTTAAATATCTGAAAATTCGACTATCCCAAATTGCATAAACTTCAGGATTTATAAAATGCAATAATTTTGAAGTTCCCACAATAGAATTATTAATGCATTTTTTAATTATATCCAATTGGTTCTCTGTAAGTAAACTTCCAGATTTTGCTTTATTCAAATAATCTAAAACTTTTTCGATTTCGTTAATATCTAGATGAATGATTGTAGGCATCCAGCCATAAACAAAGTGACTTCCAATTATTAAATTATGTTTTTCAATTACGTCAATATTATCAAAGTAATTTTTAAACTCATTATATGATTGAAGATAAGAATCATTTTCATTAAGCATGAGATTTTCAGCATCTCTCAATAGATTTTCAAAGCTTAGATTTTTCATTAAATAGGTGTTATTTTTGGCGTAATTGCCAGTAACTAGTATATTACTAATTAAAAGAATTTATTTTTTACCAAACGTCCATTTTAGTGCTTTTACTTTTGTGGATCTAAAAATAGTATTGTGTTGCTCGTTAGCCTCAAATGAATATTCCCAGTTTAAGTTAGAAATTTTTTCATTCTTGAAAATTTCAGCTAATTCTTTTGTAAAAGGAGCTATTGTTTCTTCTTTTGAACTAGCAAACCAAATCTTTTTTTCGGTTTTTGGAAAGTTTTTTAAATGTTCTTTTGCGGTTTTTACTAAGTAATCATTATTCCACCATAATGAGGGATCAAATGCGATATAATTATCGAACATTTCTGGTTTTACAAAAAATGTTTCTACGACAAAAAGTCCTGATAATGATTCTCCTATTATACTTCTATGATTCGTTGTTCTGTATCTTTTGTTTATTTCAGGAAAAAGTTCTTGCTCTATAAATGCTCTAAATTTGGTAGAACCACCAACAATTGGCGCAATTTCTTTATCTTTTGCAACAGCAGTAAATCCAGTTAAATCTCTTCTGCGTTGTGTATTTGCAATTCCAACTAATAGCATTGGAGGAATGCTTTTTGATTGAATAAGGGCCGCAATTGTATTAGCAATATGTGGAAAATCTTCGTCGATAATTCCACCGTCAGCCATATATAGTACGGGTAAAGAATCTGTGTTAGTTTTATATTCTGGAGGTGTCCAAACATTAATGGTTCTTTTTTCTCCAACCTCTTTAGATTGTATTGTAAATTCGTCATGAACAGGAATTGAATCCTTATTTTCCTTAGAATTTGTACAACTTATAAAAACTAAGGATAGTATAACGGTGTAAAAAATTAATTTCATGGTTTTTATTTTATAGATGATTTGTTATTAAACTTTAACACTATTTCTTATTCTCTTGCCTTTTCTATTTTTTTTATGTAATCGTAACCCAGTATTCCTTTGCTTAAGGTTATCAGTACAATTTGATTTTGGGTTATAGAATTATAAAAATCTTTGCTTATATCTACACTTTCATCAGTATTATAATTCGTTTTAAAATTGATATAATATGATTTACCATATTTATCATTTCTAATATCTTTAGAATAGATTTCTATTAGTTGTTTTCTTTCTTTTTCATAACTTATATTTTTGTTGATCATCACTCCGATGGCAGGAATTAATAGACTAAAACAAATATTTATAGCTATAATATTCTCAAGTTTTTTATCATTTTTGAAATTGTAAAATTGACTCAACGTTAAAATGGTAATTAAGCTAAATAGTATACTAATAAAGGCTAATTTCCAAAATAAAAAATATCCTTCTATCGTAAAATCATAATCTCTAAAAGAAAATATAATCGGAACGAGTCCAATAAAGAGGATTGACTGTATATTGATATCTTTTTTTGGAGTGATAGTATATTTATAAATTATTTTTAAAGAAAGATCGCAAAAATAATACGATAGCATCATAAAAGTTGGTACTGAAATAAACATATATCCATGATCTTCTATCGAAAAATAGAGAACAGTCAATGATATTGCAATAAGTATTAAATTTTTAATCATAATTTAGGGTTAGATTTAAAAATAAGAATAGTTTATTTTCATCTCGGCAAACGGCTGTTATGGCCTGTATTTTACGTTCTACTTATCTTTCTGTTTACAATTTATTCTTTCTGTTACTTTGAACATTTTGTCAGTTTTAGAAGGTTTTGAATAATCGTAACGGAAAACCTTTTCAACATTGCAATTACAATTTTTGTTTGTCAATGAAACTCTAATAATTCTATATTCTCCTAACCAATTTGAATGTCTAATATTATTTATAGTAAATCCCTTTAGTTTTAGTTTTTCCACTATTTCAATTCTTTCATTTTTGTCCTCTACATATGATTCAATTTTATCATATTTATCAACAAATATTAGAGGTTCATAGTCGCAAAAATCTTTTTTGTCAAAATCAAATGTCTTATAACTTGTTTTTTTAAATTCATCTTCATTAATAAAACCAAATTCGTAATTGTAATTTTTATCCTTTCCTTCAAAACTACTGATAATTTTAAAAGTTTCAATGTTAGCGCCAAATACAATTTGATTTTTATTAATTATATATTTTTTTGTTTTTCCCCAATCATCATCAAGCGGAATAAATTTATTTATATCATCAATACTTATAGTATCATTTCCGTGAATTAATATATTACCAGCCTTTGCCCATGGATATTTTAATAAATTTATTTTATTAGGATTTATTCCTTTTATGAGGCAATTATTAAGATTGTCATAAAATCCAAAAAATAAGCTGAATCTTTATCTCTGAAAATATAGTTTCCAATAAACTGAAATGTTTTTGGGTCAATATTTTTAATAATTTCTCCGTTTATAAACAAGTGGTTTTTGTCTTTTCCAAATTCGAAGTCACAATCACAGTCAAAATTCAATTCTTGGAATGTCTTTGCGTCAGCTTGTTTAATTAATTGCTTTCCTTGTCCGCTTCCTTCATTCCAATATTCGTAGTAAACTTTACCATTTTCAATTTTGTATCCACGTCTGCAACTAGTTAAAATCGAAATTGTGAAAACTATAATTATTATTTGTCTTACTGTCATTTTTTCGATTTTTCTTGTAGTTTTCGCTAACGTTTTTGCTCTACAAGATGTTTTGGATTAAAGACGGGAGATTTTTCCATTATATACAAGTTTTTCAAGTACAGAACTATCTTTAAATTGAGCCTAAAAACTAAACATATTGTAAAGGCTATATGCAGTTTTTTTATAATATTTTTGTTTCGAAATATTTAATGATTAAAGCAATACATAATGCAATAATCAATAAAATTAGATTCTTTTTTTTATTTTGAAATTTTAATAGTTCTACTAATATATTTTTTAACTTTTTAAAATCAAAGAATATTATAATTAATACTAAAACTTGGTAGAATATTGCGGAATTTAATGCTGTTACTTCATAAACGAAATCTTGAATAATTACATTTGAAAGTATAACTGTTAAAAGTATACAACCTAAAATTCTTGTGCGGTAAAATAGTAAAGTAATTCCACCAATAATTTCAAAAACACCAATAATAATTGGATAAGTTAAGGAGTATGAATAAAAACTCCACATAAGTTTATGACCTTGGGATAGATTGATATTTGTTGAACTTGTAAAATTAGCAAATTGGAAAGGTTTTGCAATTCCATATATAATCATTGAAATTGAAACAATAAAAATTATAGTCCAATATATTATATATTTTAAATTTTCTTTTATATTCTCCATTTTTTTATAATTGCACCTAACGTTTTGCCAAACGGTTGTTAGCGCTAAACCTTTATTCTTTTTCGTTTAGCTGTTTGTTTACAGTTTCAAATTTACTTATTAATTCGTCAAGTTTTATTTGTTGTTTTTTGATGATTTTTGGTCTGATATAAAACCAATTAAATCCAATCCACGTTAATGTAATAAAATATGCAAAAATAGCCCAGCCAGTCGTCATTATTGAACTGTATTCGTACATATACAAACAAATGCCAAGTGATAATGTTATAAAATAGAAACTTAACATTGTTGTTTGCATATATTTTTGTTTAGTTTTTAATTCAGATAAACTTTGTAGATATTCATTATTGTTTTTAGTGTTGTCAATTTTATTAAAAACAGAAAATAGTTTATTGTTAGAAAACACAAATACAACCATTGCTAAAATAGTCAAAACAATTCCGATCTTTGTAGTTATAAATTGTGGTTCATAATAATACCAAATAAAAATAATAAATCCACTTGTTGCAAGAAGTAAAATATTAAAAATAATAAGTTTTTGTAAACTTGACTTTTTAAATTGTTTTAATTTGTTCAATAATTCTTCAATATTAGGTTGATTCACTTTTTGTTGTTGCCAAATAGTTGCGAAGTCTATATTATTGTTGTCCATTTTCTTTAAATTTTTGCATTAATTTTTCTTTTATTCTATGAATTTTCACTCTTACATTTGCTTCTGAAAGACCAACGATGTTAGCTATTTCGGCTTGTTTTATTTCCTCTAATTCTAAAGAAATAATGATACGTTCCGTTTCAGGCAATTCAGAAATAAATTTGTAAAGTATTTGAATTTTGGGTTCAATAGACTCTTGGTTTTCTTCTTTTAAATTTATGGGCAATTCGGTTTTTATGATTCTTTTTTCTTTTTCAATTTGTCGTAAACAATTATTGGAAGCGATTCTAAATATCCAAGTTCCAATATTAGATTCATTTCTGAATTTTGGTAATTGTTGCCATACAATTATAAAAGTTTCCTGTGCTAAATCTTGAGCAATATCATTATCATTTACATAACCCATACACAAACGAAATATTTTTTGCCAATACGTATTATATATCTCTTCAAATATCATTATTTCGTTGTTAAGAATTTTTTTAATTGTGCATAATACCATTCGCTATCATCGTACATTATGAAATGCAATCCTTTATTAGCATATTGTAAATTGGCTGTTTTTAAATTTTTGTATTGTTCCTCAATACTTGGTTTTATATTTACAAAGTAAGATTCTAATAAAATTAAATTGGGGCATTTTATATTTTTAATTTTCTCTCTCAAATCGGTATTCCAAAAATCGCAGTACATTTCTGCAAATGTTTTTCGATCTGATTTCACGCTCCAACTTACCACTTTTTCTTGCATTGTTGAATCTACTAAAAGTCTTGGAATAGACAATTTTTGCATTTTGTAGAATTGTTCATCTGTCATTGCAGTAATTTGGTTTGCAGCTGCAGAACAGTCATTTTTTTCTTTTGATTTAAAACTTGGATTTGATAATGCTTGCAAACAAGGAAGTGCATCCACTACAATTATTTTGCTTATTAAATCAGGATAATCTGAAGCAATAGCCAATGCTAAACCACCACCCATACTGTGTCCAATTAGAATAGGACTTATGATTTTGTTATCTTTAATAAAATCTACAATTGAATTTTCCCAATTTTTAAAGGTTGAATTATTTTGTGGTTCTACACCTGCAAAACCTGCCATTGTTAAAGTATAACAAATGTATTCTTTTTCAAATTCTGTTTTTGTCTCATTCCAAACCTCGCCCGAACTAGCAAAACCTGGTATGAAAATAATAGCTTGTTTTCCTTGTCCATTTTTTTGAATTTCAAAAAAATACGTTTTATTCTGTCCAAAGACATTTAAGCTTAAGACTGTAAATAAGAGTGTGATAATTGTAATTTTGTACTTGTTCATTTTTCTAAAATTTAAATGGTTAATTTACTAATTTGCCTTTTAGATACAAGTATGTTCAAAATGTTACATTTCTCTTAATATATTTTTATAAGAGGATATATCTTATTATCTCGCAGCGATTTTTCAGGATTACCGCTAAAATCTTGGCGCTACAAGATGTTTGGGAGTAAAGAAGCGAGATTTTTCCATTAAACATAAATTTTCCAAGTATAAAACCATCTTTAAATTCAGCCTAAAACCCCAATCTCGACAAACGGCTGTTAGTAGCAGTTTTTTTATTTATTCAATTCAGTTTCCATAATAATTAAATTTTTTGTGTACTTATTTTCAGATTTCGACCATTTTTCTGCTTCAGTTTTCCACGTTTTAAATTTAGTCTTATCTTTTATTTTAAAATATTCGTAAGCTAAATTATAAGCGGTTTCTTGAATGAAGTTTTGCTCTGTACATATTTTGGTCATTGTTGTATATGTTTCTACAACTTTTTCAAAATTCACAAGTTTTGTATAAGTGTAAGCTAACTCTTTATATGTGTAACATTCTTTTGGGTTTTCTGCAATTGATTTTTTTAATGATATTTCAGCTTTGTCGAATTTTCCTAAAGCATTATAAGAAAATGCTAATTCAGTTTGCAAGCCTTTAAATTTTGAATCTATTTTTTCTGCTTTTTCTAAAAATGTTAAAGCTTTTTCACACTCGTTCCAACCGTTATATATATAACCCCAACGAAATAATCTGTTTACTGAATTCTCATCAGTTTTATATGATTTTAACCAACTTGGTGTTTTATCAATATTTAGCTCTTTAAATTTTGATTGAGGTATTTCAGCAATTGCAGTTTTGCTTGGTTCAAGTCTAACCTTAATAAAGCCAACTTCATTTTTAGTTTCACTTTCTATTCTGTTGAATTTACCATTATTATCAATTTTAAATTTCCCTTCATAGTTTAGTGTTAATCCCGCTTCTGAATCAATGTAAATAAATCCGAAAACATACGTGCTGTCTTTGTCTATTTGGTATGAAATCCATTTGTCTTCACATTCAGTATTTTTTTTGTCAAATTTCAGAATATTTTGTGCTGTTAAATTAATTGAGAAAAATGTAAAAAGAATTAAAATGTATTTCATAGAATGTTGTTTTTTAGTTGATTGGGGTAATATAACCGCAAACGTCTTGGCGCTTGGAGAGGTTGCGAACTTCGGAACAGAGATTTTTCTGCTAAGATAAAATTTCTTGCGAAAGATAAACGTGAATTAACCACTTATTTCGCAATCTCGCAAAACCGCTGTTACCTGCTGGCATTGTTAATTTCATTAATTATTTCGTCTTTAAGTTTATCGGAATAGCCTTCATATTTTTTTATTAATTTACCATTTCGTTCAAATAAAAAGAAAGTAGGAGTTGAGAAAATTCGATATTTAGAAAAAGTTTCACTTAATCGACCCTCTTTATCCCACAAAAAAATCCAATTTTCACTATGTTTATTTCTTATGTTTTTGAAACCTTCTTCAGTTTTATCAACATAAAATGTTATAATTTCTAAATTATCTTTTAGATTTTCTTTTAAATCTTCTAATGCAGGTATTGCTTTTAAACACCAACTACATTTATCTGTTGAAAAATCAAGTAAAACATATTTTTTATCGAAATATTCAGAAAATTCTACTAAATTATTTATCTTATCAGACGCTTTAAAATTTAAATACTGCTGACCAATTTCAAGATTTTTATATTTTAAAAACGAAATAATACTTTGAGCATAAATGCTTTTTTTGAAATAAGGTTTAAGCTTTTTTACAAAGTTTGAAAGTTCTTTGTTAGTGTATTCAGTCTTATAAATAGTTAACAGATAAAGCGAATATTCTGAATTGATATTATTAGCTATGAATTCATTTCTAATTTCATCCAATTTATTATCAATAACTATAATTTTACCTAAAGGCTTTGTTTTGCTCCAATATGCTTCTTGTAAGCTATCATTCCATTTATTTTGACTTCTCAATAAAAACATTTCGTTTAAATTTTCATCTCTCTCTTTATTTAAATTATTTTGTTTATTATCTAATTCAAACCTTTCCTTGTCAAATTTAGAACCATTTGTTTTTATTTTAAATGGGAAATCTTCAATTTTTGCGTTTAATTGTACATTTTCGTTTGCTATGAATAATGTGGTATAATTAAATTTGTCCTCTTTTTTGATTGTTAGATGAACAATCGATGGATTCTCTAAAACACCTTTTAAAGTAAAAATACCATTGATTAAAACACAACTATCTAAAACGATATTTTCTTTTTCAATTCTAATTATAGAATTTTCCTCAAAGCCTTGTAAATTTCCACTAATATTAAAATTACTTTGAGAAAAAACGACAGTATTTAATAAAATTAAAAAATAAGAAATATTAAATTTATTCATTGATTTTGTATTTTTAACGATTTTCAAATATGCTTGCAGGTAACGTCTTGGCGCTTGGCGAGGTTGGGGAGTAAAGATGCGAGATTTTTCCATTAAACACAAATTTTCCAAGTACAAAACCATCTTTAAATTAAGCCTAAAACCCCAATCTCGCCAAACGGCTGTTGGTGGCAGTTTATTTACGTAATATTTCATTTTGCATTTCATTACTGAAAAGAAAGATTATTTGAAATATTGTTATCATTATTGGAAAGACATATGAAACACAATAAAATTTTATTTTTAGCATTTTAATTTTAGATGATTCTGAAACAGTTGTGTTATTTTTTATAACATTAATTTGATTACTCATAAAGTTTAGAATTAAAATTGCTAAAGAGTAAAATAGAATAATTGGAATCAATTTATATGAAATATTATCAATAATTAAGTTCAAAACAATAAATATTAATGTTACATAAAAAGAATATTTAAGATTTTTCCAATTTTTATTTAAGAGAAAAGTAACGATTAACAAGTTTATGCAAATGATTATTATTGAGTTAATTATCTCCATTTTTTATGTATTATTTTAGTTTTATATTCGTGATTTTGAGGTTAAATTGCCACCAAATTGTATATATGTATGACTTTATCATACCTATATAACCAAATCAGGGTAGATAAGTATAGAAACGTTCCTACATTACTTTATTTCAAATATATAAAATAATTTCTTACAAATTTATATTTATGCAGTTTTACCATAAGAAAAATGTTGTTATGCGTATAAAAAAAAAACGGCAGTTAAAACAAATTTTAAATGCCGTTTTTGATTATCAAAAAATAAAATTTAAATTATCTCCTCTACAAATTCCTTGATTTTTCCAGTTCCATTTTGGGTTAGATGTTTGATAAAAGCACTTCCTATAATGGCACCTTTAGCATATTGAGTGGCTTGGTTAAAGGTTTCTTTATTGCTAATTCCAAAACCAATTATTTGTGGGTTTTTTAAGTTCATGTCAGAGATGCGCTTGAAATAATCAGCTTGTTCCGCACCAAAACCAGTTTGTGATCCTGTAACACTTGCCGAACTTACCATATAAATAAATCCATCAGATACGCTATCAATAAAGTTAATGCGTTCTACTGCAGTTTGTGGCGTGATTAGAAAAATATTTTTTAATCCGTATTTCTCAAAGGTTGCTTTGTATTCATCCGCGTAAACATCAACAGGAAGGTCCGGAATAATTAATCCATCAATCCCTATTTCGGCACATTTCTGGCAGAAATTTTCTATTCCGTATTGTAACATCGGATTAAAATAGCCCATAATCACTAAAGGAATGGTTACTATTTTTCGGATGTCTTTTAGTTGATCAAACAAAACTTGAGTGGTCATTCCGTTATGGAGCGCTTTTGTTGAGCTGGCTTGAATGGTTGGTCCATCTGCTAATGGATCACTGAAAGGCAAACCAATTTCGATCATATCGACACCATTTTTTTCTAAATCTTGAATGATTTGAACGGTATCGTTTAAATTAGGATATCCAGCAGAGAAATAGATGGAAAATATCTTTTTGGTTTCTTGTAATTTTTTATTTATTCTGTTCATTTTATATTTTTTTCTACTCTTTTAACAATCTTTAAGTATTTGAATTATTAGATTTAAAAGAGAATTAATTTGTTTTTTGACCGTCAATTTTTTAAAAACTATATAAGTTGTTTTATTGGATTCGCGTAAGGGATTGCAGTGTAAATCCTTTTCCTTTTTTTCTTAAAAAAGGAAAAGATTGCAACGAAAAGCCCGCCCGCCGCTGTAACGCTAGTGAAAGCGGGGAAACGCCCCAAAAGATCTTTTATAATTTAAAATAATCGATATATGTATTCAAATCTTTATCGCCTCGGCCGGAAAGATTGATCACTACGATGTCCTCTGGTTTAAATTTCATTTCGTCCAGAACGGCAAAGGCGTGCGCGCTTTCTATAGCGGGAATTAAGCCTTCCATTTTAGACAATTTGATTCCCCATTGCATGGCTTGATCATCTGTAATAGACACAAATTGGGCTCTTCCTGTAGCGAACAAATGCGCGTGCATGGGGCCAACTCCTGGATAATCTAATCCTGCAGAAATAGAGTAGGGTTCTGTGATTTGTCCATCAGTAGTTTGCATCAACAATGTTTTACTACCGTGAATAACACCTACTTTTCCTAACGCTGATGTAGCAGCACTTTCGCCAGAATGAACGCCTAAACCGGCAGCTTCGACAGCAATTATATTTACGTCTTCATTATCAAGGAAATGGTAATAGGTTCCGGCAGCATTACTACCACCACCAACGCAAGCAACCACATAATCCGGGTTTTCACGACCTTCTTTCTCTAATAATTGTTCTTTGATTTCTTTAGAAATTACGCTTTGAAAACGCGCTACCATGTCTGGATAAGGATGCGGTCCCACAACGGAGCCAATAATATAGTACGTATCAACGGGATTATTAATCCAATCTCGAATGGCTTCATTTGTAGCATCTTTTAAAGTTTTAGACCCTGACATTGCCGGACGAACCTCGGCGCCCAACATTTTCATACGAGCCACGTTTGGCGCTTGGCGCTTAATATCGACTTCGCCCATGTACACAATGCATTCTAATCCCATAAGTGCGCAAACAGTAGCGGTTGCAACACCGTGTTGTCCTGCACCCGTTTCAGCAATGATTCTGGTTTTACCTAATCGTTTTGCTAAAAGGATTTGGCCGATGGTGTTATTGACTTTGTGCGCTCCCGTATGACACAAATCTTCTCTTTTTAGATAGATTTTAGTGTTGTATTCTTCTGATAAGCGTTTTGCAAAATAAAGCGGTGTAGGACGACCCACATATTCTTTTAGCAAAGCATCAAATTCAGCTTGGAATTCAGGTTCCGCTGTTATTTTTAAATAGTTTTGGCGTAGTTCTTCGACATTTGGGTATAACATTTCAGGAATGAAGGCACCTCCAAATTCTCCGTAATAGCCTTTTTCGTTTACGTGGTATGACATGATTTTTTCTTTTTATTGTTTTATATTTGAGATACGAATGATCGCATCTTTAGATAATTCTACATTCTTTAATCCGGGTTCTATTTCAAATTTGCTATTGACGTCAATGGCATGAATGGGTAATTTTGTTTTCAATATTTCTTGTACACTTTGTAATTCCTCAATTCCAATTCCGCCGCTTAGAAAAAAGGGTTTTGTAGAAGGATAATTTTCAAGTGTTTTCCAATCGAATGTTGTTCCGTTTCCTCCCGGTAATTTTCCTTTAGTGTCAAAAAGGAAGTAATCACAAACGGTTTCATAAGGTTTTAAAAGTTCAAAATCAAAGCTATCATCCACTGAAAACACTTTTATAATTTCGATTTCAGTGTGCATTTTATTTTTTAATTCTTTACAGAACGTAACAGATTCTGAGCCGTGCAATTGTATGGCTTGTAAATCGTGCTTTTCGGCTTTCGCCAAAATTTCGTCTATAGTTTCATTTACAAAAACCCCAGTTTTCTTAATCGATTTCGGTAAAATTGGAATAATTCCATCAAAATAACGACTTGATTTTGCCCAGAAAATAAATCCCATATAATCGGGTAGGAGCGATGCTACTTCGAGTATGTTTTCATGATATTTCATGCCGCAGATTTTGATCCCAAATTCCCCCGCCCCCCGAAGGGGGAATTGTTGCGGCGGATTTATACCGCAATTTTTATTGTTATTATTTCTTGAAAATGATTGCATAATAAAATTTATTTATCTGTTGCTAGTTCCCCCTTCGGGGGTTAGGGGGATTAAATTTTACTAATAAACTCTTTGGCTGCCTTTCCAGCATTATCCGTTTTCATAAAATTTTCTCCTATTAAGAAACCTTTGTAACCAAATGGTTTTAATTCGGTTATTGCTTCAATTGACGAAATGCCACTCTCTGATACTTTTACGAAATCATCTGGAATTTGTGCTGCTAATTGCTTGCTGAAATCTAAACTCACTTCGAATGTTTTTAGGTTCCTGTTATTTACGCCAATCATATCTAGTGTAGGCATTATTGATTTTTCTAATTCTTCTTGATTGTGTACTTCAAGTAAAACTTCTAGGTTTAAACTTTTTGCAAATTCAGATAGTGATTTGATTTCTTCACGAGTTAAAACTGCAGCAATTAGTAAAATTAAATCGGCTCCGTGGGCTTTTGCTTCTAGTATTTGGTATTCGTCAACGATGAATTCTTTTCGTAAAAGTGGAATATTGACCGAGGCTCTAGCCAAAAGTAAATCGTCTAACGAACCTCCAAAATATTTTCCATCGGTTAAAATTGAAATTCCGCAAGCACCAGCTTCTTCATATCCTTTTACCACTTCTTCGACAGTAAAACCATAATTGATTTCTGCCTTTGAAGGCGAACGACGTTTGTGCTCGGCAATAATTCCTGAGGTGCTATTTTTTAAACTTTTACTCAAAGAAATAGTCTTTTTTTCGAAGAAAATCGATGCTTCCAATTGAGAAACTGGAATGATTGATTTCTTGAGAATAACTTCTCTTTTTTTGTCGATTATAATTTTGTCAAGTATATTCATATTTGTTTTTACTGCTAAGGAATTCTTTTAATCTTTTTTTGCCACTAAGGCGCAAAGGCACTAATTTTTTATTCTGTGTTAATCTGTGTACAAATTTTTATCCTGCAAGTACTTAGATTCTTAATTTGTATTTATCTACTCAATTCTTGTAATTTCTTCAAAGATAAAAGTCCTTTTCCAGACAGTAAACTCTCTTTTGCTATTTGAAATCCTTCTAAAGGACTACATTTTGTCACCGTCGCAATGGCCATTCCTGCATTGGCACAAACCACGTTATTTTGCGCTTCAGTTCCATTGCCTGATATAATATCGATAAACATTTGCGCCGATTCATCAATAGTAGTTCCGCCTTCTATCTGGCTTTGCGCCAAAAGAGAAACACCAAAATCTTCTGGATTCACCATTCCTTCTCGATTGTTAGTTATCATCTTCGTTGGTCCTGTTAGTGATACCTCATCATAACCATCAAGCGAATGCAAAATCGTGAAATTTGTGTTTGTATTTTGGTACAAATAGGCATACATTCGTGCCAATTCTAAATTGAAAACACCTACTAATTGATTTTGAGGAAAGGATGGATTTACCATTGGCCCAACCATATTAAAAAAGGTTTTTACTGCTAATTCTTTTCGGATGGGACCTACGTTTTTCATCGCAGGATGAAATAAAGGAGCGTGCAAAATTGCAATTCCAGCTTGGTCAATACTACGTTCTAGAAAATCAGATTCATTGCTGAATTTAATTCCTAATTTCTCCATGACATTACTAGATCCTGAAATAGAAGAGAGACCGTAATTTCCATGTTTAGCAACTTTAATTCCAGCTCCTGCAGCTACAAATGATGCTAAAGTAGAGATGTTAAAAGTATCTTTTCCGTCACCACCCGTTCCACATAAATCAACCGTATTGTAAGCCGATAAATCGATGCGAATACACAAATCAAGTAAAGCTTCACGAAACCCAGAAAGTTCGTCGATACTTACACTACGCATCATGTAAACAGTCAAGAAAGAGGCGATTTGGCTAGTATTGTAACTGCCGTTGGAAATGTTTACTAAAACATTTTTAGCTTCTTCCTTCGAAAGCGTTTCATGATTGATCAATCTGTTTAATATATTTTTCATTTTTTTTTAAGATTCAAATGGGGTATATGATTTTGGATTCTTTTTTTTAAGGCTAATTAAATCCTACTCGCTTTTTTTATGTTGTGCCATGTATTTTAAATAATCAACTATTTCTTGGGACTGCTGTTGGGTTATTCCTAAAGTCGGCATTTTTACTTTATGTCTAAAAGAGGCAGGATTAACTATATAAGCAACCAATTCTTTTTCCTTCCAATACTCGGTAACACTTTTTGGATAGTTTAATTCTGGGCCCATAGTTCCTCCAATTTCATTTATGGCATGACAGGTAATGCATTGATTTTGAAATAAATTATAGCCTATTTCAACTTTTTTATTATCTATAGGAAATAATTCATTACGGGATGTATTACTAGGTTCAAGATGAATTTTTATCAAATTATAAGGCCATTTGTAACGGCTATCTTTTTCTGAAACGGATTCGTAAACGATATAAAAAGGCGTAGCGTCCATTTCGTTTTCATTTTTAATTATTTTCTCCCATTTCAAACCTTTTGGAGCTTCGACATCTTGGAAGGCTAGGAAAGATTTGGTGTTCAAAAATAATTCTAATGGCATTTCGGGTTTGTAACCGTCAATACACTCAAAAACAATTTTAGTGTTTTTTATATCAATTGTACTTAATTCAACTTGGCTTTTAATCAATTTTTCAGCGTTTACTGCTTTGTATTTTTTTATTTTATGATAAACAGGATCATTAACAATTGTAACAATGGTATCTTTTCCTAACTTATTTTTTGCTTGTAAATCAAGCAAGTCCAATGTTATTTTTTTTTGCGTAGAATTTCTAGTTTCTATTTTTTGCTCCGTATTTTGATGACAAGAAATAAAACTGAAAGTAAGTAGTAAAATAAATACAATATGGATTTTGACTATTTTCATTTTTTAAAAATAAAAGTGGAACCGATTTTTAAGGACTGCTAATTATTAATTATTAGTTTTTTACCCAGTTTTCTAATATCTTTTTTCCATTTGGTGTTAGCACGCTTTCAGGATGAAATTGTACGCCTCGGACATCAAAAGTTCTGTGGCGTAACGACATTACCTGCCCATTTTCGTCAAAAGAAGTTGCTTCTAGAACATCTGGTAAATTAGTATCTACAACCCAAGAATGGTAGCGACCTACTTCAAATTCGTTTCCTAAACCTTCAAATAAAAGCTCATCGTCAACCACTGTTTTTACCATTGTTGCTACTCCATGATAAACATGATCTAAGTTAGAAAGTGTTCCGCCAAAAACTTCGCCAATCGCTTGTTGTCCTAAACAGACTCCAAAAATACTTTTTGTTGAAGCATATACTCGAATTACTTCTTTTAGCAATCCTGCTTCATCTGGAATTCCTGGGCCTGGAGAAAGAAGTATTTTATCAAAAGATGCAATTTCTTCAATATCAAATTCATCGTTTCTAAAAACGGTCACCTCACAATTTAAATCTTCGAGATAATGCACTAAATTATATGTGAAACTATCGTAATTGTCTATGACTAGTATTTTTCCCGTAGCCCCCGAAGTTGGAACTGTTGGTTTAGTTGTATTTTTATTTTCCATTTTAAAATTTTTTAGTCTCGTCTTCCTCCCCTTCGGGGACGGCTTGGGAGGGGATTTATATTGTTTCGGCTAAATCTAAAGCGGCATTTAACGCTCTTAACTTGTTGTAAACTTCTTGCATTTCGCTTTCTTCATCAGAGCTGGCAACAATTCCTGCACCGGCTTGTGAATGCAATTGATGGTTTTTACTGAGGAAAGTACGAATCATTATAGCATGATTAAAATTACCTTCAAAATCCATGAAGCCAATCGCTCCTCCATAAAAATTACGATTTGTTTTTTCGTAGTCTTCAATCAATTGCATAGCGCGATGTTTAGGCGCTCCGCTCAAAGTTCCCGCAGGAAATGTATCGGCAACTACTTGCATGGTTGTGGCTTTTTCATGTAAATGTCCCGTTACTTTTGAAACTAAATGAATTACATGCGAGAAGAATTGTACTTCTCTGTATTTTTCAACGTTCACATCATGACCATTGCGACTCAAATCATTTCTGGCTAAATCTACTAACATTACATGTTCGCTGTTTTCTTTTTTATCTTCTGATAATTGTTTGGCAAGAACGGCATCCTTTTCGTCATCACCTGTTCTTTTGAATGTTCCTGCAATAGGATGGATTTCCGCTTTACGATCTTTTACGATAATTTGAGCTTCAGGAGAAGATCCAAATATTTTAAAATCGCCATAATCAAAAAAGAATAAATAGGGTGAAGGGTTTATGCTTCTCAAGGCGCGATATACATTAAACTCATCTCCTTTAAAACCTTGAGTAAATCGTCTGGATAACACCAATTGAAAAACATCGCCTCTAAAACAATGTTTTTTAGCCAAAGAAACATTGTGCTTGAATTCATTGTCGGTTAAATTAGAGAAACCTTCTCCTTCTTTACTGAATTTATAAGAAGCAATATTTCGGGATTGCAGTAATTGCTCAATCTCTGAAATGTTGTTTCTATCATCGACACTATGACAAAAAATATATGCTTCATTTTTGAAATGATTAATCGCAATAATATTTTGATAAACTGCATAATAGACATCAGGAATCGTATTACTATTTTCTTTTTTGGCAATAGCTACTTTTTCAAAATAACGAACTGCATCATACGAAATGTATCCAAATAATCCGTTATTGATGAATTTAAAATCATTTTTCTCTGATTTAAATTGATGTGAAAACTCCTCAATGATTTGTGGTATATCAGTATTTGAGTCGATAATTATTTTCTCAACATTTCCGTCAGGATACGTTTTAGAGATAGTCTCATTTTCAATTTTTATCGAAGCAATAGGATTACAACAGATGTAAGAGAAGCTATTATCATTACCGTGGTAATCACTACTTTCTAATAACAAACTATTCGGGAATTTATCTCTAATTTTAAGATATACACTCACAGGAGTGATCGTATCAGCGAGAATTTGTTTGTGTTTTGTATTTAAGATATACTGTTTCAAGAGAAATAAATTTAATAATTACTATTTTATTGGCACAAAAAAAAGGCTTGTCGTGATGACAAGCCTTTTATATTTATAGTTCAAATAATACTATAGGAGCTTAGTTCACGACGTTTGACGTAAATTGTTCCACCACCAAGTATTGTTTAAAATTGTGTTCATGTTTTATTTTATTGCAGCAAATATATAAATGTAATTTGATTATTCAAATAGATCAAATGTTAATTTTTTTATAAATGGTTTTATTTTTTCTTATTTAAAAAAATAAAACCCCAACAATTTCTTGCTGGGGTTTGTAAAATGGTGTTTTGTAAATTAGAATTTTAAAGCTACAGTTAAATCGAAATTATCATTGATAGCTTTGTCTCCTAGGTTATCAAAGAAACTTCCAGAACCATATTTAATATCATATTTAGTTCTGTCAATTTTTAAATTAGTTGTAGCAGTATTTGCTGTTGTAGCAAGATCAAAAATTACTGGTTTAGTAATGTTTTTTATTGTTAAATCAGCAGTTACGGTATATAAATTAGGTGATTTAGTAACAATTTTTTTGAAAACTAAAGTAGCTGTAGCAAATTTATCAGTTCCAAAAAAGTCATCCGCTTTTAAGTGACCTTCTAATTTCTCTTTACCTTGACCTTCTTTTAAGTCAGTTACAATCATTGAATTCATGTCTACTGTAAATGCACCACCTACAACATTTTTCCCTTTATAAACAAGACTACCGTCTTTTAGGTTTACTGTTCCTTCATGTTGTCCTGTTACTTTTTTCCCTGTCCAGTTGATTGTACTTTTTGTAACATCTACTTTTTTTGTTTGTGCTGATACTGATGTTGTAGCTAGAACTACTACTAATGCTAATGCAATTGCTTTAAAATTTTTCATTTTTTTTGTAAATTTAATTTAAGGTTTAATAATTATAGAGTAATAAATAATTCTTCGTTTGATTTTCTAACTTTTTTGAAATGTTGCGTAGCATCTTCCTCATGTCTGTAGCCAAGAGTTGCTATTAATGTGGCGTTCAGTCCTAATTTATCAAGTCCTAATGCTTGGTTAACTTGAGCTGGAACAAAACCTTCCATTGGAGTAACATCAATTTTTAAGTCAGCCGCCGCATTCAAAAGATTTCCTAAAGCCAAATAGGTTTGTTTGGCAGACCAGTTGTTTTTTTCATCTTCTGATAGTGCTGTGATCGTCTTTTTCATAAAATCAATGTAGCCTTTCATACTTTCAAGAGTAACATTTCTTGTTTCACTAACATTTTTAAAATAACTGTCAATTCCAGTTACTCCAAAATTTAACTCATTAGCAAAAATAATGATATGCGAAGCATCTACTATTTGTGATTGTCCCCAAGCCGCTGGTTGCAATTGGGCTCTTAATTCTGGATTTTCGACAATAATAATTTTATATGGTTGTAATCCGTAAGAAGAAGAACTTAAACGTATAGCTTCTTTTAGGATAGCAATTTCTTCATTTGTTATTTTTTTGGAGCTATCGAATTTTTTTGTAGCGTATCTCCAATTTTGATTTTCTATAAAGGTATTCATGTTGTTTTTATACGTTATTGGTTTCTAAATTTCTCTAATAAATAGTTTAATTGAATAATTTCGTCTGAACTTAAGTTATTAGAAAAAAACTGCTCGTGCTGTATTACTTTAGGATCAAGATCTTTAAGTATATCTAATCCTTTTTGGGTAATTAGAACTTCTATTTTACGTCTGTTTTCTGGGCAAACTTTTCGGGTAACGAAATCTTTTAATAATAACTTGTCAACTAATCGGGTGGTATTACTCGTTTTAGCCAGCATTCGTTCTTGTATCATCGACATATTTGCAGGATTTCCTTTTTGACCTCTTAATATTCGAAGTACATTATATTGTTCTCCGGAGATATCATAAGATTTAAGTATTTCATTAAATTTATCGGTAATCATACTCTGCGTGTACAAAATATTTAGGATGATTTTTTTAGAATTATCCATCGGTACTGTTGACTTTAAAACCTCTTCAATTTTCATATTTTATCTATATGTAATTTGTTGGTACAAATGTAACACTTTTTTTATTTGTATATACAAACGTTATTAATTTTTTTTATTAATTTTTTAATTATGCTGTTGAGCAATAACTGTTGTCTATAAAATTGTAGCTTACTATATAATTTAAAAGCTAAAGTTTCAAATTATATTAATTAACAAAAGAGGTTTTCTACTTCATTTTTTGAGACTCAATTTTATTGCAATACTATTGAAGTACTATTTCAGGTTTAAGTATTTAGTGTTAAAAAATATTTAAGTTTTTCGTTTTTTATTTACAATAATATTTTGTTATATTTAACTTTTAATCAAATTCATAAGCATGAATAATGACGAGCCTACCTACAATGATTTACTTGATCTGATAAGAAATAAGGATCTAGAAATAAATAGGCTATTAAAAAAGGAGCAATCTTTCTTAAACTTTGATTTTTACCAAAAAGGATCTCAAGATTTAGTTTGCATCGCTGGCTTTGATGGGTTTATTAAAGAGACCAATCTCGCTTTTCTAAAAACCTTAGGTTATAGCTTAGAGGAAATACTATCCAATCCTCTTCAGAACTTTATTCATCCTGATGATCGCTATAAGACAAATGAAGAATTGGTGTTATTATCAAAGTTTCAATCTTCGATTTACTTTGAAAATCGCTATATAAAAAAGAATGGAGATATTGTTACGATAGAATGGACAATCACTTTGTCTCCCACACAGGAATTTGTTTATGGAATAGGTAAAGATATTTCGGAAATTAAAAAGAGTCAACTGCACCTACTTTCAAATCAAAAATTACTTAGTGATGCTCAAAAAATTGCTAAAATAGGCAGTTGGGAACTAGACATGCAAGATCAAAAAATGATTTGGTCTCAAGAGTTATATGTACTCTATGAAATAGAAACATTCTCCGATCAAAACCTCTTTGAAGAATTTACAAGTATTTATTCAGAACAAAACAAAAAATATTTTTTTAATAAAATTGAGCAATCACTCATTAATAAACTACCATTTGAAGTAGAGAAAAAGGTCACTTTGTCAAATGGTAATAAAAAATGGTTTCGTTCAATCGTTACTCCATTAATTGATAAAGAAGGATTAGTTATAGCCTTACGAGGAAATACACAAGATATTACAGAGAAAAAAAGCGCTCAAAAAGCGATTAAAAGTCAGGAAAAGGCTTTAACCGACTTTAAACTGAAATTATTTGAGCAAGAAAGCAATGCAAAGTTTAAGAATTACATTGCTAATGCTCCTGATGGAGTTTTTGTAATCGACAATGAAAGAAATTATTTAGAAGTCAATGAAGCTGCCATTCAATTGACGGGTTATTCTAAAGAAGAACTGTTGAAAATGAAATTTGGGGAACTTTCTTTTAGTAATGATCTTGATCATTCAATTGCTAAATTCCAGTTGTTAAAGAATACAGGAATGATGAAAGGCGAAGAAAGAATTCGTCGTAAAAATGGGGAACAAATATGGTGTTTTCTTGATGTTGTAAAACTTTCTGAAACATTATATCTGGGTTTTTTTAAAAATATTACAGAAAAGAAAAATACAGAGAAAAAGATTGAGCAAAATGAAAAAAGATTTCGTGCTCTAGTAGAATATAATGATGGGATTATTGCCATATTAGATAAAGATCTCAATACTATTTTTAGAAGTTCTTCGTCAGAGCGAATTACAGGATATTCAGATGGCGAATTTAAAATAATCAAAAATTCAGACTACTTTCATCCAGATTACTTAGATTATGTCAAAAAAAATATAGAGAAATCTCTTGAAAATCCCGGAATACCAATACCAATACTTGTTCAAATTAAACATAAAAATGGACATTATATTTGGTTACAAGGAGTTTTGAATAATAGAATTTTAGATCCTAATGTTGGTGGCATCATTTTGAATTTAAAAGAGGTAACAGAAGCTAAAATTGCTCATGACACTATTGTAAGTGAAAAAGAAAAATTTGATAAAATTGCTGCAACTTCACCGGGTTTAATATATTCGATGCGACAAACCGCAGATGGAGCTTTACATTATTCTTATGCTAGTAATGCAATACAAGATATATATGGTTTTTCGTTTGAAGAAATTAAAAATGATGCCAATAAAATATTTAAACTCATACATCCACTTGATTATGAAAAAGTAGTTTCAAGTATAAAAGAAACTAAATTAAAATTAGTTCCATTAAAATGTGAATACCGTTATTTTCATCCACAAAAAGGTTTAGTCTGGCACGATGTCAATTCTTTGCCTGTTGTTGAGCCAGAAGGTACCGTAATTTGTCACGGTATTGTCACAGATATAACTCAGAGAATTTCTACAAAGCAAAAAATAATCAAGGCCAATAGACTTTATTCCTTTATAAGTCAGATGAATCAAATGATTGTTAGAACAGTAGATCAAGAAACGCTATTTAGAGAAGCCTGTAAGATTGCTGTAGCATTAGGCAAGTTTAAAATGGTTTGGATTGGACTTTTAGATGAAACAAATCATCAAATCGTTCCTATAAGAATGGAAGGAATTGATAATGATTATTTTTCTAAAATAAAAACAATCTCTATAGAAGATGGACCTTTAGGGAGAGGACCTGCAGGTCGTTCTATCAGAGAAAATCAATATATTGTATGTAATGATATTGAAAACGATCCCATGATGTTGCCCTGGAAAGAACATGCATTATTGTGTGGTTATAATTCTTTAATGTCGGTACCAATAAAAAAGTTTGGTAAAACAATTGGAGCTTTTTCTTTTTATGCAGATGAGAAAAACTTTTTTGATGCAGAACAAATTCAACTTTTAGTAGGTGCTACCAGCGATGTTGCTTTTGCGTTAGAAATTTTTGAAAAAGAATTATTAAGAAAAAAAGCAGAAGAGGAAGTTTTAGAAAGCGAAAAAAGATACCACACGCTAACAGTAGTTTCTCAAGTTGGAATATTTAGAACTGATTTAGCCGGAGCTACAACTTATGTTAATCCTTACTGGTGTCAAGTTTCTGGCTTGTCCTATGAGGAAGCCATAGGAAAGGATTGGTTTAAGGCGGTTCATATAGAAGATAGAGCTTCATTGATTGAAGGATGGAAAAATGCTTCCAGTAATCAAGAATTATCTTTATCAGAATTTCGTTTTGTTCGTCCCGACGGATCCATTGCTTGGGTTATTGGTAAAGCCATGCCAGAACGAAATCTTAAAAATAAAATCATAGGATATATAGGTACCGTGACTGATATTACGGAGCGTAAGCTTGCCGAAGATGCTATTTTAGAAGAAAAACAGCTCTCGGAAATGATAATTAATAATCTTCCAGGCATTTTTTATCTCTATGATGAAAAAGGAATTATTAGTAGATGGAACAAAAATTTCGAAACAGTTTCAGGATACAACACGGAGGAAATTGCTAAGATGAAACCAGTTGATTTTTATGATATAGACTTTAAGGATAAAATACAAAGTAGAATAAAATCACTGTTTGAGAAAAATTCACCTGGAATAGAAATTGAACTTTTTACCAAAGATAAAAGTAAGATTCCATTTTATATTAATTCCCATTGTCTAGAATACAAAGGGAAAAAGAGAATTTTAGGAATGGGATTAGACCTTTCTGATATTAAAAAGGCAGAACAAAAAATAAAAATTGCTAACGAAAGATATGAAATGATATCGGCCGCTACAAACGATGCCGTTTTTGAAGTTGACTTGATAACGGGTGAAAGTTGGAATAACAAAAGATTTGTAGAACTTTTGGGTTTCGGTAGTACCAACCGTACAGGTGTTAATAACAGTATAATTTGGCGTTCAAGAGTGCATCCCGATGATCGAGAAAGAGTAACCAAAAAAATGGATGATTCCTATGCAAGCGACGTAAGTTTATGGTCTGATGAATTTCGTTTTCAAAAAGCAGATGGCACTTATGGAATTTTTTATGACAGAGGAATTATATCCAGAGATGAGGAAGGTAGAGCAATTAGGCTAAATGGAGCCATGATTGAAGTCACAGAATTAAAAAATATTAAAGAGCAACTTATTAGTAGTGAAGATAAATATCGAAGTTTGGTCGAGCAAGCCTCAGATGCTATTTTTATTAATGATATTTCGGGTGATTTATTAGAAGTAAATGATAGTGCATGCCAAATGTTGGGATATACCAATCAGGAACTTTGCTGTAAAAATATAAAAGAATTATACACTAATAAAGAACTTAAAGCGAGACCCATACTATTTGAGGAATTATTAAATGGAAAAAGAACTTTACTAGAACGCACTATGCTGCGTAAAGATGGAACTCTAATTGATGTAGAAATTACAGCCAAAATGATTGCTGATGGCCGAATAGTAGCTATTGTTCGTAATATTACCGAACGCAAAAAAATAAATGATGACTTCAAGAAAATGAATAAAAAAATGGAAGCCATTCTTGGTGCTATTCCTGATTTATTGTTTGAAGTAGATTTGAATGGTGAAATTTACAATTATCATTCCCGTCGTAATGATTTATTAGCAATGCCAGCACAATTTTTCTTGGGAAAGAAATTTAAAGATATACTTCCTTTAGATGCAGCTAATATATGTTTATCGGCTATTAACGAAGCTTATGAAAAAGGCTTTTCAGCAGGAAAACAATATACACTACAACTTAAAAGTGGTCTGCATTGGTTTGAACTTTCTGTCGCTCCAATGAAAGAAAATTTTAATGATGAAACCCATTTTATATGTTTATGTCGTGATATAACAACGGCCAAAGAATCAGATTCTGCACTTTTTAAAAGTGAAGAGCGTTACAGAGGTTTACTTAATAATCTCGATGCCGGTATTGTGGTTCATGCAGCTGATACTTCTGTTGTGGTTGCCAATAAAAAAGCAGCAGAATTATTAGGATTAAGGGATGATCAAATCATAGGTATTTCAGCTTTTGATTCTACTTGGAAATTTCTAAATGAAGATAAAACGGTTATGGAGTTAGATAATTTCCCTGTAAGCCAAATTATTAGAAATAAAGAACCTCTAAAAAATTTCACATTAGGAGTTACTCGTTCCAATACTCAAGATCTAATTTGGTTGTTAGTCAACGGATATCCTGATGTAGATCATTACGGAAACATCATCGAAATTGTAGTTAGTTTTTTAGATATTACCGAACAAAAAGTGTTGGAAATGGAGTTGCTTAATGCTAAAGAATTAGCAGAATCTGCCAATAAAGCGAAGAGTGATTTCTTAGCCAACATGAGTCATGAAATTAGAACTCCATTAAATGGTATTATTGGTTTTACCCATTTATTGGTTAAATCTGATCTCAAGAAAAATCAGGCAGAATATATGAATACTGTCAATGAATCTGCTATATCGCTAATGGAAATTGTCAATGATGTTTTGGATTTTTCTAAAATTGAGTCTGGGAAATTAGAACTTAATATAGAAAAAGTAAATCTCAATAAATTAGCCACTCAAATTATTAACTTATTTAAATTTCAAGCCAATCAGAAAAGAGTTGCTTTGATTTTAAGTATTGATAAAACTATTCCAAACTATATTCTAGCCGATTCCATTCGATTAAAACAAATATTAGTCAACTTATTGAGTAACGCAATTAAGTTTACCAGTTTTGGAGAAATTCATCTTGATATTAATGAAATTCCTTCGGATGAAAAAAAATACACTACTATTAAATTTTCTGTAAAAGATACTGGTGTCGGAATCAAAATGGCTAATAATGAGAAGATATTTCAATCTTTTGTTCAAGAGGATAACTCAACCAATCGTAAATTTGGTGGCACCGGATTAGGTTTGGCTATTTCAAATCAGCTAGCGGGTTTGATGGATAGTAAATTACAGTTAATTAGTAAATACGGAGATGGAAGTGATTTTTTCTTTATTGTTAAATTTAAAAAAGTAAAAAATAAAGACACCTCACAATTAGTGCCAAAACTAGTACCAATTATTAGTGATGAGCCTACAACAATTCTTGATGGTATCAAAGTATTGATAGTTGAGGATAATAAGATCAACATGCTTTTGGCAAAAACATTAGTAAAACGAATTATTTCTAACTGTACTATTTTTGAGGCCTACGATGGTAACGAAGCAGTTGAAATTTATAAAAAAGAGAAACCCGATGTTATTTTAATGGATATTCAGATGCCTAATAAAAATGGATATGAAGCAACACAAGAAATTAGAGAATTAAAAGATTCTGAAAATATTCCAATCATTGCAATTACGGCAGGAATTTTAGTTGGAGATAAAGAAAAGTGTCTTGTTGCGGGAATGAATGATTATTTACCCAAACCAATCATCAAATTAGATTTAGAAAAAGTTTTATGCAAATGGCTAAAAAAATCATGATTTCTCCTGTAAAACGATTGAATTAATCTAGAAAATAATTATTCAAAATGAATATCTTTTAGTACCCAATTCCAACGAAAATTTTTAATGATTTTATCAAAAGAAAAAGCCTGTACTATAATACAGGCTTTACTTTTATACAAGAATTTCAAGTTTATGAAGCTAGAATGTTTAATTCAATCATACAAGCTTTCATCATCTGATACGTTCTTTCGATATCATTATCTAAACCTATAGAAAAACGAATTAAACCATCTGTCAATCCCATTTCTATTTGTTCTTCCATTGGAATTTCGCTCGATGTTGAGGTTCCTGGAGCACTAAATAAAGTTTTATAAAATCCTAAACTCACAGCTAAATACCCCAAGTTTTTAGACTGCATTAATTCCATTAAAGCATTGGCTTTTGCCAAAGTGCCTACATCTAGTGTCATCATTCCTCCAAAACCATATTCTGGATTAATCATCGTTTTGTAGATTTTATGACTCGGATGACTTTCTAAACCTGGATAAACAGTTATTAATCCGTCTTTTTCAAAACGTTCTGCAAGATACATGGCATTATGGCTGTGTTGTTTCATACGAATATGTAGCGTACGCAAATTTTTCATTACACTCGCGGAACGTATACTATCCATTGTTGGCCCAAGCAACATACTAGCACCACTATTTACATTTTTTAAACTATTAATAAATTCAGTAGAGGCACACGTTACTCCGCCTACCGTATCACTACTTCCGTTAATGTATTTTGTTAAGCTATGAATCACAATATCAGCGCCTAATTTTGCTGGAGAAACGGATAGTGGTGAAAAAGTATTATCAACCACAAGCGTTAAATTATGACGTTTTGCAATTTTAGATAAACCTTCAATATCCGCTACTTCAAGCAAGGGATTACTCACAGTTTCACAATACAAAACTTTAGTATTTGAAGTGATCGCATTCTCTACAACGTCAAGTTTTGTAATATCTACAAATGCCGTTGTAATGCCTAATCTTGGAGCAAAATTTTTCAAAAACGCATACGTTCCACCATAAATAGTTCTACTAGAAACAATATGATCACCCGTTCCACATAATTGTAATAGAGTAGGAGTAATAGCTCCCATTCCTGATGCCGATACATTAGCCGATTGAGTTCCTTCCATCGCTGCCAAAGCTTTGTCTAAATACAAATTACTAGGCGAAGAATGGCGAGAATATAAGTAGCATCCTTCCATATTTCCCTCAAAAGTGTCGAACATGGTTTTCGCCGAAAGGAAAGTGTAAGTAGAGGAATCAGAAATCGATGGATTTACACCACCAAATTCTCCAAAGTATTGTAAATCTTGAATGTTGTCTGCGGGGTTAAAGTTTTTCATATCTATTTTTTTAGGAGCTATTTCCTGCTATTCGCTGTATCTTTTAGTCGCTATCGCTCCTAAAAGGATGCCGCTACTATCAGGGCTAGGTTTTTAGTTGTTAATAAGTGCATTCAAAATAACATGATTTCAGTTTATTAATCAATGCTATAGTTTTATATTAGATTTTAAAACTATCAAATGATATAATTGTAAATTAATTATCTAAATTAGCTTTCAAAATAAGATTATTATAGATTTTATTTCAATTCAAATTCTAAAAAATGACATTAGACGCAACCGATAAAAAATTACTCTTCCTATTGCAATCAGATTGTAAGAAAACAACCAAAGAGCTTTCTCTTAAATTAAATCTCTCCGTAACTGCAGTTTATGAACGCATCAAAAAACTAGAAAGAGAAGGGATTATCGACAAATATGTGGTGCTTGTTAATCGTTCTAAAGTCGAAAAAGGGTTTGTTGTTTTTTGTCATCTAAAACTAATACAGCATACAAAAGAATTTATTTCAAAGTTTGAAAGTGAAGTAATACAACTCAAGGAAGTTTTAGAATGCCATCATGTAAGTGGTGATTATGATTATATTCTGAAAATTGTTGTCAAAGATATGGAGGCGTATCGAGAATTCTTAGTCACAAAACTCACTACTTTAGAACACATAGGAAGTACACACAGTACCTTTATGATTAATGAAGTTAAAAACACGACAATAGTTGCTCTTTAAAGCATATTAAAGAATAGTCATTTTTTTTACCGCTTAATATTTTTTTGATTTTAGTACATTTTGGAATTCTTATTAACGATAATTCAATTTGTATTGTATTGTGTTATAACCATTTGTTAATGAATGCATTTTCTTAGCAAAAAACCTTGCTAATTAAACTTTAAACAAAACTTAATTCCTTAATTTTGTGCAACATTTTATAAAAACACACTAAAATAAATTACTATGAGTTCATTTGACGTAGTCATTATAGGTTCAGGACCTGGAGGATATGTATCAGCAATTCGTTGTGCGCAACTGGGTTTTAAAACAGCAATTATCGAGAAATATTCTACTTTAGGTGGAACTTGTCTAAATGTAGGTTGTATTCCTTCTAAAGCTTTGCTTGCTTCTTCGCATCATTATAGTGAAATTTCCCATTTTGCAGAGCACGGAATCGAAGTTTCTGGAGAAGTAAAAGTGAATTTAGAGAAAATGATTGCACGCAAACAAGCTGTTGTTGACCAAACTTCTGGTGGTGTGAAATTTTTGATGGATAAAAATAAAATTACAGTTCTTGAAGGTTTAGGTTCATTTGTAGATGCTACGCATGTTGCGGTTGCTAAAGCGGATGGAACTTCTGAAACTATCGAGGCTAAAAATATAATTATTGCTACTGGTTCTAAACCATCTTCTTTACCATTTATCAAAATTGATAAAGAAAGAATCATCACTTCTACAGAAGCGTTAAAACTGAAAGAAGTTCCTAAACACCTAGTTATTATTGGTGGTGGAGTTATTGGTATCGAGTTAGGTCAAGTATATTTACGTTTAGGAGCGCAAGTTTCTGTAGTAGAATATTTGGACAGAATCATTCCTGGAATGGATGCTTCATTGTCTAAAGAATTGACTAAAGTATTAAAAAAACAAGGAATGAAATTCTACGTTTCACACAAAGTGAAATCAGTAGAAAGAAATGGAGAAGGAGTTGTTGTTCAAGCAGAGAATGCTAAAGGAGAAACAATTACTTTAGAAGGAGATTATTCTTTAGTTTCTGTAGGTCGTCGTCCTTACACAGAAGGTTTGAATGCAGACAAAGCTGGAGTGAAAATTTCTGACAGAGGAATGGTTGAAGTAAACGATCATTTGCAAACTAATGTTCCTAATATCTATGCTATTGGTGATGTTGTTCGTGGAGCAATGTTGGCACACAAAGCGGAAGAAGAAGGAACTATGGTTGCTGAAATTTTAGCTGGTCAAAAACCACATATCGATTATAACTTAATTCCTGGTGTTGTTTACACTTGGCCAGAAGTGGCTGCAGTAGGACAAACAGAAGAGCAATTAAAAGCTGCTGGAGTAGATTATAAATCAGGAAGTTTCCCTTTCAAAGCTTTAGGTCGTGCGAGAGCAGGAGGAGATTTAGACGGATTCGTAAAAATTCTTGCTGATGCAAAAACAGATGAGGTTCTTGGCGTTCACATGATTGGTGCTCGTTGCGCTGATTTAATTGCTGAAGCAGTTACAGCAATGGAGTTTAAAGCATCTGCTGAAGATATTTCTAGAATGTCACATGCACATCCTACCTTTGCGGAAGCTATTAAAGAAGCTGCATTAGCGGCTACAGATAATAGAGCATTGCACGTTTAGAAAATTATTTATAAAATAGTAAATCCCAAATTCCAGAGTTTAAGATGGAATTTGGGATTTTTTTATTGTATTACTTAGCTTTCAGATAAATAATTAAAAACAGCTTTTACACAAATAAGTATCAAGTTTACAGTTCAAATTATTTGTAATTTTTTTTTTGTTTTCAATAAAATAGTAAATCCCAAATTCCAGAGTTTAAGATGGAATTTGGGATTTTTTTTATTTTAGATTTTAGTGAGGTTTATTTCAAACTTCCTACCATGTCTTCAGGTTTTACCCAAGCATCAAAATCTTCTGCGGTTACATATCCTAAACGAACGGCCTCATCTTTTAAAGTTGTGCCGTTTTTATGCGCTGTTTGTGCAATTTCAGCCGATTTGTAGTAACCAATTTTAGTATTCAAAGCTGTAACTAGCATTAATGAGTTATCAACTAATTCTTTGATGCGTTTGTAATTTGGTTCGATACCTTGAGCACAATGTTCATCAAAAGAAAGACAAGCGTCACCTAATAAACGAGCCGATTGCAAAAAGTTAGCTGCCATTAATGGTTTGAAAACATTTAATTCATATTGCCCTTGCATTCCACCTACAGTAATAGCAACGTCATTCCCCATCACTTGTGCGCAAACCATAGTTAATGCTTCACATTGTGTTGGATTTACTTTTCCTGGCATGATCGATGATCCCGGTTCGTTTTCTGGAATAATGATTTCTCCAATTCCTGAACGTGGTCCAGAAGCTAACATACGAACGTCATTAGCAATCTTATTTAAAGAAACTGCTAATTGTTTTAAAGCTCCGTGAGATTCTACAATAGCATCATGTGCTGCTAATGCTTCAAATTTATTTTCAGCAGTAACAAACGGATGTCCTGTAAATTCTGCAATATATTGAGCAACTTTTACATCATATCCTTCTGGTGTATTTAATCCAGTTCCTACTGCAGTTCCTCCTAAAGCTACTTCTGATAAGTGAGCCAATGTATTTTTAACTGCTTTTAAACCGTAGTTTAATTGCGCTACATATCCTGAAATTTCTTGTCCTAATGTTAGTGGGGTAGCATCCATTAAATGCGTACGTCCAATTTTAACCACATTTTTGAATTCAATTGCTTTAGCGTGCAATGTATCTCTTAGCTTTTCAACGCCTGGAATGGTGACTTCAACCACTGCTTTGTAAGCAGCAATGTGCATTCCTGTTGGAAAAGTATCATTAGAAGATTGTGATTTGTTTACATCGTCATTCGCTTTGATGAATTGTTCTCCTTCACCTATATTAAATCCTTTAAGTACTTGTGCACGATTTGCAACAACTTCATTTACGTTCATGTTACTTTGCGTACCAGAACCCGTTTGCCAAATTACCAATGGAAATTCATCATGAAGTTTTCCAGCTAATATTTCATCACAAACAGCAGCTATTGCATCTCTTTTTTCTGTAGGCAAAACTCCTAAATCGCAATTAGCGTAAGCCGCCGCTTTTTTTAGATAAGCAAAACCTTCAATAATTTCTTTAGGCATAGATGCCGATGGACCTATTTTAAAGTTATTACGAGAGCGTTCAGTTTGTGCGCCCCAATATTTTTCTGCAGGAACCTGCACTTCACCCATGGTGTCTTTTTCTATTCTAAATTTCATGTTGTTGGTATTTATAAATATGTAGTTTACTAGATTTTTAGCCCCGATGGAAACGGAAATCCTTTACTTTTTTTCTTAAAAAAGAAAAGATTGGAGAGCACAGCGGGAATAGCTCCAAATTCTGAGTTCAAAAATACGGATAATTCCTTTTTTATAAAAATTCATTAGTAGTTTTTATACTTTTTTATTGGTATGAAAAGGAATTAGACTTACATTTGTGGCTACATTCAAAAATTCCGGAAAACATGTTTGAATTTTCACAGTATTTAGGCTTTTTACTTTTCTTAACCGTTCTTACTATAGGATTCTGGTTAATGTTTTTTTTAGTTAGTTTCGTATCCTATTGGGTAGGTGGTGCAACTTGGGAAGCATACAAAGAGAAAAGAGATAAAAAGAAGCAAGAACAACAATCAGTTTAAAACTCTTTGTTAAATAAAAAAAGGACTCATTTTCATGGGCCCTTTTTTTTGTGCTTATTTGTTTTTATATTATAAAAAAAGGACCCCATTTTTGGAGTCCTTTTTTTTTATCCTTGAAAGTCACCTTCACTATCGTTTTGATTTTGTTTAGGTCTTTCTCTTTCATTTTTAGGCTTGTTAAAGCGGTATGTAAATGATAAAGTAAACTGTCTTTGTCTGTATTGCATTTCGCTGTATGAATTTACAACACCTGCTAAATAATTTTCAGTAATTCTTTTTCTAGAATTAAATACATCACTTACGTTAAATGCAAGAGTTCCTTTTTCCTTCAAGATGTCTTTGCTAAAGGCTAAGTTCGCTCCAAATACACCTAAACTTTTACCTTGAGCGCTTGTTTGTGGTGCGTTATAACTTGCATTTGTTTGCCAATCAATTTTGTAAGGCAAGGTTATTTTTGATGTTATTCTTGAAGACCAAGAAGTAGCAATATTTCCAAAGTCTTGAGTCACTAAGTTACTGTTAAAATCAGTATAGGAGAAATCTCCTTGTGTTTCTGTTCTGTAGAAATTGAAATTCCCATTTAATTTCCACCATTTATAAGGAGAATAATTCAAAGTAAATTCAAATCCTGTTCTGTATTCTGTTGCTATATTTATTGGTGAGCTAATTAATACTGGCGTTCCGTTAACGAAAGCACCTGATTCTCTTCGTGCAAATTGAAATGAATCTGAAGTTTTATTAACATACAAAGAAGTATTAAAGGTCAATTTGTCCCATCTTTTGATAAAACCTAAATCAATTGCATCAGAGAACGCAGGATTTAAATCAGGGTTTCCAACAAAAATGTTGATGTTACTAGATAAATTACTAAAGGGATTTAAAAAACGCCCTCTAGGTCTTTGTATTCTGCGACTATAGCTTACAGAAGCACTACTTTTGTCTGATATTTCATAAGTGAAAAAGGCACTTGGAAAAAAGTTGTTGTACTTTTTAGTATTATAATTATTGGTGCCTAATAAATTGATTTCAATATTTGAATCTTCAAAACGAAGTCCAAAAAGAGCAGAAAACTTATCAATTTTTAACCCATATTGTGTATAAAGAGCATTTACTTTCTCTTTATATTCTAATGAATTAGTAAAATTGTTGTTAATTACGCCATCATTTTCTACTTCGTAATCAGTAAGTAATTTTGAAAAATCACCACGATATCCTGCTTCAAATTGACTTCCTTTTCCAAAAGGTAAAACATAATCCATTTGAATTAAATTTCTACCTTGTGTTTGATTATTTATTGTATTGTCAAATTTAACAATATTTGTGTTGGTTGCTTTGTCAGTAATTATAGCATCGTTCAGATCATCACTTGTAGAAAACGAACCGTCAATTGTTAATTTATGGCCGTCTCTTTTGAATTTTTTAATAAAATTTGTTGTAAACTCTACGCTTTCACTATCGCTAATTTCTCCATTGATTCTATTGCGAGTGTAATCATAATTAAAACCGGAGTCGTAATAATTTTGAAGAACATCATCAACATTGTCCCCTTTACTTTTTCTATAATTTATAGCGTTTGTCCATGAAGTTGATTTATTTAAATATAATTCGATACCAAAATTACCATTATATCCTTTGTTATTTCTTTTATTGTCTCTGTTCTCGTAGATATAATTACGGGTAGTATTGTCTGGATTTAAATATTCTGAATTAGTGAATGAGTTTCCCGGACTGTTGCGATTGTTATATCCTTGAGTGGTAAAAAGGTTGAAATTTTTAGATTTATAATTTATATTTCCGCTCAAACCATAAGTTTCTGGATATCCGGTAGAAGCTATAAATGTTCCGTTTAAACCTTGGTTTTTTCCTTTTTTCAAGATGATATTTAATAAACCTCCACCACCTTCAGCATCATATCTTGCGGACGGATTTGTTATTACTTCAACTTTTTCGATAGCATCTGCTGGAATCAAACGCAATGCTTCGGCTATGTTAATCGCATTTGATGGTTTCCCGTCAATAAGTACTCTAACATTATCATTGCCACGAAGACTTACATTTCCTTCTACATCGACAGAAACAGATGGAATATTGTCTAAAACATCACTTACTGTTCCACCTTTTACCATAAGGTCACTTCCTACATTGTAAACTTTCTTGTCTAATTTAATTTCAACAGTTGTTTTTTCGGTACGAATAACAACCTCGTTTAATTGGTTTACATCTTCTTCTAAACTAATTAAACCTAAACTGCTAGTTGTATTTAAAGCCTTTTGTTTAATTTCTTTAATCTTGAAAGATATGAACTCAATTTTTATATCATAAATACCTGGTTTAATTTCGATATCAAATTCTCCTTTGGGATTGGTAATACCACCAGCAATTGCTTTGGGATTGTTTGCAGCAAAAAAAGTTATGGTTGCGTATTCAAGCGGTTGATTACTTGTTTTTTCAACTACTTTACCTGAAATTTTTATTTTTGCAACTGGAGATTCCTGAGCAAAACTGAAAATGGTTGTTAGAAAGAGAACAAGAATTAAAACAGATTTTATTTTTTTCATTTTTAAAAACATTGGTTATATAATATTAGACTATAAAAATTGATTTTGGTTTAAAACCAGAATTCATAAATATATGTTAATTAAAGTGTGCTCAGAATATTAAATAAAACCTTCTAGTTTTTCTAAATCTCTTGCTATTATTGCTTTATTATCTTTGATCACAATAGGTCTTTCAATCAAAATAGGGTGAGTTATCATGGCTGTAATTATTTCTTGATCACTCATTTTCTGGTCTTTAAATTGATCTATCCATATTTGTTCTTTTTTTCGAACTAAATCAATTGGATTGATATTTAGTTTTTCGATGATACTTGATAATTCGTCAAAGGATGGAGGGTTTATTAAGTAATTAATGATTTCAAAATCTTTTTTTGAATGTTGCAATTCTAGTAAACAATTTCTAGATTTTCCACAACGTGAATTATGGTATATTTGTATCATATTTATTATAATTAGTTTGTAAAAGTTGTCAATTTTATTTTTATCTCGCAAAAATAAGATTTGTTTAGCTGATTACACATTAAATTAAACAAAAATTTATGTTTATAGAACAAGGAGTTAAACCAGAAAATCACTTTTGGAAGTATATTTTGGGATCGTTGGCTATTATATTTGCTTCATTCGTTGGGCAAATTATATTTGTAGCAGCAATATTGTATGATTCGTTTTCAAGTAAAAAGCTGTATCCAACCACAAATGATGCAGTAATGAGTTACTTTGATTCCAATCTAACCTTGTTGTTAGTTTTGTTTTCTTTTGTTTTTACAATGATAGCAGTTTATGGTGTTGTGCGTTTGA
The DNA here is from genome assembly GCF_023162025.1 of Flavobacterium pygoscelis. Taxonomy (NCBI): domain Bacteria; kingdom Pseudomonadati; phylum Bacteroidota; class Flavobacteriia; order Flavobacteriales; family Flavobacteriaceae; genus Flavobacterium; species Flavobacterium pygoscelis. Next base: position 368,392 of record NZ_JALNUB010000002.1, on the reverse strand, counting down.
TACACAAACAAACTATTCTTTCCGTTACAACTTCTAGAAATAAAGTAGATTGGAAACGTATTATATTTTCCTTTTCTCTATGGTCTGCTTTTACTATTATTACTACTTTGTTGTCTTATTTTTACGATCCTACTAACTTTATATTTAATTTTAAACCCATTCCATTTGCAATTTTAGCAGTAATAGCCATACTTCTTGTTCCGATACAAACAAGTTGTGAGGAATATATTTTTAGAGGTTATTTAATGCAAGGTTTTGCCAATTTGGCTAAAAACAAGTGGTTTCCGCTGTTATTAACGTCTTTGATTTTTGGAAGTTTGCATTATTTTAATCCTGAAGTAGCTAAAGTTGGTCCAATAATCATGGTCTATTATATAGGAACCGGATTTTTTCTTGGAATAATTACATTAATGGATGAAGGTATGGAGCTTGCTTTAGGATTTCATGCTGCTAATAATTTGATTGGTGCATTGCTCGTAACTGCAGATTGGACTGCTTTACAGACACATTCAATTTTTAAAGATATTTCTGAACCATCGGCAGGATATGAGGTTTTTTTTCCTGTTTTAGTTATTTTCCCTTTACTTTTATTTATTTTTAGTAAAAAATACAATTGGAACAATTGGAAAGAAAAATTAACTGGAAAAATTTAACCTTTTCGATAATTAAATAATAAATGAATATGAACCATAAAGTTACCTATAAAAATGTCCATAATTTATTTAAACTTAATGGGTATCATCTCAATAAAAATGATTTATGTCGAGTAGCCTATAGTTTTATTAAAGAGGGAGAGAGTTATGAAAAAGAGATGGGCGACTTTATACTCGATTGGTTTGATCAGAAATCATTTATTGAACTAACTACCTCCGGCACTACTGGCGCTCCTAAGAAAATCAGAATCGAAAAAAAAGCAATGGTTAATTCTGCGCTTGCAACGGGTGATTTTTTTGACTTGAAACCAGGTGACACCGCTTTGCATTGTTTACCGATGAAATATATTGCGGGTAAAATGATGTTTGTAAGAGGATTAATTTTAGGATTAGCAATTGATTTTGTAGCACCCACTTCACATCCTTTAATTCGGGAAAATGCGAGTTATGATTTTGTTGCTATGGTGCCTTTGCAAATTCAAAATTGTTTATCTGAATTCGTTAACGTCAAAAAGATAATTATTGGAGGAGCTAAACTCAATAGTGAATTGAGAAAAGAGCTACTAAAAATAAAGTCTAAGGTTTACGAGACTTATGGAATGACAGAAACGATTACTCATATTGCTGCAAAGAAAATAAATGAAGAGGTTTTTTCGCTTTTACCTAATGTTGCAATAAGTCAAGATAATCGAAATTGTTTGGTAATTAGTGCTCCCAATCTTACGTCTGAAATTTTAGTTACGAATGATTTAGTAACTATAGTCAATGAGAATCAATTTATCTTTCTAGGAAGAATTGACAATGTGATTAATAGTGGAGGAATTAAATTAATACCAGAAAAAATTGAAGACAAGTTGGCTCAAAAAATTGCCTCCCGATTTTTTGTAATAGGTGTTGCGGATGCCAATTTAGGAGAGAAATTAGTACTTATTATAGAAGGGGATGAGTATCCTTTAGAGGAAACTATTTTTGATGATTTGGATAAATATGAAAAACCAAAGGCTGTTTTTTTTACTAAAAAATTTATTGAAACAGAAAATGGAAAAATAAAAAGAAAAGAGATTTTAAAAAATATTTAGTTTTTAATCATAAAAAAAGCATCTGATGAAAACAGATGCTTTTTTTATATGTAATTGATTAATTTTAATTAAACTTGAATTACTCCTAAGTTAAATTTTTTCTCAATAGGAGAATGATTCGCAGCTTCGATACCCATAGAGATCCATGTTCTAGTATCAATAGGATCTATAATAGCATCTGTCCATAATCTAGAAGCAGCATAATATGGAGAAACTTGTTCGTCATATCTCGCTTTTATTTTATCAAATAATGCTTTCTCTTTTGCCTCATCTACAATCTCACCTTTCGCTTTAAGCGAAGAAGCTTCAATTTGTGCTAATACTTTTGCTGCTTGTGTACCACCCATTACCGCTAATTCTGCACTTGGCCAAGCAAATATTAATCTAGGATCATAAGCTTTACCACACATTGCATAATTTCCTGCACCGTATGAATTTCCAACAATAACTGTAAATTTTGGTACCACAGAATTAGAAACAGCATTTACCATTTTTGCTCCATCTTTTATGATTCCTCCGTGCTCAGATTTTGAACCAACCATAAATCCCGTAACATCTTGTACGAAAACTAAAGGAATTTTCTTTTGATTGCAATTCGCAATAAAACGAGTCGCTTTGTCTGCACTATCAGAATAAATTACACCTCCAAATTGCATTTCACCGTTCTTGGTTTTGACTACTTTTCGTTGGTTAGCAACAATTCCAACTGCCCAACCATCAATTCTCGCATAACCCGTAATAATGGTTTGTCCATAACCGTCTTTATACGCTTCAAACTCTGAATTATCAACTAAACGATTGATGATTTCCATCATGTCATATTGTTCATTACGTGCTTTAGGCAAAACTCCGTAAATCTCTTTTTCATCCAATGCTGGTTTTTCTGCTTTTATTCTGCTAAAACCGGCTTTATCAAAGTCACCTATTTTGTCTATAATATTTTTTATTCTGTCTAAAGCGTCTTTATCATCTTTCGCTTTATAATCTGTGACTCCAGAAATTTCACAATGTGTGGTTGCTCCACCTAATGTTTCATTATCAATACTTTCTCCAATAGCGGCTTTAACCAAGTAACTACCAGCCAAAAAGATACTTCCTGTTTTGTCAACAATCATGGCTTCGTCACTCATAATTGGTAAGTAAGCACCACCAGCAACACAACTTCCCATAACAGCAGCAATTTGGGTAATACCCATACTACTCATTTGAGCATTATTTCTAAATATTCTTCCAAAGTGTTCTTTGTCAGGAAAAATTTCGTCTTGAAGCGGAAGATATACTCCAGCACTATCAACCAAATAAATAATTGGAAGACGATTCTCCATAGCAATTTCCTGTGCGCGTAAATTTTTCTTAGCCGTTATAGGAAACCATGCACCCGCTTTTACGGTAGCATCATTGGCTACTACTATACATTGTTTGCCTCTAATGTATCCCATTTTTACCACTACGCCACCAGAAGGACAGCCACCGTGATCCGCGTACATTCCTTCGCCAACAAAAGCGCCAATTTCAATGCTTTTTGCTTTTGGATCTAATAAATAATCGATGCGTTCTCTTGCTGTCATTTTACCTTCAGCATGTAATTTTTGAATGCGTTTTTCGCCACCACCTAATTTAACCACTGTTAATTTTTGGCGTAATGTGGAAAGTAAAAGTTTATTGTGATCTTCGTTTTTGTTGAAGTTTAAATCCATGATGAAATATTATTAAAAAAATTTGCGCTAAAATACAAAATCAAATGGAATCAATTTTAATATTTTATCATATTAGAAAGAAAATAGAATTTATATTTCGTTTTAATACAAAAAAAACAGAATTTTAGTTCTGTTTTTTATGAATTCAATAAAATACGTATTATTTATTTTTAGATTCGTTTACTAATCTTTTTAGAATAGCCCATTGTTTTAGAGCATCTCTAGCTTCTACTGCGGGATATCCTAACATGGTTTTTCCTGCTGGAATATCACCAGTTACACCTGAACCAGCACCTACGATTGCACCATCTCCTATAGTAGTATGGTCTTTTATAGAAGCGCTTCCTCCTATAATCACTCCATTTCCTAATGTTACAGAGCCTGCTAATCCGCTGTTACCTGCCATAATACAAAATTTACCCAGTTTACTATTGTGTCCAATTTGCACTAAATTATCAATTTTGCAACCATCGCCTAAAACAGTAGAACTAAATTTACCTCTATCAATACAAGAATTAGCTCCTATTTCTACATTATTACCTATTATTACGTTACCTATTTGAGGTATTTTTACAAGACCTCTTTGTGGATCAGGACGAAATCCAAATCCGTCTGCACCAATAGTAGCATTAGGGTGTATAATACAATCGTTACCAATAATGCAACGTTCTCTGATAACCGTTCCAGACCAAATTACAGTATTTTTACCTATTGTAGACTCATCAAGTATCGTTACGTTAGGATAAATAGTGCTGTTGTCTCCAATGATCACTTTTGGTCCTATATAACAACCTGCACCAATTCGAACTCCATTACAAATAGTTGCTGTGGTGTCTACAATTGCAGTTGGATGAATATCAGTATGAAAAATTGGAGTAGGTGGAGCAAAAAGTTCTAAAACTTGAGACATTGCTAAATCAGCATTTTTAACCTTTATAAAAGCCTTATTTTCTCCAGGTTCAATAGAAATATCTTCATTTACAACGGCAACACAAGCTTTAGAAGATTGCCATAATTTCTCATATTTTTTGTTTCCAATAAAAGAAATTTCAGTTTCATTAGCTACTTCTAGTTGTTCTGGAGCTGTAATGTTATGAGACGTATTTCCGACGATAACTCCTTTTAAAACTTCATTTATTTCTTGAACAGAATAAGATTTCATTATTTGTAGTTTGGATTTGGTTAATTACTCATCAAATAAAACAAATTGGCTTTAAATTTCCTAATATTTCCAGATTCTTTAACAAGAATTAAAATGGTATTTATGTAAGGATTAAATGAAATTATAGAACAATTTGGTACTGTAAAAGTTTATTTTTGCCGGCGATATTAATATTTTTAATTATGAATTGTACCCCAATAAAGTTAGCAGTAATTGTTTTTTTATTTTCTATTTTTTCTGTAAATGCGCAAATTCAAGCTTTGTTTAATAATAAAACGCAAATTAGGAATATGAACGAACGATGGGAGTTGGATACCACTTCAGTAAGAGGGACATTCTTAATTACACCGTATAAACCCATATATGTTATCCCGCTTAGATGGTCTAGTTCTCCTAATGAGCAACCTATTTCTGTGAATGAAGGTCCCGATTATGTAGTTCCAGACGGAGTTAACTATAATAATATCGAAGCTAAATTTCAATTGAGTTTTAAAACTAAGATTTTACAAAGTATCTTTTGGGGACATGGTGATTTATGGGTTGGATACACTCAAGTTTCGCATTGGCAAATTTATAATGATGCTTTGTCACGTCCTTTTAGAGAAATTAATTATGAGCCTGAAGTGATTTTGAATGTTCCTGTAAAACTTAATATTTTAGGTTTTAAAACCCGAATGGTTGGTGTAGCTTTTAATCATGAATCAAATGGGAAAAGTAATCCCTACTCGAGAAGTTGGAACAGAATAATTTTTCATGCTGGTTTTGAACGCAATAATTGGAGTGTTTATGTTAGACCTTGGTTTGTTTTACGAGCAAAAAAAGATGACAATCCGGATATTTCCTCTTATATAGGACGAGGTGATATGAACGTTATTTATACTAAAAATGGAAATATACTGTCATTAACGGGTAGTTATAATTTTAATTTTAATTCGAAAGCAAACGGTGGCGCTTCTTTCTCTTGGTCTTATCCAATTAAAAATAATTTAAAAGGATTCTTGCAAGTTGCGCATGGATACGGAGAGTCTATGATCGATTACAATCATCTACAAACTAGTGTAGGTGTAGGGGTTTCTTTAATTGAATGGTTTTAAATTTCGGAGTAGAGCTCATAGTTTTCTTCAATAAAAACGTAATACAAAAAATAAAAGCCTCACCACAATTTCTGTATCAGAAAGTGGAGAGGCTTTTTATTTTATCCTTTTATTGTATTAGGATTTTTTATAACTAAATGGATTCAGGTAGATACTCTAAAAATCGAATTTAGTACAAAATCTGGTTTTAATAAGAGTTCTATTCTTCTTCCTTTTGTCCCATCATCATTAAATAGGCTTTTAGGAATTCATCAATTTCCCCATTCATTACGCCATCTACGTTACTCGTTTCATAACCTGTACGAACATCTTTGACTAATTTATAAGGTTGCATAACGTAATTTCTAATTTGAGAACCCCATTCTATTTTCATTTTTCCAGCTTCAATATCTGCGCGTTGGGCTTGCTTCTTTTTTAGCTCTATTTCATACAATTGGGAACGTAGCATTTGCATGGCACGTTGTCTGTTGTCTTGTTGTGATCGTGTTTCTGAACATTGTATTTGAATTCCAGTAGGTTTGTGAAATAATTGCACTTTAGTTTCTACTTTATTTACATTTTGTCCTCCTGCACCACTTGATCTAGACGTTGTAATTTCAATATCAGCAGGATTGATATCAATTTCGATACTATCATCTACAAGCGGGTAAACATAAACAGATACAAAAGACGTGTGTCGTTTAGCATTACTATCAAAAGGCGAAATACGAACCAATCGATGAACGCCATTTTCTCCTTTTAAATATCCAAATGAATAATCGCCTTCAAATTCAAGAGTAACGGTTTTGATTCCCGCAGCTTCTCCTTTTTGAAAGTTAAGTTCTTTGATTTTATAACCATACTTTTCGCCCCACATCATGTACATACGCATAAGCATTTCTGCCCAATCGCAACTTTCTGTTCCTCCTGCACCTGCAGTAATTTGTATAACAGCGCTCAAGGTATCGCCTTCGTCTGAGAGCATGTTTTTAAACTCTATCGCTTCAATGTGACTTTGGGTCAAATTATACTGTTCGTCAAGCTCTTCTACAGCAAGTTCCCCTTCTCTATAAAAATCATAGGCGAGTTGCAATTCATCCGTCATTTCAACGGCTTTATTGTAATCTTCGATCCATTTTTTTTTATTTCTGAGGTTCTTTACAATTATTTCGGCTTCTTTCGCGTTATTCCAAAAGTCTGGAGCAAAAGTTTTTTCTTCTTCGTTAGAAATCTCAATTAATTTGGCATCAACGTCAAAGATACCTCCTCAACGCACCAAGGCGCTCTACAATACCTTTTATTTGTTCGGTAGTTGTCATAAATTATGTAATTTTGTGTTGCAAAAATAGATAATTTTTAATGGAGGAGCAAGTTGATACTTCGACACAATATAAATAATAAACACTATATGGAAATAAATTTAGTTAGCGATACCATTACAAAACCATCACGCGAAATGTTAGTGCACATGTTAAATGCAGTAGTTGGTGATGATGTTTACAAGCAAGATCCAACCGTTATTGAGTTGGAGGCCAAGGTGGCTGAAATGTTCGGAATGGAAGCGGGGCTTTTTTTTCCGTCAGGAACTATGGCCAATCAAACGGCTATAAAGTTACATACCCAACCAGGAGAACAACTAATCGCTGATAAATATGCTCATGTATACCATTATGAAGGAGGTGGAGTATCTTTTAACAGTGGTGTTTCTTGTTGTTTATTAGATGGAGTTCGCGGAATGATTACTGCGGAACAAGTAACCAATGCAATCAATGATCCTGAGTTTTATCACAGTCCGATGACCAGTTTAGTATGTGTAGAAAATACGACTAATAAAGGGGGCGGTGCTTGTTATGAATTAGAAGAATTATATAAAATTAAGCAAGTTTGTGAGGCTAACAATTTAAAATTTCACATGGATGGTGCCCGTATTTGGAATGCTTTAATTGCCAAAAAGCAAGATCCAAAAGCATTCGGACAACTTTTTGATACCATTTCGGTTTGTTTGTCTAAAGGTTTAGGCGCACCGATAGGTTCTGTTTTAATAGGTGATAAGGCAACAATACATAGAGCACTACGTATTCGTAAAATACTTGGAGGCGGAATGCGTCAAGTGGGTTATTTAGCTGCCGCAGGAATTTATGCTTTAGATAATAATATTGAGCGTCTTTCTGAAGATCATAGGAGAGCGAAGGAAATTGCTGAAGTATTAAAAAATGTTTCTTGGGTAGAATCAGTAGAACCGGTTGAAACTAATATTTTGATTTTTAAATTAGTTCCTAACTGCATCGAAAAAAACTTAATTGAATTGCTGAAACAGAAAAATATTTCTATTAGTTCAATGGGGCAAGGAAAACTAAGAATTGTAACGCACTTGGATTACAGAGAGGTAATGCATACTTACGTTTTAGAAACTCTATCTAAACTGTAAATAAAAGATGATGAATTATGAATTTTACAATTGAAAATTCATAATTCATCATTTATAATTATTTAAATAAATCTTCCATTCCTGGAATCATTGGCATATCCATTTTAGTAACAGCATCTAATTCTGATTGGTTTAGTTTAGTTGCTTTTTCAATGGCTTTATTTAAAACTAAAATTAAATAGTCTTCTAATTGCTCTTTATCTTGAAGCAAACTATCATCGATTGCAATAGATTTTATAGCCGTATTGGCAGTTAAGGTAACTTTTAATAAAGCATCATTGCTTTGTTCGTTTATCAAAACCGTATCCAAACGTTTTTTTGTGTCTTCTATTTTTTGTTGGGTTTCTTTAAGTTTACCCATCATTCCCATTAAATCCATATTTAAATATTTAAATTAAACTGAAAAGCAAAATTAGTATATTGCATACTGATAATCAATAAAAATTCATGAAAAATAAGATCGTCTTAAGTTGTCTTTGTGTTATTTTTGCAAGTTCATACACTAAAATTAAAGCACAAAAAATGTCAAAAAATATTCCGACTCCAATCGCTAAAATAATTCCCAAAACCTTAGAAAAGCATGCTGCAAAAAGAGTAGATAATTACTTCTGGTTGAACGACAGAGAAAATCCTGAAGTTATTGATTATTTGAATCAGGAAAACACTTATTACGATGCCATGACTGCCGATACGAAAGGTTTTCAAAAAGAATTGTACGAGGAAATGAAATCACGTATTAAGGAGGACGACCAATCTGTACCGTACTTATACAACGGGTATTACTATATAACACGTTTTGAAACTGGAAAAGATTATCCTATTTATTCTAGAAAAAAAGAAACTCTTGACGCTGCAGAAGAAATATTATTTAATTGCAATGAAATGGCTGTTGGGCATTCCTACTTTCAGTTGGGAGGTTTAAGTGTAAGTCTCGATAATAAATATGTTAGTTTTGGTATGGACACTGTAGGAAGACGTATTTATACTATCCAGATAAAGAATTTAGAAACAGGCGAAATACTTTCCGATAAGATTGAAAACGCTACAGGAAGTTCTGTTTGGGCCAATGATAATAAAACTATCTTTTATACTAAACAAGATGAAGTTACACTCCGTTCAGATAAGGTTTTTAAACATAAATTAGGAACAAGTGCAGTTGATGATGTATTAGTTTTTAATGAAAAAGATGATACTTTTAATGTCTCTGTTGGTAAAGAAAAATCAAAAAAATATATTGTAATCGGATCAGGAAGTACTCTGACTACTGAATATAGAATCTTAAACGCAGATACTCCTGACGGAGAATTTGTAGTTTTTCAGCCAAGGGTTCGTGGTCTAGAATATAGTATTTCTCATTTTGGTGATTCTTTCTATATTATGACTAATAAGGACAAAGCAACTAATTTTAAGTTGATGAAAACTCCTGAAAACGCAACTAAAAAAGAGAATTGGAAAGATGTTATTGCCCATAGAAAAGATGTTTTATTAGAAGATATTGAAATTTTTAGCAATTATCTGGTAGTCGAAGAGCGATCTAATGGCTTAAATCACATAAGAATAATGCCATGGAGCGGGCAAGGAGAATATTATTTGCCTTTTGGTAGCGAAACATACAGCGCTTATACTACCACAAATGTAGATTTTGATACGGATATTTTGCGTTATAGTTATCAGTCATTGGCTACTCCGTCTTCTGTTATCGATTTTAACATGAAAACCAAAGAGAAAGAAGTCAAAAAAGAACAACAAGTTCTTGGTGGTCAATTTGATAAAAATAATTATATCGAAGAACGTGTATGGGCTACAGCTACTGATGGAACTAAAGTACCAATCTCTATGATTTATAGAAAGGGATTAAAAAAAGACGGTAACAATCCTCTTTTACTTTATGCTTACGGTTCTTATGGAGTTACTATGGATACGTATTTTTCTTCAACTCGATTATCAATACTTGATAGAGGTTTTGTTTTTGCAATAGCACACATACGCGGTGGTGAAGATTTAGGAAGACAATGGTATGAAGATGGGAAATTACTAAAAAAGAAAAACACCTTTACTGATTTTATTGATTGTTCTAAATTCTTGATCAGTGAAAAATATACTTCACCAAAACATTTGTATGCTGAAGGTGGTTCTGCAGGAGGTTTATTGATGGGTGCAGTGGTAAATATGGCTCCAGAATTGTATAATGGAGTCATTGCACAAGTTCCTTTTGTTGATGTAATAACTACCATGTTAGACGATACAATTCCGCTTACTACAGGAGAATATGACGAATGGGGAAATCCGAACGTAAAAAAATATTATGATTATATGTTGTCTTATTCACCATACGATAATGTAAAAGCACAAAATTATCCTAATATGTATGTTTCTACAGGACTTCATGACTCTCAAGTACAATATTGGGAACCTGCGAAATGGGTTGCTAAGTTAAGGACTCAAAAAACAAATGATACAGTTCTATATTTAAATACGAATATGGATGCGGGTCATGGTGGCGCTTCTGGACGATTTGAAGCATTAAAGGAATTAGCAAAAGAATATACTTTTTTATTAGATTTAGAACAAATTAAAAAGTAATTACTTTTTTTTGTTAAATTTGTATCGTTCGCGAATAATTTATAAATTGTTCTCGACTAACTATTTTTTTTATGAAAAATGAAATAAATGCTTACAATAATGTTTTAGAATTAATAGGAGATACTCCACTTATTAAACTAAATAAAGTTACTGAAGATTTAAAAGGTAATTTCTATGCTAAAGTAGAAGCCTTTAATCCAGGACATTCCTCTAAAGACAGAATAGCATTATACATAATTGAAGAAGCTGAAAAAAAAGGAATATTAACTCCAGGTGATACAATAATCGAAACTACATCAGGTAATACTGGTTTTAGTTTAGCGATGGTAAGTATCATAAAAGGATATAATTGTATTCTAGCTGTTAGTTCAAAATCTTCAAAAGATAAAATAGATATGCTTCGTAGTTTGGGTGCAAAAGTATATGTGTGTCCAGCACACGTTGCCGCAGATGATGAACGTTCTTATTACAATGTGGCAAAACGTTTGCACGAAGAAACTAAAGGTTCGGTGTATATCAATCAGTATTTCAATCAATTGAATATTGATGCGCATTACAAATCTACGGGACCAGAAATATGGAAACAAACAAACGGTAAAATCACACATCTTGTAGCTTGTAGCGGAACGGGAGGAACTATTTCTGGAACGGCTAAATATTTAAAAGAGCAAAATCCAAATATTAAAATTCTAGGAGTTGATGCTTTTGGTTCGGTTTTAAAAAAATACCATGAAACAAAAGAGTTTGACAACGACGAAATTTATCCATACAGAATTGAAGGTCTAGGGAAAAACTTAATTCCATCAGCTACAGATTTTGATGTTATTGATAAATTCATAAAGGTAACTGACGAGGAAAGTGCACATGCAGCGAGAGAAATCACTAAAAAAGAAGGCTTATTTGTGGGTTACACTTCTGGAGCTGTAATGCAAGCTATTAAACAATACGCAGAACAAGGAGAGTTTGATGAAAACAGTAATGTTATTGCTATTTTTCCGGATCATGGTTCTCGTTATATGAGCAAAGTGTTTAGCGATGATTGGATGAACGAACAAGGTTTCTTTGACAGTATTAATCAAGAAGAAGCTCAAAAAATAGAATTTATAAAATAACATATATTCATAAAAAAAAGTCCCGTTTGCATTTGCAAATGGGACTTTTTTTTGAAGTAAAAAGACTGATTTTTTAATAGTTTAAAATTCTTAGCTTATTAAAAAATGTCACCAAAGCTTATTTAAGTTTAAACTAGCATATTCCTTTTTATTTAATCTAATAACTCAGGATTACTAAGTAACAATTCTATCTTTTTTATAATGATGGTAATTTGATTCATTTGTAATTCTATGTTTCTAAAAAATAGACTAATGTCTCTATTGACCCAACTTTCAGAAATAACCCTTGCACCCAAACTCATTCTTAAAACAGCACTTTCAAAACCAGTACTATATTTTACATTTACGGCTTGACCTATATGACATTTTTGTGCAGCAAGTCGAATGATTTCTATCGAAGAACCTTCAAACTGATCTGATAAATCAGAATTTAATAAAGTATATAGCTTTTTAACTTTATCAACCGATAAAGGTTCATTGTCTTTAAGAATGAAGAATGGGAAAATGGTTCGTATATTTCTAATACCAAATTCTTTACTATAGTAAGTTTTAGATTTGGTTTCATCACCATAAATAGGCTCTAAAAAAGAGGCATCTTTTATAGAGTCATCCACAAAATTACAAAACATCTCAATTCCCATATTTCGATATAGAACAGGTGTTTTATAGTATCGATCCATTTCTACTATGGCAGCATTCCAGCGCATATAAGAGCCATAGTTATATCCTTCTGATAATTCATTTGAACAAAACCATGAAGTGGGCCAGTCGGAATGATTATAATACTGGGTTAATCCTTTAGGTAACGAAGTTTTTACAGAACGAATTAATTTATTTACATTTTTAGGTAAAATTAATGCACCGCAATAGGGTGGACCAGTGAAGTATTTACTTCCCGTAATAGTAACAATATATCCTTTACTAAGATAATTTTGAATGTCTTTTGGATCTAATCGCAGTTGTGAACCATCTACAATTATCTGAATGGATAACTTTTTAAGTGAATTTAATTTTTGAATAAATCCATCACTAGGAGATTGATATCCTAATTTTGATTGATCCATGGTATGCAATACCACATGTCTCCCTAGCTCATTAGTTTTAGTAATGGCATTCAGCACTTCTTCGTCTAATTGATCAGATGATTTTAATACTCCATTTTCATCTCTAAAAGGAATTTCAATCAAATCGACATCTCTAAAACCTTCAATTCGATCTCCTTTTTTAACCGGATAATTTAAAGCTGTCGTATTTTCAAAATGATTCCCTTTTAATGCAGAAGCCACACCGCTGCCAGTTTCGTCAGAAGCAACTAAAATATGCGTAATATTTTTTTCGGAGATAATTTGAGTTATCGCTGCAATTTGAAGAGAAGAATCGGTACCTGAGGGTGAAAAAATGATTTCACATTCTTCATTTAACTTGAATGTTTTTCTAAGATTATTTTTCAATAACTCAGTAAACTCTATTGTTGTTTTTTTGAATCCGTTTTTTAGGCTATTATTAATTAAAATGCTTCTGACTTTATCGGTTTTATCAAAAGCAAAATTAGAAACACTTGTAGCTGTTGATGAAGCAAAAGTAAAAGCATCTGGTCTAGGAAAAGGTCGGCAACCGTATTTATTTAATAATTCAATTTCATCAATATTTAATCTAAGATCACCTCCAGCCATTAATAAATATTCGGTTGGTTTGGCAAGATTTTCTATAATAGGCTTCCAGGATTCTTTACATTCTTTTCCGGATGTTTTCAAACCATGAAAAACATCAAGTCCTTCATGATTCAAAGAAGATTCAGTGCTAAAATCAGTTTCATTTTTAATTAAATTGATTAAAAAATAATCAAGATTGTCTAGTTTTTCTTTATCATCTTTAGGAAGTAATTTATAAAATATTCGAGTCACTTCAAGTGCTGCAATGTCACACAATACAATGTCTTTTTTTTCATTGTTTAAGGCCTTATACCACAGTTGCCATTCGATACCATATCTTAAATAAACTAAAGCTAAAACGGGTTGATTTAAAAAGTCAGCACCAATTATAATCGATTTATTGGGGATAATTTTAAAAACAGTAGGCTCTGTAGCAGAGGTAATAATATTGATATTATTTATTTTGGGTACCGTATTAAATCTTTTTAAAACGCGAACTAAGTAGTTTACATTTTCCTTTTCGAATAAACTAGTTCTATTGTATTGATTTTCAATTAGAATGTTGTTTGTCATAGATGTTATATTTTAAAACGTTCATCTGAACGAAGTTCTTTAATTAGGAATAAATACTTGACCAACTAAATATTGTTCCTGTTTGATAAGCTCAAATTTTAGATTTTATGATTTAAATCTACAAAATCCCAAATGGTTTAAAGCTTTAAATTTATAGTGTAGTATTTTTTTTGAGGAATTGATCAAATTTAAAACAAAAAAAATTAATTGAAGTTCAATGACCAACAATAGTTATTCTTTTTTGCAATACAAGTCTGTTTTTATTTCATTAAGACTTACAACTAATTTGATTATTGTAATTAAGGAATAAATCAACCATAAATTAGGAATCGAAAAGTCCTTTTTACAGAAGCAAAAAGGACTTTTTTGTTGAGTATGAAATAGGATTAACTAAAAAAACTAGTTCTCTTCCATGGTGTGATATACGTTCATAACGTCATCATCTTCCTCTAGCTTTTCTATTAATTTTTCAACATCAGCTACTTCCGCTTCTGTTAGTTTTTTGGTAATTTGAGGGATTCTTTCAAAACCTGACGAAAGAATTTCAATCCCTCTATGTTCTAATTCTTTTTGTATAGTTCCAAAACTATTAAAAGGCGCATAAATTAATATTCCATCTTCATCTTCAAAAACTTCTTCAGCACCAAAGTCAATTAATTCTAGCTCTAATTCCTCAGGATCCATTCCGTTGGCTGGAATTCTAAAATTACAAGTATGGTCAAACATAAATTCAACTGAACCTTGAGTTCCCATTGTTCCGTTGCATTTATTAAAATAGCTTCTTACATTAGCCACAGTTCTATTATTATTATCAGTCGCCGTTTCTACTAAAAGTGCAATTCCGTGAGGTGCATATCCTTCAAATAAAACTTCTTTATAATTGGCAGTATCTTTATCGGTTGCTTTTTTTATAGCGCGTTCTACGTTTTCTTTAGGCATATTTGCTGCCTTTGAATTTTGTATAACAGCTCTTAATCTGGAATTCGCCTCGGGATTTGGTCCGCCTTCCTTAACAGCCATTACAATATCTTTTCCAATTCTGGTAAATGCTTTGGCCATTGCTGACCAACGTTTCATTTTTCTACCTTTTCTAAATTCAAATGCTCTTCCCATTGCTATTTATTATTTTGTACTGCAAAAATACAGTTATTAGTTATTTATTCAAATATTTTTTGAACTCAATTAAAACTGTATTTAAAAATAAAGTTGATTTTATCTAACTCTTTATTTTTTGATTAAAGTATTGTAATCGTTTAAAATTGCTATTGCCTCTTCTAAATAGGGACTGTTTTTTATATTTTTTATTTTGTAAGTATTAATATCTTGTTGCAAAGTGTCTGATTTTAGTTTTTCTAAATCGGTGGTGTTATTAGAAATCACCAAATCACTTTTAGTTTCAACAATTTTTTTTACTTTATCCCAAAGTGAATCTATTTGATGTACATCTTCAAAAACATCTTTAAAGATTAATCTTGTTGGTTTTTTTGGTGTATTATAAAATAAATTGATTTGTTCATTAGCCAAGTTAATTTCATTAAATATGAGTTTATTGGTCACTCTTAAATTACTACTTTCAATTACCTGTGCAAAATAATTTTTGGGTAAAGGAACAAACTTTACTTTCGGAATAATATCTTCATTTTTAAAAGCCGTTTTATAATTGGCCTCACTAGAAATAACTTTTTCAAATAAAACCGGCAATACTACATCGGGTAAAATTCCTTTTATCTGATTGCTTTCACCAGTAATTCTATAAAATTTTTCAACTGTAACTTTTACAAAATCTTGTTGCCTTTGCTCGTCCAATGGCAAAATAGATTGCATTGTGGCTTTTCCTAATGACTTGCTTCCTATTACAATTCCTCTATTGTAATCCTGAATTGCTGCCGCAAAGAGTTCGCTAGCAGATGCCGAATTTCCATTTATTAATAAAACAATTGGGCCATCATATACATTGTCTTCATTACAAACTTCTAAAATAATTTGTTCGTTTTTATTATTCACTAAAATAGATAACGGACCTTTTTCAATAAACATTTCAGCAAGTTTCACCGCTTCTTCTATTGATCCTCCACCATTATCTTGAAGATCGATAACCAGTCCTTTTATATTGTCTTTTTTAAGTTTTGCAATCTCTAAGGCAACATCATCAGCACATCCTTGTACAATTGTACCATCAAAGTTGGAATAAAAATTAGGAATATTAATGTATCCTACTTTTGTTTCTTTTTCGGCAATGAAGCTATAAACGGCATTTGTTGTCGCCTTCATGATTTGTTTTTGAAGCAAAACATTTTGTATAGTTCCATTTTTTTTCTGAATAGTAAGTTCTATTTCGGTATTAGAATCTGATGAAATCATTTCTCCAATTTTTTCAATAGACGAACAAGAAACGGCATATGCAACGCCCTTATTGTTAGAAACTTTTAAAACTAAATCTTCTTTTTCAAATTTATTAGTCTTTGCAGCTGGTCCTCCAGGTTCAATTTCTGTAATGATAATTTCATCATTTTGTCCTAAACTAAAATTTAATCCCAAGGAAAGAGTACTGGTAGACAAGCCAGACATAAAACTTGATTTTGCAGCTAGAGAAAAATAATTAGTATGTGGATCAAAATAAGTGCAAAAAAGATTCAAAAAAGTATTTTTAAGATCTTCTTCGATTTGATTTTTATTCTCTAAAATATTATCTACTTGACAAATAGTAGCATCAAAAAGTTTTGTTTTATTCACTTTTTCTAGAGTCGAAAAATTTTGTGCTAACGAATCTAAATTAACGCTCAGTTTAGCAATATCTTCTAGAATAGTGTATCTAAGCCTCTTTTTCCAAACGCGTTCTAAGTCTTTAGCGACTAGATCAAATGGAAAATTTTTTTTAGAAAACCGAATCGAATCTTTACTTGTGTAGTCAAAAGGATCATTTTGTATTTTATGAAGCACTTTTTTCTTCCTGATCAAAGCGTTTTTGTAAACAGAAACAAACTCATTCATAAATGAGCAATTATTTTTTAAAATATAATCGTCTAATTTAAGTCTATGCCTGCGTAATTTTAAATATTCTTTTTTGGTAAAAATATTTCTATTAAAATCGAGTGCGTCCATAAAAGTATCAAAAACATAAACAGATAAACTGTCGTCTACTTTTTTAGGTTTAAAATGCTCTTCTTGTAACAATGTATTTATTTTTGAAGCTAATTCACAGGTATTCTCATTTTGCTGCGCTAGTAATGAAAATGGAGCCAATAAAAACAGGAGTAAAGTTTTTTTCATTTGTTTCAAAAAGAATGGATTCTATTGGTACTTCAAAATTTTATTTATAAAAAAGTAACCACAAATGTACACGTTTTATTTCGTGAAATTTGTGGTTCGTTTTTATTATTATTTACGCACAAAGCGCTAGTATAATGTTATTTCTATTTCTTGTAAAAAGGTAATTTTACCACTTTTGCAGGAACATCATTTTTACGAATTTTAATAAAAATATCGCTGTCAATAGCACTGTTTGCTACTGTTACATAACCCAATCCAATTCCTTTGTTCATAGAAGGAGACATTGTTCCAGAAGTTACAATTCCAATTACAGCTCCATTTCCGTCTACAATTTCGTAATCATGTCTTGGCACAGCACGCTCTTGCATTTCAAAAGCAACTATTTTTCTAGTAACACCTTCTTCTTTTTGTTTTTTCAAGTTCTCAGAATTGGTAAACTCTTTATTGAATTTTGTAATCCAACCTAATCCAGCTTCAAGAGGCGAAGTAGTGTTGCTAATATCATTTCCGTACAAACAAAAACCCATTTCCAAACGCAAAGTATCACGAGCTGCTAAACCAATTGGTTTGATTCCGAACGCTGCTCCAGCTTCAAAAACTTTATTCCAAATCGCTTCTGCTTGGTCATTTTTACAATAAATTTCAAAACCTCCAGAACCAGTATATCCAGTTGCCGAAATAATTACGTTGTCAAAACCAGCAAAATCACCTACTTCAAAATGGTAGTAAGGAATCGCAGCTAAATCTAATGAAGATAAAGGCTGCATTGCCTCAACAGCTTTTGGCCCTTGAATAGCAAACAACGAATACTCATCCGAAAGGTTTTTCATATCCGCTCCTACATCATTACGAGCCGAAATCCATTCCCAATCTTTATCGATATTCGAAGCATTTACCACTAATAAATACTCTTCTTCTTTCATTTTATAGATAATCAAATCATCTACAATTCCACCATCCTCATTTGGCAAACAAGAATATTGCGCTTTACCAATTGTTAAAGTCGATGCATCATTCGAACAAACTTTTTGAATCAAAGCCAAAGCATTTGGTCCAGAAAGTAAAAATTCACCCATGTGCGAAACGTCAAAAACACCTACAGCATTTCTCACTGTTTCATGTTCAGCATTCACTCCTTCATAAGTAATTGGCATATTGTATCCAGCAAACGGAAGCATTTTAGCTCCTAAACTTTCGTGTATGTGCGTAAGCGCAGTATTTTTCATTGTGTTGTTGTATAAAATTTGAAGTCGCTAATTTATTGCTTTTTTATGGAGTAGCAAAGAAGACAGCAAGCAAAATTAAAAGATTCAATCGTTTTCGTTAATCTAGAAATCACAGCTTTCAATTATTAATTTTCGGAGCTATTTCCAGCTATTCATTGCAAGTCCTCGCCTCGCTAAAACGCTCTGCTGTGGGCTTTCCATTTCTATCTGGGCTAGGGTTTTGTTCTATAATTACCGTTTTAACTTTAATATATCAATATGCTACTTCATTAAAAAATGGCTTCACCACTTTTGTTTTAAGAGTGATGAAGCCATTCCAAATAATAATGTATTATTTATTTATTTATTTCGAAAGTGTCAGTCCAAGTTAAACCACTAATATCGGTGAGAATCACTTTGTAACTTCCATTAGATAAATGAGCCAGTTTTTCCTCTCTGATCTCCAGATTTGCTTTGGCACCCAAAGGAATAATCATGCTGTGTTTTCCACTTTTTATTTGAGCAACATATCGATTTTTAATGTTCTCTTTTGGAAAATTAGCCAACGCCTTTTGATCTAATTCTAAAATGGTATTTTCATTACCATCGACAATTTTAATACCAATTAGGAACGAACCATATACATCAGCGCCTTCAACTCTAAAGATTTGAAACGAAATTACGTCTTGATCTAAAGTAGAATTAGTGATTTCAATTTTAGGTTTAACTGATTTATTGTGTAATGTTCCCCAAACACCTCCGTGAAAATATTGGTTTGTATATAAAGTAAGTGCTAAAATAGCGAGGGCACCGCCAAACACAATTTTAGGTAAAACAGTAAATCGAATAGGCAAAACACCCGATCCTAACCAACTGAAAATTGGATGTTTTGTAATTTTATAATTTTTAGTTTGCAAGAAATAATCTAATGAATATTTGCCGCTTCCTGACAGAAAGATCGTAAATCCTGAAGCTACACCAAGAACTCCAATTTGCCATTCGTCCAAGCAAGTCGTGCCTAACCAACCAGAACCTAATAAAATTCCCATAGCCAAACTAAATACGCCAATGCTCATTAATCGGGTGAATAAACCCATCATGATGAACAAACCTACAATGGCTTCAACAATTGTAAAAACCGCCATCGCCCACCACAAAGCATCAGGAGTAGTAACTAGATATTCTATAATGGGTTTAATTCCTAAAGCATTTGGTAAAAAGTGATTGAATTTTTCTCCAATATATCCTGCGGTGTCGGGATCTAATTTGTTTTCTAAAATCAATCGACGCCAGAAAGCTGAAAAGTAAGTCCATCCAATAACCAAACGTAAGGTCAACGTAAAAAGTCCAGCCATATGATAGGACTGCAATAATTCTTTATTTTGCATTTTTTAAGTATTTTATAGTAAAAGATAATTTGAGTTTAAGCGAAATTAAGATCGTTTAAATCAAATATTTTTAGTCTTTTATATAAAATATAATAGGGAGGAATCCAGCTTGAAGCAGTGTTTGCTAAAAGGTATTGTTTTTTTTCAGAACGGTAAAGATTAGTAAATGCGACAGCAGTTAAGAAAGTACTTTTTTTAATGATCTTATTTGCGAATATCTTCGTTTCCTTTTTTTCGGAGTTGATTTCTAAAGCAGAGCAGTTATTCGAATTCGTACTGGCGCTCTTAACAGGATTTAGCGGTTTGGTTGTGCTAATTTCTAAACTAGATTCTAAGTTATTCCTAAAAGAACAAGGCGCAACTAACAACAAAAATGCCATTACAAGAATGAGAAATGATTTTGTTGAAGTAATTACGGCTTTATTCATTATGAATTTTTTCAAAAAATATTTTTGGATTTTTTTCTAATCCCAATTTTTCAAAAGTATTAAATAGGATTATGGTTTACAAATAAGTTTTCAAACTTTAAGGATTCATTACCAATTTCCGTGAACCTATTTTCAAAAACTCTTATATTGGTTTTAGTATTAATGTCGTATTTTATCAAAAGAGATTTATATGCTGTTGTTATGATAAATTTAATCTCTAATCTTAAATGTCTTATATGTTTTTTAAAACAACACTTTTCGCTTAATTTGTCGTTTCTGCTACAATTATTTTGCAAATTTTCTGCGCAATTTCTTCATTGGTATAACATTCATGGTCTTGATTCGGAATCAGATTTTGTTCGAGATTCATTTTATTTATCCAATTATTATCTGGGCGAAAAGTATCGTTCTCACCATAAAATAATTTAATTTTTCCCAATGGCTTTTCAGTTTCATGTCGCAATCTTGTAGAAGAAATTGTAAATAAGTTTTCAATTTTTAAACCTAATAATGCGGCTTTCCATGCAATAGTGCCACCAATGCTAAATCCTAGAACAGAGATTTTTTGTTTCTCTTTTTGAATTAAAGTAGAAACTGCTCTGTCAATTCCGCCATTAACAAATTGATGATGTAAGTTTTCTTCTGAATAATCACTTTTATCGATTGTTCCTAAATCGCAACTATAATAATATACTATTTGAAAATGATTTTCTAAAATCGAAGTATAATAAGTAATCCAATCTGATTTTTCTTTGCCCCACAAATCAGAAAGTAGTAGCAGTCGTTGTTTAGTTGTATTCATATTCTTTAAAAGATAATTAATCTAAGGGTTGTGCCTTTTCTAATTTCTCTATTAATGCAGATTTAATGATTGTAAAAGCATAATCTTTTGCCTCTGCAAATGAAATCTCATATTTACGTTCTATATTTTGCAATTCAGCAGGGAAAGAAGCAAGAATTTTGTTGTAATAATCATCTAAAATATCTTTAGATGGCATTTCAAAATTAATTCTCAACTGGAATCTTCGCATCAAAGCAATATCAATGATTTCGGGATGATTAGTTGCGCATATTAATAAAGCATTTTTCGGAAAATAATCAATTAACTGAATGATAGTATTCACCAAACGCCTCATTTCACCCACATCTTTATCGTCATTTCCTCTAGCTTTACCAATTTGGTCAAATTCATCTAAAAAAAGTACTGCTTTTTCTCTTCCTGCTTTGTCGAATACTTGCTTGATATTTTGTGAGGTTTCGCCAATACGAGAGCATACAATATTACTTAAATTCAATGTCAAAATAGGTTTTCCTATCGCATTAGCAATTGCTTTTGCGGTCGTTGTTTTTCCGCAACCTGAATTTCCTTGCAGCAGTATTTTGTTGTTTACAGGCAAGCCAAACTTAGTCAATTCATCTACATATTTATGTTCTTTAATCAGTTGCTGAATGCTTTTTTGGTTGTAATGGTTTAAAAAAACATCATTCAAAGAAACAATTTCGGTGTCATTGATGAGTAGGTTGTGTAGCTCCATTTGTGTAGTTGTGTATTTTGGCTACGAATTTAAGCAATAATAATCCGTAGACCTATACAATTATGTTTTGCGGTTTGTATTTATTAACGAGATTAACCAGTTAGTCTCTGGTAATTATTTTTTTTTAAAACTTTAAGGATATTGTAAAAAAAAAGCTAAACCCATTAAGTATTATTACTTCTTGGATTTAGCTTAAATAATTGAAATTTATATTCTTGGTTTTTTTAAAATCTTACAATAGTTTCTTTAAAAAACAGCTGATTTATTCGGTTTGTTTCTGTATCCACTTTGTAATTTCGTTTAAAGCAACAGGCGAAAATGTTTGTTGAATAGTTGCATATTCACTAGGTGAGCCTGTCGTACTTTCTTGAAATAAATGGTTTAAATTCGGAAATTCAATTGTAGTCACATTTTTATTACCACCTTTGATCAGTGCATTTTTGATTGCGGTTAAGTTTTGTTTTGGCGGAACTTGCAAATCTTTTTCTCCATTGACGGCTAAGACTGGGCATTTTACTTTTTCTAATGTTGGTTGTGGATTATATTTTAGAAAATATTGCATCCAAGGACTTGTGATTTGATTGACTTGCAAGGCAATATATTGTTCCTTTGTCATTTCATTTGGAATTTCAGTAGAATTATCATTTTTGATTAGTTCGTTAATTTTAGTCGTTAATTCTGTTTTTAATTTTTGTGTATCAGTAGATTTTACAACCATTTCAAAAAGTTTTGAATTGTTTTGAAAGGTAGTTTTTATTTCCGCTTCTGACACTCCATTGGCTCTAGCAATTAGTTCTTGTTGCAATAACAATAGTTTATCACCTTGAATTCCTGTCCCTGCTAATAATACAATAAAGCTAATATCTTTAGATTTTGCCGCTACCATTGGAGCAATTATACCACCTTCGCTATGACCCATTAATCCAATTTTTTTTAGATTAATTTCTTTTCTAGTTTTTAAATAGGCAACAGCACTTTCGACATCGGTTGCAAAATCTGCAGAAGTAGCTGTTTTAAAATCACCTGTAGATTGCCCAAAACCTCTGTCATCGTATCGTAAAACTGCAATTCCATTTTTTGTTAAATAATCAGAGATTACTAGAAATGGTTTATGCCCTAACAATTCACTGTCTCTATTTTGGGCTCCACTTCCTGATATTAAAATTACAACTGGATAATTACCCTCTTTTTTAGGGAGCGTTAATGTTCCTGCTAAACTGATATTCGCTTTTGCATTTGGAAAAGTGACGTCTTCTGAATAATAAGAATAGGGTTTTGTAGGTTCTTGCGGTTTTCTTAGAATTTCTTTTTCTATTGCTTTTCTGGACAGATTCATTGGGAATTCTTGACCTCCTTGTTTAAAAGTTCCAACAATTTCATCGTTTTTTAATGCTCCATTGTATTCAATACGTGCATTGGTAACTTCAAATTTAATGGTAGAGTTTACAAAGGCAGTTTGGGTAACGGGAATGCCAGCAGCTCCTTGATCTGGGCTATCCATCGTAGAGGTGTAAAAAGCTCCTGATTTTGTTACATTAAATACAAGACGCAATTGCATTCCTTGAACTTTTAAAACACCGTTCCATTGTCCGGTAATGTCTTGTGCAGACATCGCTATTGAAACGAAAAATGTAAATAATATTATTGAAAGTGTTCTCATCTTATTTTTTTATAAAAACTTTTAATATTTAGCGGCTTGTCCTTCTTTAGGTAATGACTTATTTATGAATGCTCTAATATCTTCATTCGCTGTTTCTAAATCATTTTTTCTCAAATACATCATGTGTCCGCTTCTATAACCTTTCCAACTCATTCTATCTTTTAGTTTTCCGCTCGGATCCATTTGCCACATATTGTATTTAGCATTAAAATAATCGCAAGCTCCATCATAATAGCCCGATTGTACCATCACATTTAAATATGGATTTTGAGCCATCGCCTGACGTAAATTTTCACCTGTTGCATCGTTCGATCGGTCCCAAGGGTGAACCGGTCCGAACATATTGTATTTAAAATCTGTTTTATAATTTAAATTATTTCTAAGATACATATTTATCGCAGGAGTGAAAGAATGCAACCAAGAAGTAAGTTCCGCATTAAAATCTGGACCATTTCCTGCATCTTTTTTATCAATCCCTTTGTAACGAGAATCTAGTCTTCCTACGGTGAAACCTTCATCTCGCAATAATTCCTTCCAGAAATAATTTAAAGGAACGTCTAGGTTGTTTTGTAGGATTACTTTATCTGAAATTCCAGAATAGCGCGCCATTTTAGTGGCTATTTCTTTTCTTTTTTGTTCCTCTAGCGAACTTCCTTTGCTTAAAGCAGGCAATAGTTCATTCATCGTAAAGTCTTCAACCTCCGGAAGCATAGCCGTTAAATCTTTACTTTGTAAGTCACTACTAAGTTTATTATGAAACCAAGCTGTTGCAGCAAAATAAGGTAGTTTAAGTGCCGCTTCTGTTGCAGCACCACGAGTAATTCCCAAATCTGTAGGCGAAACTAGAATTACGCCATTAAGATACATCCATTCGCTGTTTTGTAATTCTAGAGCAAGCCCGGAAACACGAGTAGTTCCGTAACTTTCACCAATTAAATATTTTGGAGAAGCCCAACGATTTGTGCGAGTGACAAATCCGCTAATCCAATCGGCTAAATATTTTATATCTGCATTGGTACCAAAAAATTTTGCTTTCGGAATATCTTTACTCGTTGTTCGTGAGTAAGCAGTATTTACTGGATTTACAAAAACAATATCAGCTACATCTAATATAGAATAAGGGTTTTCTTTTATTCCATAAGGTTGCAACGGGTATCCTTCATCGTCAATATTTATTAAACTAGGACCTGTATAGGCAATTTGCATCCATACCGAAGCAGAACCTGGTCCGCCATTAAAAGAAATTACTAAGGGTCTCGAAGCACGATCTTTAATATTAGAACGCTCATAATAGGTATAAAATAATCCTGCAATTGCTTTACCCTCCTCATCCCAGACCGGCATGGTTCCCGTGGTTGCTTTATAGCTAATTTTTTGCCCTTTAATTGTTGTATTGTGCTCTGTGATTACACTTTGATCCGGATTAAATACAAGGTTTGAAGCAGAATCAGTGTCTTTGCTCACTTCTTTTTTCTCCTTTGTTTCTTGTGCATTAGCATAATTTATAAATCCTGACAGAAGAACTACAAATAATATTTTTTTCATAAATAGTGGGTATAGATTGGTTGGCTAGTAATTATGTGGATACTAAAGTATTGTTTTTTGAAAGAATAACAAAAAGTATAGAAATCAATTTGATTCAATAATTGAAATTCACGCTTTCTATTATTAATAAATCAGAACAGATTTTCTCTCTTTTCAATATAAAATTGTATTTTTAAAGAAACAAAATCGACCATGAAACCTATTTTTATTGACAAATCAGAAATTATAAAACGATATAAACCCATCAATAAATATACGCACAAAGGCATTCAAGGGCACGCATTATTAATTGGCGGCAGTTATGGCAAAATAGGTTCGGTTTGTTTATCGGCCAAAGCTGCCCTCAAAACGGGTTGCGGTTTAGTAACGGCTTTTATTCCCAAATGTGGTTATGAAATTGTTCAGATCTCCGTCCCTGAAGTCATGGTGTTAACAGACAAAGAAGAGGAGTTTATTTCGAACATAAATTTTCAAATTCTGCCACAAGCAATTGGTATTGGGCCCGGAATAGGGCAGGAGTTTTCAACTCAAAACGCCTTTCAGAAATTTTTAAAATCCAATAAAATACCACTAGTTATTGATGCGGATGCTTTAAATATTTTATCGCTACATAAATCTTGGATGACTTTATTAAAACCAAAAACTGTTTTAACTCCACATCCAAAAGAACTAGAACGACTTATCGGAAAATGGAATTCTGACGAAGAGAAAATGGATAAAACTATCGCTTTTTCGCTTCAATACGATTTAATAGTGTTTATGAAAGGTGCACCAACATATATAATCGATGGACACACAATTTACCAAAACACTACAGGTAATGCCGCATTGGCTACAGCCGGAAGTGGCGATGTTTTAACTGGAATGATTACAAGCTTATTGGCACAATCTTACGAACCACTAAATGCTGCAATTATTGGTGTTTATCTTCATGGTTTAACTGCTGATATTGCCTTGCCAGAAACGGGTTATCAATCTTTTATCGCTTCTACAATTATTGATACAATTGGTAAAACCTATTTGAGTTTAGAAAATAATATTGAACGACAAGAACTCCTATAAAATTAAGCGCAGATATTTGTAAGTTTGCAAACGCGCAAAAAAGCCATTAAAATTAGTTTATGGAAAATAAACCACAATTAAGAACTGTAAATGTTACTCGATACATTACTCCGCTGCGAGAAGGTGGCTCTTTGCCTGCTTTGGCGGAAGCCGATGACGACTTTAAATATGTATTAAAATTTAAAGGGGCTGGCCACGGTATAAAAGCACTAATTGCCGAACTCATTGGAGGCGAAATAGCACGCGTTTTGAAACTAAAAATGCCAGAACTTGTTTTCGCAAATCTTGATGAAGGTTTTGGTCGCAGCGAAGCTGATGAAGAAATCCAAGATCTATTACAAGGAAGTCAAGGACTTAATTTAGCGATGCATTATTTATCCGGAGCCATCAATTATGATCCTGTAGTAACTGTTGTCGATGCAAAACTGGCGTCTCAAATTGTCTGGTTAGATGCCTACATTACCAATGTAGATCGAACTTTTAGAAACACTAATATGTTAATGTGGCATAAGGAATTATGGCTCATCGATCATGGTGCATGTTTGTATTTTCATCATTCTTGGAACAATTGGGAAAAGCATGCCCAAAGTCCTTTTGCGTTAATAAAAGATCATGTTTTGTTGCCGCAAGCTGCTGTTTTGAACGAAGTAGATTCAGAATTTAAAGCCGTTTTATCTCCAGAAGTTTTACAATCTATTGTTAATTTGATTCCAGAAGAATGGTTAGTTTGGGAGGATAGTGAGGAAACTCCCGAAGCGATTCGGGAAGTTTATCTTCAGTTTTTACTAATACGATTAAATCATTCTGAAATTTTTATAAATGAAGCCAAAAATGCAAGAAAAACACTTATATGAGTATGCGGTAATCCGTGTTGTACCAAGGGTAGAACGCGAAGAATTCCTCAATGTAGGTATTATTCTTTTTTGCAAAAGAGCCAAGTTTATAAAGATGCTTTTTACTATTGAAAAATCAAAAATAGAAATGCTTTGTAGTGAATTTGATGTTGATCAATTCCAATTAAACCTAGAGTCTTTTCAGAAAATTGCACATGGAGCTAAAAACGGTGGACCTATAGCACAATTCGAGCTTTCCGAGCGGTTTCGTTGGTTGACAGCCTTACGAAGTTCAGCAATTCAGACATCAAGACCACACTCCGGGTTTAGTAATGATTTGGAACAAACAGCACAGCGTTTGTTTGAAGAAATGGTTCTATGAATAACGTTATGAAACTTGATTTAAATGTCTTGCAAGGTGA
This sequence comes from Flavobacterium pygoscelis, assembly GCF_023162025.1. Classification (NCBI taxonomy): domain Bacteria; kingdom Pseudomonadati; phylum Bacteroidota; class Flavobacteriia; order Flavobacteriales; family Flavobacteriaceae; genus Flavobacterium; species Flavobacterium pygoscelis. The sequence goes on along the minus strand of NZ_JALNUB010000002.1, from coordinate 341,032 downwards.
GCTCCCATGCTAAAACAAGCTTGAAGGAGATAACCGCCAGTAGGAGCATCCCAATCTAGCATTTCGCCCACGCAATAGTAATTCTCCATTTTTTTTAGTTGGAAATTGGTATCAACTGCATCAATAGAAACACCACCTATAGTTGATATGGCGTCGTTTATTGGTGCCATACCACTAATTTCAATGGGTAAATTCTTGATGTTTTGTGCTAATAAAATTGGATTTAAATAGGTTTCTTTCGAGAGATATTTTTTTAAAAGTCCAATTTGTGCTAGAGTTAATTTCAGTTCTTTTTGAAGTGTTTCGCTGGTCTTTTTAAAGTTAGTATTCTTAATTTTTTGAGCAATATCTTCCTGATTCAGTGTTGGTTTTAAATCTAAAAAAATAGTCGCTATTTGTTGAATGCTTAATTCCTGGCGAATTTGTGGACTCAATGCATAAATCGCATTTCCTTCTAAACCAAAACGAGTAATTACCGCTTCGCCTTTTTGTTTTTTATTCAAACAGCTAATAGCAATATTTTTAAGCGGACAACCTTCATAATGCAAAATAAAATCTTCGGGCCAGTTTACTTGATATCCACAGTTGGAAGGTTGAAAAGGTCCGGTAGAAATCTCTTTTGTTTTGAAAAAATCAACCCATAATCCATCTGATCCAGTTACTTTCCAGCTACTGCCGCCTAAAGCAAAAATCGTATAGTCAGATTTTATTTCTATATTTTCATTAAAAATAAGAGATTGATTATTTCCCCAATTTGTCCAAGTATGATTATATTTAATAACAACTCCTTGCTTTTCAAGAACCATTAAAATAGCATTCAAGACGGTAATTGGTTTTATTCCTTTTTCGGGATAGACTCTTTTGCTACTGCCTACATAAGTTGGAATACCAATACTTTTTAACCAATTTCTAAAATCATTATTGTCAAAATTCCGCAATGCTTCTTCTAAAAAAGATTGCGGAAAATAGCGATGGATCATCTCCTCTAAATGTTCAGAATGAGTTAAGTTAAAACCACCTTTTCCAGCAACCAGAAACTTTCGACCTAGTGTTTTATTTTTCTCGTAAATGGTAACGTTAAATTTCTCGCAATCTAGGAAAGCAGCGAGCATAAGTGCTGCTGGACCTCCTCCAATAATAGAAACTGATTTTTTCACGTGGCAAAAGTAGCGTTTATGCCATGCAATATCCTAAACTTATTCTAAAAACAGCAAGTTTATTGTACAATTTGGGCGTAACCCCAAGCAGAAAACTACTATTCAAATTGCTATTTCGCGTTGCTTGGGGTCGGGCCTTTGGCTTTATCTTTATTTTTTCCTAAAAAAAATAAAGGATACTGCCGCAATCCCTTACGCGAGATCTCTATGCATAAAAAGTTGAATAATGCAATTATTCCGTTTAAGTAATAATTTAATGACGATGGCAATAAAATGTGATTTATAGATTAGTGACATATCGTCTTTACGCTTGGAGTGGTTGGGGATTAAAGAAGCGATATTTCCCCACTAAAAACCAATTTTCATGATACAAAATTATCTTTAAATTAAGTCCAAAACCCCAATAAGGTATAGAGACTGTTTGGAGCTAGTGCTTTTTATTTATCTAAACTTTACATAATATTTTTGTTCCATAAATTCAACGCATAGTTTTTAAAAACTCTTGAACCATTTTTAAATTCTTTGTCAAATTTATATTCTCCACCATAAAATTGTTTTTTTCCATTATTATCTATTCCTGCAAATACTTTATTTTCTCCGCGCATTGCAAATTTTTTATTTCCTTCGTACATAATAACTTTCATCTCTGATGGACTAACATCTCCATGACAAACTTTTTTATACATTAGCCATATTTCTGCAATTCCGTTTTTATCTAAATCCGTTACTTGAAGAGTATTTTTAACAAATGTAGCTTCAATATCAACTGAACAGTCTTTAATATAATCATAAACTTGCCAAGTTTGAAATAACTCATTATCTTTTACAATGAAGTGGTAAGCATAAAGTTCTGCATCAGAACCATCATTTTCATGTTCAAATTTTTCGTTTGTATAAATACCTGTTTCAGTTGTTATTAATATGTTTTCTCCTTGATTATCATTCCATCGAACAGCATTTTTAATAAAACCAGAGTATTTTAATGATTTTGGAAGTTCGGAGGAATCTATTTTAGTTATTACCATACTTTCTGTTTTGGTATTTAATAATTCTTCATTTTTTAATTTTGTTTTAACTTCATTAGATTCCTGCTTACAACTGGTAAGCATTCCGTAAATTATAACGAAAAATATCAATTGTTTTTTCATTCTACGTTCGTTTTTTTAACGTTTCTGGTAACTACCAAATAATAATATTTAATTCAAAACTTTAATATTCATATACGGCTAATATGTTTTACAAAACTTTCTTTTCTAATACAATAAACTCTAAAGGTGTATCTGAAATCGGAATATGAAATTCACTTGCAGGAAAAGGTTCTCTGGCTCCAGTATCTAAATAACCATTGCGTTTGTACCAAGCAATAAGTTCTTCTCGAACCGAAATAACAGTCATCACAATTTTTGGCAGACCTTTTTCGTGAGCATGAATTTCTGCCTGTTTTAATAACTTTTTCCCAACCCCACTATTTTGTAATTCTGGAGAAACGGTCAACATTCCTAAATACAATTGCTGCTCTTTTACAACCAGCAATACACAACCAATAATAACATTGTTTTCCGTAAATTTTAAAATAGTATTAGCAGGATTTATAATGTTTTCTTGTAACTCTTGTTCCGTAGTTCTAAGTCCTTCTAATATATTTGCTTCTGTAGTCCACCCTTTTTTAGATGATTCTCCGCGATAAGCTGCGTTTATTAATGTGTTTAATGCAGAAACGTCTTCAAGTGTTGCAATTGTGATCATGCGAAATAATTGGATTTTGGTTTTACGTTTTCAAAGATAAAAAAGAATGTTGTTATTTCCTTTGCATTGTTTTGTATCTGGCTGATATTTCAAATATTTTGACTTTAAGATTGATAACGAAAACGTGAAATTTAAATTAACAATTTAAAAATGAGTAAGATCTAATATGAATTTTGTTTTTTTTATAAAATAACTAGTTAGTTTTGCCGTAATCTTAGCGCTTTTTAGTATTTTGGCATCAAATAATTTAGGTTTTAAATTAGATTACTATGAAATATAGAGTAGCAACTTCGTCATTAAATCTTAGAGATTTTCCGCCGACGATGGATAATTCTACGATTTTAGCGGATATTCCTTTTAGGCATACCGTTAAATTACTTGATGACACCGAATCTGATTGGTGGAAAGTAAAACTTTTAAATACTGATAAAGAGGGTTTTGTGTGTTCAAAAGATTTAGAACTTATTGATGAAACAATTATTAAAAATTCAGATATAGAAATTCCTAATTTTGAACCAAGTTCAAAATCCAGTCTAGATTCTAAAGAAGAAACCTATAAACCAATAGGCAATACTGATATTCCTTTTAGAGACCTAACAAATGTAGAGACTAAAAAAGCTTCTATAAAAAAAATTATTGACAAATTAAACGTCTCAAAAAGTTTCAGATACCAGAAGGATGAAGCCGATACGTATTGCAATGTGTACACTTTTGATTATTGTTTTTTTACTAAAGTATACATTCCAAGGTTGCGATGGACTGATAAGGCAATAGAGGAGTTAGAAAAAGGAAACGAAGTACCCTTAATTTTTAATGATACCGTAAGACCTTTTTACTCCAATTATCTTTATGATTGGTTTGAAGAAGCATCCAATAATTTTGGTTGGCAAAAAATCGACAATGTTGATGAACTTCAAAAAAGAGTCAATGAAAATGGTGGAGTAGGAATTATCTCTGCAAAACGATTTATCCTAAATAAATCCGGTCATATTGTAGTAGTCGTTCCCGAAACTGAAACCGAGAAAGCGTACAGAGTAGATGGTAAAGTGATTTATCCTTTGCAATCGCAAGCAGGTTATGACAATTATAATTATTTTGCTGAAGTGAGAAAAGATTGGTGGGCAAATCCAGATCCCGAAAAAGGCTATTCCTCTGCGATTTTTTATTACCACGATTAATTAAATATTTAAAATAAAAAAAAAGACTTTTTAAAGGATTAAACCTTCAAAAAGTCTTTTTTTATGAAATTATCTTACCTAAATATTACGACAAAATAGCGTCTTTCTTAATTAGTAACGAACTGCAAAAACCATTTTTATAATATTTTGCATGAAAGCTAGCATATATCTGATTGTAGATTTCTATTGGGTCCGTTGATGGAATATTGATTACTAACATTTCTTCTAAAATAGCAATATAATCAGCTGGAACAACGGTTTCTTTTCCATGAACAATCGATTCAAAAGTAAAGTTATTCCATTCTAAATTGCATATTGGATTTTCAATTTCGTGTAATAAAGAATGATCCATGATAAAAACAAGAAATTGCAATACTTCTTTTAGGTGCTTTTCTTCAAAATAATCAAACATTCTAAATTCAATACCGTGATTTTTATGTTTGTGAAAATTGATGTCCAATCCTATTTTATCAATTTGTTCGTAATCTGATATTTCGGAGTAGCGATTTACCCACCACTTCGGATTATCATGCATCGGATGTGCTGTAAAATCCATTTGCACAATCTTACCCGTTTTCATTACATCAGTATCGTAAGTTCCCACGCCAATGTATCTTGACATAGCACATCGTTGCGAAGCCTTTGTTAAGTTTACATCAATATCGTTATGTGATAAATAATCGGAAGATCCAAATTTAATCATAAACAAAGGGCTCAACCACTGAAACAATCGAATCGTACGCTGGTGTTTTTTTATGAAATCAATTTTATCTTTAATTTCACCTTCCACGTTTAATTCTGTCGGAATTGTTAAATTAAAATGATACGTCATGTTATTAAAAACAGAATAATTCTCATTATTCGACACAAATATGGCAAAAGGATGATTGACAGAGCAAATTTTTATTTTTCCAAACTCCGAAAAAATATTTTCTTGCTCCATTCCGTTTTGCAAGTGCGTTGTAAATTCTTGTTTGATATTTGCTAACTCAGCAATAACGCTATCAACATCTTTTTTGTAAAAATCTTGCGTTACAAATTCAATTGTATCCCCATCAAAAATGAATTTTTTCTGAAGTTCATCAACAAAATAGCTGTTGTTTTTTTGTAATTTATCAAATATACTTACTCCAGAATACTCAGGATTAGGCTCCTTATCTATAAAATCTAAAGTTTCGTGTTCGTTGTTTACATCTGTTTTTGTAAACGAATGCGAATTCATCAATATAGGAATATGGTATTCCTTTTCTGTTAAGATTTTTAGCAAAGAATTTTCGAATACATTTTCTTTGTAATTCTTAAAATGATTAACGCTGTACTTTTCATGCAGACCCTTGGTTAGCAAAAAATCTTTATCCACCGTTCGGTGTTTTTCAAACTCTAAATAACATTCATTTTCGATACCAACTCCCCAATAAAAATCATTCGATTTATACTGATTGATATACTCTTTATGTTTGTCCAATAATTCAATTTCAAAACTAACAGCATTCATGCTATGATTCGTCATAAACTTTTTTCTCCTTCTTTTTAAATAAATTATGTTGATATAGGAAGCTACTTTATCAGGTAGTTTTTTGAAGCATTACAAGTCTGTTCGAATTTTGATAAAAGTCAAAAGATTAGTACTACTTACGTTTTGTTTTTTTGTGAATATAAGTTGTTTTTTCTATTCTTAAAAGAGGGGAACACAAACAACTTATTATTGTGCAAAAGTAGTTAAAATTTATGTGTAAATCAATGGGTGATTTTAAAATATTTTTTTTACCAATAAGCTTACTTTTTTAGGATGTAATATTTTAATTTTTAAAGTTTTAGCAGTTTTGTTTTTAGTAAAAATAAACATTTAAAAGTTCTAAATTCTCATTTTGAATTAGGAGCAGATATTTAGATTTCATTAACACTATTCTTCTCGCTATTCGCTATATCTTTATGCTTGAACGCCAAGCATAAAGGATACCGCTACTATCGAGGCTAAATAACCTACTTTTTCTCATTAACTAGAATAGTGAAGAGAGCTAATAAAAAAGATGTTAGAATAAATTATTGAACATATACCAAAAAAAAATCCTTACTCCATCTTTTACGCATCGGTAAATTTGTGGTAAGGATTATAATTTTGAATCAAGTAAAAAGTTTTAAAGCGTGACTTTATTTATTGAATTAAAAACGTTTTCAAATCTTCATAAGTCTTAATTTTTACACTTACTTTTTCTTTATTTAAAACGCTTTCTATTTGTGTCGGAATTGGTAGTTTTACATTCAAAGCTGGTTCTACAGTATCTAAAAATTTAATAGGATGAGCCGTTTCTAAAAAAATACCAATATCATTTTTATGGTTTTGCAATTCCTTTTTTAACCCTAAATAGCCAACTGCTCCGTGAGGTTCTGCAATATAACCGTTGGTGTTATAAATAGTTTTCATTGCTTCCAGTGTTTCTTCATCGGAAAATGTAAATGAAGAAAAATCTTTTTTGAATTGTGCTAAATCATTTTGATACATTTCCTGAATTCGGATAAAATTACTTGGATTTCCAACATCCATTGCATTCGAGATCGTAGCTTTGGAGGGTTTTGGATCATACATTCCATTTTCTAAAAATCTAGGAACTGTATCATTTACATTCGTAGAAGCTACAAAATGTTCGATTGGTAATCCCATTTTTTTAGAAATAATACCAGCACAAATGTTTCCAAAATTGCCACTCGGACAGGAGAAAATTAATGGTTTATTCTGTTTTTTTAAGGCTTTATATGCAAAGAAAAAATAGAACATTTGTGGTAGCCAACGCGCAATATTAATAGAGTTTGCCGAGGTTAAGTTCTTGTTTTTTAAATCTATATCTAAAAAAGCCTTTTTAACCATATCTTGACAATCATCAAAAACGCCATCAACCTCAAGAGCAGTGATGTTTTGACCTAAAGTGGTTAATTGCCTTTCTTGAATATCACTCACTTTTCCGGAAGGATATAAAATGATGACTTCAACGCCTTTAACGCCAAGAAAACCACTGGCTACAGCGCCACCAGTATCGCCAGACGTGGCAACAAGAACGGTGTTTTTGCTGTTCTTTTTTTCTTTATTAAAATGACCTAAACAACGGGACATAAATCGTGCGCCAACATCCTTAAAAGCCATAGTTGGACCATGAAACAATTCCAGTGAATAAATATCTTTTTCTACTTCAATCACTGGAAAGTCAAAACATAATGTTTCTGCGATAATTTCTTTTAAGATAATTTCTGGAATTTCATTGCCTATAAATTGTTTAATGGCTTGATAAGCAATTTCTTCATTGCTCAGATTTTCGATAGTATCAAAAAAATCAGCATTTAATGGCGTTATTGTTTCAGGAAAATACAATCCTTTATCGGGTGCTATTCCCTGTATTACGGCTTCTTGAAAAGAAACATTTGGTGCATTATGGTTTAAACTGTAGTATTTCATTATGATTTTTGATTGCGCATTAATGATTTTTGATTTATGATTTTTTCGTGACGTCGTTACATCTGAAATCATAAATTATTAATCAATATTCTTATATTATTTATTCTTAAAATGTATTTTAGAAAAGAGATTGACGACTTGTGATTCTTTGCAAAGCAGTTACATCTGAAATCAAAAATCGTTAATCAAAAATCTTAAATAATAACTTTCATTCCCTCATCATTTACTCTAGAAATGTGAATTTCATAAGGCAAATTCATATTGTTATAAACTTCACTCATGGCTTTTGCAATTATTTCAGCAGTAGCTACACCTTTGCTTAAAGCAAAAATAGAAGGTCCAGAACCCGATATCCCAGAACCTAAAGCACCGTTTTCTAAAGCAGTTTGCTTGATTAAATCAAAACCTGGAATCAAAACACTTCGCAACGGTTCTACAATCTCATCATGAAGTGAGCGTCCGATTAAATCGTAATCCTGAGTGTATAATCCTGCGATGAATCCGCCAAGGTTTCCCCATTGTACAATGGCACTTTTTAGCGATACATTTTGTTTTAATACGGAACGCGCATCCGAAGTTTTCAACTCAATTTGAGGATGAATAATCGTCGCGTATAATTCTGATGGACTTTTAATTTTGATAATATCCAATGGATCGTAACTCCGAACCAAAGTAAATCCGCCCAAAAGGGCAGGAGCAACATTATCAGCATGTGCGTTTCCGCTAGCAAGTTTTTCACCTTGCATGGCAAATAAAACCAATTCTTTTCTGGTAAATGGACGACCCAATAATTCATTAATTCCAAAAACAGCTCCTGCAGAACTTGCCGCACTGCTTCCGATTCCGCTTCCTGCCTTTATGTTTTTGTAAATTTCAATTTCAAATCCAAACTCGTTTGTTACATTTTCGAGCATTGCTAAAGCCGCTACACCTGCCACATTTTTTTCAGTTTCCAATGGTAAATCGGCACCAACAATTTTGATAATACGAACTCCTTTTACATCAGATTTTCGAATAATCATTTCGTCGCCAGCCGTTTCTAGGCATAATCCAAGGACATCAAATCCACAAGATAAATTCGCAATAGTTGCAGGACAAAATATTTTAATAGTATTCATAAAGTTTTTAAAGTCTTATAGCCTAAAGTTGTAGCCTTTTTGTCATTAAGTTTTTCACTTTCGACAGAAAGACTTTTCACTTTCGACTAATTAGTTATTTCCAATTCTGATCACATCTGCAAAAATTCCAGATGCGGTAACTGCGGCTCCAGCACCAGCACCTTTTATTAATAAGGGTTGCTCAACGTAACGATCTGTAAAGAATAAAACAATGTTGTCTTTTCCTTCTAAATTATAAAACGGATGGTCTTTAGGAATAAAACGCAAGCCAACATTTGCTTTGCCGTCTTCAAATTGTGCTACATATTTAAGTCTTGAGTCTTTGCTTACAGCTTCTTGATAAATGGCTTCAAAATGGGAGGCGTGTTTTTTTAATGATTCAAAAAAAGTTTCGTTTGAAGTGGTATCTAAACATTCAGCGGGCATAAAAGATTCATTAGTAATCTGATTCATTTCCATTTGATAGCCGCTTTCTCGTATTAATATCAAAATTTTTCTCGCGACATCAATTCCGCTCAAATCGATTTTAGGATCTGGCTCCGTAAATCCCTGAACACCTGCTTCTTTTACGACATCATGAAAACTATTTTGTGTATCAAAATTATTAAAAACAAAGTTTAAACTTCCAGACAAAACAGCTTGGATTTTATGTACTTTATCACCAGAAGCAATCAAATTTTTTAGTGTATCAATAATAGGTAAACCAGCTCCAACATTGGTTTCAAACAAAAATGGGGCATTGAATTTTTGAGATAATTTTTTTAATTTTTTGTAATTGTCAAATTCAGATGCACAAGCAATTTTATTACAAGTGACAACGGCAATGTTGCGTTTTAAAAAGTGTTCGTATGTTTGAGAAATACTTTCATTTGCAGTAATATCAACAAAAATGCTATTGCGCAAATTGAGTTCTTTTACTGTAGTAATAAACTTTTCTTTATCAGCAGTTTCTCCTGTCTCTAGCAAAAATCGCCATTCTTTCAATGAAATGCCATCTTCATCAAAATACATTTTTTTAGAGTTAGATAATGCTATAACGCGTACATTAATTTTAAGATTTTCTTTTAAGAATTTCTTTTGCTGGTGAATTTGTTCGATGAATTTTTCACCAACATTTCCAACTCCCATTACAAATAAGTTCAGTTGTTTGATGTTCTTTTCAAAAAAGGTTTCATGAAGACTATTTAATGCTTTTTTCACATCTCTTTCGCTAATAACAGCCGAAATATTTCGTTCGGAAGCACCTTGAGCAATAGCGCGAATATTTACATTATTTTTCCCCAAAGTACTAAACATACTACCGCTTAAACCTTGATGATTTTTCATATTCTCACCTACTAGGGCAATGATGCATAAATTTTTCTCTACAATACAAAGGGCTATTTTATTTTGTGAAATTTCAACTTCAAAAGCTTTATTGATCGATTCTTCTGCACTATCGGCATCTGAATTTAGAATTCCGATGCAAATAGAGTGCTCGGAGGAGGCTTGAGTAATAAAAATCACATTAATTTCTTGATGTGATAATACTTCAAAAAGTCTTTTAGAGGAACCAGTTACGCCAATCATTCCAGAACCTTCTAGAGTGATCAAAGTAATATTGTCAATATGGCTGATTCCTTTCACAGGATTGGTATGTGACATTTCTTGATTGGAAATGTAGGTTCCTTCGGCTTGCGGTTCGAAAGTGTTTTTAATTAGAATTGGAATGTTCTTTCTTAAAACAGGTTGTATTGTTGGGGGATATAAAACTTTGGCACCAAAATGCGACAGCTCCATTGCTTCTTGATACGATATAAAGGCAATGGGTTGTGCTTGTTTTACTACTTTCGGATTTGCGGTAAACATCCCATTCACATCTGTCCATATTTCTAGTTCAGTTGCATTCAATGCGCCAGCAATAATTGCCGCAGTATAATCGGATCCGCCACGACCCAAAGTAGTGTTGATTCCGTCTAAAGAAGCTGCGATAAACCCAGGCATTACAACTACTTGATTTTCATTAGATGCAAAATAATCAGTTATTAATCGATTAGTGATTTCAAAATTAACAATTGCTTTACCAAAATGATTGTTTGTTTTTATTATTTCGCGACTGTCTTTATAACCGCTATTTTTTAGATTTTGTTTTAAAGCTTCCGCAATAATATAAGACGATAGTAATTCTCCAAAACTCAAAATGGTATCTGAAGTTCGCAACGATAATTCTCCTAAGAGATAACAGCCATCTAATAAAGTTTCTAAATGGTTGATAATTCTTTTGACATGGCTTAAAAGACTACTTTGTTCACTTATCGGAATCAATTCTTTTAAAGCATCCAAATGTTGTCTCTCTATATCTGCAAGAATTTCTTTAAAACTCTCGTCACCAGCTGCTGCTTTCTTAGAAGCTAACAGGAGTAAATCTGTAATTTTGCTAAAGGCGGAAACGACAACGATTAATTTTTCTGTTGCTGCTTTTTTAGTGATAATATCTAAAACAAGTTTTATGTTTTTTGCATTGGCTACGGAGGATCCTCCAAATTTTAAAACTCTCATGCGAAGTTGTATTTGTATTATTTTTATAAAATAGATTTGCCCTTTTTTTAAAGTGACAACTTGATTTTGCATTGTTTATGCGAGAAGGAATTATTTATTATAAGCCCAATAAATTTTTTCTCTAAAAAAAAAGAGAATATACAATAGGATTATATGTAGAAAATTTACCCCAAAGGGGTAATTGTAGTTGTTGTAGTAAACGTAACAGCAGTTGCAACCCAAATAGGAGTTGTCGTCGAATATTGATATGTTATGCTGTTGTTTATCATTTTATTACTACAAAACTAACCTTTTTTAGAGAGTTAGAAAACTTTTGTTTCATTTTTGCGAATAGCTCAAAATTTAAAGTTGTAAGAAGAATAAATTGTTTAATAATCATTTTGCCGAGTTTTTTATTTCTTAATTCATTATTATTCTTTACCGTCAAAAATTCCAAATTTGCTAATAAACTTTTTATACAATATAAAAACACTCTTTTTTAAGTAGGTAATTGTAAAATACAGAAATACGCTTTAATGTTTTATTTTAATATTATTACTTCGTTAAAAATGAATAGCTTGAATTGTCTTTCAAATAGTAATACCAGTATAAGTTATTCTTACAAAGCGGGCTAACTTAGGTAATGACTTTGTAAAGAATTTATTTTTTGGTTTTGTTTAAGGACTCTTTTTAAATTATTATCAATATATGTTGTGTAATAATAAAGATTTACTCAATTTTACTTTTTAAACACTATCAAAATGGATAATACGCACTACATTAGTACTGAATTACTTAGCCTTGAATCATTAGCTGAAATTATTACGCATCACAAAGCATTAGCTTTATCAGAAGAAGCAAAAATAAATATTCAGAAGTGTAGAGATTATTTAGACAAAAAAATGGCCGCAGAGTCTGGTGCTATTTACGGTATCAATACAGGTTTTGGATCACTTTGCAATGTAAAAATATCAAACGAAAATCTTTCTAAACTTCAGGAGAATCTTGTAAAATCTCACGCATGTGGAACAGGGGAAGAAGTGCCATGTAGTATTGTAAAATTGATGTTGTTACTTAAAATTCAGTCTTTGAGTTATGGTCACTCCGGAGTTCAGTTGCAAACAGTAGAACGGTTAATTGCTTTTTATAACAATGATATTTTACCCGTTATTTATACTCAAGGTTCTCTAGGTGCATCGGGAGATTTGGCTCCTTTAGCCCATTTATCTTTACCATTGTTGGGTGAAGGTGATGTGTATTATGAAGGGAAAAAAGTGCATTCTAGTGAAATAATGAAAATTTTTAATTGGGAACCAATCATTTTGCAGTCCAAAGAAGGATTAGCATTATTAAACGGTACTCAATTTATGAGTGCTTACGGAGCTCATATTTTGATAAAAGTAAGTAAGTTGTCTTATTTAGCAGATTTAATAGGAACCATTTCGTTAGAAGGTTTCGACGGAAGAATCGAACCTTTTCATGAGTTAATTCATTTTATTAGACCTCATAAAGGACAAATTGTAACGGCAAACCGTATCAAAGGGTTTCTAGAAGGAAGTGAGATAATCGAGCAAGCTAAAGCACACGTACAGGATCCTTATTCTTTTAGATGTATGCCGCAAGTTCACGGTGCTTCTAAAGATGCGATTGAGTATGTGAAGAAAGTGTTTAAAACAGAAATTAATTCGGTGACGGATAATCCTAATATTTTTATTGAAAGTGACCAAATCATTTCTGGCGGAAATTTCCACGGACAACCTTTGGCTTTAGCTTTAGATTTTATGGCAATTGCTTTGGCTGAATTAGGAAGCATTTCAGAGCGTAGAACCTATCAATTAATATCGGGCACTAGAAATCTACCTGCTTTTTTAGTAGATAATCCAGGATTAAATTCAGGATTAATGATTCCGCAATATACAGCAGCGAGTATTGCTAGTCAAAATAAGCAATTAGCAACTCCAGCAAGTGTGGATAGTATTGTGTCAAGTAACGGACAAGAAGATCACGTAAGTATGGGAGCTAATGCAGCTACAAAAGCATTGCGAGTGTTGGATAATCTGGAGCGAATTTTAGCCATTGAGCTAATGAACGCTTCTCAAGCTATTGAGTACAGAAGACCTTTGCAATCGAGTGATTTTATTGAAATGTTTTTGACAGCCTACCGACAAGAAGTTCCGTTAATTAAAGATGACAGAATTTTACACTATGATATAGAAAACACGGTAGCTTTTTTAAATACTTTTCAAATAGAAACCGATTTGTTAATATTAGCTTAACATTAAAAGACAAGAATGCTGTAATTTTGTCGCACTAAATTTAAAGTAAATGAACATAAATAATTTTTTCCAGTTTTTGGTTCCTAAAGACAAAAAATTCTTTCCTCTTTTTGAAGAGGCTTCAAGTAATTTGATTGAAATTGCTACAAATTTGCACGAAGCTGTTAATCTTCCATTGAAGGAACGTGAAGTTCTTTTTCAGAAAATTGATACTTTAGAACAAAAAGGAGAGGACATAACACGTCAGACGAATTTAGAGTTAAGTAGAAATTTTATTACCCCATTTGATAGAGAAGATATTCATGCCTTGATCACTTCAATCGATAATGTTGCCGATTATTTACATGGAGCTGCGAGTAGAATGCGTTTGTACCAAGTAGACAAAATCACAAAATCGATCAGGAAACTAACAGAAATAAATCTAGAAGCTTGTCAGAACATTGATGTTGCTGTTAGAGAATTGAGAGATTTGAAAAAAATGAAAAACATCACTGATGCTATCGTTAGAATCAATAAGCTAGAAAATAAATCAGATAATGTTTATGATAAAGCAGTTCTTGATTTATTCGAAAATGAGACAGATGCCAAAAATATTATTAAATACAAAGAGGTATTATCAGTTTTAGAAAATGCTGCTGATAAATGCAAAAGCGTAGCAAGTGTCCTAGAATCAATTTCTGTAAAACATTCTTAATTTAAATCGTTTTATTCTGAAATTAAAATTATGGAATTTACTCTACTTATAGTTATCATAGTACTGGCTTTAATCTTTGATTATATCAATGGTTTTCATGATGCGGCTAATGCAATTGCTACTGTTGTTGCCACAAAAGTACTAACTCCTTTCCAGGCGGTAGTTTGGGCCGCTTTTTTTAACTTTTTAGCCTATTGGGTTTTTGGTTTTGGTGTAGCGGATACCGTTGCGAAAACTGCCAATACCTTAGAAATAGACTTAGTTGTAATCCTTGCAGGAGTTATTGCAGCTATTATTTGGAATTTATTTACTTGGTGGCAAGGAATTCCATCAAGTTCTTCTCATACATTGATCGGTGGTTTTGCAGGCGCTGCTATTGCACATGCTATTGCAGTTCATGGTTTTTTTGAATATACAATTGTAGATGGTGCAAAAAGCTATACCTCTTATTGGTATGATACCGTAAACTGGTACACAGCCGGAAAAGATGGTGGTTTTCCTTCGGGAGTTTTAATTATTATTGCCTTTATTGTTTTGGCTCCTGTTTTGGGTGCATTGATGTCATATTTGATCTCTATTTGGCTTCTTAACGCTTCTAAAAAGAGTATTTATCCTAAAATATTTACCGCTTTTTTGATGATATTGACAATTTGGTTTGTAGAGAGTCAAATGGTTTATTATGATCAAATTAAAAAACCACGCTTCGATTCCCATTTTTGGAGTGTAGCTTTAGAATCTCACAACATTAAATGGTTTTTAGTAGCCTTTATTGTCCTATCTATTAGTGGTTTTTGTATGATATTCAGTAGTTTAAATCTACATCAATCGAATTATTGGTTAAAAAAGATGCAGTTAATATCTTCTGCGGCTTTTAGTTTAGGTCATGGTGGAAATGATTCTCAAAAAGTAATGGGAATTATTGCTGCTGCCGTTACTGTTTATATTCACACTAGTGGAATTACGCAAGAAAGTCTTCCGCATTGGTTGGATGTTGTTCTTCCTAACGCAGATGGCGATTTTAAAATGCCTGAATGGATTCCTCTAGCCTGTTACTCTGCCATTGCAGCAGGAACTTTGAGCGGAGGTTGGAAAATTGTTAAAACAATGGGCTCTAAAATAACAAAAGTAACTTCTTTTGAAGGTGTAGCTGCAGAAACGGCAGGTGCATTGACTTTATATTTTACAGAGCATTTTAAAGTTCCTGTGAGTACAACGCATACCATTACTGGATCTATTATTGGAGTAGGACTTACAAAAAGAGTTTCTGCTGTAAGATGGGGGATGACAGTAAGTTTGATTTGGGCTTGGGTATTAACAATTCCTATTTCAGCAATTTTGGCAGCAGTAATCTATTATATTTTAAATATATTTTTCTAGTATAAACTTATTTTCATAAAAAAAACCATTCACAATGAATGGTTTTTTTTATGAAAATAATTATTTATCTTAATTTGATTATTGAATTTACTATTTGAGTTCTGATTTGACTTCAATAGTATTGCTTAGTATTTTGTGAATAGGACATTTGTTTGCAATATTTAGCAATCTGTCTTTTTGATCCTGACCTAAATTTCCAAATAATTCAATGGTTCGTGTTATTTTAGTTGTATTTTCTTGTGTTTCTTCTTCAAAATAAACTTCTACTTTTACATCCTTTAATTCCCAACCTTTTCGATTTGCATACATACGTAATGTAATGCAGGTGCAAGCTGCTAGAGAAGATGCAAGCAATTCATAAGGTGAAAAGCCCAAATCAATTCCTCCGGCACTTTCTGGTTCATCTGAAATAATAGTATTTGTTGCTGATCTAATTTCTGTTCTGTAATTTGCTGCACCAATATGTGCTGTAATTTTAGTCATAATATTTTTTTAGATTACAAATAAATTTCTACTAATATTAGCTATAATTTAATAATTAGTTTAGTCCACTTAGATTTTTGTGATTGTGTTTTCGCTTGAAATGGGTTTGTTTTAGGTTTTGAGTGCCAGAAATAATGCTAATGTTACCATCAATTTCAAGCATAGCTAGTTTTACATCTTTAAAATATTCGATTCCATGTTCTCTCATTGCTTCTTTCAACTCATCAGAAGTGATGTTGAGTTTACTTAAAATATTGAAATCTAGATTGCCATTATGTATCAATATTTCTGGTTTTTCCTGCATGAAATCACTAAACTTACTATACCTAAACATTAATTTTTTTAAAATGTAATTGATGGTAAAAAGAACAGAAGCTGCCGCCAATCCACCCCATAAGCTGGTGTTATTGCCTACCATCGCATTTTGAACGGAGTTGCTGATTAATAATATTAAAATGACATCTGCAGTATTTAATTGTGATAATTCTTTCTTTCCAAAAAGACGCAATGCGATTACCATAAAGAAATAGACAGCTGCACTTCGAATTATTATATCAAGATATTGGTTCATTACTTTTTGATTTAAAATACACTTTTATTAAGATTAGAACACTTATAACTTTCAAAGACAAACTGACTAATAAGAGCTCTTTTCCTGTAATTACTCCAATTTCGTAATGAGCATATTCAAATAAAAAGCCTAAGGCATCATAAACAAGTGAAATGGCAATAATGATAAATACACTTTTGTATTTCATTCCATTTGATGTTATCGATTTTTGAAATTTTTCTCGATTGCTTTTATCATTTCACCAGCTATATCTTTATTGGTAGCTCCTTCGATTCCTTCTAAACCTGGCGAAGAATTTACTTCCAGTAATAATGGACCTTTTGAAGAACGAATGATATCTACACCCGCTACTTTAAGATCCATTGCTTTTGTTGCTTTTATGGCGATGCGTTTTTCTTCTGGAGTAACTTTGATAATAGAAGCCGTTCCGCCCAAATGGATGTTGGCTCTAAATTCGCCTGGCATCGCTTCTCGCTGTATTGCTGCAACAACTTTACCATCTATTACAAAACAACGAATATCTTTTCCGTTAGCTTCTTTTATAAATTCCTGAACTAATATATTGGCATTTAAGCTTTTAAAAGCATTGATAACACTTTCTGCTGCTTTTTTTGTTTCTGCTAAAACCACTCCTTTTCCTTGAGTTCCTTCAAGTAATTTAACAATTAACGGCGGTCCGCCTACCATTTTTATTAAATCATCAGTATCTAATGGTGAATTTGCAAATCCAGTAGTTGGAATTTCAACACCATGATTCAGTAATAATTGTAACGAATAGAGTTTATCACGGGATTGTGTAATCGCATGCGAAGAGTTTAAGCAATATACTTTTAGTGCTTCAAATTGTCTTGTTAACGCGCAGCCATAAAAGGTAATACTTGGACGAATTCTAGGGATGATAGCATCAAATTGATTCAGTATTTTTCCACCACGATAATGAATTTCTGGTGTTTTTGCATCCAGTTTCATATAGCATTCCTTAATGTTCAGGAAGTGCATTTCGTGACCTCGCATTTCACCCGCTTCCATAATGCGCTTGTTGCTATATAATTCGGGATTACTAGCCAAAAGACCAATTCGTAATCCAGAACTTGCTTTTTCAGAATTCTTATAAAGTTCTTTTAAAGTGTCAGAAGTGGGTTGTCCCAAAAGGTACTTTTGTTCAGGATCTACTAATACTCTACCACTCATGGCTTCACGTCCCAAAAGCATTCGAAATCCCATTGAATCTCGGTTGGTTAAGGTCATTTCAATTGGCCAAGTCGAAGTACCGATTTGAAGGTTGGTTTGAATTACATAACGCTGCTCTCTAAAACCACTACTACTTTTTACTATTCTTTTATCGATAAGTGGCGCTTCACAGTGAATAACTGTTTTTAAATTATTTTGAATCGGGTTAATATCAAATTTTACCCAATTGCTTTCGTTTTTAATGAAAGGAGCAATGTTTATTGCATGTAAAGCAGAAGTTTTTGCCCCTGAATCTACTCGCGCTTTTATAGTAGGAATTCCTAATTCTGGAAAAGAGCACCACTCTTCACTCCCAAGAATGACTTTGTTATCTGACATAAAGTATTTTTAAAGGTCTCGTTATATTGAAATCAAATGTAAAAATTTGTTTTCTAAAATAAAGACTATTTAACATAAAGAATAAACCCGTTAGGTTATTAAAACGTAACGGGTTTATAGTATTTATTAGTATCTAAAATTAAAGATTAGTTGCTTCGCCTGCTTTGTGAACTTGCACGGTTAGTTCTTGAGCTCCTTCTTCAATATCCATAAATATTTCGTCTCCAGAGGCAATTTTTGAAGTAATTATTTCTTCAGCAAGTGCATCTTCAACGTATTTCTGAATCGCTCTTTTTAACGGTCTAGCACCAAATTGTCTATCAAAACCTTTATCAGCGATAAAAGCTTTTGCTTTATCAGATAAATTCAATTGATAACCTAATTCAGCCACACGAGCATACAATTTTTTCAATTCGATTTCGATAATCAAATCAATATCATGTTTTTCTAAAGCATTAAATACAATTACATCATCAATTCTATTTAAGAATTCTGGAGCAAAAGTTTTCTTCAATGCATTTTCAATAATGCTTTTCGAATTATCATCAGCCTGAGCCACTTTAGCAGCAGTTCCAAAACCAACACCTTGTCCAAAATCTTTTAATTGTCTGGCTCCAACATTTGAAGTCATGATAATTATAGTGTTTTTGAAATCAATTTTGCGACCTAAACTGTCGGTCAAATAACCATCATCTAATACTTGTAAAAGCATATTAAAAACATCTGGATGTGCTTTTTCGATCTCATCTAATAATACTACACAATAAGGTTTTCTACGAACTTTCTCTGTCAATTGCCCTCCTTCTTCATAACCTACATATCCCGGAGGCGCTCCAACTAATCTAGAGATGGCAAATTTCTCCATGTATTCACTCATGTCAATACGAATCAAGGCATCTTCAGAGTCGAACAATTCTTTAGCTAATACTTTTGCTAATTGTGTTTTACCAACACCCGTTTGTCCCAAGAAAATAAAGGAACCAATAGGTTTGTTAGGATCTTTTAAACCAGCGCGATTACGCTGAATAGAACGAGCAATTTTCATTACTGCTTCTTTTTGACCAATAACTTTTCCTTCAATAAGTTCTGGTAATTTTGCTAGTTTATTACTTTCTGTTTGTGCAATTCGATTCACAGGAATACCACTCATCATTGAGACTACATCGGCAACATTATCCTCCGTTACTTCAATTCGGTTATTTTTAGCGTCTTCTTCCCATTGTTCCTGAGCAACGGCTAAATCTTTTTCGATGCGTTTTTCATCATCACGAAGCTTAGCCGCTTCTTCATATTTTTGTTTTTTGACAACCACATTTTTCAATTCACGTACGTCTTCTAATTGACGTTCCAAATCTAAAATTTGTTTTGGAACTTCAATATTAGTGATGTGAACTCTTGATCCTGCTTCGTCCAAAGCATCAATCGCCTTGTCTGGCAAGAAGCGCTCTGACATATATCTATCTGTCAATTTTACACAAGCCTCAATCGCTTCTTGCGTATAAGTAACATTGTGATGATCTTCGTATTTGTTTTTAATGTTATTCAAAATTGTAATTGTTTCTTCAACTGATGTTGGTTCTACAATTATCTTTTGAAAACGTCTTTCTAATGCACCGTCTTTTTCAATATATTGACGGTATTCATCTAATGTTGTAGCACCAATACACTGAATTTCTCCACGTGCTAATGCAGGTTTAAACATATTGGAGGCGTCCAAAGAACCTGTTGCGCCACCAGCACCAACAATCGTATGAATTTCATCTATAAAAAGAATAATATCATCATTTTTTTCTAGTTCATTCATTACCGCTTTCATACGTTCTTCAAACTGTCCTCGGTACTTGGTTCCGGCAACAAGACTAGCAAGATCTAATGTAACGACGCGTTTGTTGAACAAGGTACGAGATACTTTTTTCTGGATGATCCTTAATGCTAAACCTTCAGCAATAGCTGATTTTCCAACTCCTGGTTCTCCTATTAGTAACGGGTTGTTCTTTTTACGACGACTCAAAATTTGAGAAACACGTTCAATTTCTTTTTCTCTTCCTACTACAGGATCTAGCTTTCCTTCCTCAGCCATTTCTGTTAAATCTCTCCCAAAATTATCTAAAACTGGAGTTTTGGATTTTTTGTTTGATTTATTGGCTGGGTTGTTAAAAGTGCCTTCTTTTAGACTGTCATCTTGTCCTGAATCGTCATTATAAGATTCGTTTCGGGGTAAATTTTCTAAAAAATCTTCTTCGTTTGGAGTCATATTTATATACTGTTCTTTAGCTATATCATAATCAATTTTTAGTTTATTCAATAGCTTGGTTGTTGGATCGTTTTCGTTTCTTAAAATGCACAATAATAAATGTGCTGTACTAATAGAAGAGCTTTGAAAAACTTTGGCTTCTAGGAAAGTAGTTTTTAATGCTCGCTCTGCTTGACGGGTTAGATGCAAGTTCTTTTTCTCAATATTAATCTCTAAAGTTAAACTGGCAGGGCTCAGAATTTCTACTTTTCTGCGCAGGTGTTCCAAGTCAACATGTAGATTGTTTAATATTTGAATTGCTTTTCCATTTCCGTCTCTTAGAATACCTAGCATTAAATGTTCGGTGCCTATAAAGTCATGACCTAATCGTAGTGCTTCCTCTTTGCTGTAGGTAATAACGTCTTTTACTCTTGGTGAAAAATTATCATCCATAATATATATTTGCTATCGTAAATTTAGTGAATTAGTGTTTGGAAAACAAAAACTATTCCCATAACTGCTCTTGTCAGCTAATAGACAAAAAATATAATAATTTCAACGTTAAATTTCCCTTAAATTATTAACTAAAATGATTGTTGGTGTTGTTAATAAATCATTGAAATAAGTAGTCTAAAAGTAGCTAAAAAATTTCAAAAAGGTGTATATTGGCACGTTTTGAAACTAATATAATTTTTTAATATAACAACTTATGTCTGAAGGAGAAAAGTTAATTCCTATTAACATAGAAGATGAAATGAAATCAGCTTACATCGATTACTCGATGTCAGTAATCGTATCAAGAGCACTTCCAGATGTTAGAGATGGTTTGAAACCAGTACATCGAAGAGTTCTTTATGGAATGTATGATTTAGGAGTGTTTTCAAATAAAGCCCATAAAAAATCCGCCAGAATTGTCGGTGAAGTTTTAGGTAAGTATCACCCACACGGTGACACTTCAGTTTATGATGCCATGGTTCGTATGGCTCAGGAGTGGAGTTTGCGTTATTTATTAGTAGATGGTCAAGGTAACTTTGGTTCTGTAGATGGAGATAGTCCAGCAGCAATGCGTTATACAGAAGCAAGAATGCGTAAAATTTCGGAAGAAATTATGGCTGATATCGAAAAAGAAACAGTTGACTTTCAATTGAACTTTGATGATACTTTATATGAGCCAAAAGTAATGCCAACGCGTGTCCCTACGTTATTAATTAATGGAGCAACAGGTATTGCTGTAGGTATGGCCACCAATATGCCTCCACACAACTTAACAGAAGTGATCAATGGTACTTTGGCATTTATGGACAACAATGATATCGAAATCGATGAATTGATGCACCATATTAAAGCTCCTGATTTTCCTACAGGAGGAGTAATATACGGTTATGAAGGTGTTCGTGAAGCTTTTAAAACTGGTAGAGGACGTGTTGTAATGCGTGCTAAAGTTGGTTTTGAAGAAGTAGATGGTAGAGAATGTATTATTGTTACCGAGATTCCTTACCAAGTTAATAAAGCAGACATGATCAAACGTACTGCTGATTTGGTTAATGATAAAAAAATTGACGGAATTGCCAATATTCGTGATGAATCGGATAGAAATGGTATGCGTATCGTTTACATCTTAAAACGCGATGCAACGCCAAACGTAGTTTTAAATACGCTTTATAAATACACTCAGCTACAGTCTTCATTTAGTGTTAATAATATTGCATTGGTAAAAGGACGTCCGCAAATGTTGAATCTAAAAGAAATGATTCACTATTTTGTAGAACACCGTCATGATGTAGTGGTAAGAAGAACGCGTTTTGAATTGCGTAAAGCCGAAGAAAGAGCGCATATTTTAGAAGGTTTAATTATTGCTTCTGATAATATAGATGAAGTAATCGCTTTGATCAGAGGTTCGAAAAATACCGAAGAAGCTCGTGAAAAATTAATCGAAAGATTTAAATTATCAGATATTCAAGCGCGTGCTATTGTAGAAATGCGTTTGCGTCAATTAACAGGTCTGGAACAAGACAAGTTAAGAGCAGAGTATGAAGAGTTAATGAAATTAATAGCGCACTTAAAAGCTTTATTAGAAGATGTTAATCTTAGAACTGCTTTGATTAAAGAAGAGTTGGAAGAAATTCGTGAAAAATACGGAGACGAACGCCGTTCTAAAATTGAGTATTCTGGTGGAGATGTAAGTATCGAAGATTTAATTGCCGATGAAAATGTAGTAATTACTATTTCTCACGCAGGGTATATCAAACGTACTAACCTAACGGAATATAAAACTCAAAATAGAGGTGGAGTAGGACAAAAAAGTGCTGGTACAAGAGATCAAGATTTCTTAGAGCATATGTTTGTAGCGACCAATCATCAATACATGATGTTCTTTACTCAGAAAGGAAAATGTTTCTGGATGCGTGTGTATGAAATTCCTGAGGGAAGTAAAACAGCTAAAGGAAGAGCGATTCAAAACTTGGTTAATATAGAAAGTGACGATAAAGTAAAAGCTTTTATTTGTACACAAGATTTAAAAGATAAAGATTATATCAATAGTCATAACCTTATTATGGTGACCAAAAAAGGTCAGGTTAAGAAAACTTCTTTAGAGAAATATTCTAAACCTAGAGTTAATGGTGTTGCAGCTATAACGATTAAAGAAGGAGATGAGTTGCTTGAAGCTAAATTAACCAATGGTGAAAGCCAAATTATACTAGCTGTAAAATCAGGTAAATTAGTTCGTTTTGAAGAAACTAAAACGCGCCCAATGGGTAGAACTGCTTCTGGAGTTCGTGGAATTACATTAAAAGATGATACTGATGAAGTAATTGGTATGGTTACTGTAGATAAAGAAAACATTAATGATTCTCAAATTTTAGTGGTAACCGAGAACGGATACGGAAAACGTACTAAATTAGTTGAAGATGGAGAAGATGTTTACCGAATTACAAACCGTGGAGGTAAAGGGGTTAAAACCTTAAATATTACCGAGAAAACGGGTAAGCTGATCTCTATTAATGCGGTTATAGATGCTGATGATTTAATGATTATTAATAAATCGGGTCTAACCATTAGAATGGCAATTGAGGATTTACGTGTGATGGGTCGTGCAACTCAAGGTGTTAAGTTGATTAACTTGAAAGGTAAAGATTCAATCGCGGCAGTTACAAAAGTGATGAAAGATGATGTGGCTGAAGTTGTAGTTGATGAAGATGGAAATGTAATTGAAACAGAAGCTATCGAAAGAGTAAAACCAGTAATGGAAGTGCTTGAAGAAGAAGTTTCTGAAGAAGAAGACGATGATTCTGAAAACGAAGAAGAATTGGAAGACGATTCTGAAGAAGAGGATTCTGATGATGAAGCATAGTTAAATTAAGAATAATTATTAAATAAAAGAATGTTATGAAAAGTAAATATGTAGTATTAGCATCAGCGTTATTGATATCAGTAGCTACTTTTGCTCAAAAAGATCAAATAAAAGCGGCTGAAAAAGCATTGAAAAAAGGAGAAGTTCAAGAAGCTGCTACCATATTAAAAGATGTTGAGTACTTAATCACCAATGCAGTTGATACTGAAAAAGCACAATATTTCTTTGTAAAAGGGAATACTTTTTTAGAATTAGCTAATAAAAAAATCGATACAGATAAAAATTTAAGTATTGCAGCTGCTGCATACAATGATTTAATCGAAGTAGAGAATGAATCTGGTAAAGCAAAGTTTTCTGCTCAAGCAGCATCTTCAATTACAGACATTAAGTTTAGATTAATTAATGCTGCTATTGCAGATTCTAAAGTAGATAAACATTCAGAAAGCGCAAAGAAATTATATGATGCTTATTTGTTAGACAAAAAAGATACTATTAATTTATATTATGCTGCTTCTACTTATGTTAATGCAAAAGAATATGATAAGGCATTAGATTTGTATCAAACATTAAAAAAATTAAATTATTCGGGTAAAGGAAAAGGTTTTTATGCAATAAGCAAATTAACAAATGCCGAAGATTTTTTTAATAATGAAAAAGAAAGAGATTTAGCGGTAAAATTAGGGACTCACGAAAAGCCTAGAACAGAAGTTATTGCTTCTAAAAGAGGAGAGATCTATAAAAACATGGCTTTAATTTTAGTTGAAAATGGTAAAACTGCCGAAGCTAAAAAAGCAATTTCTGAAGCAAGACTTGCCAATCCTGATGATACTTCATTAGTTTTGACAGAAGCTAATTTGTATTTAGAAACAAAAGATTTTGAAACTTACAAAAAATTAATAGGTGAGGTATTGGCTAAAAATCCTAATGATGCAGATTTAACATTTAACTTAGGTGTTATTAGCGGAAATGCAGGGAATAAAGTAGATGCCGAAAAATATTATTTAAAAGCTATCGAAATTAAACCTGATTACATCAATGCTTATATCAATCTTGCTGCTTTGAAACTGGAAGGTGAAAGCGTTATTATTGAAGAAATGAACAAGTTAGGTACTTCTACAAAAGATATGAAGCGCTATGATGAGTTAAAAACAAAAAGAGATAACATTTTTAAAAGTGTGATTCCTTCTCTTAAAAAAGCATACGAATTAGATCCAGCTAATAAAGACGTTGCAAAAACATTATTGAATGTGTATAGTGCTTTAGAAATGACTGCTGAGTCAAAAGCATTAAAAGCTAAAATGTAATCTTTATTTATTGTTATAAAAAAAAACGGTTTGAAATATTTCAAACCGTTTTTTTTTATTTAATATTTAATTACTAAATATTAAATAATTTTTTTGATCACTCTTAATTTGTGAGTGTGTTTGTTAGTCTCTGCATTAAAAATTCCTAAATGATCCAAACGATCAATTCTGATTTTTCCGCTTGCATGGATGATGTAGTTGTCTTCCATGATGATTCCTACATGAATAATGTTTCCCTCCTCATTATCAAAGAAAGCTAAATCTCCTGCTTCACTTTCTTCAATAAAACTTAATGGTTCTCCTTGTGTAGATTGTTGTGATGCATCACGCAATAATTTATAACCATTTAATTTGTAAACCATTTGCGTAAAGCCCGAACAGTCTATCCCAAAGGGTGTTTTTCCTCCCCAAAGATAAGGGGCGTTTAAATACAGAAAAGCAGTATCTATTAAAAGTGATTTGTCTTTTATTCCGCTAGTTCGCACTCCTTCAAAATCAAAATTAGAGGTGTTAATCTGATCGTAATTTAAAAAAGATAAAGAAGAACCTAAAGGAATTGGAATTAATAAATTGGATGGAGTAGTGATGTATTCGATCAAGTCACCATTCAATATGATTATTTCATCCGAAAGTTTTTTATAACTATCTTCCGTAATCAATTGCATTTGTTTAAAATCGATCCAGCCTTCGTAAGCGTCATATTGTAGTCTAACACGAGTCCATTGGTTCTGTTGTTCTACAATTTCAAAATGTTCTCCAAATAAAACTTGAGAGACAATTTCGCTTCTATCACTAGGTTCTAACCGAAGTGGGATCATTGCTAGATTACAAATTCCAAACATTTATGCTTAATTAGGAGTTAAATATGATGGGTTAGAAACTAATTGTATCCTAACCCATCAGTTATATTTATTTAGATTCTTTCAATTACAATAGCTGAAGCACCACCACCACCATTACAAATGGCTGCAGCACCAACTTTGGCATTGTTTTGTTCTAAAACATTTAATAAAGTAACGATAATTCGAACTCCAGAGCAACCTAGCGGGTGACCTAAAGATACAGCTCCACCGTTTACGTTTACTTTGTCATTGGATAAACCTAGAATTTTAGCATTTGCTAACCCAACAACTGCAAAGGCTTCATTAAACTCAAAATAATCAACAGCATCTATAGAAATACCTGCTTTGTCTAATGCCTTTGGTAAAGCTTTAGCTGGACTAGTGGTAAACCATTTTGGCTCTTGTGCTGCGTCTGCATATCCTTTGATATAGGCTAATGGTTTAAGACCTAAAGCTAGTGCTTTTTCTTCACTCATTAAGATTACAGCTGCTGCACCATCATTTATTGTAGATGCATTTGCTGCTGTAACGGTACCATCTTTAGTAAAAACTGGGTTTAAAGAAGGGATTTTATCTAATTTTACATTAGTAAACTCTTCGTCTTTAAAAACCATGATTGGGTCTCCTTTTCTTTGTGGAACAGCAACCGGTATAATTTCATTTTCAAATTTTCCAGCTTCCCAAGCTTTTGCACTACGCTCATACGATTGAATTGCGAAGTTATCTTGATCTTCACGGGTAAAGTTGTATTCTGTAGCGCACAAGTCAGCACAAACTCCCATTGCGCTGTTGTCGTAAGCATCTGTTAGTCCATCTTTCTGCATTCCGTCAACCATAGTTGCAGGACCAAACTTTGTTCCTGATCGCAAGTTCATATAATGTGGAATCAAACTCATGTTTTCCATTCCTCCCGCAACTACAATTTCTGCATCGCCACATTGAATGGCTTGAGCGCCTAGCATTACTGCTTTCATTCCTGAAGCACAAACTTTATTTATTGTGGTGCAGGCCACAGATTCATTTAATCCTGCATATATAGCGGCTTGACGAGCGGGAGCCTGTCCGGTTCCAGCTTGAACGACGTTACCCATAAATACTTCATCAACTAAATTTGGATCTAGTTTGATTTTGTCTAATGCGCCTTTTATAGCTGCAGCACCTAATTTAGGAGCATTAACTGTAGATAATCCCCCCATAAAACTTCCGATAGGTGTTCTAACGGCAGAAACGATAACAACTCTTTTGTTCATGACTTTCATAATGTTGGTTTATGTAGCAAATTTAATCTTTTTTATACAATTTCATATTTTTGAGGCTCACATTATATTTTGTAAAAATTATTTTTATTCTATATGTTTGATTGTGAAGTGCTTTTGTGAAAATGTCAAAAAATATTAAAAAAAAGCCTCGAAATACTTGTGAGTAACGTAAAGAAGTCATAAGTTTGCAACCGCAAAACAAGACACGTTTCTTTGAGCTTGGAGAGGTGCCAGAGTGGTAATGGAGCAGTTTGCTAAACTGTCATCGAGTGATCGGTGCCAGGGTTCGAGTCCCTGTCTCTCCGCTGTTATGATTTTGTTTTTTCGGGGTGTAGCGTAGCTCGGTTATCGCGCCTGCTTTGGGAGCAGGAGGCCGCAGGTTCGAATCCTGCCACCCCGACAAATTAAACTTTTTCCATTTAAGTTTTAAAAGATAAATGGAGGCATAGCTCAGCTGGATAGAGCACCTGCCTTCTAAGCAGGCGGTCGAAGGTTCGAATCCTTCTGCCTTCACAAAAACCGATACTTTTATAAGTATCGGTTTTTTTTTGCTGTTTTTTCTATTTCCTACCACGATCAAAAATGCAAATTTTGCACAAAAGTCCATTCAAATTACAAACAACGATCACCACTTATTCTTCCAGATCCATAAACTTTTAAAAATGTTACTACTTTGCGGTTTTTCGTAAGTATTAACCTTGTTTTTTCAATATATTAGCAAATTGAATTTCCAATATTATTTTGATTGTGAAACAATTATTTATTTCATAAACTGACTAAAAGGAGACTCAAAATACGATACCTTAGAACTCTAAAATAAAACTGAATAAATACCATAAATGGCAGCCGAACAAAAACAAAAATTAGAACAACAACTCTGGAACATTGCTAACACCCTTCGTGGTAAAATGGATGCAGACGATTTTAGAGATTACATATTAGGTTTCATTTTCTACAAGTACTTAAGTACTAAAATGGACCTGTACGCCAACCAAATACTGCAACCCGACGGATTGACTTTTGGTGACATCATCGGGCATGCTGACGAAGCATTGTTGATGCAAGAAGTAAAACAATTGGCCATTGACAAACTGGGCTTTTTCTTAGAACCATCAGAGTTATTCTCTGAATTGGCAAAAAGAGGAAACGCCGGCGGAAAAAATAATTTCATTTTGGGTGATCTCGCCAAAGTACTCACGCACATCGAGCAAAGTACGATGGGATCAGAAAGCGAGGAAGATTTCGGAAACTTATTTTCTGACCTAGATTTAACCTCTCACAAACTCGGGAAATCAGAAAGTGATAAAAACGAATTGATTGTAAAAGTGCTCACGCATTTGGACGAAATTGATTTTGATCTCGAAAATACAGATAGCGATGTCCTCGGCGATGCTTACGAATATCTTATTGGGCAGTTTGCTAGTGGCGCCGGAAAAAAAGCAGGAGAATTTTATACACCACAACAAGTCAGTAGTGTTCTCGCACAATTAGTAACGGTGGGAAAAGACAAACTAAAAAGTGTTTACGATCCTACTTGCGGTTCGGGTTCTTTATTATTGCGTGTGGCCAAAGAAGTGAAAGATGTAAGCGCTTTTTACGGACAAGAAATGAATCCTACGACCTACAACCTTTGTCGGATGAACATGATTATGCACGACGTACATTACAAACGTTTCGACATCAAGAACGAAGATACTTTAGAGCGTCCGCAACATATCGACCAGCGTTTTGAAGCCATTGTGGCCAATCCGCCCTTTTCGGCAAACTGGAGTGCTAACCCAATGTTCATGACGATGACCGATTTTCTGCTTTCGGAAAATTGGCGCCCAGTAGCAAAGCCGATTTTGCTTTTGTACAACACATGATTCACCAACTCGATGATAACGGAACCATGGCAATTGTGCTACCGCACGGCGTTTTGTTTCGCGGTGGCGCCGAAGGTCACATTCGGAAATACTTGATTGAAGACAAAAATTATCTCGATGCCGTAATTGGTTTGCCCGCAAATATTTTTTACGGAACCTCAATTCCGACTTGCATCATGGTATTCAAGAAAAATAGAACGCATACAAATGATGTTTTATTTATAGATGCCAGCCAGCATTTTGATAAAGTAAAAACCCAAAATGTATTGCTAGACGAGCACATTGACAAAATTATAAATACCTATAAAAACCGCACCGAAGAAGACAAATATTCGGCAATCACCCCAATTAAATCGGGTACAGACGCGATGCATCGCGTCTCCACATCGCATCGCGTCTCTTCAATAGCCGAAAACGATTACAACCTAAACATCCCGCGCTATGTAGATACCTTCGAAGCCGAAGACAGCATTGATATTAACGCCATTGCCAATGAAATAAAAGCACTGAATTTACAAATTGAAGAAAACGATCAATCGATAGCCTCTTTTTGTGCCGAATTGAACATCAAAACCCCATTTTAAGGATGAATAACAATCAAAATAACAATTTGGGCGTTTCCCTATCGGGTCAGGCTATTCGTTTCAATCTTTTTGTGGGCCGAAAAAGTCCCACAAAAAGGATTTCCACTGCTATCCTTAACGCAAAACCCTGCTAACTATGGAAAAATTACTACCACAATTGCGTTTTCCTGGGTTTGAAGGGGAATGGGAAGAGAAGAAGTTAAATAAATTTTCTATTATAAATCCAAAGAATGATTCACTTCCTGAGTCTTTTGTTTATATAGATTTGGAAAGTGTAACAAATGGTCTATTAGTAAAAGAAAATATTATAAATAAAGATGTTTCACCTAGCAGAGCGCAAAGAATCTTGGCAAAAGAAGACATTCTTTTCCAAACGGTAAGGCCATATCAGCAAAATAATTTATTTTTTAATGAGGATGGTGATTATGTTGCATCCACAGGATATGCACAAATTAGGACTCAAAATAACAGACAATTTTTATTTCAATTTTTACATACTGAAAAGTTTGTGGCTGAAGTAATGCTAAGGTGTACTGGTACAAGTTATCCTGCAATTAATTCGACAGCTCTGTCGGAAATAGAAATTAATTTCCCATCCCTTCCCGAACAAAGCAAAATCGCTACATTCCTAACCGAAGTCGATAAAAAATTAACTGCCTTAAAACAAAAGAAAACCCTTTTAGAGCGATACAAAAAAGGCGTCATGCAACAAATTTTCTCGCAACAACTACGATTTAAGGATGATAATGGTAATGATTTTCCGGATTGGGAAGAGAAAAAGTTGGGGGATTTCTGTACATTCTTTTCAGGAGGCACACCAACAAGTACAAACCAAAAATTTTACAACGGTATAATTCCGTTTATTGGTTCAGGAAATATATATGATTCTGAAGTTTTCAATTTTATATCAGAAGAAGCTTTGAAAAGTTCTTCTGCAAAAATTGTTGAAAAAGGTGATTTACTTTATGCACTTTATGGTGCAAATAGTGGAGAAGTTGCAAATTCGAAAATGAATGGAGCCATCAATCAAGCGATTCTTTGTATTAGAAACAAAGAATGTATTCAATATTTATATTATGTTCTATTGTTAAATAAAGAAAATATTGTTTCAACATATTTGCAAGGTGGTCAAGGTAATTTGTCATCTCAAATAATTAAAAAATTGAGCTACAAATTTCCTTCATTACTAGAACAAACCAAAATCGCCAATTTTTTATCGGCAATCGATGAAAAAATAAATCATTGTCACGGACAAATAGAAAAAATGCAGGTTTGGAAAAAAGGATTGTTGCAACAATTGTTTGTGTAAAATGCAATGCGTTTGGTCGCACAATACGTGTCGGTGGCACCCAACAAAACCAAAACCAACAAAATATCATGAACAAATACCAAAACAAATACCGCATTCCATCCACCCGATTGCAAAATTGGGATTATGGTGCAATGGGTGCCTATTTCGTAACCATCTGCACCCAAAATAGGGAACATTTTTTTGGCGAAATTGTACAAACGCAATGCATTGTAGAGACGCATTGTAATGCATCTCTACAAAATGAAATGTTATTGACTGATATTGGAAAAAAGGTAGAACAAGAATGGCTGAAAACAATTGCATTACGTCCCGATATGAATTTAGAATTAGGCAATTTTGTGGTAATGCCCAATCATTTTCACGGAATATTGATTATTGGGAAAAATGAATTTAATTCTGAACTGGAAATTACATCTGGAATTGAATCGGGAATTGAATCGCGAATTGAATCGGGAATTGAATCGGGAATTGAATCGCGTCGTAGAGACGCGATGCATCGCGTCTCTACCGATAAAACAAATAAATTTGGACCACAATCAAAAAATTTGGCATCCATTATTCGCGGATTCAAATCGGCCGTTACCACCTACAGTAGAACAAATGGAAATACCAATTTTGGTTGGCAACCCCGTTTTCACGATCATATTATTCGAAATTCATTTGAATTTGAAAGAATACAAAATTATATAGAACAGAATCCTGCAAAATGGGCAGCAGACAAATTTTATAAATAAAAATTATGGCACATCAATCGGAAGCACAATTAGAAAACAACCTAATCCAGCAATTAATTGGTTTAGGCTACGCAGCTGTAAAAATTCAAGATGGAGATGCCTTGGTTGATAATCTCAAAAAGCAACTGGAACTGTTTAATAAAACCAGTTTCACTGCTAAGGAATTTGATGCTGTTTTGAATCATCTGGCAAAAGGCAATGTTTTTGAAAAAGCCAAAACGCTGCGCGATCGTTTTCAATTGACTAAAGAAGATGGGACTTCGTTTTATGTTCGTTTTTTTAATACCGAAGATTGGAATTCCAATTTGTATCAAGTCACCAACCAAATCAGTCTGGAAGGAAGTTACAAAAACCGTTTCGATGTGACGCTTTTAGTAAACGGTTTGCCTTTGGTACAAATAGAACTCAAACGTTCTGGAATCGAAATAAAAGAAGCCTTTAACCAAATTAATAGGTATCAAAAACATTCGTTTTGGAGTACGCATAGTTTGTTTCAATACGTGCAACTTTTTGTGATTAGTAATGGTATAGAAACCAAGTATTTGGCCAATAACGAATTGCAATCGGTCAAGCAAACCTTCTTTTGGGCAGATGAAACGAATAAAAATATTAGAGAACTAATTCCTTTTGCAAACGCTTTCTTAAATCCCAATCATTTAGGTAAAATGGTGGCGCATTATATCGTCATCAACGAAACCCACAAAATAATGATGGTTTTGCGTCCGTACCAATATTATGCTACCGAAGCGATTATCAAACAAGTCAATAATTCTGATGACAACGCTTACATTTGGCACACCACAGGTTCCGGAAAAACCTTGACTTCGTTCAAAGCCAGTCAAATTTTAATGGATTTGCCCGACGTTCATAAAGTAGTTTTTGTAGTAGACAGAAAAGATTTAGATTATCAAACCATGAACGAGTTCAACGCTTTCAAGAAAGACAGTGTTGATGTAACCGATAATACACAATCCTTAGTACGACAACTTACGGATAATACGAAACTGGTTTTAACTACGATTCAAAAGTTAAATAATGCCGTTTCTGATCGATTCAAAAATAGTATAGAACCGTTACGACATAAGAAGATTGTTTTCATTTTTGATGAATGCCACCGTTCTCAATTTGGGGAAACCCACGAACGCATTACCAAGTTTTTCGAGAAAAGTCAGTTGATTGGTTTTACAGGAACGCCTATTTTTGCCGAAAACGCTTCAAAAAACGAAAAAGGAAAACGCACCACCAAAGATTTATTTGGCAACTGCCTGCATAAATATGTAATTACCGATGCGATTCACGATCAAAACGTATTGCGTTTTGGAATAGAATATATAGGGAAATACAAAAACAAAAGTAGAGACAAGATGCATCGTCTTTCTACTTTTATTGATATCGAAGTAGAAGACATTGACAAACAAGAAGTAATGGATTCTCCCAATCGCATTGAGAAAATTGTCGATTATATTATTGCGTATCACGATCAGAAAACATTCAATAAACAATATTCGGCACTATTAACGGTAAGCAGTATCGATAATGCCGTAAAATATTATGATTTTTTTCAACAGAAAAAAGAAGCAGGAGCACATGATTTACGAATAGCGACTATTTTTACGTATGGTGGCAACGAAGATTCTAAGGATGCTCAAGATTACCTTCCAGAAGAATCGGATTATGACCTCGCTGCAGAACCGCAAAGTAGCTATAACTCAAATCACAGCCGAGATAAATTAGAAACCTATATAGAACATTACAACCAAATGTACAACGGAAGTTTTACCACAAAAGATCCTAAGTTATTTGAATCGTATTTTAAAGATATTAGCAAACGATTGAAAGATCGGGAGCGAAAAAACTTTAACGACGAGAAAGATCGCTTGGATATTGTAATCGTTGTAAATATGATGCTTACAGGTTTTGATGCTAAAAAAGTAAATACGTTGTATGTAGATAAAAACCTAAAGCAACACGGTTTAATTCAAGCCTATTCCAGAACAAACAGAATATTAGGCGAACAGAAGTCGCAAGGAAATATTTTAGCTTTTAGAAATCTTAAAAAAGCCACAGACGATGCCATTACTTTGTTTTCGAACAAAGATGCCGTAGATGTGGTGACGATGCCAGGCTATGAAAAAATTGCCGAAAAATTTGATGAAGCTCTAAAAGCTTTACGCGAAATTACGCCCACTTATGAAAGCGTAAACGATTTAAAAGACGAAGAAGCCGAGGCATTGTTTGTACAAGCGTTTCGAAAGTTAATGCGTACTATGAATGTCTTGCAATCTTACACTGATTTTGATTGGGACGATTTACCAATTGATGAGCAAGAATTTGAAGATTACAAAAGCAAATATTTGGGCTTGTACGAAAAAGTGAAGCAAGACAACAAAGTCAATAAAACGTCTATTCTAGATGATATTGATTTTGAATTGGAGTTGATTCATCGTGATAAAATTGGAGTGGCGTATATTCTAAAATTACTTTCACAGATGAAAGGCGCTAATACTTCAGAAGCCAAAGCCCAACGAAAAGCCATTATCGATTTGTTAGGCGGAGACATTAAATTGAGAAGCAAACGAGAATTGATTCAGAAATTCATTGATGAGAACATGCCGAAAATTAAAGACGGTGATGCTATTGAAGAGGAATTTGAGAAATTCTGGCAGGAGCAAAAAGTCTTAGCCTTAGGAAAACTCTGCGAAGACGAAAATTTAGACAAAGCGCAATTCAAAGCTTTAATTGATGCCTACATTTACAGCGGTAGAGAACCCATAAAAGATGAAGTTTTTCAGTGTTTGGATAACCGACCAAGCATTTTGCAAGCCAGAGTGATTGGTGATCGCATTATTGCCAAGATGAAAGAGTTCGTGGAGGTTTTTGAAAGGGGAATGGTGGCTTAATGAAATTAATTTAAAAAAATGTATGTTAGATTAATAAGTTTATGGCACATTACAAATTGATGTCAACAAAATTCAAATACCTTATCTGGTAAAAGTTACTATTTAGTTAGAATAAAAATACAATTACATCATAAATATAAATGGCAAACAATTCCTTCTATTCAGGAGTTGCTTGCCCTTATTTATAAATTACAACTATTTTATTTACACTGATTTACCTTTTTTTATTTTCGGAATAATCAACAAAGTAAATTAATTTTAAATAGGGTATTTTTCCTTTAGTGGCAAAGCTATTTTATCTTTATGTTTCTTATTTGCTGTTTCAAATTCAAATAATTTGATATTGCTTAATTTTTATCACGGTATTTAATTGCTTTACAAAAAGGTTTAACTGCTAAATTAACTTTGTTGAGTTTATTTTTGTTTAACATTAATTTTTTATTGTTAAACAAAATAATAAATTTTATATTTGCATGCTATTTTAAAAGTTCAGTGATTTTATAAACCACTTTTAATTAGAGAAGCAACACTAAATTTAATATGATAGATTAAATAAGACAATGGAAAATAAAAAACCCGATAATATAGTTTATTCAGAAAACGAAGGATACAATGCAAACCTATTGCCCTACGCAACAAGTGTTGGTGCTCCCGCGATTAGAGTAGATGATTTAGTTTCTTGGAAAAGTAGAGGTATTACTACTGTAAATAAGGAATTCGAGATTAAGTTTAGTGAACTAAAATCTCAGTATGAAAGTTTAATTCAAGAATTTGAGTGGAACGAATTAGTGTATAACTCTAAATTCTCTTTTGAACCCGTGGTAGGAGAGATTTACCATTTATATAAAAGTATTGATGGATCTGATTTTCTATCATTAATAGGTCCTCAAGAGTGGAATAAAGAACATATAGGAACTTTTAAACTGAATAGCGATAAAAAATGGATTCATATATCTTAAAATTATATTCAATCCCATTTTAATAAATGATTAGTCCATTTTTAATTTACTTTTATATAACATTTTATAACTATAGCTTTCCTTTGTTAAAATTTTTCTATTTTTATAAAAAAAGTTCCTCATGAATACTACGGCTACATCTTTATTTGTTTTTTGTTTTATGTTGGGGATAATATCTTGTAAATCCCAAACTATCACAGAAAGTGTTCGTGAGAAAAGCAATTTTGTTAGCGACACTACCTTTGTCAATTTAAAGGATTATAGTGAGGATTTTGTGTTCGATATGAAGTACGCAACTGCCGATAATTTTCTTAAAGCAAAAGTGTACGATTGCGCGGAATGTTATTTAAGACTAAAAACAGTGAAGTCTTTGCTTGAAGCCAATAAAAAATTCATTGAAAAGGGATATAGAATCAAAATTTTTGATTGCTATCGTCCTTTAGATATTCAAAAAAAAATGTGGTCTATCGTTTCAAATCCTATATATGTAGCCAATCCCTCTAAAGGTTCTATACACAATAGAGGTGGAGCGGTTGACATAACTTTAGTCGATCGTTCAGGAAAAGAATTAGAAATGGGAACTTCCTTTGATCATTTTGGCAAAGAAGCGAGTCATAATTACAAGAACGTATCAAAACAAATTAAAAATAATAGAAAACTATTAAAAACAATTTTAATCGAAAGTGGTTTTAATTCATTTGATTCTGAATGGTGGCATTAC
This sequence comes from Flavobacterium pygoscelis, assembly GCF_023162025.1. NCBI lineage: Bacteria > Pseudomonadati > Bacteroidota > Flavobacteriia > Flavobacteriales > Flavobacteriaceae > Flavobacterium > Flavobacterium pygoscelis. The sequence goes on along the minus strand of NZ_JALNUB010000002.1, from coordinate 304,833 downwards.
AATTTAAAATTGGGTTTGAATGATAAGGTGTCAAATTTTAAATGGGATTGTGATTAATGTTATTCTACACACTTTAAATTTTCTATAAAATAGGTTTCAGGATAATAGATTTCATTATTTAGTTCCGATTTAAATTCTTTTTTCATTACATAATCTTCTGTTTCAGTGAGGTATTTAATGCGCATCAGGGATACTGGAGATTTTTTTAATTCTTCAAAATTATCTTTCAAAAAAAGGAACACGCCAGAATTGACTCTGTTATCAAAACCTTTGGCATCGCGAATAGTTGTTCCGCAGTTTTCTTGATCAATATGTACTAAAGTGACTATTTTTCCATTGTTCAATTGTAAATAAAGTTTAGAATTTTTATCGAAACAGTTCACTTTTATAAAACCTTTACTCTTTTGTATGAGTTGAACATTTAAGGAAGGCGTTCCGTCTGTATTGGCTAAAGAATAATAAATATAACTAGCATTTCCTGCAAAGTTTTTTTCACTAATCATATATTCTTTAGTCTCTTTATAAGTTCCGATAGAGTCAGTTACATTGACATTATATTCACATGGTTTTTGAGCCGTTATACTCAGGCTGAAAAGAAATATAGCGGTCGTTATTATTTGTTTCATTTTATTTAAATTTTGCTGCAAATTAGAATTATTTTTTCATTATTCATATCCGTTGTAAAAAAACAATACAGAGAACCTCCCTCTTTTATTTTCCATTTTTTTCGAATGCTTTCTACAGTTTCAGGAAAATTACGTGTCGTAATATTGGCTTGCTTGTTCTCTAAGAAAGATTTCATTTCCGTTTTATGATAAGTAATTTGGTTTTGAATTTTAAATACTCTTCCAGGAAACGGAATTAAATCTTCGGAAGTATAAAGATGGGAATGTTTATGAAGTTTATAAAGTTTATAAAATGCACCAACTTCTTCAAAACCACCCGATTTCATTATTGCGCTATTGGGTTCGTAAAGGTATTTTTTTGGATTACTAAAGGGTAAAAATTCAGTTGGCTCATTTAATGTGAAATCAAATTTTTCACAACTATCTTTCAATAGATTAACAGTTTTAATCTTTGTCTTTCCTGAAAAGGAAGAATGTAATTCCCACAATAATTCTTTTACTTCATTCTCTACGGCAACAATATGAATTGCAGCAACATTTTCTAATTCTGATAGTCCAGCAGAAATATCAAGAAGTGGTGCCGTTTTAATTAAAATTGATTCTGAGTTTTTGAAATAAAATTGCAAATTTTCAGGAACATTTGGTAAGCAGTCTTTAAGTAAGAAAACTTTTCCTTTGGCATCATTCCTTCGCGAAGGATCTATGTAAATCCAATCCCAATGTCTATTTAATTTTTTTAAGGTTTCCGAGCTATCTTCTGCGTAGCAAGTACAGTTTGAAACCTGCAATTGCTTAAAGTTATGTTGTACAATAACAGATAACTCAGGATTGATTTCACAATGTGCAATCTTTTTTATTTTCTTTGAAAAATAATAATCATCTACTCCAAATCCTCCAGACAAATCAATTAAGCTTTCCCCTGAAACAATCGATGCTTTATAAGAAGCAGTTTTTTCTGAAGAGGTTTGTTCCACAGAAATTTTGCTTGGATAAATAATGTTTGTCGTAGCAAACCAATTGGGTAATTTATCCTTTGCTTTTGTTTTAGCTTCAATTTGATTTAAGATGCTAATCCAATTAATCTCTGGGAAAGGATTTTTTTGCAGCGCTAATTTTGAAATGCTTGTTCCGATATTGGCATCAATAAAAGCTTGTATTTTTTGGTCTAAAATCGATAAATCCAACATTAAATATCTTTAGTTAGTAACTTGATAACCTTATTTTCCGGAAAAAACTCTTTGCCGATGACTTTAATAATGGTGTACAAAGGAACGGCAATGATCATTCCTAGAATACCAAAAAGAAATCCTGCAGTAAGGATAACTAAGAAAATTTCCAAAGGGTGCGAACTAACACTTTTAGAAAAAATAATAGGTTGTGAAACGTTGTTGTCAATTATTTGTACAATCCAAAAACCAATCAAAACATACAGTGTAGTGGGTAAAATTTCAGTTTGAAAGTCTGTTCCTAAGTTGCTTAACATGGTTAATACGGCTGCTAAAATAGAGGCGATTAGTGGACCAATATAAGGAATGATGTTTAAGACAGCACACAAAAAGGCAATTATCAAGGCATTAGGAAGTCCAAAAATAAACAATACAATTAAGTAGAGTATAAAGACAATAAATAATTGAAGCAACAAGCCAATAAAATAACGAGATAATAAATGATTTGTTTTTTCTAAAGAATTCAGAATTTGCTCTTCGTGGCTATTGGGTATTAATTTCTTTGCGCCAATTAGAAAATTTTTTCGATCTTTTAAAAAGAAAAAAGTAATAAATAATACAGAAGCTAAACCCATTCCGAAACTGCTTATTGTTCCCAGAAGCATATTGAGAAAGTCGGTAACGAAATTAAAATTTAGTTTAGAAGTAATATTAGATTCCTTTAAAACGGCTGCCGAATCAATTTTGTGATTTTCTAAAAATGCACTAATTTGATTTAATAATTGTGTTATGTTTTTTTCAATTTCACCAGTATTTAGTAGTGATAAATTTTGTCCTTGCGATGATATTAATGGAATAAACAGCATAATGAATCCAAAAATAATTAATACAAAGATCAATAAAACGGCTATTGTAGCAAATAAGTGATTGAACTTTAATCTTCTTTTAAAAAAATCTAAAATTGGATTTCCTATCAAAGTAAGAATAAGAGAAACAATAAGATATATTATTATAGATTGAATTTTATAAAAGAATAACAATCCTAACCCAATAAAAATTAAGGTTAAAACTGCTCTTAGTATTCCATTTGAAATAATTTTTGATGATATCATAGCTTTAATTTAATTGGTAAATATAAAAAAACTCGCTAACAAGTAGCGAGTTTTAAATTCAAATAAAACTAAAAAAATTATTATCTAAAACTAGCTCTAGATCCTCCTGCAACGAAAAGAGCCGCCATTCTACTTTTTTGTCCATTACTAAACATATACATTCCTCTATCATCAGAATAATCCATGTAGTTCATTGTCATCTCAACTGGTGTACCAGAACAAGTACTGTAATGAGGATAAGCAGGAACTCCATAATTAGGTGCGTTATGAGTTGGTGTATCTGAAACTAAATCACTTCCGCAATTTGCATCACCCCAAATATGACGTAAGTTCATCCAGTGACCTACTTCGTGAGTTGCTGTTCTTCCTAAGTTAAAAGGTGCACTAACTGAACCAGTAGTTCCAAATGCATTATTATCTATTACAACACCATCCGTTGATGATGCTCCTCCAGGAAATTGTGCATACCCTAAAATACCACCACCTAAATTACATGACCACATGTTTAAAACTGTTGTTGGCGTAGTAGGAGCAATTCCTGTAGCTGCTTTTTTCATGGCATCATTTGTTGTCCAAGATGTTGTAGTAGTAGCTTTTCTTACAATATTTTGTAATACAAAAGTAATACCTACATTGGCTTTAACTCCAGAAAATAAAGCAGGTACAGAGTTAAAATCACTGTTTAAAGCATTATAATCTCTGTTCAATACATCTATTTGAGACTGTATTTGTGCAGTAGAAATGTTTTCAGCTGCTGTTTTGTATAAAACATTTACTACAACTGGAATTTCAATTTTTCCATTTACTAATCGACCACTCAACATTGCATTTTGAGTAAAGTCTTCAATTTTATTCATTCTTAAAGCTAAAGTAGGATCAGCTTTCATTTGTGCTTCTAGTACTTCTTGTGAAGCACAACCGCGTTGTAAAATTGCAGTAGTATCTACTGTTGTTTCTGTTGTCTCATTTTGACAAGAAAAAAGCATCAATAAAGCTGCTGCTGATAAAAAAATTTTCTTCATGATTTGGTTTGTTAAAAATTATTGGTTTTGGTTAATTAATAAACAATTTTATAAAAAATTATCAATATAAAAAATTTATATATCTTTTTTTTGACAATAAAAAGACAATTTCTATATTTTGTTGAGTTTACAGATTATTTATAAGTAGGTTTAAACTTACTTTTTTTGTTTAAAAAACAGCTGTTTAATATTTGTCTGTGATTTTTTTGAGATTGTTTTTTGTTGAAATTTTGGATGAAAAATCAAAAGAGAGCAACGGAATAAAACATAATTTTTTTAAAATAGTAAAGAAATTATATAATATTCTGATTCTTTGGCAGGTACTATCTTTTTTGGATAAAAAAGCGTACGTAATGTTGACTTTATTATTAGTTATTAAAAATATAACTAATAATATTAGCACCCATTTTAAGCGCTTTATCGCGAATTTCTTTGGGATCATTATTCACTTCGGCATCTTCCCATCCATCACCTAGATCACATTCGTAGGTGTAAAGCAAAACTAATTTGCTATCTACAAAGATTCCAAATGCTTGTGGACGCTTACCGTCATGTTCATGTATTTTAGGTAATCCGTTTGGAAAAGAATTAGGTTTTTGAAAAATCAAGTGACTACTTGGAATTTCAGTAAGAGGGTTATTGGGGAATATTTTTTTTATTTCTTTTCTAATGTATTGATCCATACCATAATTATCATCAATATGAAGAAAGCCACCCGCTAATAAATATTTTTTAAGGTTATCTATATCAGAATCACTAAAAACAACATTCCCATGACCAGTCATATGTATAAATGGATACGAAAATAAGTCAGGACTGCTTGGTTCTACTACTGCAGGTTTAAGTTTTATTTGTGTGTTAATGGTGGCATTACAATATTTTATCAAGTTTGGTAATGAAGTAGGATTGGCATACCAATCACCACCACCGCTATATTTGACCAAAGCAATTTCTTGCGCAAATGCTGGTAAAGTAAGCAATACTAAAAGATAAAATATTTTTTTCATTGTTTTAAATGTTTAGTCTTCGTTGACAAAAACTACACTATGACAAGCTACAATAGCTGCAGTTTCTGTTCTCAATCTAGTATTTCCTAATGACACAGGGATGTACTCATTGCTGAGTGCTAATGCAATTTCTTTTTCTGAAAAATCGCCTTCAGGACCTATTAACAGAGTAATATTTTGATTGGGTTGTAACACAGATTTAAATGTTTTTTTATCAGCATCTTCACAATGTGCGATCATTTTTACATTTTCATTGCTATTGTTTACAAATTCTTTAAAGGTGATGGCTGGATTTAATTTAGGTAGATACAACTCATTAGATTGCTTCATAGCAGCCAATAAAATTTTATCAAATCTTTCGTTATTAATTACCTTTCTTTCAGAATGATCACAGATAATCGGTGTTATTTCATGTATTCCGATCTCTGTGGCTTTTTCTAAAAACCATTCGTAACGATCATTCATTTTTGTAGGAGCTACAGCGAGATGCAATCTGAATTTGGAAGGAGGTGTTTTTTCAAACGAAATTATTTTAACGGTACATTTACTGTCTGAAGCTAAAGTTATTTCTGTCTTAAACAAAAAACCTAATCCATTTGTTACATATAATAGATCTGTATCTTTTTTTCGCAATACCTTAATAATGTGTTTGCTTTCTTCTTTATCAAAAGTGAATGTTTCTGTAGTTTCGTTTATGGTAGGGCTGTAAAATAATTGCATAGTTATAATTGTATTCTTGCTTTAGAAACAACCGCAGCTGTTTCAAAGGTTTGATTTAAAAATTTTTGATATCCAACAATTCCTATCATTGCTGCATTATCTGTTGTATATTCAAATTTTGGAATAAAGGTTTTCCAACCATAGTTGTTTTCGGCTTCCTTTAATGTTTTTCTAATACCTGAATTCGCAGAGACACCTCCTCCAATTGCGATTTGTTTAATTCCGGTTTCCTTTACTGCCAATTTTAATTTATCCATTAAAATTTCGATAATTGTATGTTGAATTGAGGCGCAAATATCATTTAGATTTTCGTCAACAAAAGCTGGATTCTCTAATTTTTTCTTCTGAATAAAATACAATATCGCTGTTTTTAATCCAGAGAAGCTAAAGTCTAATCCTGGAACTTTTGGTTTTGTAAATACAAACGCTTTCGGATTTCCTATTTGTGCATATTTATCTATTAACGGTCCGCCAGGATAGGGAAGGCCTAATATTTTTGCGCTTTTATCAAAAGCTTCACCAACAGCATCATCAGTTGTTTCGCCGATAACGGTCATTTCAAAAAAGTGATCTACCTTAATAATTTGAGTATGACCACCACTGATGGTTAAGGCTAAGAAAGGAAAAGTGGGTTTCTCAAAACCATCTTCGGCAATAAAATGAGCTAAAACATGAGCTTGCATGTGGTTTACAGCTATCAAAGGAATTTGTAATGCCAATGCCATCGATTTTGCAAAAGAACTGCCTACCAAAAGTGATCCCATTAATCCTGGGCCTTGCGTAAAAGCAATTGCAGATAACTGTTCTTTTTGTATATTTGCTTTGCGAAGTGCGGCATCAACTACGGGAACAATATTTTGTTGGTGTGCACGGGAAGCTAGTTCTGGAACAACGCCACCGTATTGGTTATGAATTAGCTGATTTGCTACAACATTTGATAGTACTTTATCGTTGTGTAAAACAGCTGCTGCTGTATCGTCACAAGAACTTTCGATAGCCAGAATAAAAACCTCGGAATTTTGCATAAAAAGGCACAAATTTTGAATTACTTTTGACAAGTCGATTATACAATTGTATTAATTTGTCAAAGTCCAAAATTAGAGAATTTTTGTCAAAGACATCCCGTTTCTCGTGGCAAAATGAAATATTAGAAAATTTAAATAATAAAAAGGTATCAAAAAAATTGTAAAAATAGCATTTCGTTCCCTCATTGGATTAATTCTCCTTTTATTGATTCTTGCCATTGCACTAACTTTGCCAGTTGTGCAAACTAAAATTGCTCATTATTTTACAAATACGATTAATAAAGATTTTGGAACAAATATCGCCATCGAAGGAGTTTCAATATCTGTTTTTGGAGGAATAAAGTTCAAAGAGGTTCTTATACGCGACCATCATAATGATACTTTAATTTATTCTCAAAGAATTGCAACCACTATTTTAGAAGGGAAAAAATTATTAGATGGTGATTTGATTTTTGATGGTTTGGAGTTAAAAGGTTTGTTGTTTAACCTAAAAACTTATAAAAACGAAAAAGACTCTAATCTTGATAAATTTGTTGCTGCTTTTGAAACTGGAAAACCCTCTACAAGAAAATTTTTGCTCAAAGCCAATAAATTACAAATACAAAATGGGCATTTTATTTTAACAGATGAGAATCGAGAAAATCCAAAAGATGTAGATTTTACAAAGTTAAATGCTTCCGTAACTAATTTTATGATTTTTGGTCCAGAGGTCACTACAACCATAAATAAGATGTCATTTTTAGATTTTAGAGGTCTGTATGTTAAAAATTTAAAATCAAAATTCTCTTATTCAAAGAAAAATATAAAACTAGAAGATCTTGATTTATTAACAAAGGAATCTACACTAGTAGGTACTGTTTTGCTAAAATATAAAATTGAAGACTTTAGTGATTTTAATGATAAAGTTTTATTTGATATTAAACTAAAATCAGCTTCAATTGCCTCAAATGATATTCGCCATTTTTATAAAGAAATAGGAAAAAATCAGCATTTTTATGTAAAAACCAAGATCACTGGGACGTTAAATAATCTTAGTCTTACTAATTTAAAATTAGTAGATGATCGCATGACGGCGATAAATGGGAATATTAATTTTAAAAATTTATTTGCTAAAAAAGGACAGCAATTTTCGATGTATGCTCAATTTGATAAGTTAACTTCAACTTATGATGATTTAGTAGTGATTTTGCCTAATATTTTAGGTAACAAATTGCCAACTTCTTTAAAGAAATTAGGAAGATTTACTGCCTCTGGAACTTCTAGTGTTTCTACAACTGCAGTTGAAGCCGATTTTTCAATGGTAACTCAACTAGGAAACGTAACATCAAATTTGGCGATTCAAAATATTGATAATATAGACAAAGCATCGTATGTTGGAAATGTGATTATGGATAATTTTGACATTGGTACCTTGTTGGAACAAAAAGATTTAGGAAGAGTTAGCCTTAATATTGATGTTGATGGAAAAGGTTTTAAACAAAAATATTTGGATACAGCCATTAAAGGTGATATTAGTAAAGTAGATTTTAGAAACTACAGTTATACAAATGTAGTAGTTGACGGAACGCTGAAAAGTCCCAAATACAAAGGTCTTATTTCGATTAGTGATCCTAATCTAACTATGACATTTGATGGTTTATTGGATATTAGCAAAAAAGACAGTCGCTATGATTTTCATGTAAATGTTGAGAATGCTGATTTAAATAAATTAAAATTAGTAAAAGATTCAATCTCTGTTTTTAAAGGAGATGTTGTGGTACAGGCTTCGGGTAATAATATCGAGAATTTTCAAGGAAATGTTTACATCAACAAGACTTCCTATAAAAATGCAAAAGACACCTATAATTTTGATGATTTTACCATAAATTCTGTTTTCGATAAAAGTAGGATAAGAACTATTACTGTTAATTCTCCTGATATTGTACAAGGAGAAATAATAGGTCGTTATGAATTTAGTCAGTTAAAAAACTTGGTTAAAAATTCTTTGGGAAGTTTGTACACTAACTTTAAACCTCACAAAGTAAAAAAGGGACAGTTTCTTAAATTTAATTTTTCAATCTATAATAAAATCATAGAAATATTTTTTCCAGAAATAGCTATCGGTGCTAATACGGTTGTTAAAGGGAATATTAATTCGGATAATCAAGAGTTTAAATTCAATTTTAATTCACCGCAAATCGTAGCTTCAGACAATACATTTGATAATATTAATATTGCTGTAGATAATAAAAACCCATTGTATAATGCTTATATAGAGTTGGATAGTATTAAAACTAAATATTACAAAATACGTGATTTTAGTTTGATAAATGTGACCATGAAAGATACCTTATTCTTTCGTTCGGAATTTAAAGGAGGTAATAATGCAGAGGATTATTACAATCTCAACTTATATCACACAATTAATAAAGACAATAATAATGTTGTAGGAATTAGCAAATCTGAGGTTAAATTTAAAGATTATTTGTGGTTTTTGAATGAGAATGAAACAACGGATAATCAAATTGTTTTTGATAAAACATTTGAAAATTTCAATATTGATAATATCATATTGTCACATGAAAATCAATCGATCACATTAGGAGGAATATTTAAAGGGCCCACGGTAAAAGATTTAAATTTAAAATTTAAAGATGTTGATTTAAATCAAATTACGCCGACGAATGATAAGTTTTTCCTCGAAGGAAATATAAATGGAGATATAAGTTTTAAGCAAAACAAGAATGTTTATCAGCCTACTGCCTCAATTGTTATTGATAATTTAAATGTAAATAAAATAGATCTCGGAGTGCTTAACTTTGATATTCAAGGCGATGAAAGCCTTAAGAAATTTACAATAAATTCAAACTTAGAAAATAAAGATTTAGAATCATTTAATGCCGACGGAAGTTTTGAAATCATTGACAAACAGACCATTTTAGATTTAAAACTTAAATTTGATAAATTTAATATAGGTACATTAAATAAATTGGGAGGAGATGTTTTGTCTAATGTAAGAGGTTTGATTTCTGGTAATGCTACTATCGAAGGTAATTTAAAGAAACCAAACATCAATGGTCGCCTTTTTCTAGATAAAGCAGGATTAACAATCCCGTATCTCAACGTTGATTATGCTTTGAGTGATAATACGATTATAGATTTAACGGATGAGCGTTTCTTATTTAGAAACAATACACTTACTGATACGAAATACGGTACCAAAGGGAGTTTGAACGGAAATATTGAACATAAAAACTTTGGCGATTGGAAATTAGATTTAGCTATTAGTTCCAAACGACTTTTGGCGTTAGATACAAAGGATAGTGAAGATGCTGCCTATTATGGTACCGCATTTATTGATGGTTCTGCCACAATCAAGGGTCCTACAAATTCATTATTTATAAAAGTAGATGCAAAGTCTGAAAAAGGGACCGCGTTCAAAATTCCTATTAATAATGCCGAAAGTGTAAGTGATAATATTTTTATTCATTTTGTCACGGAAAAAGAGAAATACAACTTGAAAAATGGTATTGTTGATAATTCTAGAAATTATAACGGATTAGAATTAGAGTTTGATTTTGATATCACACCAGATGCAGAAGTAGAAGTAATCCTAGATCGAAATACAGGTCATGGTATGAAAGGAAAAGGATTTGGATCTTTGTTGTTTAAGATTAATACTTTAGGTAAATTTAATATGTGGGGAGATTTCCAGGCGTATGAAGGAACTTATAATTTTAAATATGGTGGACTAATAGATAAGAAATTTGAGGTTAAAAAAGGAGGATCTATTACTTGGGAAGGAAACCCGATGAAAGCCCAGCTGAATCTTGAGGCAGTATATAAAACGACTGCTAATCCAGCAGTTTTATTGGATAATTCCTCTTTTAATACAAAAGTTCCAGTTGAAGTAGTAATTGGTGTTCGTGGCGATTTAACCAGTCCAGAGCCTGATTTTAACATCGAATTTCCAACAGTAAGTAACGTATTGAAATCGGAAATACAATATAAACTGAATGACAAGGATGTTAGACAAACTCAAGCCTTGTATTTATTGTCTTCTGGTGGTTTTTTAAGTCCAGAAGGAGTAAGTCAGTCCGACTTTTCAGGAAGTTTATTTGAGACTGCTTCTAGTATTTTAGGAGGGATTATTCAGTCGGATGACGATAAGTTCAAAGTTGGACTTAATTTTATTGGTGCAGACCGAAGAATAGGTCGAGAAACAGATGGAAGATTTGTGGCTACTATTTCTTCAAAGATTAATGATCGAGTTACCATCAACGGAAAATTAGGAGTTCCTTTTGGCGGTATTAATGAATCTGCGATAATTGGAGATGTAGAAGTTCTTTTCCGAGTTAACGAAGATGGAACACTAAACTTAAGACTCTTTAACAAAGAAAACGATATTAATTACGTAGGACAAGGAATTGGTTATACACAAGGGTTAGGGGTTTCTTATGAAGTAGATTTTGATACTTTTAAGGAGTTTGTGAATCAAATTTTTAAAAACCTAAAATTTGAAAAAATATCAAGTCCTGTATCCGAAGATCAAGATTCTAATTTGTCTCCAGATTACATCAATTTTCAAGGATCTAAGAAAACAAATACAGAAAAGATTAAAAAGAACCACGAGGGACTACTCCCAGAAGAAAATTAATAAAGCACCAATTTTATATTTTTATTTGCTTCGCTCCTTTATAAATTGACACTGTTTATTGAGAATGGTGTTATGAAATAAAAGGGAGCGAACCTTACTTTTTATTAAAATAAAACTTTACTGATTACATGTATTCATAAACTAATGTTGTAATTTGTTTTTTTATAAAATATAACGTGCTACTTAAAAAATGGTACATAAAAGTTAATTTTTTTTTAAAACGTTCCATTATCTTCAATTTTTTTTTGATTTGTGAAAACTTATCAACGAAAACGTTTGAATTAAAATCACTGACTCGTTTTATTAAAATCATAAGCCTTGAAAGTAATTTATGTTTGCTAATTTTACATTTTAATACATTAAATAATGCCAAAAACAATAAAAAAAATTGGTGTTCTAACCTCAGGAGGTGACGCACCAGGGATGAATGCTGCGATTCGTTCCGTTGTTCGAACATGTGCCTATCACAACATAGAATGTATAGGAATTTATAGAGGATATCAAGGAATGATCGAAGGTGATTTTAAAGATATGGGACCTAGAAGTGTAAATAACATTGTCAATAAAGGGGGGACTATATTAAAATCAGCTCGTTCAAACGAATTTAAAACTCCCGAAGGAAGAAAAAAAGCACATGAAAACCTTGTAAAAGCAGGAATAGATGCCTTAGTGGTAATTGGTGGTGATGGAACATTTACTGGAGGATTATTATTTAGTACTGAATTTAATTTTCCAATAATGGGGATTCCTGGTACTATTGACAATGATATTTTTGGCACTAGCCACACCCTTGGATATGATACTGCACTGAATACAGTGATAGAAGTTATTGATAAAATAAGAGATACAGCAAGTTCGCACAATCGTTTGTTTTTCGTCGAAGTAATGGGTAGAGATGCAGGACATTTGGCCCTAAATGCAGGAATAGGAGCAGGAGCTGAAGAAATTCTTATTCCTGAAGAAGATTTAGGATTGGAACGTCTGTTAGAATCGCTACAAAAAAGTAAAGCATCTGGCAAATCATCAAGTATAGTAGTGATTGCAGAAGGAGATAAAATAGGAAAAAACGTATTCGAACTAAAAGATTATGTTGAAGCCAATTTACCCGAATATGATGTAAGAGTTTCTGTTTTAGGACACATGCAACGCGGTGGTTCACCATCATGTTTTGATAGAGTTTTAGCCAGTAGATTAGGCGTAAAAGCAGTAGAATCCTTAATAGAAGGGAAAGAAAGTTATATGGTTGGTTTGCAATGTGATAAAATTTCACTTACTCCTTTAGATCAAGCAATTAAAGGGAAAACAGAAATAGATAGAGAATTATTGAGGGTTTCAGATATCATGTCTACCTAGTGTTTTTAAAATCTATAGTGAGAAATTAGATTTTAAAATTAAGTGCAATAGAATAAGGAGAATTCATAAAATTTTAGACACTATGTCTACCAGATTTGTTAAAGTTTATTGTGAGGAAATTAGACTTTATGTTGGGTTAATAAATAAACTAAAAATTAAAGTAAAATGTCAAAAGTAAAATTAGGAATAAACGGGTTTGGAAGAATTGGAAGAATTGTTTTTAGAGAAACTTATAATAGAGATAATGTAGAAGTAGTAGCTATCAATGACTTATTAGATGTAGATCATTTAGCATACTTATTAAAATATGATTCCGTTCACGGTCGTTTTGCAGGAAAAGTAGAAGTAAAAGAAGGTAAATTATTTGTCAATGATAAACACATTCGTGTGACTGCAGAGAAGAATCCTGCTGACTTAAAATGGGATGAAGTGGCTGTTGATGTTGTTGCTGAATGTACCGGTTTTTTTACCACATTAGAAACCGCTAATACACATATTGTTGGTGGAGCAAAAAAAGTTGTTATTTCTGCACCATCTTCAGATGCTCCGATGTTCGTTATGGGAGTAAACCACGAAAAAGCGCTTGCAACAGATGCTATTGTTTCTAATGCTTCTTGTACGACAAACTGTTTAGCACCTTTGGCAAAAGTTATTAATGATAATTTTGGTATAGTAGAGGCTTTGATGACAACAGTTCATGCAACTACTTCGACTCAAATGACAACAGACGGACCTTCAAAAAAAGATTGGAGAGGGGGTCGCGCTGCTTCTTGTAACATAATTCCATCTTCTACTGGAGCCGCAAAAGCAGTTGGTAAAGTGATTCCAGAATTAAATGGTAAGTTAACAGGCATGGCTTTTAGAGTTCCTACAACGGATGTTTCGGTGGTAGATTTAACTGTAAAAGTTGCTAAAGAAACTTCTTATGAAGAAATAATGGCAGTATTGAAAACAGCTTCTGAAACAACAATGAAAGGTGTATTAGGCTTTACTGAAGATTTAGTGGTGTCACAAGATTTTGTATCCGATCCTAGAACTTCTATTGTAGATGCTAATGCTGGTATTGGATTGAATAGCACTTTTTTCAAAATTATATCTTGGTACGATAATGAATATGGCTATTCCAGTAAACTAATTGATCTTTCTGTTCATATTGCAGGTCTAAAATAATTATATATATTTACAAATCCCGTTATCTTTATTTTTAACGGGATTTTATTTTTTATCATTACCTATTTTTGATCAGTAGTAAATGACTAAATTCTAACCCAAACCACAAAATAAAAAACAACACAAGATGAGATTAATAGTTGATAGTGGCTCTACCAAAGCCGATTGGATTGCAATAAACGAAGAGGGTAAAGTATTGTTTACAACTCAAACTTTAGGATTAAATCCAGAAATACTTGAAGGCAATGAAATTATTGATCGGTTAAATGATCGTTTTGATATTTTACAAAACAAAAAAGAAGCTACTCATTTGTTTTTTTATGGCGCTGGTTGTGGCACCGAACGTATGAAGCTTATGTTGTCACAAATTTTTAAAGAATATTTTACAAATGCGATTATATCTGTTGAAGAGGATACTTATGCAGCCGTATACGCGACAACTCCCAAGGGCGAAAAAGCAATTGTAAGTATTCTAGGTACAGGATCAAACTGTAGTTATTTTGACGGTAAAGAATTACATCAAAAAGTACAATCTTTAGGGTATATTGTAATGGATGATTGCAGTGGTAATGTTTTTGGAAAAGAATTGATCCGAAAATATTATTTTAATAAAATGCCTTTGGAACTCGCTCTTAAATTTGAAAAAGAATATGATTTGAATGCAGATGCTGTAAAAAGTAAATTGTACAAAGAGGCTAATCCTAATGCTTATCTTGCAACTTACGCTAAGTTTTTAATTCAAAATAAAGACACGGAATTTTGTAGAAAAATTATCTTTAAAGGAATGAAATCTTTTGTCAAAAATTATATTAAGCAATATGATAATTGTAAAGAAGTACCAGTACATTTTGTAGGTTCTATTGCTTTCTATTTAAAGGAGGAATTACAAGAAACTTTTGATAAATATGAGTTGAAATTAGGGAATGTATTGCGTAGACCAATAGATGGACTAATTGCTTATCATGTAACTAATAAATAAGTAAAAAAAAATCCAACATCCTACTTATATTTGGATGTTGGAATCTCTATTTCTCTTTAATTGTCTTATAAAATGGCTATCATTGAGATTTCTACATTTACATTTTTGGGCAAACAAGCTACTTGAACTGTTTCACGGGCTGGAGCCGTTTTTTCATTAAAGTAAGAACCATATACTTCATTTATTTTTGCGAAATCATTCATGTCCATAATGAATATCGTAGTTTTGACCACGTTTTCAAAGGTCATTCCTGCAGCAGTCAAAACAGATTTCATGTTTTGCATTACTTGTTCTGTTTCGCTTTCAATTGTTTCCGTAATTAATGTTCCAGTTGCTGGATTTATTGCGATTTGTCCTGAAGTATATAGTGTATTTCCTTTTAAAACAGCTTGACTGTATGGGCCAATTGGCGCAGGAGCATTCTCTGTAAAAATAATTTTTTTCATGTTTTTTCTTGTTTTTAATACTACAATTGAGCGTTGCTAAATTTAATAAACTTACTTTTTATCGATTAATAACGCTTCTTTTATCCCATTTGATGTCGCTCAACACACCAGATTTTATTCCGATGAAAAAGCCCCAATTTGCATTATTTCCAAAAGGAGACCAGTTAAAGTCCATTCTCCAACTTAGCAAATCTCTCTCAAAACGAAGTTGTGTAAAAGTTACTCCATTTTGTACAAAATCATAACCAGTAGATACGCCTGCTTTCCATTTTGGAGTTATATCTGCATTGGCAGAAATCATAATCGAATTTCCTATAATTTTATTTTCGCGATTGTTATTTCCATAGGTTAATGAATAAGCAAAAGTCATGTCCCAAGGCAATTTGGAGTTGAAAAATTCTGAAATTTTATCTACAACATCACTGTCTTCATCATTAAACTGACTTTTTCTAGTGTCGCCTAAATCTTTATTGGTACCAAATAAATCATCTTCTCGACCACCATTTCGTTGACTTTGGGTATTCTTTTCTTTGTTTTTATCTTCTTTTCCGCTACTCGAAAGAGAGTAGTTTATAGTCATATTAGAACTTGTCATTCTAAAAAGACTTCCTCCGTTATCAATATTAAATTTATTGATTCTTTTACCGGAGTTGTCAATAGCATAAGGATCTAATGTGGCGCCAAAATTCACATTCATTTTGTTCTCAAACAACTGCGTTCCACCGCTTACACGAACCGGAGCAAGAGCAAGAGTGGTAACTCCGTCTGCATTTAGATTGTAACTTGTAGAAAGATTTAAGTTGTTCAGTAACATAATTTTCTTAGGCTCTGTTTTAGTGCTATCTCGATCAGTTACTTTGGCTTCAAAAGTATTGCTTAAATCAAAACCTATATTCTGAGAATTATTCAAACCAGGAGCACCAAAAATTCCATTTTCAAATCTAGAATATTGTTTGTCCATTCTACCACTAGCATCCGAAGAATAAGTGTCGTAATATTTTTCGAAACTCGGTGTGTAACCATACGATACAGATGGTCTCATGACGTGTCGTATCGACTTTATTCTTTTGTCTTGACCAAAATTAAAAGTACCATAAATTGTTGTTCCTACACTTGATGAAAAAGAATAGGTTCTAAAGGCATCAAAACCATTAACGATTTTGTCAACTACTTTGCTTTGATCGGTATCATAACTTTTTTCTATAGTTTTTGTATACCAAATTTCCTCGTAATTTACAGCGGTTGAAGCACTAAAATACTTGAATATTTTAAAGTTAGTGCTTAATGGAATGCTGTGTTGAAATCCAATTTTTGCGTCTCTAAACATTTGAGGTTTAAAGAATAATGAGTCTGTAGTTACAATGCTATTACGACCGTTTAAGTTGTATTGTAAATTAATGTTTTTAAAGAAGCCTTTTTTAAGACCATCTTTTCCCACAAAAGGATATATTCGATCAACACTCAACTGTAAAGTTGGTAAAGTCATATTGATTTCTTCTGTTTGCGTGTTTTGTGAATGTGTTGCAGTCAATGACATTCTCACTTGCGGAACAGAATTAAACGTTTTAGAATAAGAAACTGATGAACTTAATGTATTATTTAAATTGGAACCAATATTGACCTGATTGATCGATTGCTTAAAATATTTACTACTCCCAAGATTTACAGAAGCAGAAAAACTTGAGTTAGGGCTAGATTTAGAATCTTTAGAGTGTGACCATTGAATGTTATAAATATTCTGTTTCAAATAATCTGGATACCCTCTTTCGCTAGTAATTAAATTTTCAAATCGAACATTTACGTTCCCTCTAAAATTATATCTTTTTGCATAACTGGATTCAAATCGCATTCCATAACTTCCATTGGTATAGTAATCTCCTAAAACCGTTAAGTCATAATTATCACTTAAAGCAAAATAATAACCTAAATTTTGAAGTGAAAAACCCCTTTGATTAGAGTCATTGTAACTAGGTAATATAAGACCAGAAATACTGGTTTCTTTGCTCATAGGAAAAAAAGCAAAAGGTAAAGCAATGGGCGTTGGAACATTTGCAATTACCATATTAGTTAATCCCGTGACTACTTTTTTTCCTGGAATAAATTTAACTTTATTAGTTTGGAAATAATATTCTGGATTATCAATGTCTTTTGAGGTAGTAAATCGTGCGCCTTTTAAGAAATAAACAGAGTCATTTTCTTTTTTTGTGACTGCAGCTTTAATTCTAAATTCCCCTTGTTCTGATCTAGAATTCCAAATTAATGCTTTTTTAGTTTTGAAATTAAAACGAATAGAATCAGGTTCAATAACATTGGCACCTTGCTTAAAATTTGGAAACTGAGTATATTTACCTGTAGAATCTTTTATTCTACCGGCATAAACCTCATTTTTTTCATAGTCCATTACTATTATTCCCGATTTTAACTCGATGTCCTGATAATATAATTCGGCATTATCATATAAAGTGATCAGTTTTTTCTTTTGATCTATTTTTGCATATTTTTCAGCTTTGTACTTTACTTTCCCGTCTAAAAAGGGCTTTTTAGCTAAAACAGTATCTTTTTTGATCGTGTCATTTTCTTTTTTAGTAGTTAGTAAAGGATTTTGAGCAGTACTAACTGTTTTTTTAGTGCTATCTGTCTGTTTACTAGCAGGTATAGCTGTGTTTTTTTTGATTATATCTTGTGCGTATAATTTACCAGAACCTAATGACAGGAAAAATGATAGTAAAACGATATTAAATAAGTTTGTATACAAAGGTTTAAATGCTATTTTTGTAATTTCTGGCTTGTTTTTTGAATTCTCAGAATTACATATTATTATTCGTCAAAAATAGTCAAATAAATTTATGACAGAAGTCTTTTAATTAAATTAACTTATAGCTTTATGCATAAAATATATAAAATTAAAATAATTGTAACTTTTATTTTAATGGTGATTTCGGCATCAGTATTCAGTCAATCTACTACTTTCAAAGTTACTTTAGACGCAGGTCATGGCGCACATGATTTTGGTGCTGTCTATGAAGGACGTATTGAAAAAAATATTGCACTTGCTATTGTTTTAAAAGTTGGAAAAATATTAGAAGCTACTCCGCAAATGCAGATTAATTACACTCGTAAAACGGATGTATTTATAGATTTGATCGAAAGAGCGAATATTGCCAATAGATTTAACGCTAATATTTTTGTTTCTATTCACTGTAATGCTAATAGAAATACAGCTGCGGATGGAACTGAGACTTATGTAATGGGTTTAAGTAAAGTAGCTTCCAATCTTGCGGCGGCTCAAAAAGAGAACTCTGTAATCACTTTAGAGAAAGATTATAAGCAAAAATATGAAGGGTTTGATCCTAATTCTCCTGAAACCATGATCGGAATGACTTTGATGCAAGAAGAATACCTTGATAATAGTATTTCATTGGCCAGTAAAATTGAAGATGCGTTTGCTGATTTAGGAAAAAAAATAAGAGGTGGAGGTGTAAAGCAAGCTCCTTTTATGGTTCTTCATAAAGCATACATGCCGAGAGTATTGATAGAAACTGGGTTTATTTCTAATACTATTGAAGGAAATTTATTGAACTCAGAAGAAGGCCAAAATGAAATTGCTAAAGCCATTGCTGATGCGATTGTAAGCTATAAGAAAGAATATTATGGGAACGGAGAAATAGAAATAACAGGAGAATTGCCTTCTCAAAAAATAAATGAAAAACCAATTCCTGATAATACTCCAGTAAGGCCAAAAATTACGACTCCATCAGAAGAACCAATATTGACTAAAAAACCGGTTGAAGATAATGGGAAACCTATTTTTAAAGTTCAACTTTCTGCTACTATTAAAAAGGTTGAGTTAAGTCCGAGTAATTTTAATGGCTTAAAAAATATTTCAGTTAGTTTTGAAAATAATGTTTACAAATACATGTATGGCGAAACAACAGATTATAATGAAGCCAAACAAGATTTGCAAGAAGCTAAAAGAAAAGGATATAATACTGCATTTTTAATTGCTTATAAAAATGGTGAAAAGATTAATGTTCAGGACGCTATTAAATAATTACATTTTAAAATAATAAATTCAAATTTTAATCAAACATACTACTATTTTGAAGTTAATTAGAAAGATTAAATTCTTATATATAATCCTATTTTTACTTTTTTCTTTATCCATTTTTTCTCAATCAAATACTAAATTTGTTGTTATTCTAGATGCGGGACATGGTGGTAAAGATCCAGGAAATTCCTATAATGGATTTATAGAAAAAGAAATTGCTCTAAAAACTGCATTGAAATTAGAAAAATATCTTAAAAAAGAAAAAGACATCGATGTAATTCATACCAGAAAAACAGATGTTTTTATCGAATTAGTAGATAGACCCAGAAAAGCAAATACGCTTCATGCCAATTTATTTGTATCTATACATTGTAATTCAGTAAAAAATCCCATCCCTTATGGTACTGAAACTTTTGTTATGGGGTTAGCCAGAAGTCAGGGGAATCTAGAAATTGCTAAACAAGAGAATTCTGTAATATTGTTTGAGAAAAACTATAAGCAAACTTATAAAGGATTTGATCCCAAAAAACCCGAAACGCTTATAGGATTAAAGATGTTACAAGAGGATTTCTTAGATCGAAGTATTCAATTGGCCTCTAAGATCGAAAATAATTTTATAAATCAACTGAATCGTAAATCAAGAGGTATAAAACAAACTCCTTTATGGGTTTTAGACGCTGCTTATATGCCAAGTGTATTGATCGAATTAGGCTTTTTATCTAATAAAAAAGAAGGAATCTATCTTAATTCTGCTGCGGGTCAGGAAAATATGGCCAAAGCTATTGCTACTGCAATTATTTCCTATAAAAAAGAATATTTTGGTTCTGGTTACAATAAAAACATGGAACAAAGTAAATACAAAAAAGGAAATGTTACATCAACAAAAGAAAAAGCAAAAAATAGTGTTCTTGAGGAGACCAATAATAAAAAAAAACTAAAGGTTGAAGATGATGGCATTCTCTTTAAAGTTCAGTTTGCGACGGGAAAACAAAATCTTAAATTAGTTCCGTCAAACTTTAAAGGATTAAAAAACGTATCGGTAAGATCTACTAACGCAAGCTTTTATAAATATTCCTATGGAGCCACATCAGATTACAGTGAAGCCAAAAAGAATTTGAAAGAAGTGCAATCCAAAGGCTATTCTTCAGCGTATATAATTGTATTCAAAGACGGAAAAAATATTAGTCTTGAAGAAGCGCTTAAATAATAGTAACAAGTCAAATATTTTATATTAAATTTGTAAAAAATACTTAAATTTTGAAAATAACACGAGAAATTAAAACAGCTATTTTAGTTATAGCATCTATATTATTATTTATTTGGGGCTACAGTTTCCTTAAAGGAAGAGACCTATTTACTAATTACAAAACTTTTTATGTTGAATATAAAAGTGTAGAAGGTTTGGCTACCTCTGCTCCAGTTACTTTAAATGGTTTAGTCGTGGGTAAAGTAAGTAGTATTACTATTAATGAAAACACAGGTGCTTTGTTGGTAGAATTACAGTTAAAAACTGATTTCCCAATCTCTCAATCGAGTGTGGCATCTATTTATGAGCCCGGTTTTATTGGTGGAAAACAAATTGCAATAATCCCGAACTTTGCTGATAAAACTTTAGCAGTTGATGGACAAAAGTTACGAGCAGGTGTGAAAATGGGTCTTACTGATAAAGTAGGAGATCAATTAGCGCCACTACAAGAAAAGCTTGAGAAATTATTAGGTAGTACTGAAAAATTAATTTCTGGACTTAATAATGTTTTAGACCAAAAAGGGCAACAAGATTTAAAACTTACGCTAGCTGAATTGAGCAAAACCATAGAACAATTTCATATTGCTTCAAAAAGTGTAAATGGTTTATTAGATACTAATAAAACTCAAATAAACGGAGTTGTTACTAACTTTAGTAAAATAAGTGATGATTTTTCTAAAATATCTTCCTCTCTTAATAAAGCAGATTTAGGTAAAACAGTACAAAATCTAAATACAACTTTAGCAAAAGTAGATGGTATTGTTACTGGGTTAGAATCTGGAAAAGGTTCTATGGGTAAATTACTAAACGATGAAGCTTTTTATCAAAATATTAAAACTTCAACAAAAGAACTAGAATTATTATTACAAGATGTACGACTTAACCCAACACGTTACGTTAATATATCTGTTTTTGGAAAGAAAAATAAACCTTATGTGGCTCCTGAAAAGGACTCTGTATCTACTGTAAAAAATTAGTAATTATGAGTTATTTAGACAATATTTTATTTGCAATCCTTTTAATTATTGGATTTGGTTATTTTTTCAGGAGTGTTCAAAAGATACGAAGAAACATCAATCTTGGTACTGATGTAAATCGATCTGATAATCCAAAAGCAAGATGGACTAATATGGCTATGA
Organism: Flavobacterium pygoscelis; assembly: GCF_023162025.1. Classification (NCBI taxonomy): domain Bacteria; kingdom Pseudomonadati; phylum Bacteroidota; class Flavobacteriia; order Flavobacteriales; family Flavobacteriaceae; genus Flavobacterium; species Flavobacterium pygoscelis. The sequence continues at coordinate 283,138 of NZ_JALNUB010000002.1, read as the reverse complement.
TTGCTTTAGGTCAGTCTAAAATGGTTAAAAGACCAGTTGCAGGAATACTACATATTATAGTTTATTTAGGTTTTATAATTATTAATATTGAATTATTAGAAATTATAATTGATGGCCTTTTTGGAACACATCGTATTTTCGCGTTTTTAGGAACTACTTATAATGTTCTAATCGCTTCTTTTGAAATTTTAGCAGTTTTAGTATTAGTTGCTGTTTCTGTTTTTTGGATTAGAAGAAATGTTATTAAATTAAAAAGATTCATTAGCTCTGATTTAAAGGGTTGGCCAAAAAGTGATGGTAATTATATCTTATATTTTGAAGTCGTTTTAATGACTTTATTTTTATTGATGAATGCCTCAGATTTGCATTTACAAAATGTACCAGGTGGTTTTTCTCACTTTATTAAAGCAGGTTCTTTTCCTGTAAGTCAATTTATTGCTCCTATATTTAACGGAGTTTCTAATGAATCAGTGATGCTAATGACTGAGATTTTCTGGTGGTTACACATTACAGGAATCTTGATTTTTATGAACTATTTGTATTTCTCTAAACACTTACATATTCTTTTAGCATTCCCTAATACCTATTTTGCCAATCTAAAACCTTTAGGACAGTTTGATAATTTAGAATCAGTAACTAAGGAAGTAAAATTAATGATGGACCCTAATGCAGATCCATTTGCAGCAGCACCTGTTGATGAAAATGCAACGCCAAGTAAATTTGGAGCAAGTGATGTTCAAGATTTAAACTGGGTTCAATTACTAAATGCTTACACCTGTACAGAATGTGGTAGATGTACCTCTGTTTGTCCAGCTAATATTACAGGAAAAAAACTTTCTCCTCGAAAAATTATGATGGATACAAGAGACAGACTTGTAGAAGTAGGAAAAAATATAGACGACAACAAAGGAGTTTTTGTGCCAGACAATAAATCATTATTAAACGATTATATTTCTCCTGAAGAGCTTTGGGCTTGTACTTCATGTAATGCATGTGTTGAGGAATGTCCAGTAAACATAAGTCCTCTTTCTATAATAATGGACATGAGACGTTATTTAGTTATGGAGCAATCTGCAGCACCTATGCCTTTGAATGCAATGATGACAAATGTTGAGAATAATGGTGCACCATGGCAATACAATCAGCAAGACAGATTGAATTGGAAAAATGAAAATTAATCGAAAGTAAATTAGTAATACTAAATAAAGTTAAAATTACATTTTAACCATTTGAAAAAAACAACGTTATGTCAGAGAATTTAATAGTGCCAACAATGGCCGAAATGTTAGCTCAGGGTAAACAACCAGAAGTTTTATTTTGGGTGGGTTGTTCCGGAAGTTTTGATGATAGAGCCAAAAAAATAACCAAAGCATTTGTTCGTATTTTAAACCGCGCTAATATTTCTTTTGCAGTTTTAGGTACTGAAGAAAGTTGTACTGGAGATCCAGCTAAAAGAGCTGGAAATGAATTTCTATTTCAAATGCAAGCCATGATGAATATCGAGGTTTTAAATGCATATGAAGCAAAAAAAATTGTTACTGCTTGCCCACATTGTTTCAATACTCTAAAAAATGAATACCCAGAATTAGGTGGTGTATATGAAGTAGTTCATCATACAGAATTTCTAAAATCTTTACTAGATGATGGAAGACTTACTATTGAAGGCGGACAGTTTAAAGGAAAACGTATTACTTTTCATGACCCTTGTTATTTGGGAAGAGCAAATAAAGTATACGAAGCTCCAAGAGATTTAATTCTTAAGCTAGATGCTGAGTTAGTAGAGATGAAACGTTCTAAAGCTAATGGATTATGCTGTGGTGCAGGTGGAGCTCAGATGTTTAAAGACGCAGAACCTGGTAACAAAGAAATAAATGTCGAAAGAACAGAAGATGCCTTAGAAACACAATCAGAAATAATTGCCACAGGTTGCCCTTTTTGTAATACGATGATGACTGATGGTATTAAGGTTAAAGAAAAAGAAGGTGATGTAAAAGTAATGGATATTGCTGAGTTGATTGCTAATGCACAGGATTTGTAAGTAATAAGACTAACTTTTATTAGATTGTATTATGGTTTATAAAGGCATACTATATTTCATAATAATGCTAATTAGTTTTAGTATACATGCTCAAACTATTGATAGGTTTAATACACAGGATAGTCTTGATTTAAAAACAAATAAACAACTGCATTTTAAAGTAAAGCAGCTAATTATTCCATCAGTTTTAATAGGCTATGGAATTATAGGAATTGGTAATGATCAATTAGAATCTTTTAATTCTCAAATTAGAGAAGAGGTTCGAGAAGACATTGATAAAAAGTTTACTATTGATGATTTTTCACAATATGTACCATTGGCTTCTGTATATGCTTTAGATGCTTTTGGAATCAAAGGAAAAAATAACTTTAGAGATAAAACGATAATTTTGGCTACCTCTTATTTAATTATGGGAATAGCGGTTAATAGTTTTAAACATACTTTTAAGGTTGAAAGACCTGATGGTTCAAGTATGAATTCTTTTCCTTCAGGACATACAGCAACTGCTTTTATGGGTGCTGAGTTGTTGTATCAAGAATATAAGGACACCTCAATATGGTATGGTATATCCGGATATTTAGTAGCAGCAGGTACTGGAGCATTTAGAATGTATAATAATAAACATTGGCTTACCGATGTAGTTGCTGGAGCAGGGATTGGTATATTGAGTACAAAAGCAGCCTATTGGTTGTATCCTACAGTAAATAATTTGTTGTCTTCAAAAAAAAATAATACGAATAAAAAAACAGTATTTATACCTTATTATGATGGTAAACAAGTAGGATTTGGACTTGTCTCTGCATTTTAATAGTTGTTAAAAATCAATAAAAAATAAATATTATGTACGTTCCTTTTGAAAATTTACCCGAAGAATCTAAAATTTGGATTTATCAATCGAATAGAAAATTTTCGGATGCCGAATTTTCTGAAATAGAAACAGCTTTACAATCTTTTCTTGAAGAATGGGCAGCACATGGTACGAGTTTAGAATCATCTTACCAATTAAAATACAATCGATTTATTATAATTGCCGTAAATCAAGACGTTCAGGCGGCTACAGGTTGTTCTATTGATTCTTCAGTAGAGTTTATCCAGAGTTTAGAACAGAAATATGGTGTTGATTTACTGGATAAAATGAATGTTACTTTTAAGTTAGGGGAACATATTGCTCATAAACCACTGATTGATTTCAAAAAAATGGTAAAGGATAAAGCCGTTACAGAGAATACTATTGTATTTAATAATTTGGTAAATAATATCGAAGAATTTAATGAATCATGGGAAGTTCCTGCAATTGATAGCTGGCATAGCCGTTTCTTTTAAAATTATAACTATCCAATGAGAAAAATAGGCATCAAAATATTTACCTTTTATGTCTTATTTCTTTTTGTTGCTACTAGTTGTGTTGGTACAAAAATTAATAAGAATAAAATACTTGTAACCAACGTTCCCGTCAAAGATCAAAACCTTGATAGCATTGCCATTACTAATACTCCAATACTTTTTGATTTAGTTTCTGAAGGTGAAAAATGGGTAGATAGTGTTTATAACGGAATGTCTTTAGATGAAAAAATAGGGCAATTATTCATGATTGCAGCTTATTCGAATAAAGATGCTAAACATTACGCTGCTATTGATAAACTCATTCAAGAAAATAAAATAGGCGGATTAATTTTTTTTCAAGGTGGACCTGTTCGTCAAGCTAAATTAACAAATAGGTATCAAGCTTTGTCAAAAACACCTTTATTTATAGGTATTGATGCAGAGTGGGGATTAGGCATGCGCATTGATTCTACCTATCGCTATCCTTGGAATATGACCCTTGGAGCCATTCAGGACATGCAATTAATAGAAAAACTTGGTACCCAGATGGGAATGCAAAGTAAACGATTGGGTTTACAGTTTAATTTTGCTCCCGTTTTAGATATTAATTCTAATCCCAAAAATCCTATTATTGGATTTCGTTCTTTTGGAGAAGATAAATTTAAGGTTACTGACCACGCTATTGCTTTGATGAAAGGAATTCAAAGTCAGGATATATTTGCCACTGGAAAACATTTTCCTGGTCATGGTGATACCTCAAAGGATTCACATAAAGAATTGCCAACAATAAATGCTTCAAGAGAAAGGTTAGAAGAACTTGAATTCTATCCCTATCATAAAATGTTTCATGAAGGTCTTTCATCAGTTATGGTGGGGCATTTAAATGTTCCTAGTTTAGAATCACGACCTAATTTTCCTTCTTCTCTTTCATATAATATTGTTACAAATGTGCTTCAAAAAGAATTAGGTTTTAAAGGGCTTATTTTCACAGATGCTTTAAACATGAAAGGAGTAAGTGATTTTAAAGTTCCTAGTGAAGTTAATTTTGAAGCCTTTATGGCTGGAAATGATATTTTATTATTTCCTGAAAATGTTCCTGCTACAATTCAGAAATTTAAGCTCGCTTTTTCCCTTGATTTATTCACGGAGGAAAGATTGGCTTTTTCTGTAAAAAAAATTCTCAAGTTTAAATACAAAGCTGGTTTGAACTCCTATAAACCCATTGAAACAGAAAATTTATATTCGGATTTAAATTTGGTATCAAATGAGGCGCTACAATATCAATTGTATGAAAATGCCATTACAGTATTAAAAAATACAGATGCAGTATTGCCTATCAAAAATTTGGATAAACAAAAGATAGCTTATGTAAAAATTGGTGATGATAACAATGATAAGTATGTATCAACGCTTCAAAAATATGCTGATGTTACTGTAGTAGATGATAAAAATATAGACAGTTTGCAGGTTAAATTAAGTTCTTACACAACTGTAATAATTGGCTATCATAAATCTGATATTGCCTTCAAGAATGATGATTTAAGAGTAGATGAGTTACTTAAGATAGTTGCTTTGGCTAAGAATAATAATGTGATTTTAAACGTTTTTGCCAAACCTTATTCATTGTTGGCATTTGATAATTTTGATAGTATTGAAGGATTGGTAGTTTCTTATCAAAATAGTCCTATTTCTCAAATTGTTTCTGCTGAATTAATTTTTGGTGCGATTGAAGCAAAAGGTAAATTACCCGTTTCTATTAATTCTTTTTTTAAAGTTAATGATGGACTTTCAACAGAAAAACTAAATCGATTAGGATTTACTACTGCAGAAAATGTTGGTATGAATTCCCAAATATTGTCAAAAATTGATGGTATTGCCAATAAAGCAATTGCGGATAAGATGACACCTGGAATTCAGGTTTTAGTAGCCAAAGCAGGTAAGGTAATTTACCAAAAATCATTTGGATATCACACTTACGATAAAAAGATTAAAGTTCAAAATTCGGATATTTATGATGTAGCATCATTAACTAAAATTTTGGGCACTTTGCCCAATGTTATGATAGCTTATGATCAACATAAAATAAATTTGGGAACTACATTGGGATCAATGTCTCCTATTTTTAAGGATTCTAATAAACAAAATATCAGTTTCAAGGATTTATTGTCACATTATGCTGGATTACCTGCTGGATTACCATTTTATAAAGCTGCATTGAATAAGTCTAAAAAACCATCTGAAGATTATTTTAGAAAAATACCGGAAGTTAATTTTACAAAACAGTTAGGAGATAGTCTTTTTATTAGAAATGATTTTAGCGATACCATCATGAAAATGATTGTAAAAAGTAAAATTTCCATAAAAAAAGAATATAAATATAGTGATTTAACCTTCATGATCTTGAAGGATTATTTAGAGAAAACAACTGGTAAAACATTAGATGTTTTAATTCAAGAAAATTTTTATCGTTCGTTAGGTATGAATAATTCTAGTTTTAATCCATTGGCAAAATTTGATAAAAATAGAATTCCACCAACAGAAACAGATGCTTATTTCCGTCATCAGCTTTTGCAAGGATATGTAAATGATTTAACAGCTGCTTTAGAAGGCGGTGTTTCAGGACATGCAGGTGTATTTTCAAATGCTATGGATGTTGCTAAAATAATGGAACTTTATCTACAAAAAGGAAGTTACGGAAATCAACAATATTTTTCTGAAAAAACATTTGATGATTTTAATACTTGTTACTTTTGTGCAGAAGGTAATAGGCGAGGCGTAGGTTTTGACAAGCCTCAACTAGGTACTTCGGGTCCTACCTGCGGATGTGCTTCAATGACTAGTTTTGGTCATACCGGTTACACTGGTACAATGGCTTGGGCAGATCCAGAAACTCAAATTGTGTATGTATTTTTATCTAATAGAACTTTTCCAGTAGCTACAGAAAATAGATTGTCTAAGGCTAACATTCGTGAAAACATACAGCAAGTTATTTATGATGCAATTATTAGGTAATAAATCAATATGCTTTATTTTCTTTTTTAATTGTAGAATAATTATTAAATTGATTTTAGATTTCTAAAGTTTAAGCTACTAAAATCTAATGTTTGTTTTCTAAATCCTATGAGTTTTTTTAATCAGAATATGTTACATTTGATAGGAAAAATTTCGGTATGAATGCAACGACTTCTTTTTTGAAAATCATTAACTTTTTGGGATTGTTTTTTTGTGTCAGTCTTATGAATGCACAAAACATTGATGTCGATATTTTGCGTAATATTAATGTAAACAGGAATACCTCCTTAGACGGCACGTTTAGAGTTGTTACCAATAGTGCTTTACCCATTAGTATTGCAACCCCTTTAATTATTTATTCTGTAGGACTTATAAAAAAAGACAGCACTACCAAAAATACAGCCTTATTTATTGGTGAATCATTTGTAGTTTCGGCTTTTATTACTACTGCTTTAAAATATACAACAAAAAGGCAACGTCCTTTTGATGCATACACTGATATTGAAAAAGGAACTGCCGGACCTGGGTTTTCATTTCCTTCAGGGCATACCTCTGTAGCATTTGCCACTGCCACATCATTAAGTATGGAATATCCAAAATGGTACATTATTGCTCCTTCATTTGCATGGGCTTCTGCCGTAGGGTATTCTAGAATGCACTTGGGTGTTCATTATCCTTCTGATGTTTTAGCAGGAGCAATAATAGGTAGTGGATCGGCTTACCTGAGTTATAAATTAAATAAGTGGATCAATAAGAACAGTAATGAAGAACAAAAAGTTCTTAAAACAACGAATTGAAATAGCTTTTACGAAATAAAATTATCGAAAGATGGGAATGTTAAAGTATATTTCAAGATCGGTTTGGATACTATCATTAGTAAGTTTATTTACTGATATGGCAAGCGAAATGCTATATCCCATTATGCCTATTTACCTCAAAACAATTGGCTTTTCGATTGTTTTAATAGGAGTTCTAGAGGGTTTTGCCGAAGCCTTAGCAGGTTTAAGTAAAAGTTATTTTGGCAAATTATCTGATAACTCAGGCAAGCGGACTCCCTTTGTTCAGTTTGGTTATGGATTAAGTGCAATTTCAAAACCGATGATGGCTTTATTTATTTTTCCGATGTGGATATTTTTTGCCAGAACCATTGATCGTTTTGGAAAAGGAATTCGCACTGGTGCTAGAGATGCCATTTTATCAGATGAAGCGACTCCCGAAACGAAAGGTAAAATTTTTGGATTTCATAGAGCAATGGATACTTTGGGTGCAGTTCTGGGACCTGTAATTGCTCTCGTATATTTATATTATTATCCACAAGAATATAAAAATCTTTTTTATATGGCATTTCTTCCCGGTTTATTAGCCGTTTTAGTGTCATTTTTATTAAAAGATAAAAGGAATAGTAAGCCAATTGCAATAAAAAAAGTTTCTTTTTTCTCTTTTTTAAACTACTGGAAATTAAGTCCATCTGAATATAAAAAAACGGTAATCGGATTATTAGTATTTGCTGCATTTAATAGTTCTGATATTTTTTTATTATTAAAAGCAAAACAAATGGGTCTTAACGATACTTATGTAATCGGAATTTACATCTTTTATAATTTGGTTTATGCTGTTGTTTCTTTACCAATTGGTATTCTAGCGGATAAAGTAGGCTTAAAAAAAATGTTTATTTTTGGCCTAACCTTATTTGCTGTGGTTTATTTTGGAATGACTTTTACCGAAAACAAATATTTTATTATTTTATTCTTCTTTTTATACGGCGTTTATGCTGCAGCCACTGAAGGAATATCAAAAGCATGGATTAGCAATATTAGTGACAAGAAAGACACTGCTACTGCGATAGGAACTTATAGTGGTTTTCAAAGTATAAGTGCGCTTATTGCGAGTTCTTTGGCGGGTCTAATTTGGTACCAGTTTGGAGCCTCTGCTACTTTTATTACAACTGGAATTGCTACAGTTCTAGTTATTATTTACTTTTCTTTCTTCATGAAAGATAAAATTATTAAAAATGAAACATTCAGATAATCAAGAAGATCAATATAATGAGGAGTGCTGTACTCCAAAGAAAAAAACAACTCATAAAAATACTCATACAACTTCCGGTTGTTGTTCTTCAGAAGAGGATTCTGAAGATCATTCTGGACACGACCACGACCATGGCGAAACAAACGGAAGTACAATACAATTATTTTTACCCTCTATAATCAGTTTCGTTTTATTGATCGTTGGCTTGTTATTCGATCATATAATTGCTCCATCTTGGTTTAAAGACTGGATCAGAATTATTTGGTACATTGTTGCTTACTTGCCTGTTGGATTACCTGTTTTGAAAGAGGCGATTCAAAGTATTAGAAAGGGTGGCATCTTTTCTGAATTTTTTCTAATGAGCATTGCAACTGTTGGTGCTTTTGGCATTGGTCAATATGCTGAAGGAGTTGCTGTAATGTTGTTTTACTCTATTGGAGAACTGTTTCAAATGCTAGCAGTAAGAAAAGCCAAATCAAATATTAAATCATTATTAGATCAAAGACCAGATGTAGCTAATGTTTTAGAAGGAAATAAAATCATTTCAAAGCAAGCTTCTGAAGTTACGATTGGCGAAATTATTGAATTAAAACCAGGAGAGAAATTAGCTTTAGATGGTAAATTACTTTCGGATCATGCGACTTTTAATACGGCTGCATTAACCGGAGAAAGTAAACCTGATTCTAAATTTAAAGGAGAGACTATTCTAGCCGGAATGATCAATCTTAACGCTCTTGCTCTTGTAGAAGTAACAACTGAATTTAAAGACAGTAAGTTGTCTAAAATTCTAGAAATGGTTCAAGAAGCTACCACCAAAAAAGCACCTACAGAATTATTTATTAGAAAGTTTGCCAAGATTTATACACCAATAATTGTCTATCTGGCGATAGGAATATGTTTGATTCCAATGCTATTTGTTGACGATTATATATTTAAAGATTGGTTGTACAGAGCCTTAATTTTCTTAGTTATTTCGTGTCCTTGTGCTTTGGTTATATCCATTCCGCTAGGCTATTTTGGCGGAATAGGAGCTGCTAGTAAAAACGGAATATTGTTTAAAGGATCCACATTTCTAGACGTAATGGCGGCTATTCAAGTAGTAGTAATGGACAAAACAGGGACCTTGACTAAAGGGGTTTTTAAAGTGCAAAAAGTAGTTGCTATTGGTCTTTCCGAAACTGATTTAGTACAATATACTGCCGCAATTGAAGCGAAATCAACTCATCCAGTAGGTTCAGCAATAGTACAATATGCTAAAGATAACTATAAGGAGATTGTTGTTGCCGATGTAATAGAAATTCCTGGAATGGGATTGAAAGGAGTTATAGATGGAAAAGAAATTGCAGTTGGCAATCCTAAATTGATGAAGGAATTGAATATCAATTATGATTTAGAATTAGATTCGATACCGTACACTACAATCCTCGTAGCGATCAATCAAAAATATGCAGGTCATTTTATTATTGCGGATGAAATAAAAGAAGACGCTAAAACGGCTATTGAAAGTTTACACAAACTAAAAATTAAAACAATTTTACTTTCAGGAGATAATCAGGCGGTAGTTTCGGCTGTAGCCAAAGAATTAAATATTGACGAAGCTTTTGGAAATTTACTACCCGAAAATAAAGTCGAAAAAGTAGAAGCCATGTTAAGTCGAAAAGTAAAAGTAGCCTTTGTAGGAGACGGAGTAAATGATGCTCCGGTTATAGCTTTGGCAGATGCTGGAATTGCAATGGGAGGATTAGGAAGTGATGCCACAATTGAAACGGCTGATATTGTCATACAAAATGATCAGCCAACTAAAATTTTTACGGCAATCAACATTGGTAGGAAGACAAAACAAATTGTCTGGCAAAATATAACTTTGGCTTTTGTGGTAAAATTGGTTGTTTTAATAATGGGTGCGGGAGGATTAGCAACCATGTGGGAGGCCGTTTTCGCTGATGTTGGCGTAGCTTTATTGGCCATTTTAAACGCAGTTAGAATCCAGCGAATGAAATTTTAAATGAGGATCTTTTTTTTAACTTAAATTTCAATAAAACTCAGCGCTATTTTGTTAAATTCGTTTTTATTAAATTACATACATGAAAATAGCAATAGTTTGTTATCCTACATTTGGAGGAAGTGGCGTAGTAGCTACAGAATTAGGTTTAGAATTGGCCCGCCGCGGTCATGAAATACATTTTATAACTTACAGCCAACCCGTACGTTTAGCCTTATTAAGTCCTAACGTACATTACCACGAAGTAAACGTTCCAGAATATCCATTATTTCATTACCAGCCTTATGAATTAGCTTTATCTAGCAAATTAGTCGATATGGTAAAGTTATATAAAATTGAATTGCTACATGTACATTACGCTATTCCGCATGCTTATGCAGGTTACATGGCTAAACAAATGTTAAAAGATGAAGGTATAAATCTTCCTATGGTTACCACACTTCACGGAACAGATATTACCTTGGTCGGAAGTCATCCTTTTTATAAGCCTGCTGTGACTTTTAGTATCAATAAATCGGATTTTGTAACCTCTGTTTCTCAAAGTTTGAAAGAAGATACCTTAAAGTTATTCAATATAAAAAATGAAATTGAAGTGATTCCCAATTTTATCGAATTGAATAAAAATTTAAAAGATGCTGGCGTTCCTTGTCAACGTTCGGTTATGGCCAAACAAGAGGAACGAATTATTACCCATATCAGTAACTTCAGAAAAGTAAAACGCATTCCTGATGTTATCAAAATTTTCTACAACATTCAAAAAGAAATTCCAGCTAAATTGATGATGGTTGGAGATGGTCCCGAAAAAGAAAAAGCAGAAGTTTTATGCCAAGAATTGGGTATTGAAGACAAGGTGATTTTCTTTGGAAACAGTAATGAAATTGATAAGATTTTATGTTTAACAGATCTATTTTTATTACCATCAGAAACCGAAAGTTTTGGTTTAGCCGCGCTCGAAGCTATGGCCTGCGGTGTTCCAGTTATATCCAGTAATTCAGGTGGTTTACCAGAAGTTAATTTTGAGGGAATATCAGGCTACTTAAGTAATGTAGGTAATATAGAAGATATGGCAAAAAATGCTTTAAAAATTTTAAAAGATGATGCTACATTAGAAAAGTTTAAAGAGAATGCTTTATCCGTTGCAAAACAGTTTGATATTAAAAATATACTTCCTCTTTATGAAGACCTTTATCAAAAAGCTATTAATAAATATTTATAAACAGCGGTATAAAGTCATTAAAAATTACAAGACCATTAAAAGTCATCGATACTAATTAAATAATTATTAAATGAAAAAAACTTTTCTATCCTTATTTGCCATAACCTTATTTTCTTGTAGTACAACTAATGCTACAAAAAATGAAGGTCATAATAAACTTTATGAAGTATTAACGCAGCAATCTAATGGAGGAGCGAGTATTCATTTTTTTGAAATACTTTCTGAACCTAATGAAATCAAAATGTTACAGGAGGATGATAATTTAAAAAATAAGATAAAAGATACTGACATTCAGAGCTCTAATTTTATTATTTTAAATATGGGAGAAAAGACATCTGGAGGTTATGCAATTGGTATTGAAAATGTAGTTGAGACAGATAACGATATTATAGTAACTGTAAAAGAAACTAATCCTGAACCAGGAGCAATGGTAACACAAGGGTTTACAAATCCATTCTGTGTGGTTAAAATAAATTCTAAAAAACATCTCATTATTAAATAAAAAAAAGGCTATTCAGATGAATAGCCTTTTTTTAATATATTTTTAGATTAGAACTGGAATCTTAGTCCTAAAGCAATATCTGAACCATAATTGTTTTTGTAGTAACCATTTCCTCCAAACTCAGGTCTGAAATCTAATGATATTAATAAAGGAAAATCAAAGTTGTATTCAATTCCGATATCACCCGCTGCAAATACAAAAGTGTCGCTATAACGTTTGTCATTTTTAACATCGTAGCTATAGTTACCAACTCCACCACCTACACCAGCATACCAATTAAAACCACCATCAATGTTCCATACCCATTGGTATAAAGCTGCTAGTTTGATAGCATTGTCATCGTATCCACTATTTTCATAATTATTTCTATTTCTCCATCCTAAATCTAATTCAAGTCTATTACTTTTAGACAATCCTCTTTGATAAGAAAGTTCTCCTCCAAAACCATTATTTCCTCCTAAACGTAGACCTAAAGCATTTTTAGATATATCCTGTGCTTGAGCTGTAAATGCTAATCCAATTAACATTAATGCCGATAAAATAATTTTTTTCATATTGTATGTTTTTAAAGACGCAAATGTAACTCTTAACTACTTCCGGTTCTTATGGAATTATTGCTATTATTTATATAATTACCACATTTGTGATTTAAAACAATAATTAATTATTATATGAACAAATAAACCTAAGTAAATTTTTGTTAAAGTATATAAACAGAATTTTGAGATTAAATAAATGATAATTCTACACTATTAAAATTAAAACGGAATAATAATATATGAGTAATATAAGTTGGAATTAATTAATGAAAAGTTTAAAGATTTTATTCTTAAATAATGTATTGGTTTTTCAAAAGTTTAAACTCAAAAATTTTGAACTTTAAACTAAAACGTTACTTTTGTTTAAAACTATTTATAATGGCAGGTAATAGCTACGGAACACTTTTTAGAATAACAACTTTCGGGGAATCTCATGGTGAAGCTTTAGGAGGAATAATAGATGGTTGTCCTCCGGGAATAGCAATAAATTTAGAAGATATTCAATTCGAGATGTCTCGACGCAAGCCTGGTCAATCTTCAATTGTTACTCAACGCAAAGAACCAGATGATGTTCAGTTTTTGTCTGGAATCTTTGAAGGTAAAACAACAGGAACACCAATTGGTTTTATTATACCTAATACCAATCAGAAATCAGATGACTATTCTCATATAAAAGATAATTTTAGACCTAGCCACGCTGATTATGTCTATGAAAAAAAATATGGAATACGAGATTATAGAGGAGGTGGTCGCAGTTCTGCCAGAGAAACAGCTAGTAGAGTAGTGGCAGGAGCAATAGCCAAACAAATTTTACCTGAGATAAAAATTAATGCATATGTTTCTTCTGTTGGACCTCTATTTTTAGAGAAACCTTACCAAGATTTAGATTTTTCAAAAACAGAAAGTAATCCTGTACGTTGTCCTGATATCGAAATGGCAACGAAAATGGAAGATTACATTCGTGACATTAGAAAACAAGGTGATACTGTTGGTGGTACCGTAACTTGTGTGATTCAAAATGTACCAATTGGACTAGGTGAACCTGTGTTTGACAAACTTCATGCTGAACTAGGAAAAGCAATGTTATCCATTAATGCAGTCAAAGGTTTTGAATTTGGAAGTGGATTTTGTGGTGCCAAAATGAAGGGAAGCGAGCATAATGATTTGTACAATCCAGATGGAACAACTAAGACAAATCTTTCTGGTGGAATTCAAGGTGGTATTAGTAACGGAATGGATATTTATTTCCGTGTTGCTTTCAAACCGGTGGCAACTATAATGCAAAAACAAGAATCATTAGACAATAAAGGAATAATCACTGAAATGACAGGAAAAGGACGTCACGATCCTTGCGTTGTTCCACGTGCTGTGCCAATAGTTGAAGCAATGGCAGCCATTGTATTAGCTGATTTTTATTTGATTAACAAAATATATTAATATTAATCTTTAACATTTTTTCTAGTAGTAATTGCACGTCAAATTTTATAATGATAAAGTAATTATACCACTATAAAACTAAATATCTAAATTTAATGGATACCAATACAATAAAGAAAACATCCTTCTTTTCAGGATTAACAGGACAAATATTAATTGCTATGGTTTTGGGTGCTATTTTAGGCATCATCATACACAATTATATTTCACCAGCCGATGCAGAAGCCTTTAGTAAAAAAATTAAAATCTTAGCGACTGTTTTTATTCGATTAGTGCAAATGATTATTTCTCCGTTAGTCTTTACAACTTTGGTTGTAGGAATTGCTAAACTTGGCGATATAAAAGCAGTAGGTAGAATTGGTGGTAAGGCAATGGGGTGGTTTTTTACAGCTTCATTTATATCTTTATTATTAGGAATGTTTTTTGTAAACGTACTTAAACCAGGTGTAGGACTTAATTTACCAAGTATTGATTTGGCTTCGGCTTCAGAAGTTACTGGTAAAACCCAAAATATTTCATTCGAAAATTTTATTGAGCATATTGTTCCTAAAAGTATTTTTGAAGCCATGGCTACCAATGAGATTTTACAAATTGTAATTTTCTCTATTTTCTTTGGTCTTGCAGCTGCTTCATTGGGAGAATACGTAAAACCAGTTACTAATGCTCTAGAAAAGACATCTCATATTGTCCTTAAAATGGTTAATTATGTTATGAAATTTGCTCCAATTGGAGTTTTTGGAGCGATTGCAGGAGTTTTTGCAGTACGAGATTTTCAAGAATTAGCGATTACCTATTTCAAGTTCTTTGGCTCTTTTTTAATTGGAATTTCATCACTTTGGGTGGTCTTAATTCTTGTAGGTTATATTTTTCTTAAAAGCAGAATGACTGTTTTACTAAAAAGAATTATAAGCCCTTTAATTATTGCTTTCGGAACTACAAGTAGCGAGGCTGTTTTTCCAAAATTAACAGAAGAATTAGAACGCTTTGGTGTCAAAGACAAGATTGTTTCCTTTATGTTGCCACTGGGTTATTCTTTTAACTTAGATGGAAGTATGATGTATATGACTTTTGCAAGTATTTTTATCGCACAAGCGTACGGAATACATTTAGACTTAGGAACGCAGATGACTATGCTGTTAGTACTAATGCTTACGAGTAAAGGAATTGCTGGTGTTCCAAGAGCTAGTTTAGTTGTTGTTGCAGCAACTTGCGGTATGTTTGATATTCCTATTGAAGGAATTGCTTTGATTTTGCCAATTGACCATTTTTGCGATATGTTTCGTAGTG
Organism: Flavobacterium pygoscelis; assembly: GCF_023162025.1. Lineage (NCBI taxonomy): Bacteria > Pseudomonadati > Bacteroidota > Flavobacteriia > Flavobacteriales > Flavobacteriaceae > Flavobacterium > Flavobacterium pygoscelis. The sequence continues at coordinate 267,754 of NZ_JALNUB010000002.1, read as the reverse complement.
CAACAAATGTATTAGGAAATGCTCTAGCTACTTCTGTTGTAGGACAATGGGAAGGTGATAAAGAAGTAGAAGTGCCTACTTTAGAATAATATTTTAACTAGTTATTGTCAACTTATATACTAAACCTGTTCCTTATTTGTGAACAGGTTTTTTTATGCCTAATTTTATTTTTATGTACACTTATTCTGTATAATAAATTTGTTTAAATAAAATTTTTATTTTGCTAATAAAAGGTATATTTGATAAATAAATTTTAGCTATGTATCTGAATCGTATTGTTTTGCTATTCGTTGTATTGTCTGTTTTTTTTGATAATAACATACTAGCGCAGACAATTACCTTTTCCAAAAAAGAAATTACTGTTTTAACAGATCAAGCTTCTCAATATCTAAAAGAGACAAATTTTAGTAAATCACTCGAGATTTCAAAAATAGCCTTGCATGAAGCCATCTTAGCAAATGATTTTTCATCTATAGCCATCTCATACAATACTATTGCTGCTAACTATGCAGAACTTGCACAATTTGAAAAAGCTATTTTTTTTTATAACAAAGCCTTATTTAATGCCAAAAAAATAGAGTTTGATACTTTAAGCAATAAAATATACAATAACCTAGGAAATATTTATTGTTTTGAAAAAAAGCAATATCTAAAAGGAATTGCGTATTACCAAAACTCATTAAAATACAGTCAGAAAATAGCCGATACAAATCAAATTTTCATGACAAAATTAAATATTACTTGGGCGTATTTTGATATTAAAAATTTTGAAAAAGGATATGATAGTTTAAAATATATTAATAATCACAAGTCAAAAAAGGGTGATGATTCCAGTTTTGCTGCAATAAGCATGCTCAATGCAATGTATTATGCGCATGAGGGAAATAATGAAAAAGCTAATACATTTTTTTTAAAGGCTATAAAACTTGGAAATGAAACCGATCAAAAATCAGATTTATCTTTTGCTCATTTAGAATATTCTAAATTTTTAATTGGAAACGGAGATTTTAAAAATGGGTATCTAAACCTATCAAAATACAATGAAATTACAGACGCGCTTTACAGTAAAGATAAAATTGATCAAGCTAATAGTGTTGGTGTAAATTTAGAATTAGAAGACTATAAAAGAGAAATTGATAAGTTTGAAGCCGAAAAAAAAGCTAATCTGATATTGCTTGGAAAATCAAAAACAATATTATTTTTATTTTTAGCGATATCTGTTATCTTACTGTTGTTAATTTATTCTTTATTTAAAAATAATAATTTAAAGAAGAAATCCAATGCAGATCTTTCCCATTCAAACAAACAATTATTGATTGCTATAGAAAAAGCAGAGGTAGCCTCTAAGCTAAAATCTCAATTTGTATCTACGGTAAGTCACGAGCTGAGAACTCCTTTGTATGGTGTCGTCGGAATTACAAACATCTTGGCAGAAGAACACAAAGAATTAGCCAATAGTCCTTATTTAAGTTCTCTGAAATTTTCTGCTAGATACTTGCTATCATTAGTAAATGATATTCTCCAAATTAATAAAATTGAAGATAAAAGAATTGTCCTAGAAAATTTAACTTTTAATCTTTTAGATGAAATTAATCTGGTAAAAAGCTCTCTTTCCTTTTTAGCAAAACAGAACAATAACAGCATTGTAGTGAACATTGATCCTGATATTCCGGACTATTTGATTGGTGATAAACTGAGGTTTTCGCAAATTATAATGAATTTGGTAAGCAACGCGCTAAAATTCACATCCAATGGAGAAGTAAGTATAAGTGCTAACTTGATTAAAACAGTTCACAAAACATATTTTATAGCATTTATAATTGCAGACAATGGTATTGGAATTGCTGTAGAAGATCAAGAAAAGATTTTTGATAAGTTTGTACAAATTCGAAGGAAAGAAACTGATTATCAAGGAACCGGGTTAGGACTTTCAATAGTGAAACAACTCTTAGAATTGTTTGATAGTTCTATTTCGGTAGAAAGTTCTATTAATAAAGGTTCGATTTTTAAATTTGTTATAGGTTTTGAATACAATCCTGAAAAAACAATTGATATTATAAACAGTATTCAAGTCAATCTTAGTCATTCTCCCAATACTGTAAATGTTTTGGTTGTAGAGGACAATCGCATCAACCAGTTGGTTACCAAAAAAACCATTGAAAAAAACAACTTTAAATGTAGTGTGGTTGATAATGGTTATGCTGCCATTGAAATTTTAGAGAAAGAATATTTCGATATTATTTTAATGGATATTAATATGCCTTTGATAAATGGTTTTGACACAACTCGAAAGATTCGTTCTAAAGGAATTATAACGCCAATAGTAGCATTAACAGCATTTGATAAGGCTGAAATTACTGAAGAAGCTATTTCGGCTGGAATTAACGATATTATAATGAAACCATTTGATGCTATTAAATTAGTTGATATGATTACTATTTTAATTTCTAAAAATTAATCAATTTCTGGAAAGATTGTTATTTCAAAAATAATAAAAAAATCGCTGGATTAGAAAGTTTTAAATTTCAGATCCAGCGATTTATAAATTATTGATTCAGATATAATTAATCTATTTAAAATAAAAATTAGACTAATACCAACGTTTTTTATTTTGTTTAGAAACTTCCGATTTTCTAGATTTATGAGCACCTGCACTTCTGTTAGAATTACTTTGTTTTGCACCAGGAGCTGTTTCTGGGCTTCCTGAATGCCAACCATAAGGATGATCACTTACTATTTTTACATCTACTTTGATTAATCTCTGAATGTCTTTCCAATACTGATGTTCGTCTTTTCCACAAAAAGATATGGCAACACCTACATTTCCAGCACGACCCGTTCTTCCAATCCTATGAACATAAGTTTCAGGCACATTGGGTAAGTCAAAATTAATTACAAATGGTAACTGATCAATATCAATTCCTCTTGCCGCAATATCAGTAGCTACTAATACGTTAACTTCTTTATTTTTGAAACCATCTAAAACGCGTTGTCTAGCATTTTGAGATTTATCTCCATGAATGGCTTCGGCTGCAATATCATGCTTACGCAACGCTTTTACAACATTGTCGGCTCCATGCTTGGTTCTCGAAAAAACCAAAACATTAGACAAGTTTTCATTTTTTATTAAGTGGTATAATAAATTTCTTTTTTCTCCTTTTTCGACAAAATAAACTCTTTGTTCTACACTTTCGGCAGTAGATGAAACGGGTGACACGCTAACAGTTGCAGGATCTTTAAGAAACATTTCTGCTAATTCTCTGATAGCAGTTGGCATTGTTGCTGAGAAAAAAAGTGTTTGTCTATTATTAGGTGTTAGTTTTACAATTTTTTTGACATCATTTACAAATCCCATATCAAGCATTTGATCTGCTTCATCGAGTACTAATGTATGTAAATGATCTAGATCTATAAATCCTTGTTTTACTAAATCTAATAAACGGCCTGGAGTTGCAATTAGAATATCGATTCCTTTTTTTAGCATTTCTACTTGAGGAACTTGAGAAACGCCACCAAAAATAGTAAGTTGTACTAGGTTAGTGTATTTTGCATATTGATCAAAATTTTGTCCTATTTGGACTGCCAATTCTCTTGTTGGTGTAATAACAAGGGCGCGAATTGGACTAGCTTTTTTAGACGAACCTACAATTCTATGCAGTTGATGAATAATAGGTATTGCAAAAGCTGCCGTTTTTCCGGTTCCTGTTTGAGCGCAACCAATTAGATCACGTCCTGATAAAACGATAGGTATTGCTTGTTCTTGTATTGGGGTTGCTTCTATATAGCCTTGTTCAAATACGGCTTTTTGTATACTTTTTGAGAGCGATAAATCTTCGAATAACATAATTTTAATATTAAATATCTTGTATTAAGTACATAGATAAGGCAACAAAGATAGTATTATTATTTTTGATGCTTATTTATAACTTGTTCAAAACCTCAATTATAGCTGTTGTGCGTAAATATTGATTGGCTTATGAAAGTGCTGCACTGTTCGATTTCATAAAATCGGTTACAAGATATCCGATGAGTTTACCAATTAAGTGGTTGTTTTTTTCTTCTCCTAAATCTGGAGCTCCTTCACAAATGTGCAGATAAGATACGTTTTTGGTTTTTCCAAAATAGGAAATAAACTGTCTAAGTTGTTCTACCGAGAATCCGCTCATTGTCATTGCACTACTGGCAATATTAGGAATGGCATCTAAGTCAATTTCTAAGCCATAGAAATCATCATTAATAAAGTCTAAAGCTTGTTCCATCTCATGATCAAATTCTTTTTCTCTTCTTATATTTACACTATCATACGTATTAAAACGAACTCGGTCTTCTATTTTTTTGATAATATCTAAAACACTTTTGGAAATGTAATTTTCATGCAAACCAAAAATGAAATATTTTTTAAGAAATCCTTCTTCATAGGCATATGAAAAGCCATTTCCGCTGTGACGTCCCTCTAAAATTCTAAAATCAGAATGTGCATCAAAATTAATTGCATTTATTGGTTTCCCTTTTGCTAGGGCGGTACCTTTTATATTTCCGTAGGAATTATTATGACCACCACCAATTACAATAGGTATTTTACCTAATTTGATAAGATTAAAAATTATATGCGAAACGTCTTTATCGATTTTGTCAACCAATTGACTTAATTTTGAACGATCATCAATGTCATTAAAATCTAGTAATTCGACATTTTTCATAACTTGAGTTACATCCAGTTGTCCTAAAACAACCAGTTGATTGCCTTTGCAAAAACGGTTGTGTTGTATGTTAGCGATGTTTTTTATGGCACTTTCCCAAGCTGATGCTGCTCCAGGTCTACCATAATTTGCTCGAACGCCTATATCTTCTGGAATTCCAAATAATACATATTTGGCTTCACAAGTTTTTATAAATTCAAGAGAATCAGTATCTTTTGGAATAGTTATCATTTTCTCTCCAAATTTTATTTCACCACTTCTATGATTTGTTATTTTTGATAGATCTTTGATCGTGAAAGGGATAATTTTTTCCATTAAAAAAATATTTTTTCCAAAAATACTATAATTGTGTTAAGTTTCGTTATTAGATAATTATATATTATTAAATTTGAAAAAAAAAATCTATATGGAAAATCAAAAAAGCAATTCAAGTCTTAAGGCAGTAGTAGCAGTATTAGCTATTTTATTAGTAGGAAGTTTAATATACATATTTAAAATGACCTCTGACGCGGATACCGTTAAAACAGAATTGAAATCAACTATGACTGAAAAAGAATTAGTCATGAAGGATCTAGAAGAGCTAAAATCGACTTATGATGCTGCTATTTCAGAAAACACATCGATGTCTGACGAATTAATTCAAGAAAGAGACAAAGTTGTTAATCTAATGGCTGATTTAAGTAAATCTAAAGGTGATGTCGCTTCATTATCAAAATACAAAACTCAATTTGTTGCCTTGCAATCAAATATGAAAGTATTAATGGCAGAAAATGAGACTTTAAAAAAGGCAAACACTACACTAACCTCACAACGTGATAGTACAGTAGTGGTTTTAGGAGAGACTAAGAAAAATGTAGAAGCATTAACAGGTCAAAACGAAGAATTGTCTAAAGCAGTAGAAATGGGTTCTAAACTAACGGTTTTAAACACAAGAGGTTCTGCGTATAAATTAAAAAGTTCAGGAAAACAAATTGAAACAGATAAAGCTAGTAGAGCTGATGTTTTGAGAGTTAACTTTACAATTGCTGAAAATGCTATTGCAAAATCTGGTGCTAAAAGCTATTATGTACAAGTAATTGACAGTAAAAATAATGTTTTAGGTGATAAGAAAACAGAGACTTTTGGACAAAATATTTTGACGTACAGTTTTATTACTAATGTTAATTATGAAAACAAAACAATTCAAGTTTCTGAGGATTTAAAAGGTAAAGATTTTGCTAAAGGAACTTATTTTATCAATATTTTTGATAAAGATCAATTGGTTTCTAAAACAAGTTTTAATTTGAGATAGTCTTAAAATAGAATAAAAAAAAGAGGAACGTAATGTTCCTCTTTTTTTTATGCCAAAATTTCACCTTCTATGATAATCGTTTCAATTAGATTACTACCAAAAGCGTAGGGCAATTGGTAATAGGAGGGAATGGGTTTTGTGATAATGAGATTTGCTTTTTTGCCAATAGTAATAGTTCCATGAGTTTCTGAAATTCCCATGGCATAAGCACCATTTATTGTTGCTGCATTTATAGCTTCTTCTGGAGTCATCCTCATTTTGATACAGGCTTTTGCTACCACAAAATTCATATTTCCTGAGGGAGTTGATCCAGGGTTATAATCTGTAGCCAATGCTATTGGTAGTCCTTGAGCGATCATTTCGCGTGCAGGTGTGTAAGGAATACTCAGAAAATAAGAGCATGATGGCAATGCGACTGGCATTGTTTCGGTGTTTTTTAGAGCCATAATATCTTCTTTAGTCATAACTTCTAGATGATCTACAGAAAGTGCTTGGTATTTTACTCCAGCTTGAATTCCTCCAATAGAGTTAAATTGATTTACGTGAATTTTGGGTTTTAAACCTAGTTTGATTCCAGCTTCCATAATGGCTTCTGTTTCGGCAACAGTAAAATAACCGGTTTCACAAAATACATCTATGAAGTCTGCGAGTTTGTTTTTAGCAATTTCAGGAAGCATTTCATTTAACATGCAATCTATATATCCTTTTCTATTTTCTTTGTATGCTGTTGGAATAGCATGAGCGCCAAGAAAGGTAGCTTTAATCGTTATAGAATAATTTTGAGCTAATTGTTGAATAACACGAAGCATTTTAAGTTCTCCTTCTACGGTTAGTCCATAACCCGATTTAATCTCTACGGCGCCAGTTCCTAAACGCATCACTTCTTCTAAACGTGCTTTTGATTGCTGATAAATTTCCTCTTCAGAAGTTTCGTTGAGTTTTTTTGCCGAGTTTAAAATTCCACCACCGCGATTGGCAATTTCTTCGTAGGTCAATCCGTTGATGCGATCTACAAATTCTTGCTCTCGATTTCCAGCATATACAATATGAGTATGACTGTCACACCAAGATGGTAGCACTATTTTTCCGGTTGCATCAATAATCTTATCTGTGTCTATTTTTGGTACATCATTCATTGATCCAAAATCAGCAATAAAATTGTCTTTGATAACTAAATAAGCATTTTTTATAGTTGGAAGAATAGCCATTTCTGCTCCAGAAACTTTAGCAACACTAATTGCTCTAACTTGGAGTAATTCCTTAATATTTGTGATTAAAGTTGTCATTTTTGTGGGTTTGTTTTAGGTAGATTTCAATGTCTGTTTTACAATTTTTTTTTACGCAACGAAGGCACTAAGGCACAAATTTTAAATTTAATTTAGTGGACTTAGTGCCTTCGTGGAAAAATTTATAAATCAATTTTAATTTATACAGAATTTAACTTAGTGTCTTCGCATCTTTCTGGCAAGTAGTAATACTCTAAATTATGTTACTCTGAAACTGAAATTTCAAACATTTTATCCCAGTTTTTTCCAGTTACAAAAATGGTTTTAGTTTTAGGATTGTAAGCAATTCCGTTTAAAACATCAGTGTCAGGTAAATGACTGACTTTACTTTTTAGGTCAACAAGATTGATAATTGCTTCAACAATTCCGCTTTTTGGATCTATAATAGCAATCGCATCTTTTTGATAGATATTTCCGTAGATTTTACCATTAATCCATTCCAATTCATTCACTGCCTTTATTTTGGTTTCATAAGAGTAAACGTTAATATAATCTACTTCTTTGAGTGTTTTAGGGTCTAATTTCCAAATTTTCTCCGTTCCGTCCGATTGGTATAAATAAGTTCCGTCATTTGTAAGTCCCCAACCTTCAATTTGTTTAAAGTACGGGAATGTTTTTTCTTTCTTGAAAGTATCGGCATTATAAATATAGCCTTCGTTATTTTGCCAAGTTAGTTGGTAGACTTTGTTATTTAGAATTGTGATCCCTTCACCGAAATACTGATCCGCAAGTTCTACTTTTTTGTAAACTTTACCAGTTTTATAATCTGTTTTTCTTAAACTCGAAACACCTCTTTTACCAGTTGGACCACTTCCATTTCCTGTTCCTTCATATAATGTGTCACGATAAAATTCTAAACCTTGAGTGTACGCTTCATAATCATGAGGGTAAGTATTTACAATTTTATACTTTAATAATTTAGGTTGTACATTAGAAACTAGCTCAACTCTTGCAGTAGCTTCAGAAAATTCATTATCATAATAAACCTTTGCTTTAAGGTTTTGATAGCCTAATTTTTGCTCTTTTAAATCAAAGTTTAGTTTTTCAACTCCTTTCATTGTTGCTACTTTTTTATCATTTACAAAGTAAGTGATACTATCTACCGCTTTGTTATTTGGATTTAATATAGCTAATTTAAGAGACTCTTGTGGCTGATATTGCTCCTTAAAAGCACTATTATCAATAGTAAATATAGAATTTTCACCTTTTTTTGTATCACCGCAATTGGATAATGTGATTCCTAATAAAATGATAAATAGGAAGTTATGATTTTTCATAGTTTAAATTTTTGATAGAACAATATACAACGATATTTTATAGCTGCAAAGGTATTGCAAAAATATAAAAAGTGTTGTATATTTGCACCGGCAAGTCCTACACGACCAGCTCCTGCAGACTCCCCCAGGATGGGAACATAGCAAGGGTACGTGGTTGAGCGGTGCGATGTAGGTCGCTTGCCATTTTTTATAAATCTTCTTTTTTGGAAGATTTTTTTTTGAAATAAAGATAATAATAGTCTTCCTTCGGGAGGATTTTTTTATTTTTGGACCTTTCGTATTAAATAGTATAGCAAATGGGTAAAGTAGTTCTTATTACAGGAGGTTCTTCAGGAATTGGGAAATCTATAGGTGAATTTTTGCATCATAAAGGTTTTGTTGTTTATGGTACCAGTAGAAATCCTGAACGTGTTTTGAATTCGGTTTTTCCCTTAGTAGCTTTAGATGTCAGAGATTCTAATTCGATTGGTTTGGCTGTAGCCAAAGTTATTGCTTTGTCGGGAAAAATTGATATTGTAATTAATAATGCTGGTGTTGGAATAACAGGACCTTTGGAAGAAATTCCAATGGAGGAAATCAAAAATAATTTTGAAACGAATTTTTTTGGTCCTATTGCAGTTATGAAAGCAGTTTTGCCACAAATGCGTAAACAAAAATCTGGATTAATTATCAATATTACCTCTATAGCTGGGTATATGGGATTGCCTTACAGAAGTGTTTATTCCGCCTCCAAAGGGGCTTTAGAACTGATTACAGAAGCTTTACGAATGGAAGTAAAGGCATTGGGAATCAAGATCACCAATGTGGCGCCAGGAGATTTTGCAACCAATATCGCTTCTGGTCGTTTTCATGCACCAGTAATTCAGGATTCTGATTATAAACTTCCTTATGAAAATACCTTACGTACTATGGATGAACATGTTGATTCTGGCAGTAATCCTAACGAAATGGCGGAAGCAGTTTATAAAATTATTCAATCTTCAAATCCAAAAATCCATTATAAGGTTGGGGTTTTTATGCAAAAATTTTCAATCGTTTTAAAAAGAGTTTTGCCTGATATAGTGTATGAAAAAATGCTTATGAATCATTATAAATTGTAATTTTGCACTGAATTTTAATAGCGTGAGGGATTACTTTACTAAGCGTCTATTTTTTATAGGAGTTCAGTGAATTTCATTTGTAGTGAAAAGTCCATAGTATAATGTAGCATCAGCGGAATTATTTGAGGACTTGTAGCGCAAAGCCCGTTTCGCCGCGGCGAACACGCCCAAATTATAAAACACACAATTAAATACAAAAATTATGAAATTTTTTATTGACACGGCTAATTTAGCTCAGATTAAAGAAGCACAAGCATTAGGCGTTTTAGATGGCGTTACTACAAACCCATCGTTGATGGCGAAAGAGGGAATTACAGGAAAAAACAGCATTTTGAAACACTATGTTGACATTTGTAATTTGGTTGATGGTGATGTAAGTGCCGAAGTGAATGCTTTGGATTACGACGGAATGATTAAAGAAGGAGAGGAGTTAGCTGATTTACACGATCAAATAGTGGTAAAATTGCCTATGACTAAAGAAGGTGTTATGGCTGCTAAATACTTTTCGGATAAAGGAATTAAAACAAATGTAACTTTAGTATTCTCAGCGGGACAAGCTTTATTAGCTGCTAAAGCGGGAGCTACTTATGTTTCTCCGTTCATTGGTCGTTTAGATGACGTATCTACCGATGGTTTGGCTTTGATTGAAGAAATTAGATTAATTTATGACAACTACGGTTATGAAACTCAAATTCTTGCTGCTTCAGTGCGTCACACCATGCATATTGTGAATTGTGCTAAGATTGGTGCTGATGTTATGACGGGACCACTTTCTGCAATTTACGGATTATTGAAACACCCACTTACTGATATCGGATTAGCTCAATTTGTTGCTGATTTTGAAAAAGGGAATAAATAAAAAGTATATTTTTTAGATTTCTATATTATTATAAAAAAATCCCATTCGCCGCGGCAAATGGGATTTTTTATTGGTTTTATTTTAATTAGTGACCACCACCCATTTCTATTTCTTTTCCAATTCCTTGTTTCTCTAAAATTCTAATCACTTTCCAACCATAGAATGCAATAAAGGAGAAGCAAAGTACAGGAATAAAGTACGAAGCATGAATGCCTATAATATCAGCTAATTTTCCTTGTAATGGAGGAATAATTCCGCCACCTAAAATCATCATTACTAAAAAGGCGGAACCTTGTGAAGTATATTTACCTAATCCTGCAATTGCTAATGAGAAAATACAAGGCCACATGATACTTAGGAATAACCCACCACTCATAAAGGCAAAAATAGCAATTGTACCTGTAGTAAGTAATCCTATAATCATAGCTGTCATTCCCATTAATCCAAATATCATTAGCGTTCTTGAAGGTTGATCTTTACCTAAAAAGAAACCAGTTATTTGAAATAAAATTACAAATGCATAAGCATATAACGGAGTAACATCTTGTCCAGAAATTGCATTAGCAGTTAGTATAACACCAAATGCCACATAAGGAACTACAATTAATAATATTTTCTTTACCATAGACGACGGATTGAATACAGTAATTGCTCCCGCCCAACGACCAATCATTAAACTTCCCCAGTACATTGACATATAAGGAGCAAGACCAGGCCCAGAAATAGATCCAAAATCAGGAGTTACCAATAATTCACCAAGATTACTTCCTATCGTTACTTCTACACCTACGTAGGCAAAAAGCGCTACCATTCCCAAAACTAACTGAGGATATTTCATGGCGCCCCAACCTTCTGGATTTTTTTGTGCTGTAGTATTTGCAAAAAAGAGACCAATAACAACTACTAATAGCGTTGAAATAGTAAGTGCTAATCCTAAATAATCTTTTTCTTTATTTTCGATAAAATGGGTAATAAAGGTTGGGTCTTCGTATCGAGAAAAGATATAAGCAAAAATAATTACTAAAATTACCGTAATAGCAATAAGCGTCTTGATGGCTTTGTTTGCCATTTCAAAGGTAGCATCCGTTTTCCCAGCGGGCAGTTTTTTTGAAAAATGAAATAATGCAGCTGCCAATAAAAATAAACCACCTACAAATACATATAAAATTCTCATAGACTCTAATGAATCTGGTTTTTGAGCATATTCTTCAATATTTACTCCAGCAATTACACCAAATAATGCTATAGAAACTACTATTGGTCCTATCGTTGTTCCCAATGAGTTGATTCCTCCAGCAAGGTTTAACCTACTTGATGCCGTATGCGGCTCTCCAAGAGAAGCAGCAAATGGCTGTGCCGAAGTTTGTTGTAATGAAAAACCAAGGGCAACAATGAATAAAGCTCCAAGAATAAAAAGATAATTTCCTTCAGTTACTGCAAGAATCATTAACGCTGCGCCAAAAGTGCTTATTAATAGACCATAGATAATTCCTTTTTTGAATCCCCATCCATTTAAAATGTCTTTTTTAGCAATACTACTTAAAATAAAAAGTAACAATGCACCAATATAGTAAGCGCCATAAAAGGCAAAATCAATTAGCTGACTTTGAAATTGGTCTAACCCAAATTTAGCTTTACAAAACGGAATAAAAACACCATTTGATGCGCCAATAAAACCCCAAAAGAAAAATACGGTTATTAGCGTGTAAAGCGCAGAATTGTTAGACTGAGTTTTTTCTGTATTCATAATTTTTGTTTGGTTAATTTTTTAGGTTAATAATTTGTTCCATCCGTAAATGTATCTTTTAGGAAAATTAAAAAAAAGTAATTCATTATAAAAATGACTTATATTATACCATCGACAGTATTTCTTTTACCAACTGCAAAATGTGTTGGTTGTAAAATTGCAATTACTCTAAAATTCTAATTTTTACATCCTTACTATAATTTCGGCCAATTGGTAATATGTATGAATGCACTTGTATTCTATTGCCCTCTATAAATTTTACTTTATTAATGGCAATTATATACGATTTATGAATGCGAGTAAATTTATCTTCAGGTAATTCTTCGGATAGAGCGGTAAGAGATTTGTGGGTAATATAGGTTTTATCAGCAGTTACTACTTTTATATATTCTTTCATGCCCTCAATAAAAAGAATTTCATCAATAATTATTTTGACCATTTTTTTATCTACTTTGATAAAAATATGAGGATCTAATCTAGGTGTTTCTACTTTAAGATTATTCTTTAAATTAAAATCAGCTTCAATTTTATGAATGCATTTTATAAAACGAGGAAGCGGAATAGGTTTTACTAAATAATCCAACACATCTAATTCGTAACTCTCTGCAGCAAACTCTCTAAAAGCAGTTGTAATTACAATCTTAGTTTTATTCTCAATCAATCGGATCAATTCAAATCCTGTCATCAAAGGCATGTGTATGTCTAAAAAGACAATATCAATCGTATTATTGTTTATAAAATCGAGCGCTTCTATGGCATTGTGAAAAATGCCAATAATTTCAAAGTCTGCAAAATTTGTGAAATAATTTTGCAAAATTTTTGTAGCCAATGGCTCATCGTCAATCAAAACACATTTAATCTTCATTTTGAACAGGTATTTGTAAACGAATGATATAATAATTGAATTTAACTGTTTTTTCTAAGGTAAAATTATTCTGAAAAATTAATTTCAATCTCTTTTTAGTATTTGATAAACCAATGCCTTTTTTAGTTTTAGCATTTTGTGAAAGTACAAAATTATTTAGTATTTCAAATTCCAGTATTGTGTTGTCAATAACTTTACAATTGATTTTGATTCTAAGATTACTGTTACAAGGACCACCATGTTTGAATGCATTTTCTATTAGCGTAATCACCAATAAGGGAGGGATTTTTATGTCGTCGATATTCGATTCTATATTTACTGCGACTTCTACGTTTTCAAAACGAAGCTTTTCAATTTCTATATAATTCTGTATGTAATCAATCTCTTTAGTCAAATCGACCATCTTAGTTCCCTTAACGTCATACAGAATGTATTCCATCAATCGGGAAAGTTTTAGAATTACATCGGGAACTTTTTTTGAAGATTCTAAAGATAAAGCATATAGGTTATTGAGTGTATTAAAAAAAAAGTGAGGTTGTATTTGAGTCTTTAAATATTTTAGTTTCATTTTAGACTGATTCTTTTTCATAATCGTGTTGCGATCTCTTTCTTTTAACCAATTCATAGTAGAAAAAACGGAAGACGCTATCGATAGAACATAAATTTCACCAATGGTAACCGCTACAATATGATTAATATCAAAAGGATGATACATTTTATTGGCTTCTGGCCAAATATTCTCAGAAATCATATAATACGTCAAACCTGTCTTTAATATATAGATTACTGCTAAACTGCCTAATAGAGCCAGAGTGTATTTGTAATATTCAAATTTTACAATGTAACGCGGAATGAGTACTAACAAATTAAAGTACACAAAAGGAATGTGTAATGAAAACTCGATCAGATTGGATTTGAAAGAATACGGATAATTATCAAAATAAGATCCCCAACGTAAAAAGTTGATTAAAAAAAAGATAATCCAAAAACCAAAATGGTTTCTAAATTCGGTATTAAATTTTATTTTTTTAATGAGGTTCAATACTAAATAATTTATTGATAAGAGATTGTTTTTTACAAATTCAAATAAGAATGTTTTGCAACTTTAAGGAATTTGAAACCAAAAATCGAATTTTATAGTACCAAAATTTAAAATAATTTAAAAATAAATTGGTAAAGACTTTCAAAAAGCATTTCGTAGTAGAAAGAGTGTCGTTGGTTGAATATAGTTGCGATCTCACTGTTAAATTTCACAAAATTTACGCATTGTTTATTAAAGTAAGTGGTTAATGTTGATTTTATGGTTGTTAGTATATTTTGTTTTTTTAAGAATGTTTTAACAATTAGATTTACACTATAACTAACAAAATAAATCATTTATAATGAAAAAAATTATTTTAATCTTTATGATTCTTTTCAGTGCGCAGGTTTCGCTTGCTCAAATGAAAACAATTAAAGGTTCTGTGACGGACGGAAGTGGTTCGCCATTGCCTGGTGCTAATGTAAATGTACTTGGTGAAAAAAACGGAACTGTTACTGATCTTGATGGTAACTTCTCTATTAAAGCAGAGAAAGGAAGGACTTTAGTAATTTCTTACATCGGTTTCGATCAACAAAATGTTGTTGTTGGAGACGAAGTAATTAAAGTACGATTGAAAGAGTCCTCAGAAAATAAACTTAATGAGGTTGTGGTTACGTCATTGGGAATTAAGAAATCTAAAAAATCCTTAACCTATTCTGCTCAGGAGGTCAAAGGAGATGAAGTTACCAGAGTTAAAGATGCAAACTTAGTAAATAGTCTGTCCGGAAAAGTGGCAGGTTTAACCGTAGAGAAAAGTGCTTCTGGAGCAGGTGGTTCTGTAAAAGTTACTATTAGAGGAAATACATCTGCTACAAACAATCAACCATTGTATGTAATTGATGGAATACCAATGTTAAATACCTCTTCGTCTCAAGGGAATCAAGTTTTTGGAGATACAGCTGGTGGAAATAGAGACGGTGGAGATGCCATTTCTATGATGAATCCAGATGATATAGAATCTATTACGGTACTAAAAGGAGCTTCGGCAGCTGCATTATATGGTTCTCAAGGAGCTAATGGTGTAATCTTAGTCACCACCAAAAGAGGTAAAGAGGGTAAAGTTACAGCTAATTATAATTCAAGTGTATTTGTTGATAATGTAGTTTCTTTACCTGAGTTTCAAACTTCTTATGCTGCAGAAGCTGGTGCTACTACTTCTTGGGGCGCTGCAAAAAAGTCACCAAATCATGTAAAAGATTTTTATAATACTGGTATGACCTACATTAATTCTGTTTCGATAAACGGTGGAACAGATAAAATGACAACGAGTCTAACTTATGCCAATACTAAAGTTGATGGTGTTATGTCAACAAATGAGTTTAAGAAAAACAATATTGCGCTACGTCAAAGTATTAAAATGTTTGATGATAGAGTAACTGTTGACGCGTCTTTGTCTTATGCGGAACAAAAAATTAACAATAAACCAGTAAATGCATTGTATTTTAATCCATTAACGGGTGTGTATTTATTTCCAAGAGGGAATGATTTTGATACTTATAAAAACAATTATGAAGTTTTTGATCCAGCAAGAAACTTAATGGTACAAAATTGGCCAACGGGTACTAGTGATATTATTCAAAATCCTTTTTGGATTCAAAATAGAAACCGATCTATTGATAAAAATCAATCTTTAATTTCATCTGCAGCAATTACTTATAAAGCGAATGATTGGTTAAGTTTTAAAACTAGAGGAGGATATAATAAATTAAATAATTCATTTGACAAAAGAATGTATGCTAGTACAAATCTAACCTTATCTGGTGCAAATGGAAGATATATTTATTCTGACAGCGAAAGTTCTCAATTGTATGCCGATTTAATTGCTACTATTTCAACTAAAATCAATGCTGATTTTTCATTCAATGCTA
Source organism: Flavobacterium pygoscelis (assembly GCF_023162025.1). NCBI lineage: Bacteria > Pseudomonadati > Bacteroidota > Flavobacteriia > Flavobacteriales > Flavobacteriaceae > Flavobacterium > Flavobacterium pygoscelis. Next base: position 251,680 of record NZ_JALNUB010000002.1, on the reverse strand, counting down.
ACATTGGTACGAGTTTAACTAAATCAACAATTAATGATGCAATTACAAGTGATTCCGGTACTACAAAAGGCGGATTGGTTTATGCTAACTGGTTTAACACAGGTAATTTTGACTCTGCAGGTAAAAATAATCAAATTGTAGGTGCCAAAAAAGAAGTTCAATCGGTATTTGCTAGTGCCACTTTTGACTACAAAGAAATTCTTTTTCTGGATGTAACAGGTAGAAACGATTGGTCTTCAACCTTAGTAAATACAGATAATTTAGGTTTCTTTTATCCGTCAGTAGGTCTTACAGGGATTTTAAGTGAAATGGTTTCATTGCCAGAAACAATTAGTTTTGCAAAATTCAGAGCTTCCTATGCTCAAGTTGGTAATGATGTTGGTGCTTATTTAACAACTCCTTTAAATACAGTTGGTAACGGAGGTCAACTGGGTATTCCGCAAGTAGGACCAAGTCCAGGATCGTCTTTGAAACCAGAAAAACAAAACTCTTATGAGTTGGGTACAGAATGGAGATTTTTTAATAACAGATTGGGTTTTGATTTTACATACTACCAAAACGAAACTAAAAATCAATTGATACAAGCTCCAGCTCCAATTCCTAACACTACAGGATACGCTAATTATGCTTTTAATGCCGGAAGTATACAAAATAAAGGATTAGAGATTACATTATTTGCAAAGCCAGTAGTTTTAGATAATTTTTCATGGGATTTAGGTTTAAATTTTGCTTCGAACAAGAATACAGTTTTAGATTTAGGAGCTGGTGCTCAAGGAGCTGTTAATACTGTTATTCTAACAAATGGTGATCCAAACAGTTATAGATATGTATTAGAAGTTGGTAAACCATTTGGAGAAATACAAGGAAAAAATATTCTAAGAAATGACAAAGGCCAAATTGTATTAGATGCCGACGGTCGCATTCAAAAAACCGAATTTGTTGATTTAGGAAGTTCTAATCCAGACTTTATGTTAGGTTTCTCTAACACCTTCAAATACAAAAAAGCATTTTTAAATGTTCTTGTAAATGGAAGATTTGGTGGTCATGTAATGAGTATGACTGAAGCTATGTTAGATTTTTATGGTGTTTCTAAAGCTTCAGGAGACGCTCGAGATGCAGGTGGTGTTGCAATAAACGCTGTTGATATTAATGGTAACGCAGTAACTACAATGTCAGCTAAAGAGTATTACAATCAAGTGGGTGACAGAAGTGGTGCTACGGGAGAATATATGTACAAAGCAACCAATATTAAACTAGGAGAAATTTCATTGGGCTATTCTTTTGATTTTAGTAAAAGCACCATTTTTAATACCGTAAACCTTTCTGTAGTAGGTAAAAATTTATTTTTCTTTTACAAAGATGCCCCATTCGATCCAAACGTGACATTAAGTACGGGAGAAGGTTTACAAGGAGTGGACATTTTTGGAGCTCCTTCAACAAGAAGTATTGGTGTTAATTTAAATTTAACTTTCTAATTCTATTAAAGAACTCCGTTTTTTGATTGTAAGATGTTTGTTTTTTCAACTTTAAAATAAATAGCTGAACTCAAAACAGTTGCTTACAAGTCAACGAAAATGATTTTAATCAATAAAAAAATCCACAAATGAAAAATAAATTATTAATCTTAGGTACATTCATATCCCTTTCTTTAGGGAGCTGTACAGGTGATTTTGAAAATATAAATACTAGCGATTCTAATTTTAGTAATGCACAGTTAGAACAAGATTTTAATCATGTCAAAGGACCGATTAAAAAGATGGAACGTTCCATGTATATTCTTGTTGCCGATGATTGGCAAGGCGATATTCAGTTCAATTTAAGTGCCGATATATTCTCTGGATACATGGCAACTCAGCATGATTTTGCTGGAAATAGTAATAACTCTACTTATGCTCTTACAGATGGTTGGAACCAAGCAGAATGGGTTCAGAAGTATCAAAATGAAATGGTTTATGCTTATAATCTTGAAAAATTAACTAAAGACAAGTACCCACAATTTTATGCTTGGTCTTTGATTTTGAAAGTCTATGCAATGCATAAAACCACAGATTATTATGGACCAATTGTATATTCTGGTTTTGGTAATCCTGATGGATCCACTCCTTATGATTCTCAACAAGCTGTTTACAACCAATTTTTTGCGGAATTAAAAACGGCTACAGATATATTGAATGCAAAAGTGGCTAGTGGTACTACTACATTTTTCCCTGATGCAAATGACAAGACAGATGGAACTACCGCAAAAGGAAGTATTGTAAAATGGATAAAATTTGCTAATTCATTGCGTTTGCGTTTGGCAATGCGCATCTCAAATATTGATCCAGCAAAAGCAAAAACAGAAGGTGAAGCGGCTTTAACAGGTTATGGAGTTATTAGTTCTAATGATGATAATATGCTTTACTTAGCAGATCATCCTGTTGCTACTTTTAGCGGACCGTGGGCTGATATTGCTGCTGGCGGAGCCATAACGTCTATCATGAACGGATATAATGATCCAAGAAGAGCCATGTTTTTTAAGACGGCAAAAAATGGTACTTTTCAAGGTATCAGAATGGGATCTTTGGTAAATGATGAATATAGATTTTCAAAAGCGGATCAATTCTCTATAATTGGTCCTATTGTCGAAAATGGAATGATACCTTGGTTTTGTGCTGCTGAATCCCACTTCTTGAAATCGGAAGGAGCTTTAAAAGGTTGGAATGTTGGTGGTACTGCACAGAGTTTTTATGAGTCAGGTATAACAACCTCTTTCGCACAGTTAAGTACTAGTGGAGTTGCTGCTTACCTAAGTGATGATGTTTCTATGCCAGCTAACTTCTCAGATCCATTAAATGCGGCAAATAACATTGCAGCTCAAAATTTAGTAACTGTTAAATGGTCTGATGCTGTTTCTAATGAAGTGAAACTACAAAAAATTATTACTCAAAAATGGATTGCAGGTTTCCCTGACGGTCAAGAAGCTTGGGCAGATACTAGAAGAACAGGATATCCTAAATTATTTTTACCGGTAAACAATTATTCAGCAGGAAAGATTCCGGTGGGAACTTTTGTCAAAAGATTAAACTTTCCTGTAAATGAGAAAACATCAAATCCAATGGGATATGCTAAAGGGCTTCAACTTTTAGGTGGTCCAGATACTGGTGGTACTAAACTTTGGTGGGATACAGGTATTAATAAATTCTAAAAAAAGGAAATAAAAAAGGAATAGAATTGGCATAAGTATTTCCATGCTTATGCCTTTTTTTATTTTGAAATTACATAAATTTTACAATCCAATTTTATTAGAATTATTTGTAAAACCAGCTGTAATTTAATCCTATAGTCAATTTAAAAACGGAATAGTTTGTATGATTTAGTATATAACGATACTATACCCAATGTGATTATCCAATCTGATAATAAATAAACGTACAAACAAAATAGGCCAGTGCTTCCAGAAGAATAAAGCGGAACTAAAAAATGAAGAGTAGCTTTTTTGATCTGAATAATTCAGATTAAAACGATTTGAACTCTAGCATCAATTTAGAGAACAATAATTTCAAGAAATGCTAGCCAATTGAAAAAAAATAATAATGAAAAATACTTTAGAAATTAAATCTGATATAAGTTATAAAAGCGCAGGAAAATTTGAAGACACCAGATTTGAAAAAATTCATAATGAAATCTTCAAAAATTCTATTGATGGTTCTCTAATTGTTGCTCAGGAAATAGCGCAATTAATAAGAAATAAACAAGAAAAAAACAAAAAATGTGTTCTTGGTTTAGCTACCGGTTCTTCCCCGATAAAAGTTTATGAAGAATTAGTACGTATGCACAAAGAGGAAGGACTTAGCTTTACCAATGTTACTACTTTTAATTTGGATGAATACTATCCAATGACCAAAGAAAATAGCAAAAGTTATCATTATTTCATGCACCAACATCTCTTTAATCATATTGATATTAATCCTGAGAATATCAATATTCCTGACGGAACAGTAGCAATAGAGGAGTTAAACCAATATTGTGTGGATTATGAAATGAGGATCAAAAATGCCGGCGGATTAGATTTTCAATTATTAGGAATTGGGCGTACGGGTCACGTTGGATTCAATGAGCCAGGATCTCACATCAATTCAGGAACCCGAATCATTACTTTAGATCATATTACAAGAGTAGATGCTTCTTCTGATTTTAACGGAATTGATAATGTTCCTAAAAGAGCAATTACAATGGGAGTTTCTACAATTATGAGATCTAAGAGGATTGTACTAATGGCTTGGGGACAAAACAAAGGAGAAATTATAAAGAGAACCATTCAAGGAAATATTAGCTCGGATATTCCTGCTACATTCTTACAAAATCATACCAATGCGACATTCGTTTTAGACCAATTTGCTGCTTCCGAGTTAACTCGTTTCAAAACTCCTTGGTTAGTGGGCGAATGCATTTGGACACAAGAATTAAAAAGTAAAGCAATCGTTTGGTTATGCCAGAAAACAGAGCAATCTATTTTAAAATTAACAGATAGAGATTACAATAATAACGGTATGTCAGATCTTTTGGCACAGGAAGGTTCCGCTTATGATTTAAACATCAATATGTTTAATGTATTGCAACATACCATAACGGGATGGCCAGGAGGAAAGCCTAATACAGATGATTCTCACAGACCAGAAAGAGCTACTCCAGCCAAAAAAAGAATCATCCTTTTTAGTCCACATCCAGATGATGATGTAATTTCTATGGGAGGTACTTTTTCAAAATTAATAAAACAAGGTCATGATGTTCACGTAGTTTATCAAACTTCGGGTAACATAGCAGTTACAGATGATGAAGCATTAAAATTTGCAGAGGTTTCGAATGATTTTATTGCAAAAGAAAAAAGTGTTCTCGATTTTGAGTCGATAATTCATTTTCTTAATAATAAAAAAGAAAATCAAATTGACTCTCTTGAAGTTCGAAAACTAAAGGGATTAATCCGACGAAGAGAATCCTATGCCGCCACAAGATATATTGGTTTAAAAGATGAAAACACCCATTTTTTAGATCTTCCTTTTTATGAAACGGGTCAAATTAAGAAAAATCCATTAGGAAACGTAGATGTTGCTATTGTCGCAGCTATAATTGCTAAAATTAAGCCCCATCAAGTTTTTGCTGCTGGAGATCTAGCAGATCCACATGGTACACACGAGGTTTGTTTGAACGCGATTTTTGCTGCCATGAAACAATTAAAATCAGAACTTTACATGAAAGATTGCTGGTTGTGGTTGTACCGTGGCGCTTGGCACGAATGGGATTTACACGAAATAGATATGGCTGTTCCTTTGAGTCCAGATGAGGTTTTGCTAAAAAGGCACGCTATTTTATACCATCAATCTCAAAAAGACAGAGTTATGTTTCAAGGAAATGATTCTCGAGAGTTTTGGGTAAGAGCCGAAGACCGAAATAAAAACACCGCAAAACTGTACGATGATTTAGGGCTTGCTGAATATGAAGCGATTGAAGCATTTAAGCGTTATGATTATTAAAACAACATTTAATTTAGTTCCTACAATATGAAATACTCCCTAATCTTACTATTGGTAGCTTTTGTATCGAATGCTCAAATAAAAAAAGAGCAATTAGATTTGATGCCTTGGCCCAAAAATATAAATTTGACTGATGGTACTTTTACAATTAACAAAAATTTCAAAGTAAATATTACAGGCAATCCCAATCCTAGAATTTTTGTTGGTGTAACTCGTTTTTTAAGAAGATTGGATGGAAGAACCGGATTGTTTTTTCAGCAAGATTTTATAACCAAAATAAATCAAGAACCTTCGGCAGAATTACAAATAAATTGTGTTCAAAGCGGAAAAATAGAATTATATGAAGATGAAAGTTATCAGTTAGAAATACAATCGGATAAGATCATTATTAATGCAACTTCAGATCTTGGTGCACTTCATGGTTTAGAAACATTATTACAACTGTTGCAAAACAATAGTACTTCTTATTATTTTCCAACAGTAAAAATTACAGATTTACCAAGATTTACTTGGCGTGGACTTATGATTGATGTGGCAAGACATTTTCAGCCAGTTGATGTAATTAAAAGAAATTTGGATGCAATGGCAGCCGTAAAAATGAATGTTTTTCACTGGCATTTAACAGACGATCAAGGTTGGAGAATACAGCTAAAAAAACATCCAAAATTAACGGAATTGGCATCAGACGGATTGTTTTACACTCAGGAAGAAATCAGAAGTATTGTGAAATATGCTGATCAAAGAGGAATTCTTGTAGTCCCAGAAATTGATGTACCAGGACATGCTTCGGCTATCTTGACAGCCTATCCCGAAATGGGAAGTAAAGTCCTTCCTTTTTCTAATGCAAATGCAGAGAAGAAACAAGGATTGTTGTCCTTATCAAATTATTCAATCGAAAGAAATGCAGGTATTTTTAATCCAACATTAGATCCCTCAAATCCTAAAACCTATCAGTTTTTGAGTGAAGTTTTTGATGAGGTTTGTCCTTTATTTCCTGGCGCTTATTTTCATATTGGTGGAGACGAAAATGAAGGAAAAGATTGGGATTCAAATCCTAAAATTCAGGAATTTAAAAAGAAAAATAAATTAGTAACTAATCACGATCTTCAAACCTACTTTACCATGCAGTTAGTTCCGATGCTTAAAAAATATAAAAAACAATTGATGGGTTGGGAAGAGATCATGACAAAAGATATGTCTAAAAATGCTATTATTCATTCCTGGAAAGGTCCAAATGAAGGAATCCCAGTAGGAGAATCGGTTGCAAATGCAGCTAAAAATGGCTATAAAACGGTATTGTCAAACGGGTATTATATCGATTTAATGCAGAGTATAAATGATCATTATTTGAATGATCCAATTCCTCAAAATAGCAATCTTACACCTGAAGAAAAAGCAAAAATATTAGGTGGAGAGGCGACTATGTGGACAGAACTTGCGACACCATTGACGTTAGATTCTAGAATTTGGCCAAGAACGGCAGCCATTGCAGAAAGATTATGGTCTAATGCAGACGTAAATGATTTGCAAAGTATGCACAAGAGAATTAAAACAGTATCTTTTAGATTAGAAGAGCTTGGCATTACGCACCTTAGAAATAAAGAAGTGATTTTAAGAAATATTAGCAAAAATCGAGATATAACAGCTATTCAAGATTTTTCAAATCTGTGTGAACCATTAAAAATTTATTCCAGAAATGCAGGAGGAACAGAATACCAAACCTATTCACCTCTAACTTTGTTTGCCGATGCTTGTACTCCAGATGCCTCAGCAGCTTTAGATTTTGATGCCGCCGTTTCTCTTTATTTAGCAGATAAGAATAAGAATAATGCGGTTTTGGTTAGCAGTTTTTTGAAAAAATGGATTCAAATCAATAAAGATTTAGTTCAAATAAGTTATAATGCTCCTCAGGTACAACCTATTTTACCGTTGTCAAAAAGTTTAAGCGATGTATCGGAACAACTTTTGTTGGTTATGGAGAAGAATCAAGTAGCTAATTCTGATTTATTAAATCAATTATTAAAACAATGCAATTCTAAAGAGCATGCAGATGTAGAATTAGCGGTTTATGCTAGTTTGAAAAAGTTAATATGTTCATAGAATCTAATAATATTTGACGTATTTGAATTAGTTAGATTTAATTTGGTTTTGGTTTAACTGAAGATGGCCTTTTTTAATATGTCAATTGGATGACCTGGTATTTTTTATCAGGTTTTTTCTGTTAGTAAAAATACGACGCAATAATTGTTTTTATTCTTCTTTTTCCTCTAAAGTTCTCGCTTTTGTTAATGCTGTAGCTACTAATCCTGCTGGAATTGTAACAATACCCACACCAATTATAAGTACAAAAAAAGTAAAGATTTTACCACCTAAAGTGATTGGATAAACATCACCATATCCGACTGTAGTTAAGGTTACGATCGACCACCATAAACTATGAAATAAGGAGCTAAACACTTTGGGTTGCGCTTCGTTTTCAAAAAAGTAAATCCCTGATGATGTTAGAAATACTAAAATTAAGGTAATCATAAAAAATAGCACTAATTCCTCTTTTATGATAGTGAATGCCCTGCTGAACCTATTTAGTGCCTTATTGTATCGAACTAATTTGAAAGCCCTAAATATTCGAAATATTCTAAAAGCTCGTAAAGCTTTTAAGTTGAAAGTGGCACTTAGATAAAAAGGAAGAATCGATAATATATCTACAATTCCATAAAAACTAAAAATATATTTTAGAGGTTTTTCAGCAACATAAATTCGCAGTAGATATTCAATGCTAAAAATCACAATACTGATCAATTCTATAGTTGCAAGTATTTTTTTAGTTTGTAAAGAATTGTCTGGTAAGGTTTCTATAGAAAAAGCGACTAAAGAAATTAAGATTAAGATTTGAATAAAATAGTCAAAAATTCTTCCTTTTCTGGTTGTATTGTCTTCGATTATCAAACGTAATTTATTTCTCTTCATTTTTTTATTCTTTAAAAAGATTCTTTTCCAGCAAACTGTTTTACTAAAAAAATGGAATGCCAAGGTATAAAAAACATTTTATTTGGTTTTTGAACTAGAAAACGAGTGGTAAAAAAAAGAAGTATTTTAAAATCCAGAAGTACTGATTAGTAAAAGTTTTTCGGGATTGCACGCTTTAAAAGGTCTATTAGCAAATCACTAATGCGTGTTTTAAAATGGTTAAAAATCAGTATTTTTTTCGTACTTTTGCCAAAATTTTATAAAAAGATATTCATGTTAACAGTTAATAATTTATCAGTTCAGTTTGGCAAAAGAATTTTGTTTGACGAAGTAAATACAACCTTCACTCACGGTAATATCTATGGTGTTATTGGAGCAAACGGTGCTGGAAAATCTACTTTTCTTAAAATAATTGCCGGTGAAATGGATCCTACTTCAGGACATATTCATTTAGAACCAGGAAAACGGATGTCGGTTTTAAACCAAAACCACAATATGTTTGACGAAAGTACGGTTCTTGAAACGGTAATGATGGGGAATAAAACCCTTTACGCTATCAAAAAAGAAATGGATGCTTTATATCTTGATTACGATGATAAAAATGCAGATAGAATAGGGGAGTTGCAAGTGCAATTTGAGGAAATGAATGGATGGAATGCGGATTCAGATGCAGCATCTATGCTATCCAATCTTGGAATTACAGAGGAGCATCATTATACGTTAATGGGCGATTTAGAGGGGAAAATAAAAGTACGTGTACTTTTGGCACAAGCTTTATTTGGAAATCCAGATTTGCTTATTATGGATGAGCCTACCAATGACCTGGATTTTGAAACCATTGCTTGGTTAGAAAATTTCTTAGCAAATTATGAAAATACAGTAATTGTAGTTTCTCACGATAGACACTTCTTGGATTCGGTTTGTACACACATTTCGGATATTGATTTTAGTAAAATAAATCACTATTCTGGAAATTACACATTTTGGTATGAGTCAAGCCAATTAGCGGCAAAACAAAGAGCGCAACAAAACAAGAAAGCAGAAGAAAAGAAACAAGAATTAGAAGAATTTATTCGTCGTTTTAGTGCGAATGTAGCCAAATCAAAACAAGCTACTTCCCGTAAAAAAATGATTAGTAAGTTGAATATATCCGAGATTAAACCATCAAGTCGTCGTTATCCAGCAATCATTTTTGATCAAGAGCGTGAGGCAGGAGATCAAATTTTGAATGTTCAAAACTTAAGTGCTTCTATAGAAGGAGATGTTTTGTTTAAAGGAGTCGACTTAAATATGGCAAAAGGAGATAAGATTGTTCTTTTCTCTAAAGATTCCCGTGCTACGACTGCATTTTATGAAATCTTAAACGGAAACAAAACAGCAGATTCAGGTACTTTTGATTGGGGAGTTACTACAAACCAAGCGTATTTACCGGTAGAAAATCATTCTTTTTTTGAAAGTGATTATACTTTAGTAGATTGGTTGCGTCAATGGGTAAAAACAGAAGAAGAGCGCGATGAGGTTAACATTCGTAGTTTTCTAGGTAAAATGATTTTCTCTGGAGAAGAAGCTTTAAAAACCTGTAGAGTTTTGTCAGGAGGAGAAAAAGTGCGTTGTATGTTGTCTCGTATGATGATGGAAAGAGCGAATGTATTAATGTTGGATGAGCCTACGAATCACTTAGATCTAGAGTCTATTACTGCTTTTAATAACTCTTTGAAAAACTTTAAGGGTTCTGTGATTTTTACTACTCATGATCACGAATTCTCTCAAACGGTTGCTAATAGAGTTATCGAATTAACACCAAACGGAGCCATTGATAGATATATGACTTTTGATGATTATCTTGATGATGAAAAAGTTCAAGAATTAAGAGTTAAAATGTATACAGTATAAAAAGATACTTTATAATAAGTCAAAAAAAATCTCCTGAATTTCAGGAGGTTTTTTTTTGTGCTTTTGTTAGTGTCGCCTCATCAAAAAGTTATAAAAAGTATTTGTGTCTTTGTGCCTTCGTGGCCATCGCATTATAAATTAACTTAATTGGTAGTATGTTTTTTTATGTAGTTTAAATAATAATTCAACTTAATTAAAAAGGATAACCAATAGCTAAATTGAATATCAGATTTTCTTTTCTCCAAGAACCGCTACCAAAATCTACTTTATCCAATACCCAGCGATTGCCTTCTGATAAATAGGGTTTGCGAATTGGGAATGCCAAGTCGGTTCTTAATACTAAAAATGAGAAGTCAAAACGCAGTCCAACTCCAGCTCCAACTGCTAATTCGCTAATAAATTTTTTTGAAAATTTAGCTCCAGGTTTATCTGCGTTTTCATTTAGTAACCAAATATTTCCAGCATCTATGAATAATGCTCCTTTTACCAAACCATATATTTTAGCTCGGTATTCCGTATTCAATTCTAATTTTATATCTCCAGATTGATCTGGTAAAAATGTGTTCGTAGCCGTAGTAGATCCATCAAATGTTCCCGGACCTATAGAACGAGCTCTAAAAGCGCGTAAGCTATTGGTACCACCAATAAAAAATTGTTTTATAAATGGCATTTCTGTTGAGTTTCCATACGCATAACCAGCGCCTACAATAATCCTACTAGCTATTTGAGAATCGGGACCTAATTTATAATAATGTCTAAAATCATTTTCAATTTTTATAAATTGACTAAAAGGAACATTAAAAATGTTAATCGTATTTCCCTTTTTAGTGTCGGCACCAGTAGCTAATCCTGTAATATTTCCTGCTAAATCGACTGTTCCTTTATAGTAAAAAGTGTTTTTCTTTCTTTTTTGTACTGTGTTCGTATAAGTATAGGAATAGGTTGGCCCAAAAATTAATTGTTTATCAATTACTTTTTGTAAGGATTGATTGGCTTGAATTTGATCCAAATACAATGCAGTTACGTTCCGTGGACTAGCATAAGTGATTTCCGTTAGATTTAATAAGTGTTCTTTTCTTTCACTTTCTTTCCATAAGTAACCAAAAGAACCTTTAAAAGTCTGTAAGGAATATAATTTAGTTCTGTTTTGATATTCGTATCCTAAGGTTAGTTTCGTTTTTGGTACAAATCCACTTGGAGAATGAAATCTAAAAGGAGCCACTAATCTAGGCCATATTAAATTGGCTTCTGATCCAAAACGATAAACATTAAAACCGTTATTTTGTCCCGATACTTGTACTTCAAGACCTCCAAATGCTGAAATAGTGAGTAATTCTGCACCACCAATCGCATTTCTATTACTCCAATTTAAGTTTAATTCCGTTCCAGTATAATTGGCTGAATTAGTTTTTGCTAACAATTCTAAACGTAAAGACTTTTTAGGTAATGGCGTAAGAAAATAATAAGCATCTAAGTAGTTTCCGATAGTATCAGAAACCTTAAACTGATTTTTTACAAATTTAAATGTTCCTAAGTTTACTAAACGATTTAAAGACAAATTATGATCGGTGCGATTGTATAAATCTCCTTTTGAAAAATTTAAAGTACGATCAAAAACTCGAGGTTTGAACATTTTTGTCGAGTCTATAATGGTAATATCATTGTATTTAACAATAGAGTTTTTATTGTCTATCAGACTATCAACGCCAATAGAGTAATTTGGATAAACAATGATTTTATTAATTTGATAAGGCGTTTCAGCCATCTTAGGTGTTGCTTCTTTTATTTTTACGATAAGGTCTACCTGATGATCTGCTACGGTACTATCTACTTGAACTAATAAATAATCAGGATTAAAGTAAAAGAATCCTTTTTCTTTTAATCGTCCGTCAATACGAGCTCTTTCCTCTTTTATAACATCAAGATTAAATGCTTGATCTTTCTTTAAGAGACTTCTTTTAGAGGTCTTTCTTACGGCTGTTGCTAATACTGATGAGTCAGTTGGAAATTTAACTTCGTTGATCTTATATTGTCTTGCAGGCTTTACGGTGTATTCTGCTGTTGCTTTTTTTCCTCTTCGAGTAGAGTCGGCACTTGTTTTTGCATTAAAGTAGCCATTGTTTTCTGAGAAGTTTTGTAAAACACTTTTGTTGTATTCAAGATCTACTTGACTATACAATACGGGCGGTTCTCCCACTTTATTTTTTAACCAATAACGAAAACCTTTATCTTTTTTCGTTTCACCAGCAATATTGTAAATGTATAATTTAGGTCTTAATCCTAATATTTTTGCATTAGGTTTTGGCCGAACGAGTTCTTGTAATTTGCTTTTTAATGCTTTTCTTTCTTTCTTACTCACTTCTTTTCCCTCGACTTTTACTGTAGCTCCAGTATATAGTAAATCTCCTTCTGACAAGAAACGAGTGTTACTACAAGATGAAACGAGTACAATTAAAAAAAAGGTATATATAAAAGGATACTTATTCATTTGATTTTTTTTTCGATTCCTCTTTGTTTTTTTTTGCAACTTTTTTCGATTCACTTTTCGAAAATAATTCTTTGAATTTATTATAATCCATCGTTATTATAAAAGCAATACCCGTTTCTACTACTTCTCCTTGAAGTGCCACTTGATATTTATTAACTCGATAGGCTCTCATTTTATACCTTCCGTCTTTCGTTAGTTGATAATCTATAGAAATATCACCTGCTATATTGTTTGCATTCTGATTGGTTTGCTGTGGGCCTTCGATTCCAAAACTACTACCTACAGTAACTTTTAGACGGTCATTTAATAGTTTTTTAGAGACACCAACATTCAAATCTGTTTTGTTTTCTCGCTGTCCTGTGGTATAATCATCAGAACTGTCTATATCAAAATTAAGTTCAACACCTTCAATTAAGTCACCAGCTAAATTATTAAGTTGTTGTGATAAAATTTTACTCGCACTTTCACGTGCCAAAGAGGAAACGTTGGTACCACCAGTTTCACTCGCAAATGGATTTTCTCCAATAAAACGATTTAAAAGTAGCAAGGCAAAAACTTGCTTGTTCATTTCATCAGGTTGCTGACGCAATTGTGTTAATTTAGCTTGAGTAGTATTTATAATTTCTGTAGAAACGCTATTGTTTCCTTCTGGTAAAACGACATCAAAGGAAATGTTTGGTTTCATTAACTCTCCTGTCATTTTTAAATTCGTTTCAAAAGGAATTTTTTGCTTGTAAGTATTTCTAACTTCATTTGTTATTGCACCAAGTTGGTCGCTCACTAAATCTATTGGAGCAGCTTCAGTTTTATAGATAGCCGTTATGTTTATATCAGCCATGGTTGGCTCGCCAGTCCAGAGAATATAACTTCCTTCTTTAATATCAAATTTTCTCTTAATAGCGTTAAAACTCATTTCGTAACTTCCTTGGGATAATTCATATCTACCAGTCAGCGTAGTTTTTCCAGAAGGGTCAATACCACCATTAAGTTGTGCTTCTCCTTTTAATTTTAAGAAATCTCCATTTGCTTTATCAATAACCATTGATAGTTCTGCATCTTTATCAATTTCGATGTTTACAGACGCATTTATACCTTTAATATCCATTTCACTACTGACATCGGATAAAGCCAATTTTTGAACTATTTTAGGTTTATCTTGATCTATAAATTCTATAATTCCTTCTCTATCCGCTATAGACGGATCAGATTGTGGTAATACTACTGTAAATTTGGTGTCTTTATTAATCTTGATAGTTCCTTCTACAATCGGATTATCAAGTGTTCCTGTTACTTTTAGATGGTTGTCCATAAAAAGGGCACCATAATACAAATCGTTGTCTTTTGCCTTTGAATTAACTGCTTGGAAATTATCAGCATCTACAGTTAAATTGAAACCAAAATTACTAAAATTACTACTGTTTATTTTTCCGTTCACTACTAAGTCATTATCATTTTGATCCTTAACAGTAAAATCATTGAAAATAATGGCATCGCTTGTAAATCTAATTTTATCATTTATAGATTTAAATGTGGCGTTGAGGGCAGTTGCTTTAAAGCCAACATCATTAAATTTTAACTCTCCAAGAATCAAAGGTTGTTTTGTATTACCTGTGATTTTAAAGTTTCCGTTCAAGAATCCAGTACTCTCCGCTAGGTTATCTAATGTAAATCCTTGAATACTTTTTAAATTCAATTTTTCAATATTCAGATCCATATCAAAACTTGCCTCAGTGGCTTTATAAAATCCTTCCAGATTTAATTGATTGCCTTGCCCCGTTATGGCAATTTTTGCATCGTATCGATTGGCAATGTTATTATTGACTTTTATACTAATTGTACCAATTGTATCGTTTTTGAATGCAAAATTTTCAATATTTAAATCAGAAGTGAAAAGCGGACTTTTATCTAAATTTTTAACTTCTGCATTTCCATTAATTGTACCTCTGAATTGTAAATCTTTTTTCTCGATGAAACTAGTGATGGTGCTAATTTCAAAATCCTTAAAATTGACCGCAATAGGAGCATTGGGAACATTCGTTTCTGATTGTATTTTTATGGTGCTTCCGGCTTTACTCAAATCAAATTGTCCAACATAAATGCCTTTGTCTCCAAAACGAATTACATTTTCGGGTGCAATGGACCATCCGTCGTAATTTAGCACTAATTTACTCGGATCAAGACTAACTTCATTGCTACCATCTATACTTTTTAAAGTTCCAGCAATTAAATAGCGTTCTACTTCTTTTAAATCTTTTACCTGCAAAGTATAACCTACGCTATTTTTCTCTACTACTCCAGAAATACTAGTGTAAGGCAATTGAAATTGTTTGTTTTGTATATCATCGATGACTACATTATATACTAAGGATTTGTCTTTTGTTTCTACTTTTAAAACAGCATTAGTAATCGTATTTTCTCCATAAATAAGTTTAGGAATTGCACCATTAATAACAATGGAATCATTAACTGAATTGTATTTTCCTTTAATAATTATGGGTTCTAAACTTTTTAAATTTGGAATTAACTTGTATAAAATTGGATCATCTTTTACATTCACTTTAAAAGTAAATTGCTGCTTCTCAACTACTGTTTTTTTAGATTTAGGATTTGCATCATAATATTTTGCAATAGAATTACTGAGCGCTTTACCTATTTTAGAAAAACTATATTTCCCATCTACATCTGCAACTAAAAAAGGAGATTTTATAGATAATATATTTTTCTCAGCTGTTGATTTTGCAATAATATTTATAGAATCAATAGCAAATTCTTCTTTTGCATCAA
Organism: Flavobacterium pygoscelis; assembly: GCF_023162025.1. NCBI lineage: Bacteria > Pseudomonadati > Bacteroidota > Flavobacteriia > Flavobacteriales > Flavobacteriaceae > Flavobacterium > Flavobacterium pygoscelis. The sequence continues at coordinate 236,038 of NZ_JALNUB010000002.1, read as the reverse complement.
CAACACTGATGCTGTGTGCGTAAACAGATCCGTTTAAATAATCTAAATTTGCCGACTGAATATCAGCGTCTATTGCGCCTCTTATTTTTAATGGTCCAGCATGAAGATTTAGTTTTTCTAAATCCGCAATATCTACATTCAACTTTAATTTTGCAACAGGATATTTATCTTTAAAACTTCCATTACTCACTAAGTCAAAGGTTAGATTAGGATCATTTGCTGAGGCAACTGCATTAAATTTTCCGTTGGTAATTGCACCTTTTAAAATAAGGTTTGTATAAGTGTATTTATTATAATAGGCTTTTATAATATTCCCGTTTAATGATGCTGTGGCGGTTTTGGGATCAAAACCTGTTCCCTTAATGTTAGCTTTTAGCGTAACTTTTCCAACTGAATCATTTTTGATTAATTTACCCAAATCAAAATTAATTAATTCAGTTTGTGCATTATATCGTTCGTATTTTTTTCTGCTTTGATCAAAAGAGGCATTTATTTTGGCATTACCAAAACTACTTGTCAAATTCATTTTTGTACTAAAGTTAGCGATCATTCCTTTAAAGGTTCCTTTTGCGCTAAATTTAGAGGGCAATTGTATAGAGTTCGGAATTGTCCCTTTTGGTAAAAAACTAAGAAAATCTTTCTGTGTTGAATTTAATTCTTTAATGTCTAAATCGAAAACAGTTTTATTAATATCGGGCAAACCAACAATGCTTCCGCTGGCTATCAAATTGGTGTTCCCAAATCCGCTGATGTTAATACCAGGAAATTCTAAATTTTTTAGTTTTCCGTTAATGACACCATCAATTAACAAAATTGCATCTTGATTACTATTAAAGGGACTCGTATTTGCCAAAGTAGGAGCGAAGAGCAAAATATCTTTGATGCCTAACTTACTTTTCTTAAGATTGGCATTTAGTCCTAATTCTCCAGGATTTTTTGCTAAAGAAGCTATTGATGGATATCCTATTCTAATTTCATTTTTTAATTCGGTTTGGGGAGTTTTTAAATATAATTTCTTAAAAAAAGCATTCTTATTACCATAGAAAAATTCTGTGGTCATAGCTTGTATGTTTAAACCGCTTTTATCCTTTACCGTTAATGAATTTACCGTTCCCGAAATATTTTCAGGGTTGTAATTTAAGGCTTTAGCTTTTAAATTAAGATTGGTAATATTTAAGTGATTGTAGTCAATTCCTTTTTGAGTTGCAGCAACACTATTTTTGTCAAAACGAAAATTAATTTTTTCTAATTCTGTTGTATTTACTTTTATTTGCCAGTTATTGGAATCATCATTTGATGCTGGTTTTTTAGATTCTATTTTGTCTGATTTATCAATAGATAGATTTCCTTTTAGTCCTTTTATATCCAAACGTTCCACTATAGCAAATTGATTATTGAGATCCATTTTATCAATTTTTGCAAGCAGTTTTTTCAAATAAAAAGTAGTAGCTAATTTGGTCTCTTCACTTTTATAATCAAAGTCAATCTTAGCCAAATCAATTTCACCTAATTTTAATTTTAGCAATGATTCTGGCTCATTATTTACAGTAGCTTTTTTAGTTTTTTTGGATGCGTCAGCAATACCTTGCTGCAATTTTAATTTTAAACCATTGATTTTAGCTTTAGGAATTTCAAAATTCATTTGGGCTAAATCAAAAGTCTTAATCTTTGTTTGAAAATAAGTCAGATTTACATCTATATTATTCTTGGTAATTTGATCATTATACTTCAAACGGATACGATCTAATTCTATTTCGGCTACAGAAAATTCCATAGGAGGAGAATCACTTTTTGGCTTATCAGGAGAAGTAAATGCTTTTATAATGTAGTCAAAGTTAAAAACAGATTTCGAATCTCTTTTTAAATTAGCTGTAATTCCTTCTAAATGAACAGAGTTGATTTCTACTTTATTATTTAGTAATTGAAATAAACTGATATCGACTGCTAGTTTTTCTCCAGCAAGAAGCGTGTCTTTTTTCTGATCTTCAAAATAAACGCCCTCCAAAATGATTTTTTTAGGCAAACCAATTTCGATCCTATTTATCTGAACCTTAGTTTTAATTTTTTCCTGCAGGTAGGTAACCGCTTTATTTTTTGCTAAATTTTGTATAGAAGGAATCTGAAGTGCGATAACCAATAGAAGGAATAATAGAATAATAGATCCTATTATCCAAAGCAAAATTTTGAGACTTTTCTTTAAATATTTTTTCAATCGAGGCAATTTTTTGGTTAAAAATAGCAAAATTAAATCAGAATTACAATTTCATCGCTAAACGCACTAGTTGGTAAAGATCAAAAATTAGCGGTACAACTCTTTATAAAATTTACGATTAAAATTATAAAATTTAGGGTTTCTTACTTTCTAATGTTAATACTAAAGTGTATTTGTTGAACTGAAATTTAATAAAAAAAGTAGTTGTCTAATATGATAAAGTCTTTTGGAATCATTTACATTATAGGGGAGTATAACCACTCAATTTAAACTTGTTTTCCGTTTCTACTTCTGTAAGGTTGTTTAAAATTGTTATGTAATTCTATTTGAAATTCCTCAAACGATTTAAGTAATAGTAAAGCGATAAATAATTTATTAGTTTTAATAAAAACCTAAGTACAAAAACATGATTTAGGTAGGTATAAAAAAACTACAACTTTTAAGGTTGTAGTTTTTGGTAACAAATGGAAAAAAAGGGAATTATATTCAGGTTTACTTCTTCATACTTCCTGTTTCAATAAATCGTAAGTTAAGTTTAAATGCTTCTTCCAGAAGGTGAGGAGTATGACCGCCACGCGCACAAGCACGGTTAAAATAATCTAATAATTCCTCTTTGTATTCGGGATGTACACAGTTTTCAATGATGACTTTGGCTCTTTCTCTCGGAGCAAGTCCTCTTAAATCAGCGACTCCTTGTTCTGTTATCAAAATATCGACATCATGTTCCGTATGATCCACATGCGAAACCATGGGTAATACATGAGAAATAATATTCCCTTCTTTAGAAGAAGATTGAGTAACAAATATGCTCAAATACCCATTTCTTGCAAAATCTCCCGAACCGCCAATTCCGTTCATCATTTTTGTTCCAGAAATATGTGTGGAATTTACATTTCCATAAATGTCAAATTCAATGGCTGTATTAATTGCAATGACGCCTAGTCTTCGGATTACTTCTGCTGAATTGCTAATGGTTTGTGGTCGAAGCACTATTTTGTCTTTATAAAAATCGAAATTTTCAAGAATATTTTTATAACAATTTTCAGAAACTGTAATTGAAGAGGCCGAAGCAAAACTCATTTTTCCGCTGTCAATAAGTTCAAAAGTGCTGTCTTGCAATACTTCTGAATACATTACTAGATTTTCAAAATTGCTTTTGGCAAATCCAGACATTACTGCATTAGCGACTTTTCCAATTCCGGCTTGCAAGGGCATTAGTGAATTGGTTAAACGGCCTTCTTTAATTTCATTTTCAAAAAATTCTAACAAATGATTAGCAATAGCAGCCGTTTTTGGATCTCTTTCGGTTGGTTTTGCAGGACTGTCTAAAATTTCAGTAAAAACAATTCCAACCACTTTTTTGGGATCAATACTAATGAAATCTTGACCAATTCGGCTATCTGTAGCAGTGATGTTTAAAACAGCTCTATTGGGATATGATTTTGAAGTGTAAACATCATGAATTCCTTTAAATTCTAAAGGAATAGAAGTGTTTATTTCGATGATTATTTTATCTGCCAAATGCGCAAATGTGGCGGAGTTTCCAACAGAAGTTGTTGGGATAACATTTCCGTTTTCATCAATATAAGTGGCTTCAATTACCGCAATGTCAATTTTAGGAAGGTGTTTGTTTTCTAATAATTCAGCGGTTTCACTTAAATGTTGATCGATATATAAAATGGTACCTTCATTTATTTTTTTTCTCAAACTTGCATCAGATTGAAAAGGCATTCTTTTATATAAAGCATTATTGTTAGCTAAATCAGTATCGGTAGTTTGACCTAAAGAAGCGCCCGTAATCAATGTGATTGCAATCGTTTCCGATTTTGCCCTTTCTGCAAAAGCTGGTAAAACGGCTTTACTATCACCTGCTTTTGTAAATCCGCTGGTTCCAACAGTCATTTTATCTTTAAAATAAAGAGCGGCTTGCTGCGCAGAAATAACTTTGTCTTTGTAACTTTGAAATCTGATTCTGTCCAATTGCATAATTTGTTTTTATTTTGAAATAAAACACCTAAAAAATGATGTTTCCTTAATGAATGAATTGTTTTTTTAAATATCATTTATAGGTAGTGCAATTTTAGCAAAAAATGAAATTGGATAAATATCGTAGGAAGCCATAAAAATATTCATTTCAGCCAGTATGGAAGAGCAAACGATTTTAGCCGAAAAATATTACACGAGAGAGGTTGATACTGATAAAAAAAGTATTTATTGTCATCATGATTTAATGGGAGAACTGATGATTCCCACTCATAAACATGAAAAAGGCCAAATGCTGTATGCAGAAGGCGGAATAGTTTATGTTACCACCGAGGCTAAAACTTATTTTCTTCCGGCCCGACACTTTATTTGGATTCCTGCTGGAATTGCGCACAGCATTCAACCCAATTCTCAAAGCGTAATGATGCGTAATTTGTATTTTCCGGTGGAAATGAATGAAGATTCCTTTTATGGAACCGAAGGGATTTACCCCATCAATGATTTATTGTTGCAAATGATGCTTTTCACGAATCGATGGAATGGAAATCTAAAAAAAGGAAGTCGTAATTATAGTATCGCCCTTGCTATAAAAGCTATTTTACCCGAAATCTGCTTGACCAATTTGCCTTTATCACTGCCTTTTCCAAAGGATACTCGGCTGATTAAAATTATTGATTACTTAGATAAAAACTTAGGCGACACAATACTTTTTTCTGATTTAGCGGATCGATTCGGATTTAGCGAACGCTCCTTATACCGCTTATTTCAAAAGGATTTAGGAATGTCTTTTATCCAATATTTCACAATTCGAAGAATTTTAAAAGCGATTGAATTATTGCTTGAAAAAAAACTTTCGGTAAATGAAGTGGCGCAAGCAGTTGGTTATAATAGCGTACCTACCTTTAGTAATACCTTTTTCAAAACTTTAGGGCAACGACCTTCGGATTATTTAAACGGAGTGGAGATTTTAAAAAAGAACAATTATAGTTAGCAGTAATTTTTTCTTTATTTTATTTTGTCTGAAATGAATAAATATATGACTTTTGTTGATTTTACCACATGAAATAGAGTAGATACCTTTGCGGTAAATACTTTTATATTATGTTTCTCATAAAGTGGGTTTCTTCAAACCAATCGAGATTTAATTTTCTTCGAGTTCTCTTGTTAGCATTCCTTTTTTTTCAAGTTCCAATAGGAGCACATGCGCAGCAACCAAAAGTCATTACTTTGAATGAAGCAATCCAAATTGCAAAAGTGAATAATAGGACAATACAAAAATCCCATATTTTAAAGGAAATTTCGGAAACTGGAATTAAAGAGGCCAAAAATCTTCGTTTACCAGAAATTGGTTTTAATGCCATGTATTCTAGATTGTCTGATGTGACTTTGTGGGAAGGTGGTGGTTTTACTAAACAAATAGTGGTCGCTCCAGAACCTGGAAATACAATTTATGATGTGGTTACAAAGTTTGATATGCCACTTTATGAAGGAGGTAAAATCAAAAATGAAATCAAAAAATCACACCAAGAAAATGAAATTGCTGAACTACATGTGGAGAAAACAGAGAACGATGTTCAATTAGAGGTTACCGCTACTTTTTTGGGAATTTACAAAATGATGGAGCTCCAAAAAATAATTGAGGAAAGTATTAAGGAAGAAGAAGAACGATTGAAGGAAGTGAAAGCATTTAAAAGTCACGGAATCGTCACCAAAAATGAAGTCCTTCGTGCTGAATTACAACTTTCTGACCGCGAGTTAAGTTCTTTGACCAATAAAAAAAATATCAGAATTGCTCTTCAGGATTTAAAGACACTATTGCAGTTGCCCGAAGAGGAGGACATTAGAATTGATTCAACAAGCTTGATCGATATGATACCTGTCATGAAACAGTATGATTTTTATTTTAAGGAAACGATGCAAAACGAAGAAATGCGTATTGCAAGCAGAGAAATTGATGTCAAAAAAACAGAGTTGAAAATGGTAAAAGCAAATGCTTTGCCCAGGCTAGCCTTCTTTGGAAATTATAATTTACGCTATCCGATGTATTTGACTTTTAGTCTAGATATGCCATTTATGTACACAATTGGGCAGGTAGGGATTGAGGCTTCTTATGATATTTCAAATTTATATAAGAATAAAGCCAAAGTACAAATCGCTAATTTGAAAGTAGAATTGCAAAAAAATGAATCTGAGATAGTGAAAAATGAGATGACCGATAAAGTCTTTCGAAATCACACACAGTATCAGGAAATACTAGATAAACTGAAAGTTACTGATAAAGCTTTGGTTTTAGCCCAAGAGAATTATCGTATTGTAAAAGCAAAATACCTCAATCAGTTGGTTTTAATCACCGAAATGGTCGATGCCGATAATGCATTGCTTCAGGCAAAATTCAATAAAATTTCTACGAAAATAGATGGTGCTATGAAACAATATGAATTGCTTCATACCGCTGGAATACTTAATAAATAACAATCAAAGTTTACAATAATTTTAGTTTCATTTCTATATGATAATAGCAGAAAATAAGTCAAGAGCCCATAAATCGTTTAGCAAATTAATCACTGTTGTTGCCAGTATTCTGGTTTTCAGCGGAATTATTTTAGGTATTTGGTTCTATATTTTTAATAAAAACCATGAGGAAACTAATGACGCTCAGGTTGATCAATATGTGACGCCTATTATGGCAAGAATAACAGGTTATGTTCAGGAAGTACGTTATAATGAAAATCAGTTTGTTCATAAAGGCGATACTTTGATTGTAATCGATAACAAGGAATATACATCTCATTTGAATATGGCTTTGGCGGATGTTGAAAATGCAAAAAGTAACGTTATCGCTATAGAAAAAAATGTGGAGACAACTGCTAATACGACTTCCGTTAGGCAATCTCAATTGGTGGCTGCTAAAACCCAAGTTTGGAAAACAAAATTGGAATACAATCGATATCAATCTTTATTAAAAGAAGATGCCGCAACAGAACAGCAAGTAGAAAAGGTAAAAGCGGATTATGAATTGGCCAAAGCGCATTATGAAGAAATAGCAAACACCATTCAGTCGGCGGTATTAAATACCTCAGAAGCTTGGGCTAAAATACCAACTGCTCAAACCGTAATTCAGTCAAAACAAGCCGTTGCTGACAACGCTGATTTGTTTCTTTCTTTTACCGTAATTACAGCTCCTTATGATGGTTGGGTGGGAAAAAAAATGATTCAGCCGGGACAAATGATAAAGGAAGGACAGACTTTGGTTTCTATAGTTAGCAAGGAAAAATGGATTACGGCTAATTTTAAGGAAACGCAGTTGCAATATTTATCTGTTGGACAGGAAGTTGAAATGAGTGCCGATGCCGTAAATGGTAGAAAATTTATCGGAATCATCGAGTCTTTATCACCAGCAAGTGGAGCTCGTTTCTCGTTATTGCCGCCCGATAATGCAACAGGTAACTTTATTAAAATTGAACAAAGAATTCCGGTTAGAATAAAATTGAAAGAAAATGATCAACAAACTGATTTTCTTAGAGCAGGAATGAATATGGTGGTTGTAGCTGAACATAAATAATCAGATGTCAAATACAAAGGTCTTTAAATCTTGGGTTCCCAATTGGGCCATAATCGCTATAATATTTTTCTGTCTGTTGCATTCGATGGTTTTGTTGGGAGTTTATACTTCCAATGTTACGTACGCTGCCAGTTTTTTAGATGTGGAGCCAGAAGATTTGCAGTTTTCAATGATTGTTACATACGCTACTTTTTTGACCACTATTTTGGTCGAAAGCAGATTGTTTAAGTTTTTCCCGACCAAAAAATATTTCCTGACAATTTACGGCCTGTCTGCAATAACATTCATATTAACGGCTTATATCGAAAATTTTTCGTTATTTATTATTTTGAGAATAGCCGAAGGAATATTGATGGCATTGCCTTGTGTAGCCTTAAGACAATTTCTGATTTCAAGATTCAAGTCAAAACATGCATTAATTATTGGTTTTACCCTTAATTATAGCGCTTTGTTTCTGGCGACACCTTTTATAATGAATATTGCAGTTTGGCTTCTTGAAAATTACGATTGGAAATACATGGCGTATGGTTCGGCATTGTTTCAAATCGTCTGTGTGGGCTTGGTTATGCTTACATTTGAGAGTCATCGTTTTCACAGAAAAATCCCGTTATATCAGATAGATTGGTCAAGTTTTATTTTTTTGCTCACTTCCCTTTTGTCTGGAGCTTATTTCTTTGTTTATGGCGAAAAAAAGTATTGGTTTGAATCCGATCAAATTATAATCGCACTTATAGTTTCGTTACTAACTGGTGGGCTTTTTGTGCTGAGGCAAATGCTGATCAAACGACCTACTTTTGATATGGGAGTATTTCGCTATGCCAATTTACGCAACGGATTATTCATATCGGTTTTTTTTTATATCGCCAGAGCGACTCTGAATATTTGCCATAGCACGATGTTCACCGTTTGGAATTGGGAGCCTTCGAGAGTGGCGCATGTGCAATATTTAAATTTAATTGGTAATGTAATAGGGATGGTTTTGGCGGGAGTATTTCTGGCAAAATCAGTGTCCTCAAAGTATATGTTTATTATCGGATTTTCACTTTTTGCAGTATTTCATCTGTGGTTTACCTTTCTTTTTGTGCCAGATGTTTCGTTGTCTGATATTGCTATTCCGTATATGTTGCAAGGAGTTGCGGTTGGAATTATATTCGTACCATTAGTCTTGTTTACAGTAGCTGCTGTACCTACACATTATGGACCATTTGCAGGAATTGTTGGAGTTGCAGGACGTTTTTGGGGAAGTATTTTAGGTTTTGCTATTATTCAAAATGCTGGAGTGTTTTTACAAAAAAATCATTATTCGAAATTGAGTCAATTTGTTTTGCCTGAAAGTCCAGAAACCCAAATGCGTGTAGCGCAAATCACCCAAAGTTTTATTGCCAAAGGATATTCTTCTGATAACGCTAATAAATTAGCAATTAAGCAAATTGTGAGTTCTATATCTAAACAATCGGTTTTATTGTCAAATATGGAAATTTTTACTTTTATGGGTTACGCCATGCTTGTTATCGTTGCTTTATTGTTGATGAATCAGCATCTGAAACAAACCTTTGATATTTTTAGAAATAGGATTTGGGGGAATTAGAACAATATTTATTTGTAGTATTGCTGCTATTTTGGTTTTCAAAAAATATTTTCTTGTAAAGATTATAACAATGTGCGATAAATAAAAAAGACTCGAAATTTGAAGTTTTTTAGATTTTAATCTGTAAAATTCTCCAAATTTCGAATCATATTTTGCTATTTAAAGCTGCATAAAATCTTCGCTTTTTGGGAAATGACTAATCGCTTGAACAGCTATTTCTGGGGTTGGATCGGCTATTTTGCGTAATTGGGTGTCCATCCAAGCACCATCTACGGTTATTACTGCACATAGTTTATTTTCTTCATTGAGGAATTCATGCACAATAGACCATCGGGAAGCGTCGGGTTTCATTTTAGAAACTTTTGTTTGCATTACAATCTTGTCAGAAAGTTTAATTTCTTTTCTAAAAATGCATTCTTCTCTAAATAAGATAGGACCAAAATGATTTTGTTGTAATATTTTCATCGTCAATCCTAGACTTTCCAAAATTTCAATACGATGTTGTGCTCCAAAATCATAATAAGCACTGTGACGAACATGAAAATTAGGGTCTAAATCGGACCAACGCAAGGATAATTGTTTACTAAATGATGTCATTGTTTTTTATTTAATTGCTGTTATTTGATATTAAAAAAAAAAATACAAAAGTAAAATTAGCTATTAAAAATTTAAATTATGTACAAATTAAACTGGAATTTTTTCGATTATAATGGGAGCATCTAAAATATCAAAATAGGTACAAGTCATTTCAAGAAGGGCAACGCGCGATTTTGCAATACCACATTGTGCCGCTTGTTCGCAAAAAGTATAATAATCGGTTTGGCCGTCTTGATGTAATACTAAAAATTCTATAAAGCGTTCCTTATTTACATTTGGTGCAATCTTTAATGTCGGATATTTTTCGGTAGTACTCACAGAAAAATTATCAACACCATAATACGATACTCGACCGTCATTTATAAAAGTGTCATATCCTTGTACTCCCAATTGTATTACTTCTTTTATGTAATTTGAAAAATCAGCAGCTGTTTGTACTTTATCATGTGCTTCTTTAATTTGTTCTAGTGTAAACATACTTTTTGTTTCTAAAGGATTTATTGTAAAGAATTACAAAAGTATTGGTTTTATTTAACAACAAGTATCTAATAAATACTAATTTCTGGACTTGCAATATAAACTTAATGTTTAATAATTGTGATATGCCATTTGCATAATTACTCCTATTGTTATAAAAAGTAATATCATAAAAAGTAATATTAATGAGGAGGATCGAGGAGATTTTATAATAGCAATGTTATCTTTGTAGAAATCCATAACGACACCATTTGCACCATAACCTAGAATTATTTTACAAGGTACTTTGCGATCTTCTTCCATTATGGTAAAAAGGTGCGTTGCGCCAGTGATTGATTTCTTTTCGGAAACGGTTTCTCCATTCAATCGTATGGTCTCTCGCCCTAAATAAGAATTAAAAATTTCTATTTTATTAGTTCCTAACTGTATTGTTGAAAATTTCATATCTTTTTTTTCAAACATAGGAATTTAATTATAAAAAAAGCCAATCCATTTCTAATTTGATTAGTTAAATTGAGATTGATTGTGGTGTCTATGTAAGGATAGAGTTCCGCTACAACTATTAAATTCCACCTCTGTCAGTCAGTCTAAAATGTCATCTTGTCATATTTATTATTATTAATTTTAACATAAACTGACAATTTATAAGTGTCATTTGTATTGGCACAAAGATTGACTTAAAGACTCCGAGTGAATAAAACTAATATACAATAAAATTAAATATATTAAAAATGGGTAAAATAATCGGAATTGATTTAGGTACGACAAACTCTTGTGTTTCTGTAATGGAAGGTAATGAAGCAGTTGTTATTCCTAATGCAGAAGGAAAAAGAACAACACCATCTATCATCGCTTTTGTTGAAGGTGGAGAAATTAAAGTAGGAGATCCTGCTAAGAGACAAGCGGTAACTAATCCAACTAAGACTATTGCTTCTATCAAACGTTTTATGGGTCATTCTTTTAGCGAAGTTTCTGCTGAAGCAAAAAGAGTTTCTTACAAATTAGTAAAAGGAGACAACAATACACCACGTGTTGATATTGATGGTCGTCTTTATACTGCACAAGAATTGTCAGCAATGACACTTCAAAAAATGAAAAAAACTGCTGAAGACTATTTAGGTCAAACAGTTACTGAAGCAGTTATTACTGTTCCTGCTTACTTTAATGATGCACAACGTCAAGCGACTAAAGAAGCTGGTGAAATTGCAGGTCTTAAAGTAATGCGTATCATCAACGAGCCTACTGCTGCGGCATTAGCTTACGGATTAGATAAAAAAGGAAAAGATCAAAAAATTGCTGTTTACGATTTAGGTGGAGGTACATTTGATATTTCTGTTCTTGAATTAGGAGACGGAGTTTTTGAAGTATTGTCTACAAACGGAGATACTCACTTAGGTGGAGATGATTTTGACCACGAAATTATTGACTGGTTAGCGAATGACTTCTTGAAAGAAGAAGGTATTGACTTACGTCTTGATCCAATGTCATTACAACGTTTAAAAGAAGCTGCTGAGAAAGCTAAAATTGAATTGTCATCTTCTGCTGAAACTGAAATCAACTTACCTTACGTAACTGCTACAGCTTCAGGACCAAAACACTTAGTTAAAAAATTAACTAGATCTCAATTTGAAAAATTAACAGATGCTTTAGTAAAACGTTCTATGGAACCAGTTGCTAAATCATTGAAGGATGCAGGTTTAACTGTAGCTGATATTGACGAAGTTATTCTTGTTGGAGGTTCTACTCGTATGCCAAGAATCGCTGAAGAAGTGGAAAAATTCTTTGGTAAAAAAGCGTCTAAAGGAGTTAACCCTGATGAAGTTGTTGCAATTGGAGCAGCTATTCAAGGTGGAGTTCTTTCTGGAGATGTAAAAGATGTATTGTTACTTGACGTTACACCTTTATCTTTAGGTATCGAAACTATGGGTGGAGTTATGACTACATTAATTGAGTCTAACACTACTATTCCAACTAAAAAATCTCAAGTTTTCTCTACAGCTGCAGATTCTCAACCAACTGTTGAACTACACGTTCTTCAAGGAGCTAGAGCAATGGCTGCTGATAACAAAACGATTGGTCGTTTTAACTTAGACGGTATTCCACCAGCACCAAGAGGAGTTCCTCAAATTGAAGTAACTTTTGATATTGATGCTAATGGTATCATCAAAGTTTCTGCAACTGATAAAGGAACTGGAAAATCTCATGATATTCGTATCGAAGCTTCTTCTGGATTAACTTCTGAAGAAATCGAAAGAATGAAACAAGATGCTGAAGCTAACGCTGAATCTGACAAAATCGCAAGATCTAGAGCAGAAAAATTGAACGAAGCTGATGGAATGATCTTCCAAACTGAAACTCAATTAAAAGAACTTGGTTCTAAATTAGCTGATGATCATAAAGTTGCTGTAGAATATGCATTAACTGAATTGAGAATGGCTCACCAATCTCAAGATATTGATGCAATCCAAACAGCTTTAGATAATATCAATGCAGCTTGGAAAACAGCTACTGAGGCAATGTATGCTAAAGGAGAACAAGGTCAACAAGAAGCTGCTCCACAAGGAGAAGCGACTCAAGGAGACAATGTTGAAGACGTTGAATTCGAAGAAGTAAAATAATAAATTATTGTAAAGACTCGATGTATTTATCGAGTCTTTGCTTTTTTTATAAAAGAAAACCGTTCACTTTAAGTGAACGGTTTTTTTTTGCATTTTTTTAAACTTTTTCTTTTCTTTTAAACATTTTGTTAATCACTATGGTATGAGGAAATGTTATTGCTGCTAAAAAAGAAAAAAACAGCGCATTGAATAATTCTTCTTCTTGATACCTATAGTAAATTAGAGCAATTCCTATTATTGATATTAACCAATATACTCCAGCAGATTTGCAGTAATTAAAAAAGTTTGGAAAGGTAAAGGATTTATTCAAAAACTTAATTTGATCTATTATGGAAGGTATGCTGTGCCAGAGAACGAAGTATATGGCAAATCCCCAAATTAAGCTAGAAGACTTAAATAAAATTGCGAACACAAATAAAAAAAATAATTCTAAGATTATTTTTTTTCTAATCTTCTCTATTTTCCAGCAAAAGTAACTACTTATTATAAGGAATAACACAATCGAAGCTTGAAGAGTGTATAATAGTAATTCTTTTGGAATAATGAAATGAGTGATTGTTTTGATGATATCTTTTACTTGATTACTATGAAAATTAAAAAGCAAGAGTAATACAATCATACCATATAAAGATTGATATACAACAACTAATGTTTTAGGAAAAAGAGAATTCAATTTTTGCCATTGTTGTTCTCCAAAATGATTCGCGCTGACTATTATAAAAAGTAAAAGAGCAAACTGCGGAATAATGTAAAAAAGTAATATTCCAGCTAAAACAATTATTACATAATATGTAAAGATTTTTAGCCAAGAATTAGATTTATTTTGTTCAATTATATTCTTAATTAGTAATAAATCATTGGCTCCGTGAAGTATTCCGAATGAAAATATGAATAGAAAACCCATAAATATCTGATTTTTAGTAGATAAAAAGGAATCCATCCATAAAGCAAAAAAGCTTGCTACGATTGCAATGTTTTTATAATTTTTCATTGGTATTAATTATTGTTTAAAAATAGTTAAAAATAGTTAAACAAAAAGATAAATTATTGTTTAACTTTTATTAACTTTGAGTAAACAAAAACCATTTAAATTTTTACTTATGACAAACTTTATGTTTATTTCAGCATTGGTTGGTAAGTTATCACCAACAGATTATGTAGGTTTTACGTTCTTTGTAGGCTGTATGGCTATGATGGCTGCATCAGCATTTTTCTTTCTATCTTTAAGTCAGTTCGACAGAAAATGGCGTACCTCCGTTTTAGTTTCGGGATTGATTACTTTTATCGCAGCAGTGCATTACTTTTACATGCGAGATTATTGGGCTTCTTTTGGGGAATCGCCTACTTTCTTTCGCTACGTTGATTGGGTATTAACAGTGCCGTTAATGTGTTTAGAATTTTACCTTATCTTAAAAGTAGCAGGAGCAAAACAGTCCTTGTTATGGAAAATGATTATTTACTCAATTGTAATGTTAGTTACAGGTTACTTTGGTGAAGTAGTTTTTACTGATAGTGCAGCACTTTGGGGCTTTATTTCGGGTCTTGCTTATTTTGCTATAGTATATGAAATTTGGTTGGGAGAAGCATCAAAACTAGCTGCAGCAGCTGGAGGAGAGATTCAAAAAGCACACAAAATCTTATGTTGGTTTGTTCTAGTAGGATGGTCTATTTATCCTTTAGGATACATGATGGGAACAACAGGATGGTACAACGGATTTATACCAGCAGGAAATATTGATGTAGTATATAACATTGCAGATGCCATTAATAAAATTGGATTTGGTTTAGTTATTTACAGTTTAGCAGTTAAGTACCAAAAGGATTAATTTTTTTGTTTGTTTATATTTAATTGTAAAACCAGGCTATTTATAGTCTGGTTTTTTTTATTTCAACTTTTTAATAATTATCATACTATTCTTCTTAATTTTGTTGAAAATTCTTAGCTCCCTTATAATGTATAAAATTAGCGTATTGCTTATTCTTTGTCTTTCATTTAATATCAATTATAGTCAAAAAAAGAAAAGCTCCAAAAAAATTACTGGTGTTACTTTAGCAAAAATTGATAATATTAGAGCGGAAGTATCTAATAATAATTTTTATCTGCTGATTGTTAATAAAGAGGTGAGTAACGATACCATTCAATTGAAAAAGATTCCAGATCCTAAATTGCTTTTAGAATGCAAAATTACTCCATTCACTGCAAAAGGAATTAAATTGTATAATTTAAGTTGGCTGGAAAGTAGTTCAATAATTAGTCCTTCAAAAACGGAAGAGTCTTCTTCTATTAACAATGAAATATTTGATGTATTTTCAAAAGAGATTTTAATTTCCAATGTTCAGTCTGTTATTAAAATTAAAGAAACAAATTTTGTAGATAAAGATCAGAGTGCTACTCAAACGATTCAAAAAGTACGAAATGCAGGATTTATGCTGAATGTTACTAATGAAGGAGATATAATTTTAAAAAACAAAACACAGGAAAACAAATTGACGTATAACTTAACAGATAAAAAGTTTGAAAATGTTTCTAATGTCATACCTAAAAAGAAAAAAAAATAACGTTGCTGTTTTTTAATCTTAATTAAAAAATAGCAATATTTTATTCTTATTTATAAAATAAAAACCCGACTTATTGTTATAATAAGTCGGGTTTTATTTTACATTTTATTTTATAAAAAAGTATTTATTGAGACTGAATAATCCTATTTAGGATTTAAAGCTTCTCCAATTCTTGCTATTAAATCTTGCACATGGTATTTACTCACAGTATCAGTCATCCTGATCGTAGCCATTTTTAAATCACTTTTTAAAGTGTTCAATTGACCTCTAGCTATTGAAGGAAGATCGGTTTGTGCTAAGTTTACTTTTCGGGTATTAAAACCATAAGTTACACCTACAGGAACTGATCTTACTGTTGCTGAACCAGGTTTAAGTAATTCGATAAGTTTATCTACATAGATTTTTTGAATATTTCTTCTGTAAATATCTATACTGCTGGAGCCTTTTAACTCAGAGAAAATTCCTTTATTTAAATCAGTCATCAGTTCGTCTACAGCGTAATTTTCTTTGCTAGCACTCGAAGTTTCCATTAATCGAACCATTCTATCTCCCGCTAATAAACTACTTAATGTTGCGTCTTGCATCGATTTAATGGCTTCTACACCACTATCAGGATTTATTTTAGATAGAATGTCTTGATTTAACAACCATTTTGGAGTCGTAAATAATTGTGTATTTAAGAAAGCTACAGCATCTTTCTGAATACTTTTTGGAACAACTGTAAACTGATTTCCAGTCATATCGTATGTTTTTGGAGAGTCATATATTCCACCAACATTTTTTGTAACATGTCCCATATACCTTCTAAACTGTCCGGTAAGTGCGCCATAAAGCTCATCTAGTTCACTATAGCTTTCTCCTTTTTCGCTAGACCATTCTATAAGGTTTGGTAAAATTCTTTTTAGGTTTTTGATTCCATATTCCGAAGCTCTCATTGCGTTATCACCAATATCTTCTGTTTGGTACCTTGGATCGTAAGGACTAGATTCAGTTCCAAACCATAAGCGATTATTCTTATACGCTTTTTTAGTCATTTCGTTTAAAATGGTTTTTTCTTCTTTCTCAGATTTCGCTTCTTCAAAATAAGAGTAACCCCATTTTATTGCCCATTTGTCATAATCTCCAATTTTTGGAAAGAAATCAGTAACCCCATCTTCTGGTTGCGCCACATAATTAAAACGAGCATAATCCATGATAGAAGAAGTATGACCATTTTTTGCAACAAAATCTTTGTCTCTTAATTTTTCTACAGGTGTGGCAGAACTAGCTCCCATATTATGACGAAGTCCTAATGTATGTCCCACTTCGTGAGAAGACACAAAACGAATTAATTCGCCCATTAGCTTATCATCAAATCTCTTTGCTCTTGCTTCTGGATTTGCAGCGGCAGTTTGAATTAAATACCAATTTCTTAAAAGGCTCATAATATTATGATACCAACCAATGTGACTTTCTAAAATTTCTCCACTTCTTGGATCATGCACATTGGGACCGTATGCATTTTGAATTTCTGCAGCAAAATATCTAAGTACACTAAAACGAGCATCTTCTAGACTCATCGTCGGATCATTTTCTGGCCAATATTCTCCACGAATGGCGTTTTTCCAACCCGCAGCTTCAAAAGCAACTTGCCAATCATCAATTCCTTGTTTGATGTATTTTTTCCATTTTTCTGGAGTCGCAGGATCAATATAATAAACGATTGGTTTTAGAGGTTCAATTAGTTCTCCATTTTTTTGTTTTTGAGCATCCTCAGCAGATTTTGGTTCTAAACGCCATCTTACCGCAAATACTTTTGTGTCAGATTTTTGAGAATCCTCTTCAAAAACGCCAAATTGGTTTGCAAAATAACCCACGCGAGCATCAAATTCTCTTTTTCGCATCGGTGTTTTTGGTAATAAAATCATAGAAGTATTCATTTCTACTGTAATCACACCAGCGTCTAAAGCAGAAGGTAAATTCACTCCAATTTGTGGTGTTGGTGTACTACTGATTTTTGGAGGTGTAGTAGTAAATGTTTTTACACTTCTTATTTCGGTGTTTATAGGATAACTACTGACTTTTGAGATAAAAGAGCGGTCTTTTTGAAACGCTTGTATATTTAATAATTGTTTTTTAATCGGATCTAGTGAAAATGTTTGAACATCGGCATCAAAAGTAGGTGTCAAATCGATTACATATCCTATAATTTTTCCATCATTATCTTTTTTATAGGCCAAGACATAATAGTTTCCTATAATAGGATCTGAAGTAGAATTTTTGACTGCTTGTGCCAATGGTTTGTCTTCGTCTGGAGACATTATAACATAAGTAATAGATCGCAAAAGAAGGTTGTTATTCAATCCCTTTTCCCAACGAACAACTTGTCTATTGATTTCTTCTCCACCAAAAATACCTCCACCAGCTGGGGTTTTAGAATAACGGGTGATGGTCATTATTTCACTTCCTAAAAGAGAATCCGAAATTTCATAAAGATATTTTTGGTCAATTTTATGAACAGTAATTAGTCCGTTTTGGGTAACTGCTGTCGAATCAATTACTTTTCGATAAGGTTTTGGTTCTTTTTTTACATCACTGGATTTTGCATCCACTTTTGCCATAGCATTTTTAGCTGCTTTTTTATCCTTTCTACTTTGAGCAATTGTTCCTTGGGCCGAAAAAATAAACAGACTAACAATAAGTAAGGTTAAATTTTTTTTAATCATTTAGTTAATAGTATGTTGGTTAATAAATAGTAGGAATAGTAAATAATAAGAATTTTTTATTTTTTACCATCAATTTTCAAATCTATTGATATATTTTCAAAATTTAGCACTATGAAATTTAATTTTAGAGAATTAACATTTGTTGATGTTCTTTGAATTATAATTAATTATATGATTTATCTCATGAAATAGGATCATAATTGTCGTTATTTTTGTTTTAAAATTGGTGATTTAATAACATGATATTCGTTTTAAAAGCCCAAAAGGAATATGAAGCGGAGGTTTTAAAAAAGTTTTTGTAATATTACTACATAAACGATTTTGCATGAGAAAAATAAAATATAAAAAAGGCCGAAAGCTGCAACCGTATAATCTTGAATATACTGGAATTCATAAAAAAAATGAATCAGAAATGCAATTATTTGTATATGACGATCTAGATTTAGCCGAATATGAAGATTTTGAAGTGTCTGATCTGTCTAAATACATTAACAATCAAAAAAGCAATTGGCTCAATATTCATGGTTTAAATGATATTGAAGTCGTAAAAGAGATTGGTGCTTATTTTAATTTAGATAATTTTATGCTTACTGATATTTTAAATACCAGTAGAAGAACTAAATTAGAGGAACAGCCTGATGTTTTATTTTTTAATATAAAATCACTTTTGCCCGCCGGAAATTCAGATAATATAAGTGTTGAGCAAATTAGTTTTTTAATAAAAGATGGTGTTCTAATCTCTTTTCAAGAAAAACGTTCAGACTTTTTTACACATATTCGGGAACGCATTCGAACCCATTCGGGATTAGTACGTACTAAAAAAGTAGATTATTTATTATTCATTCTTTTAGATGCCATCATGGAAAATTTCTACATCACTATCGAAAATGAAGAAGATAAAGTAGAAGAATTGATCAATCTTTCGAAGAAAAGTATTGATCCTTTGACATTAGAACATATAGAAAAACACAGAGATAATTTTAATTTTTTAAAACGTTCTATAATACCGCTGAGGGATTCTTTGTATGAAATCAAAAGCATGAAAGATGACAATGTTTTTGATGGAATAGCATTTGAGAGTTTTAGTTTTTTTTCCCGTTTGCATCAAAAAAGTTTTGAACTTTTAGAACAAATAGAAGCAGATATGGGATCATTAGAAAGTGCCTCCAATTTTTATTTTGCCGCTCAAACGCATAAAATGAATGAGATTATGAAAACGCTAACCATAGTCTCTGCCATATTTATTCCATTAACATTTATTGTTGGTGTTTATGGTATGAATTTTAAGTTTATGCCAGAATTAGAATACCGCAATGGATACTATATTATCATTGGAGTAATGGTATTTATCGGAATAGCAATGATTTTTTATTTTAAAAAAAGAAAATGGTTTTAATTCCAGACATGATATAAATTATAATAAATAGAATTTTAGAAAATAAATTTAGTACGAATAAAAAATAGTATAATGAACAAAGCCATATATATTGCAACGAGTGAACACAATAGCGGAAAATCTATTATTACTCTTGGATTGATGAGTATGCTTATTGGAAAAACTGCTAAAGTTGGTTACTTCAGACCCATAATAGAAGATTTTGAGGATGGAAAATTAGACAATCATATCGAAACTGTTATTTCTCATTTCGGTTTAGATATTGATTTTGAAGATGCTTTCGCAATTACCAAAAGTAAGCTGATTAAAAAAAAGAATAAAGGAAAAATAGGAGAGGTTTTAGATCTTATTATTGATAAATACAAACGTTTAGAAGAACAGTTTGATTTTGTTTTGGTAGAAGGAACAAGTTTTAGTGGTGAAGGAACAGTCATAGAGTTAGATATGAATGTCCTTATTGCCAAGAATTTAGGAATTCCAACCATAATTGTGGGTTCTGGAGTAGGAAAAACGCTAGATGAATTAATTGATAGTCTGTATTTGGCTTACGATTCCTTTAAAGTTAAGGATGTTGAAGTCTTGGCTGTCATTGCCAATAAAGTGCAGCCCGAGAATATTAAATTAGTAACAGATGGTTTAAAATCTAACTTACCTAAAGAAGTTTTAGTCGACGCCATTCCTATAATATCTAGTTTACATAATCCTACGATCAAAGAAATTGTAGATGTTTTGGGTGCTAAAGTATTGTTTGGTGCAGATTCCTTGAATAATGAAGTTGGTAATTTTAGCGTAGGTGCTATGCAATTGCGCAATTATTTATTACACCTAAAAGAAAACGCCTTAGTAATTACTCCGGGAGATAGAGCCGATATTATATTGGGTGCTTTACAAGCAAATGAGTCCGCAAATTACCCCACTATTTCAGGAATTGTTTTAACCGGTAATATTCTGCCAGAAGATAGTATCATCAAATTAATTGAGGGATTGACAACTATTGTTCCTATAATTACCGTAGAAGGAGGAACCTACGGAATAACAAACCAATTAGGAAACATAAAATCAAAGATTTATGCCGATAATAAACACAAAATTGAAGCTTCTATAACCACTTTTGAAAAGTATGTTGATTTAGAAGGTTTATCAAAAAAATTAAGTTCTTTTGAAGCAGATGGTATGACTCCAAAAATGTTTCAATACAATCTTGTTAAAAGAGCAAAACAACACCGAAAACATATTGTTTTACCAGAAGGAAGTGACGAAAGGATAATTATTGCAACTTCTCGATTATTAGCGATGGATGTGGTTGATATATCTATCATTGGAAACAAAAAACAGATAGAAAGTAAAGTAGCCGAATTAGGAATTGCAGTTGATTTTTCTAAAGTCAACATTATAAATCCAATCGAGTCTGAAAAATATGAGGATTATGTAAATACCTATTATGAGTTAAGAAAAAATAAAAACGTCTCTATGGCTATGGCCAAAGATTTAATGGAAGATGTCTCTTACTTTGGAACAATGATGGTGTATAAAGGAGATGCAGACGGAATGGTTTCTGGCGCAGCTCACACAACGCAACATACTATTTTACCCGCTTTACAATTCATAAAAACCAAACCGGATACCTGCATTGTTTCGTCTATATTTTTCATGTGTTTAGAAGATCGAGTATCTGTTTTTGGTGACTGTGCCATTAATCCAAACCCAACAGCTGAGCAATTAGCAGAAATAGCTATTTCATCAGCAGATTCCAGTTTAGCCTTCGGAATAGAACCTAAAATTGCCATGCTTTCCTATTCTTCTGGTGCTTCAGGAAAAGGGGATGAAGTCGATAAAGTTAGAGCAGCAACTGAAATAGTACGAAAAAAACGTCCTGATTTAAAAATTGAAGGACCAATACAATATGATGCTGCCGTTGATATGGAAGTCGGTAAAAGTAAAATGCCAAATTCAGAAGTAGCAGGACAGGCGAGTGTGCTTATTTTCCCAGATTTAAATACAGGAAATAATACTTATAAAGCGGTGCAAAGAGAAACAGGAGCATTAGCAATTGGACCAATGTTACAAGGTTTGAACAAACCAGTAAACGATTTAAGCAGAGGTTGTACTGTAGATGATATTATAAATACAGTTGTAATTACTGCAATTCAAGCGCAAGGATTGTAAATTTTTATAAAAAAGAAAAAAATCAAGCCACTAAGACTCAAAGTCACTAATAATATTAATTAAGATATTCAAAAAAAATTTTGTGCCTTAGAGTTTTGCAAGTAAAGAAAATGATTAAAGAAACTTCGTGACTTAGCGTCTTGGTGGTATAGAAAAGACTTTTAGGAATCTTTCGAGTCTTTGTAGTAAAAACAAAATAAAAAAAATGAAAATAATAATAATAAACTCAGGGAGTTCTTCTATAAAATACCAATTGATTTACATGCCTGCAAATGAAGTTATCTGCTCTGGGATGATTGATCGAATTGGATTAGAAAATTCAAACTTAACGTACACAACTAAAACAAGTAAAGTAGAAGAGTCCTTGTCTATTGCAAATCATAAGATAGGTTTAGAAAAAATTGCAGAATTATTAATGCATCCCGAAATAGGAGTTATAAAAAGTACCGATGAGATTGAAGCGGTTGGTCATCGAGTAGTACATGGCGGAAGTACTTTTTCTGATACAGTGGTTATTACTGAGGAAGTGAAAGAAAAAATCAGACAACTTTTTGATTTAGCTCCATTGCACAATCCTGCTAATTTAGAAGGTATAATTGTAGCTACAACTATTTTTACTGCAGCGAAACAAGTGGCTGTTTTTGATACCGCATTTCATCAATCAATTCCTGTTATCGCACATAAATATGCCCTGCCAAATTATCTTTTGACAGAACATAAAATAAGATTGTATGGTTTTCATGGGACCAGTCATAAATACGTTTCGGAAAATGCAGTTCATTATTTGACACAGAATTCTTTTAGTAAAGAATCTAAAATAATTACAATTCACTTAGGAAATGGATGCAGTATGACTGCTATAAAAAATGGAAAAAGTGTAGATCATACTTTAGGTTTTGGACCTATGAATGGTCTTATAATGGGAACTAGAAGCGGCGATGTAGATCAATCTATTCTATTTTATTTAGTGAATACTTTAGGTTACTCTTTAGAAGCGGTAAATACAATGTTACAAAAACAAAGCGGAATGCTAGGGCTTACGGGTTATAGTGATTTAAGAGATATCGAAGCAAATGCGGAAAATGGAATTGCAGATTGTCAATTAGCATTGGCCATGAATGCTTATAGAATAAAAAAATATATTGGTTCTTATGCTGCAGTTCTAAACGGACTTGATGCTATTGTATTTACAGCAGGAATAGGCGAGAACTCTTCCTATATTCGAAAACTAGTTTGTGAGGATATGGATTATTTTGGTATTGAATTAGATTTAGAAAAAAATGAATTGCGTTCTAAGGAAATCAGAGAACTCAATACACCAGATTCTAAAACAAAAATATTAGTAATTCCTACCAACGAGGAAATTGAAATTGCCAATCAGGTATATGAATTGTTACTGAATTAATTAGCTGTTTTTTTATACATATTAGTTATGAAACTATTACTAAAGTCCTGCAAGTTATAAAACGAGCAGGATTTTTTTTAATGTGTTATTAATATTTCATTAATAATGACGAAATTGCGAATCTAACTAAAACTAAATTTTATTTTTTAATATCTATTTTAAAATTATGAAAAAATCAATCGTATTAGCCGCATTGCTCTTAAACGGCATAGCCATTTTTGGACAAACTAAAGACGAATTATTCTTTAAAGAAATTTATAAATCTTCCTTGACAAACGCTAAATGCTACGATTGGTTAGATCATTTATCCAATAAAATTGGTGCACGACTTTCTGGATCTGATAATGCTCAAAAGGCTGTTTTGTACACTAAAGCACAATTAGAAACACTAGGTTTAGATAAAGTATATCTTCAGGAAGTGATGGTCCCAAAATGGGTTAGAGGCGAAAAAGAAACAGCTTATATTCTAGACAATAAGACTAAAATAACAGTGCCAATTTGTGCGTTGGGAGGATCTATTGCTACAGCTAAAAACGGACTTACTGCAGCGGTGATCGAAGTACAAAGCATTGCCGAATTGAACACTTTAGGCGATAAATTAAAAGGTAAAATTGTTTTTTTTAATAGACCAATGGAACAAGAGTTTATTGAAACTTTTAAATCCTACGGAGGATGTGTAGACCAAAGATATGCAGGAGCAAAAGAAGCAGCAAAATTTGGTGCTGTAGGAACAATTGTTCGTTCTATGAACTTAAGACTAGATGATTTTCCGCATACAGGAAATCAAAGCTACGGTGATTTACCAAAATCTCAATACATTCCAACGGCTGCAATAAGTACGAATGGAGCAGAGTTGTTGAGTAAATCATTAAAAAAGAATCCAGATTTAAAATTCTATTTTAAGCAAAACTGTCAGCAATTAGAAGATGTTTTATCTTATAATGTTGTGGGTGAAATAAAAGGTAGCGTACATCCTGAAAATATTATGGTCGTAGGAGGGCATTTAGATTCTTGGGATTTAGCGGATGGTTCTCATGACGATGGAGCAGGAGTGGTACAAAGTATGGAGGTGATCAACATTTTTAAGAACTTGGGATATAAACCTAAAAATACCCTTCGTGTTGTATTGTTTATGAATGAAGAAAATGGAGGAAAAGGCGGTAAGAAATATGAAGAATTGGCTCAGGCAAATCATGAAAATCACATTTTTGCTTTAGAAAGTGATTCAGGTGGTTTTAGTCCAAGAGGTTTTTCTTTTGAATCAGATGAAGCCAATTTTAATAGAATTCAAGGATGGAAAAATCTTTTTGAACCGTATTTAATCCACAGTTTTACAAAAGGACATGGAGGTTCAGATATAGATCCACTTACTTCTAAAACCATTGTAAAAGCGGGCTTAAAGCCGGATTCGCAACGTTATTTTGATTATCATCATGCTGCTAATGATACTTTTGATGCTATAAATAAAAGAGAATTAGAATTAGGAGCTGCAACAATGGCTTCTTTGATATACTTAATAGATCAAAACGGAATTCTAAAATAAAAATAGCAAAACACTAAATTTTTTGAAGGTGCTATATTATGTTTTTTTTCAATATTTGAATGAAATAGTAAATGTAGCACCTTCATCTAATTTGCTCTCTACTGCAATTCTACCACCTAAACTAGAAATGTGATTATACACTAAATACAAACCAATGCCGTTGCTGGTACAATCTTCATTACCATGAAATTTTTCATATAAACCAAATATTTTATCCTTCACTTTATCCATATCAAAACCAATACCTTCATCCGAAAAAATTAATTGTTTAATGCCATTCGTTTTTTGACTTTTGATGGTAATGCATGGAACTTGCTCTGGTTTAGCATATTTTATTGAATTCGTAATCAAATTCAAAAAAATACTTTTTAGATAAGCTTTATTGAAAATTATATTTTGCACTTCAGAAAAGTCAATATTGATAATGGCTTTTGAATCCTCTAGTAAAGAATTGATAGAAAGGAGAACTTCCTCTAGAGCTGTCTTTAGATTAATATCTGTTAACTGAGTGTTTACATTTTCATTTTCTATTAATTGGTCTATGGAGTCGTTTAAAGTTTCTTTTAAATTTTCACTTGTTAATTTTAAAACTTCAATCAATTCTAATGTTTCAGGATCATTAATTTTTGAAACATCAATTAGGTTAAAAACGGAAAGCATATTATTAATAGGAGACTTTAGGTCATGTGATGTTTTATGTGATAAAATTTTTAGCTCCTTGTTTATTTGCGTAAGATTCGTCAATATTAAATTTCGTTCTTCTTCTATTCTTTTTTTATGGGTGATGTTTTTTGCAATTGCATAAATCAATTGTTCGGATTCTACAGGCATAGAGGTCCAGGACAACCAAACAATTTTACCACTTTTGGTTAGGTATCTATTTTCGAAGTTTAATAAGGGTTTATTGTTATAAACTTGTTCCCTTGTTTCTATTGTTGCTTGTAGATCATCTTTGAAAACAAAATCAAGAATAGGTTTTGCATATAATTCTTCTTCAGAGTATTCTAATAATTTTGCAACAGCTGGATTTATTCGCTTAAAGTAACCATCAAATCCTGCAATACAAATTAAATCAGCTGAGATCGTAAAAAAATTATCAAAGCGGTAAATCCCATTGGGATCACTTGTAGTTTTATTTTTGGTCATTGGACTGAGTCGCATTAATTATTTAGTTTTATGCTATTACTAATTTTAAGAATTGTTTAGTGAAAAAAAATAATAATGATTTGCTCAAATTTAAATAATTAATATTAAAAAAAGCCCATATGTTATTCTTATTTCAAATAAAATAAGTAAGCATAACTTGTAAGAATTAACATAATTAAATAAGAATAAAAACAAATTTAAAATAAAATTCCCCCAAAAAGTAAATCACTATTTGGAGGAATTTTATTTAGAAAACATTAAATTACGATACTTTTGAGATTACATATCTTTACTTTATTGAAAACTGTTAGATTTTAAATATACCTCCTACAGCAATTATTCTTTGAAAAAAGAAAAAATCTTGAGAAGCACTATCCTCACTACTTTTAGTGGTTTTAATATCTTGCATATTGATATAACCTCCTTTTAATTCTCCTTGTACGTAAAAGTGTTTAAAAAACGTAACATTCAAACCTGCTTTTACAGAAGTTCCAAAACCGGAAACATGAAAATCATCATGACGATCTTTGCCCAATAAAGTGGTATTTGTTTTAGGATATAATAATCCAAATCCAATTCCTTCTGTTAGATTTACTTGAATTTTATCGGTGTTAGTGATTTTAAACAAAGAGGATATATCATCAAATCTTGAGAACTCCGTATTTACATAATTCAATCCATCAGTATGTTCAAATTTTAAAAATTTTTCAGTCAACAAAATTTGATTGTTTGGTAATAATTCGTCATAAGTTCCCGGATTAGGGTAAAAACCAGTATAATTTACCGCTTTATCTTGTGACATAACATATTTCATGTGATCTACACCAATTGTAACACTGTAGTGATCCGTAATAAAATAGCCCAGTCTCAAATTAGTTTGAGGAATTGTCATTCTAGCTGGATTAACATAATCTACATGCCAACCTTTTGGTTTGTCATGTGCTGTTACGTTTTCTAAAGTAAAATTATAATCTTTCCCTCTAAAGTTAATGTCTGACTTAGTATAATTTTCGCGGTTTCCTCCCCACGAAACAAAAAATTTGCCTTTATTGTGTGCAGTATATTTATCTTGAATTGGAGTATTTTCTTGTGCATTCGCATTAATAGTAAATAATGTAATAAGAATGGCAGCAATATAAAAAATGGGTTTCATTGTAATTTAGTTCTTTATTTAAAATGAGTTTACTGTTTTTCTAATAGCAACTAATTTGGTCATTAACGATTCAAAATAATCTAAATGCAACATATTTGCACCGTCACTTTTTGCATTAGCAGGATCAAAATGAGTTTCTATAAAAATCCCATCAACACCCACTGCGATACCAGCTTTAGCAACAGTTTCAATCATGTCGGGTCTTCCACCAGTTACACCAGCACTCTGATTCGGTTGTTGCAAAGAGTGGGTAACATCAAGAACCGTAGTAGCGTATTGTTGCATCGTTGGAATTCCTCTAAAATCAACAATCATGTCTTGATAACCAAACATGGTTCCTCTATCGGTCACCATTACATTTTCATTTTGGCAATCTAAAACTTTTTGTACGGCATGCTTCATACTTTCTGGACTCATAAATTGTCCTTTTTTCAAGTTTACAACTTTACCTGTATTGGCTGCAGCTACAACAAGATCCGTTTGACGCACTAAAAATGCTGGAATTTGTAACACATCAACATATTGAGCAGCCATATCCGCATCCTCATTCGTATGAATATCAGTTACTGTAGGAACATGAAATGTTTCCGATACTTTTCTAAGAATTTTAAGTGCTTTTTCATCTCCAATTCCTGAAAAACTATCTATTCTTGAACGATTTGCTTTCTTAAAAGAGCCTTTAAAAACGAATGGAATTTGTAAATTGTCAGTAATACCAATTAATTTTTCTGCAATTCGCATTGCCATTTCTTCACTTTCAATCGCGCAAGGACCAGCTAATAGAAAGAAGTTACCGCTTTCGGTATGCTTAATTTGTGGAATTTTATGTATGTTCATAGTAGTTGTTTTTTGAAGGTGCAAAGATAGTTAGGTTTTATGACTCTCCTTTATTATTAACGTTTTATTTGAAGCTGTTTCCTGCTATCCGTTGCAATCTTTTCCTTTTATTTTCAAAAAAGGAAAAGGATTTTCACTACTATCAGGGCTAGGGAATACGGTTAAAATGCTAATTTTTCTTTAAACTAAGCCCAAGAGGAACCATCACTAAACCTTTTTCGTAAATGTTTAGGTATAATTTTATTGGTTTTTTTTGCCCTTCCCATTTTAATTCATAAACATCTAAAAAACCTGCGCCAAGATCCGTTCTTTTAGTGGGAAAAGGACAGCAACTTTCTAATTTTTCGTACGTTATTTTTTCACCATTTGGACCCGCTAACGCATTTAAGAAGCGTTGTTGATTAATCTTATCGTTTAAGGTGTTTTTATAAAAGATATTAATAGGATAATCAGCTTCATATCCATATTTTTTATCTGTACTAAAAGCAGTGATTACAAACGTATTTTGATTTGTAAGAACTAAGTTTGGTGCGTTGTCATCAACATTTTTCAAAGTCGATTTGGTACTCACACAAGATACAGTTAGTATTAATAAAGCGATAAATAGAAGATTTTTTTTCATATAGTTGATTAATCTGTAGCGTTAAAAAGTATTGGTAATTGCTTGGCCAAAACATTCATTATTAGTACAAAGATAATCAGAACTTTAAATTCTATAAGAGTAGAAAATGTTTTTTGCTAATAAAAGCTTTAAAAAACATTCTTTAGTTTTTAATCTATAGTTTTACGTTAAGAATACTTACTTTAGAATTCACATTAACTCCTAAATCTTGATTTACCAAGCGCTAATCACTCAGCACAAATTATTAATAACTAAAAAGCTAATCTTTTACACCTAATTTATTCAAAATGGTATCTAACAAACACCATTTACTAATGGAAGATTGAAATAAATTAGCTCCCACAAAGGCTGTAAGCCATAACCAATTTGGACTTAAATAATGTGCTAAAAGCAAACTAGTCAATATAAAAATTCCTGCTACGGCTCTTACGATTCTGTTTTTCATGATACTGTGTATTTATTATTTTATTAATTTGATTTTTCAATATTAAGAACTGCAATATGAATGTTTGATTTAGTTACTTGTTTTGCATTAAAGTCATTAACCAAATCAAACAGTGAGTCAATATTTTCTTTTTTCACAAAAGCATAAAAAAGGATGGATTCTGTTTCGTGAATATCGCCAGCAAACCAGTTGCTTTCTATGGCTTCTTCAGAAAGATCGGTAAACCCCTTTACTTCTTTAAAAGTAAAGGTTTTTACATGAGCTTTTTTTAACATTTGCTTTATGTCATTTTCAAAATCTAGGACAGCAGTTATAATAAGTAGTTTCATAGTTTATATTTTAAAAGTCCAAAGTCCAAAGTCCAAAGTCAAAAAACTTCAAGTACTTTTCGTTAATAAATGTTATTTTATAATTTAGTAGAAGACTCTGTTTCTGGCTCTCCAACTTTGGATTGGTTGGTGGACGATTCCCATTTTTTTCTCTCTGTGATATAATAAATTAATGGCACCACTAATAAGGTTAGAATAGTAGAAACAATAGCTCCAAACACTAACGAAATTGCCAATCCTTGAAACAATGGGTCAAACAATATGATCGATGCTCCAATAACTACTGCTCCAGTCGTTAGTAAAATAGGGGAGGTTCTTACCGCTCCAGCTTCTATAATCGCTTGTTTTAACGGAACGCCATCTTGCAATCTAATCTCGATAAAGTCAATCAGTAAAACCGAGTTTCGAACCATTACACCAGCTAAGGCAATCATCCCAATGAAAGAAGTAGCTGTAAAATAAGCACCTAACAACCAGTGCCCAAATACAATTCCAATCAGCGATAACGGAATGGCTAACATCATTACGATTGGCGTTTTAAAGTTTTGGAACCATCCTACGATTAACATATAGATGATAACAATCGCTACCATAAATGCAACTCCTAAATCACGGAACACTTCTAGTGTAATTTGCCATTCTCCATCCCATTTTACGGTAAAATTACTTTCATCCGTAGGTTGTTCCATGTACAATTCATCTACTTTATAGCCTTTTGGAACTTTCATTTTAGCTAGTTGGTCGCTCATTCCTAAAATGGCATAAACAGGACTTTCTAAAGCTCCAGCCATATCAGCTGTTACATAAACCACACGTTTTTGATCTTTTCTGTAAATGGTTTTTTGTAAAGTATCTGTTTTTACTTTTACTAAATCACTCACCGGAATCATGTTTCCTTGATTTCCTTTGATTTTTAAATTCTGAATGTCTTGTAAACTTGTTTTGTCTTTATCATCTAGAGAAAGAACGATTGCTACATTATCATTTGAATTTTCATCGTATAAGTTAGCAACAGGATATTCTTTTAGTAAATAGGTTAGATTGCCAACCACTTGTTGTGGAGCAATTCCGTTTAGCATTGCTTTTTCCTTATCTATTTCGAGTTTGTATTCCACTTGATTGTCCTCAACCATCCAATCGATATCAACGACATCAGAAGTGTTTTCTAAAATAGTTTTTACTTGTTTGGCTACTTTTATTTGCTCGTTATAATTAGGTCCGCCATAAATCTCAGCAACTAAAGTTGATAAAACCGGTGGTCCAGGTGGCACTTCAATCAGTTTCACATTCGCACCATATTTCTTAGCAATTTTCTGAACATCGGCACGCATGTCTCTAGCAATAGCATGACTTTGAATCGATCTCTCTTCTTTGTGTAATAAATTAACTTGAATATCCGCCATATTACTACCACCGCGCATGTCGTAATGACGCACTAATCCGTTAAACGTGATAGGAGCGGAGGTACCTATATAATTTTGATAATTAACTACCTCTGGTCTTGTTGATAGATATTGCGCAATTTCTTTAGTTACCGCTGTTGTGCGTTCTAGCGTAGTTCCCTCTGGCATATCAATTACTACTTGGAACTCATTTTTATTATCAAAAGGTAACATTTTTACCACCACCGATTTGGTGAAAAACATAAAAACGGAACCAATTAATAACAAAACCGTTACGGCTAATAGTATTCTTCTTTTGGAGCTACTTTCTAATAAAGGGCGTTCTAGTTTGTTGTATATTTTATAAATAAAGCTTGTTTCTAATCCTTCGGCTTCTTTATGTTCTTGCGTATCTTTTTCTTGAAGTAAATGATACCCTAAATAAGGTGTAACAGTCAAGGCAACAAACAGTGACAATATCATCGCAATCGAAGCTCCAATAGGCATCGGACTCATGTAAGGCCCCATCATTCCTGATACAAAAGCCATTGGTAAAATCGCTGCAATTACTGTAAAAGTGGCTAGTATTGTTGGATTTCCTACTTCATTAATCGCATAAATAGCTGCTTGTTTAAACGGCAGTCGCTTCATTTTGAAATGGCGGTGCATATTCTCGGCGATAATAATACTATCATCAACCACAATTCCCACCACAAAAACTAATGCAAAAAGTGTAATTCTATTTAACGTGTAATCCAATAAATAATAACTAAATAAAGTCAGTGCAAAGGTTAATGGAACAGAGAAAAATACCACTAATCCACCGCGCCATCCCATAGCCAGCATTACTAAAACGGTTACCGCAACAATCGCAATAAATAAGTGAAATAAAAGTTCGCCTACTTTATCCGAAGCTGTTTCTCCATAATTTCGAGTTACTTCAACGTGAACATCATTCGGAATTAAATCTTTCTTCAATAATTCCACTTTGTGAAGGATTTTCTCCGAAATTTTCATCGCATCAGCTCCTTTTACTTTTCCAATAGAAATAGTAACGGCAGGATATTCTGATTTTGCCGTTTTAAATTTTTCATTGGCTTTACCATATCCAAAAGAAACATAACTACGAGGTGTTTCTGGTCCATCTTGCACTTTAGCCACTTGCTTCAAATAGACAGGCATGTTTTTATTAATACCAACCACTAAGTTTTCTACATCTTCAGCATTCGATAAAAACTGTCCTGTAGTCACTAAATATTCTTGATCATTTTGAACAAAACCACCTGATTGAGAACTGCCGTTATTAGCCTGAATCATTTGCATAATTCCTAAAGCATCCACGCCATTTTCGGCCATTTTATCTTTATCTAAAACTACTTTTAGCGCACGATTACTTCCTCCAATTTCTTTTGTAATAGCTACATCTTTGATTTTCTCAATCTCCGAAGTTACTTCTTCAGCAATTTGTCGAATTTGAAAAGCATCTTCTTTTTCGCTCCATAAAGTAATTCCCAGCATCGGAACATCGTCAATCGAACGTGTTTTTACCATTGGTTTATACACTCCTTTTGGGAACATATCCTCATGTTTTGCTAATTCATCGTATAGTTTTACATACGAACGCTCCACATCTTGACCCACATAAAACTGTACAATAATCATGGCTTGGCCGTTCATAGCCATCGTGTGCACATGTTCTACACCTTTTATGTTAGATATAATTTTCTCTAATGGTTTTGCCACACGACTTTCTACCTCTGACGGACTTGCTCCCGGATAACCAACTAAAATGTCGGCCATTGGTACATTTATTTGAGGTTCTTCTTCCCTTGGAATCAAAAATGAACTGTAAACTCCAATAATCATCAAACCAATCATTAATAAAATGGTGAGTTTTGAATTCATGAAAAAACTGGCTATTTTACCTGAAATACCTTCTTGCATAATTTTTTATTTTATCCCCATAACCCCCAAAGGGGGAATTTATAGAGGTTAGTTACTTTAAAAAAGTTTTTTATACTATTATTCTCCCTTCCCTTTGGGAAGGGTTGGGGATGGGATCACTACTCTATTGAACACTTTTATTTTACTGAACACTGATAGTTGCTCCATTATACAATTTCCCATCTGCTGAAACGATATATTGTTCATTAGATGAAAGTCCAGACAAAACTTCAACTTGTTCGCCAAAGCTTTTCCCAACACGCAACCATCTTAATATGGCTACATTTCCAGTTCCAATAGTATAAATTCCAGTTAATTGTCCTTGTTTTACTAAAGCGGATTCTGGTACTAGTAGCACTTCACTTTTTGATGTGTTTGCTTTATTTGCAATTGGAAACTGAATATTGACAAACATTCCTGATAAAACAGTAGCGTCTGTTTTGTCTAAATCTACTTTTACTAAATATTGCCCTCCTGTATTAGTAGCCGAAATACTTACCTCGCTTACCTTTCCGTTTAATTTCTCATTCGATGACTTTACTAAAACGCTAACAGGCATTCCTTTTGTAATTGCCGCAATATCATTTTCAGAAACCATTGCCATTACTTGTAACTTAGAGGCACCTTCAACACTTACTAAAGGCATTCCTGGATTAGCCATATCACCTTGTTTGATAAATGTATTGGTAACCACGCCAGCAAATGGAGCTGTAATATTCGAGTAAGAAAACTGAGCCATCACTTCATTTCTCATTTGTTTTGCCCCTTCTAATCCTGCTTTTGCCATTTCGTAGCGTGCAGTCATATCATCTAATTCTTTTTGCGAAGCACTTTGAACTTTGAATAAATTCACAAAACGATCGTAATCTTTTTTAGCAGTATTAAAACCTGCAGTCGCTTGAAGAATACTCGCATCAACCTGCGCTTTTTTAGCTTGTAAATCGGTATTATTAATGCTTACTAGTAATTGTCCAACATTTACTTTTTGACCTACTTGTACGTGAAGTTTGGTTACATACCCCATCATTCTAGTACTTAAGTTGGCACTATTCTTAGCTTCAATTTTTCCGCTTGCAGTAACAAAAGGACTATTGTTGTTTTCAGAAACTCCGCTTACTTTTACAGCAATAGCAGGTTCTTTTGCAATTTCTTGTTTCTTTTCGCTGTTACAAGAAGCTAAAAGAATTACTGCTAATAAGGGTATAAATATCTTTTTCATAGTTTTGTTTTTATTGATTTCTGTCCTGCAAGGTTTTTTTTAACCTTGTAGGTATAATTTTGATTTATATTATTACGATCTACTAAATTTTTTAATACCTACAAGGTTTTGGAAACCTTGCAGGAATAAAAAGCGTCTAAGTAATTTTGCAATTGTAAATTTTTTTTTTATTTTCAATCCTGCAAGGTTTTTTTTAACCTTGTTGGTATAATTTTGATTTATATTATTACGATCTACTAAATTTTTTAATACCTACAAGGTTTTGGAAACCTTGCAGGAATAAAAAGCGTCTAAGTAATTTTGCAATTGTAAATTTTTTTTTATTTTCAATCCTGCAAGGTTTTTTTTAACCTTGTAGGTATAATTTTAATTTATATTATTACGATCTACTAAATTTTTTAATACCTACAAGGTTTTGGAAACCTTGCAGGAATAAAAAGCGTCTAAGTAATTTTGCAATTGAATTTTGATTTCTTTATTTCGTTAAAAAATGTAAATAATTTTGAGTAAAATTATATTCGAAAACTGCTTGCAAAAACTCCAATTCTTTTTGAAACATCAGTGTTTCTGATTGTAACAAGTCGGTTGTTTTTTCTAAACCTTGTGTAAAACGGTTGCTGCGAATGCGATAGGCTTCTTGCGATTGTTCTAAAGCTAGTTTAGAAAGGTTCACTTTGTTCTCTGCATCTTTCAACTGACGGTTGGTTTTGTTTAATTCCAATTGGCTTTTGGCCTTATATTGTTGCTTTTCAATCTCTGATTTTTGGAATTCTGCTTTTGCTTTTTCCATTTTGCCAATGGATTTATAACCGTCGAATAAACTCCAAGATAATTGTGCTCCAACTAAATATCCTTTAGCATTGGTACCAAACAAAGTATCATCGTACAATTCGTAACTTCCAAAAGCATTTAATCTTGGTAAGAAATTCATCTTACTAGATTGCAACATTTTGGCGTAAGCTTCGGATGATTTATCCATCGCTTGGATGTCTTTTCTATCGTTTGAAAGTGTCGTATTAATGCTTTCTAGTGCAATTACATTTTCTAATTCTTCAATTGGTTTATAGACTTTGTTCGTGTTGTCATCATTTAATAGGAAGGCTAAATAATCTGATGCGTTTTGCACATTACTTTTGGCATATTGCAACTGATTTTCAATTTCATTTACTCGCACCTGAACCGATAGTAAATCCGTTTTTTGTAGAATTCCTTGTTTGAAATAATTTTCTATCAGTTTCAAATTTGCATCGCCCGTTTTATTTGCTTTCTCTAAAACTTTAACTGCCTTATAACCTAATTTCAATTCCATGAAAGCTTTGTTAACTTCTAGTTCTAAATATTCTTTAGTGCGTTCTGTTTGCAAAGCGTAAGCATCCATTTTAGCCTTAGCTGCTTGTCTTCCGTAAATTCCGTCCACATTGATTATAGGCTGTAAAACCTCAAATTTGGTTGCGAAGTTTTTTGTTCGAGCAGGATTATTTAGCAAAGCAGGATTAAAATCAGAAGCTGTCAAAATTTCCTGATTCAGTTTAGAACCAAAAGCCATCAAAGGATTTGTAGTAGAAATTGCAGTATGTGAAGCTGAAACACTTGGCAAAAACAAAGAATTTGATTGTCTGTAATCTGCCTGTGCTGATTTAAAGTCTTGATTTGAAATCTTAATTTGTAAATTTTTATCGGAAGCTTTTAACCAAATATCTTTTTTAGAAATAGTCAAAGTGTCTTGACTAAATCCTACAGTAGAAATAGTAAGAATTCCTAAGAGCAGTATAAATTTTATATTCTTCATAATTATTGTATCAGATTTATGAAGCAAAGATAGATTGACAAAAAAGCTTGCACGGTAACATAAGTCACACACGCCATTTAAATCTACTAATTTTTAAAATATTGAATTTTAGTTGCTTTCATTTTCAATTTATTGAGAATGGCTAAATTTTAAAATGAACAATCAGTTTATACTGTCACTTTCATTACTTAACCGCTTCCTTTTATTGAAAATGCGCCTTATCTTTGTAAAAAAATAAAAATAAAATATGGAAGTAATTTTTCAAACGTGGCCGTGGTATTTTTCTGGATTTATAATAGGTATGATTATGATGTCGTTAATTTATTTTGGCAAAACATTCGGAATGTCTTCTAATTTAAGATCTCTATGCTCTATTGCAGGTTTGGGCAAAAGGGTTTCTTTTTTTGATTTTGATTGGAAAGCACAGCGCTGGAATTTAGTTGTAGTTTTAGGCGCAATGATAGGTGGTTTTGTAGCCGTGCATTATATGAGCGATCCTTCTAATGTGTCAATTAATCCAGAAACTATAAAACAATTATCAGAAATGGGAATTGATGCTCCTAACGGAAAATTAATGCCAGAAGCTCTTTTTGGAACTCAGATTTTACAATCGCCAAAAATTATTTTCATTCTTTTAATAGGGGGTTTATTAATAGGTTTTGGTTCACGTTATGCTGGAGGTTGCACTTCGGGTCATGCTATTCAAGGGTTAAGTAATTTGCAAATCCCTTCTCTTAAAGCAGTTATAGGTTTTTTTGTGGGTGGTTTAATCATGGTACATTTTTTATTACCATTAATTTTGAACTAATACGAACAACAAAAATTAATTTTTAAAAATTAAAATACAAAGAATGAAAAATATATTAAAATACTTAGTTGTCGGTTTTATTTTTGGAATCGTTCTAACTAAATCTGAAGCAGTTTCTTGGTATCGAATTTACGAAATGTTCCAATTTCAATCGTTTCACATGTACGGAATTATTTCGGTAGCCATTTTGACGGGAGTTATAGGAATTCAGCTAATTAAAAGAAACCAAATAAAAGATATTAAAGGAGAAGCAATTGTTATTCAAGATAAAGAAAAAGGATCCGCTCGTTATTGGATTGGCGGTATACTGTTTGGATTAGGTTGGGCGCTAGTTGGTTCTTGCCCAGGACCTATATTTATATTAATAGGGGCTGGTTTCTGGACGGTTTTTATTGTTCTTTTTGGTGCACTTTTAGGAACTTATCTTTACGGATTGCTAAAAAATAAATTGCCTCACTAAATCAATTAAAAATTATAGTATCATTATCAAAGCTGCATTTTCTAAGGAATTTGCAGCTTTTTTTTGTTTAGTTTTAAAATACCAATTACTATTAAATATTGTGCTGTTAAGTAAGTTGACATAATCAAAAAGGTACTGTATTGTATTGCTGCATAAAACTTATCAAAAGCCAGTATACTATCCGAAGCTACAAATATTATTGCTCCTATTAAAATATAAGTATTAGCAGGCTTATGCCAATTTAAAAATCCCTTTAATGCAAATAACAACATGATTGAAATGGTCATTGCATATACAAAAACAGGCAGTAGTAATTCACCAAGATTTGGCATCAGTAAAACCATCATTCCTATTAGATAAATTATTATTAATGTAATTCCTATCCAATAAATGGTTTTACTTTTTCTTAAATAGATTTTTAATTGCTTGTTAAATAATATAATATAAAAGATATGCGAAAATAAAAAAGCAATCAATCCTCCTATAAAATAGATTTCTCCTTTGGCTACAAAAAGTAATATAATATCGCCAATCCAAGATAATGTAAGTGCTATTAAAAGTGTTCTTTTACTAGAAAAGTTTTCTTGTAAATAAACAGCCGTTATTAAAAAAGGAAGTAGAAAAGGTTTTAAAAAGGCGGTAATATCTTCTCTACCCAAAAGAATTATAACCAAATAAATAAGGCTGAAGCCAATAAAACCAGTTAATACGTGATTACTTTTCATAGAATAAGTTTAAGGAGTTGTCACTGACAAAAGTTCTTTTTCAAAATTATTATTGTTAAAATATAATGTAACAACTAACGATAAAATGAGATAAGCGGCTATTAAATATGTAGCAAAAGGGAAAAGTTGATTTATACCAAACCAATCTCCAAAATAGAAGATTAATCCAATACCAAATAAAAACCTGATGCTTTCCCATAGCATAGAAATTTTTCTAGCATCCATCAATTCAGTATAACTGTAAACGCTTAAGAAAATAAACGCTCCATAAATGAATACATTTGGCAATCCTATTATTGCAATTGAGTTGTACATGTATGTTATAAGTAGTAAAGTAATTGCTGCTTGAAAAATAGACCAATACATCAATTTTTTAGAGTATATAGCTCCGTACTTTTCGAAATTATAGACATCTGTAATTTTTTTTACAGGATATTTAATTTCAAAATTTTCTGGTCGCCATCCTGTTGGTTTAAACCAAATAGTAAATTTGTCCTGCCACTTTTCTGCGCGCCAAGCATCAGTGATCAACAACCATAAATGCTGAAAATTAATCCGTATCGGATTCCAAGTTTGTGCAGGTCTTGTAATGCCAAAAACAGGAGGAACACTTTCTAATTCTTCTTGAAAAGTACCAAATAATTTATCCCAAATTATAAATATTTGCGAATGGTTCTTGTCTAAATATTCTGGATTTATGGCATGATGTACTCTGTGATGAGAAGGGGAAACGAGTATTTCTTCTAGAAATCCAATTTTTTTAATGTGTTTGGTGTGATACCAAAACTGCAAAAACAAATGTATAGGAATAGTGATTGCAATAACTTTTGCGGGAACGCCAATAAGTGCTGCTGGTATTAATAAAAAGGTAAATAGATTGACAAAACTTGAAACAGTTTGGCGCAAAGCACAAGCCAGATCAAATTCTTCACTACTGTGATGAATGGCGTGTTTGTTCCATAAAAAATTTATTTGGTGAGATAAACGATGACTCCAATAACCATAAAAATCGATAACGATAAAACCGATAACATACGTTAATGTGTTTGCTTCTAAATGAAATAAAGCAATTTTAGAAACCATCCAATCATAGGATACTAATGTAACGCTAATTCCCAATACATCTTTTACAGAATTGACCATTCCGGAGCTTACACTCGAAACAGAATCCATATTTGGAGAAGTATTTTCTCCTTTGTAATGTCCGTATAATTTTTCAATTATAATTAAAATTAAAAAAATGGGCATTACATAAACTAGAATTTTACCATATTCTTCCATAAAAAAAACACTTTCATTTATCCAAATATAGGATAAAAGAGAGTGTCTTTAAATTATTTACAATAAATTTTTTCTAAAATAGAATTTACTGTTATTTAAATTATTTCAGCATTAAGTCCTGCTGCTAATAATTGAGTGCATTGTAATTTTAACTTTTCGTAAGCACCTGTTTTAACAGTACACTTTCCATTATAATGTATGATTAGCGAACATTGTTCCGCTTGTTCGGGAGCGTGTTCACAAACACGCATCAAAGTTTCAATAACATGATCAAAAGTATTTACATCATCGTTGTAAACTACTATTTCATTATCTAAATGTACTGATTCTTTTAGACTTACTCTTTCTCTTACTTTTTCTTTAGTACTCATTTTGTAGGTTTTTGTACTTTCGTAATTAATAAAATAATACCAACACTAATTTACGTATTTTAAAGATACCCAATTGTTTCTTTCTAATTTTTTAACATAAGTTAACCCTTTCTCTTTGCAAGAAGAATCTATAAATGAAATGTCTTCATTATAAAAACCGCTTAAAAGTAAAGTTCCACCCGGATTTAAACTATCTACATAACTTTGCATATCATTCAACAAAATATTACGGTTAATATTTGCAATGATCAAATCGTATTTTTTATCTGTAAGTAATGCTGCTTCTCCTTCATAAACCGTAATGTGCTTGCAATTATTACGTTCTGCATTCTCGATAGAGTTTAAGTAACACCAGTTGTCGATATCAATAGCATCGATAGGTTTTGCTCCTTTCATCTCTGCTAATATGGCTAAAATAGCTGTTCCACAACCCATATCTAGCGTTTTCATTCCGGTAACATCCATTTCTAATAAATGTTGAATCATCATGTGAGTCGTTTCATGATGTCCGGTTCCAAAACTCATTTTTGGTTCAATTACAATATCAAATTCGGCATCTGTTTTTGGATGAAATGGAGCGCGAACATGGCAGTTTCCATCTACATCTATCGCTTCAAAATTCTTTTCCCATTCTTCATTCCAGTTCACTTGTTCGATTTCTTCAAAAGTATAATCAATAGTAAATTCGTCTGATTGTAAAATGTGAATATCATCAAGAATCATTTCGTCCCATAAATCCTTTTGTACAAAAGCAGAAATTCCTTTTTCTGTTTCGGTAAAGCTTTCAAATGCTTTTTCGCCCAACTGAGCTATTAATATTTCTGAACCCAATTCTTTAGGTTCAATAGTAAAATGATATCCTATATATATGTTTGACATGTTTAATTTTTTTGCAAAGGTA
Source organism: Flavobacterium pygoscelis (assembly GCF_023162025.1). Classification (NCBI taxonomy): domain Bacteria; kingdom Pseudomonadati; phylum Bacteroidota; class Flavobacteriia; order Flavobacteriales; family Flavobacteriaceae; genus Flavobacterium; species Flavobacterium pygoscelis. Next base: position 195,815 of record NZ_JALNUB010000002.1, on the reverse strand, counting down.
GCATTCTATTTCAATTCAATAATGAAAACAAAAAAAAAGAGGCTTGAATACTTTCAAACCTCTTTTTGCAACTTATTTTTTAACTTTTATATTGCGTTTACGATAGCTACAAAATCGTCAGCATTTAGTGCTGCACCACCAATAAGGCCTCCGTCAACATCTGGTTTAGAAAAAATTTCTTTTGCATTATTTGGTTTCACACTTCCACCATAAAGTATAGATACTGTATCGGCAATGTCAGCTCCAAAAGCATTTCGAACCGTCTGTCTAATAAATTCGTGCATTTCCTGCGCTTGCTCTGGCGAAGCAGTTTCTCCCGTTCCTATTGCCCAAACTGGCTCGTATGCCAAAACAATATTTTCCCAATCTTTGGCTTCAATATGAAAAATTCCATCTTTTAGCTGATTTTCAACAATATTAAAATGGTTTTTAGTTTGGCGATCTTTTAATTCCTCTCCAAAGCAAAAAATAACCGTCATATCATGTTCTAAAGCAGTGTCTACTTTATTAGCAATTAAAGCATCTGTCTCATGAAAAATAGCTCTGCGTTCAGAATGACCAAGAATTACAGTGTTTACACCAACACTCTTTAACATATCAGCAGAGATTTCTCCAGTAAAAGCCCCAGATTCTGCTTGGTGAACATTTTGTGCAGCCACATCAATATTAGTAAATTCTAAATGATCTACAGCTGAAGCTAAATTTATAAAAGTAGGAGCAACCAATACTTTTACAGTAGTGTCTGTAGGTATTTTAGCTATTAACTCATTCAATAAATCTTCGGTTTGCTCAGCATTTTTGTGCATTTTCCAGTTTCCTGCAACAATCTTCTTTCTCATATTAATTATCTTAATAATTTAATAGTTTGCTTTTATGGTTGTTTAAAAAAAATTATTTCAATTTTTCTAGAGTCTCATTAATTTTATCAAAATCAGTTTCAATAGCTCTGTAAAGAACAATTTTTCCTTTTTTATCAACGATTATATATCTCGGTATCCAATCTACGTCTAGTGCTTTTGCAAAAACACCTTTCATTTGATCGTTTGCCATAAAATGATCTCCTTTAATTTCGTGTTTTTCAATTCCATTTTTCCATTGCTCTGCAGTTTTATCCATTGAAAGGAATAAGTAAGCAACATCAGGATTTTTAGATTGTAATTCTTTTATTTTTGGCATTGCTTTGACACAATCACCACACCAAGAAGCCCATACTTCGATTACTAATGTTTTTCCTTTATATTTTTTTAAAATATTTTTAAAAGCAACTTGACTTCCATCAGTTGCTAAAAGAGTTTCTGATAAAGCTTCTTTTGCAAATTCTGTTTTTTGAGCTTTAGAACAAGAAAATGTTGCAAAAGCAATTAAGGCTAATATTGTTTTTTTCATTTCAGGTTGTTTTTAACAAATTTAAACAAACATTCTGAACCTTTCACACACAATATGAATTTTTTGAAACTTTCAAACCCTTACGATTCAAGTAATATCGTTATAGTTAATAAGTAAATGGATTTGTTTTTAAAAAAACATGGTTTTAATTTCTAAAATTAAAAGGTTTTGGAATAGTGTTTAATTAAAAAAAGGATATGAATTACTGCCACTCCAAAAGAGTTATTGTAATTCATATCCTAAAATTATAAAGTGATCGTTTGTTATAATTTTAAATCGCTAAGATCATTATGATGCGCCTTTTGAGTAACTGTTCCTTTATCAAGAATAACAATACTAGGATTCGATCTCTCAATTGTTTTTAAGGTAATAGCATCACAAAAATAGAAATCAAACGTTAGTCCAAATTGTTTTTTTACAGCATCAATTTCTTCTGGAGTAGAGGCTGTCATTCCCGCTACTTTATATCCTTTTGCCTTTGCTTCAAGATATAGTTTTTCCATTTTGGCCATGCCACCTTTATCTGCGTTTACCAAGTCATAAGCAACGATTAGCATTGTTTTTGGTGATTCTAAAAACTCGTCTTTATAATCTGTATCATTTTTTTCCATCGTAAAATCGTGAATAGGCGGAACATAACCTTCTGTAATTATTTTATCTTTACGGTCAACAAATACAGCTCCTTCTGGGATGTTTGCCAAATCTTTTTCGGTATATTCTTTATCAACTCCATTTACCTTGTAGATAAAAATCATTTCAACTACTGATTTTTCTGCATTGTCAGGAATACGCATTCCTTTTTGGATATTATTTCCGACTTTGAATGGTCTAAAATCAATTAGTGGTAAATGATTTAAAACTAAAATTCCCATAAATGAACATAAAAAGATACTAACGTAAATAATTATATTTTGAATACTATTCTTAAATAATGGTCTAATAAGTGTTTTATTGAAAAATAAAATTAAAATAAAGAAAAGTAATACGATATCTTTTGTAAAAGATTGCCAAGGCGTAAGTTTTAAAGCATCTCCAAAACATCCACAGTCTTTTACAACATTAAAGTAAGCAGAATAAAAGGTAAGGAAAGTAAACATTACTATTAAAATTAGTAAACTCCAAATTGTAAATTTAGTTTTGTAACCAATGAGTAACATAATTCCCAGAACAACTTCAAGAATCACTAAAAATAAAGCAATTCCCAATGATAAGGGAACCAGAAAAGGCATGTTGAAAACAGGTTCACTAAAATATTCGGCTAATTTATAAGAGAATCCTAATGGATCATTTAGTTTTATTAATCCAGAAATTATAAATAGAATTCCAACAAATATTCTGGAAAATTGAGTAATTATATTTTTCATTATTTTTTATATTTTTATTTTATTGCTAATTATTTTATGATTTGTTACAAACTATAAAAGACAAAAATTTTAAATTTTTACGTACTTACTATTTATGTTTTCTTGTAAATAAAATAGAGTAATTTTTATAAATTAAAATCTTACTTGTTTCCAAAACCCATTAATATCAAAGCAAAAATCGAATAGTTAATCATGTCTTGGTAATTTGCATCGATTCCTTCAGACACTAATGTTTTTCCTTTGTTATCTTCAATTTGTTTAACGCGAAGTAATTTTTGAAGAATTAAATCAGTTAATGAACTCACGCGCATTTCGCGCCAGGCTTCACCATAATCATGATTTTTATTCTGCATTAATTCTTTCGTGATTGCTACTTTTGAATCGTATAATTGAGTGGCTCTTTCAACAGTTAAATCTGGTTGGTCCGCAACTCCTAATTCAAGTTGAATCAACGCCATTATAGAATAATTGATAATCCCGATGAACTCACCTGTTTCATCTTCATCCACTTTGCGCACTTCATTTTCTTGTAAACTTCTAATTCGTTGTGCTTTGATATAGATTTGGTCAGTTAGTGAAGGCAGTCTTAAAATACGCCAAGCACATCCATAATCTTTCATTTTGTTAATAAACAATGTACGACAAGTACCAATTACAGTGTCATATTCCTTTGAAGTATTCTTCATTATTGATGTATATTTGTATTCAAATTTCTTCAAAAATAGCAATAATATTCTTGATTGGAGAATTTTGAAGTCTATAAAAATATAAACGAATGACTATTAACTGCAAAGGAATACTGGTTGACTTAACAATCCCCAAAGTTATGGGGATTTTGAATGTAACACCCAACTCTTTTTACGACGGTGGAAAGTATAAAAAGGAATCTGAAATTCTTTCTCAAGTTGAAAAAATGCTCAACGATGGAGCTGCTTTTATTGATGTTGGCGCTTATTCCAGTAAACCAAACGCGGAATTTGTTTCAGAACAGGAGGAAATTTCTAGAATTATTCCTGTTGTAGATTTAATTCTAAAACATTTTCCTGAAACGATATTGTCTATTGATACATTTAGAAGTCAAGTCGCCAAGGTTGCTATAGAAAGTGGTGCAGCAATTATCAATGATATTTCAGCAGGAATGCTAGATGCTAAAATGTTAGAAATAATAGGCAAATACAATGTTCCTTACATTATGATGCACATGCGCGGTAACCCGCAAACCATGCAAGCGATGACTACTTACGAAGATATTGTCAAAGAAATGTTATTTTACTTTTCTGAAAGAGTGGCAGCAGCACGAAGTTTCGGAATCAATGATTTGATTTTAGATCCTGGATTTGGATTCGCCAAAACTATAGATCAAAATTATGAGGTTTTTCAAAAATTAGAATTGTTTAAAATGATAGAATTGCCATTGCTGGTTGGTATTTCAAGAAAGTCAATGATTTACAAAACGCTAGATATTGGAATCGAAAATGCTTTGAATGGGACTACAGTTTTAAATACATTGGCATTGACTAAAGGAGCAAAAATTATCCGTGTTCATGACGTAAAAGAAGCCGTAGAATGTGTTACCTTGTTTACTAAAATTAATTTATAATGATGAAATATTTTACTCTTGTTGTTCTTTTATTTTTATTTTCTTGTGGAAATAAAGAAGATATTATGTTGCCAAAAGCGGCAACAACTATTGTTAAAAATGTTGATGATTTATCTCCAATTTATATCTTCTTTCGAACAAATGGCAAAGATACTTTAGCAGAAGTAAACCGAAAAAACAGTATTATTTCTACTAATTGGATCCTAAATATTGACAAACGTTTGCCAATGCGTTTGGTAATTCCTGAGATTATGAAATTACAAAAAAAGAAACGCGAAGAAAAAGCACATAAGAACGAAAAAGCTGAAAATTATTATTCTTATGCCGATACGATTGGAAAAAATTTAGCATTTATTCCTTTTACAAATGTTTATTATAAAATGGAGAAACCTATTGGAACTGTAATTTATATCAACAAGAAAAATGAAATTTTAATTGACAATAATATTGTAAAAAGAGAAGACCTGAAAAAATATTTACTAAAATTAAAAGACGAATCAAAAGAAGTTACTTTTTGTTTTGACAAACAGATGTCTTATGGAAGTTATCTACAAAATAAAATTTTTATAGAAAGTTTGATTCCTACAAAAGTAAATGTGGAAAGAGATGAATTTGTGTTTTAGTGGAATAAATTTTTATTAATCTTAGCGAATGATTCGCTTATAGATCAGGCGATTTTTCTCTATTCATAAAATTGTCTCCATAAAACAAAGTGAAAAGCGCAATTGATAAACAAACGACTAAACCTGTTAAAAAAGCTGTCGGAAATCCCACACTAATTATTGATGCAATAATATAAAGAAAAAGCCCGCTGCCAAATTTCAAAAGTCTTTCTGTTTTATTAATATTTTTTGTCAATAAAACTATGAATATTGGAATAAAAAAGCTTAAAAGTAATGCTGCAAATCGACTATTCAAATTTGCTTCAGAATCTAAAGTTAACCAACCTATAATTCCCATTAAGACCAAATTTATTACAATTAAAAACATATACTCGAAAAACAATTCAGCATAATTCTTTGTAATTTTATTTTGTTTAAATTCAGAAATTGTATTATTTATTTCTAATACATCAAAGATTAATTTTAATGTGCTTTCGCGTGGCTTATTTTGATTATTCTCAATTCTTTGAATTGTTCTCAAGTTCACTTTAGAAATTTCTGCAAGCTCTTCTTGAGTTATCTTTTTATCTTTTCTAGAATTATAAACTAATTCGCCTATTGAAATCATGACACAAGTTTTTAAAGTTAGTTGTCAAATTTACTGTTATTCATTCATAATTTTAACGACTTTATTTGACAATTGGACGACATTACTTAGTCAAGACTTACTTTTACTGATGATGATATGGTTCGTTCTTTAAAATCGTAAATCCTCGGTATAATTGTTCAATAAAAAATAATCGGACCATTTGGTGCGAAAATGTCATTAAGGAAAGTGAGATTTTACCTTGAGCTTTGGCATAAACCGTGTCTGAAAAACCATAAGGACCACCAATTACAAAAACTAAAGTTTTAACGCCTGAGTTCATTTTTTTTTGCAATTCTTCTGAAAAAGTGACACTCGAAAATGTTTTTCCGTTTTCGTCTAGTAATATAAGTTGGTCTGTAGCAGTGATTTTAGACAAAATCAATTCTCCTTCTTTTTCTTTTTGTTGACTTTCCGATAAGTTTTTTACGTTTTTGATGTCAGGAATAATATCCAAATCAAATTTGATATAAAAAGACAATCGTTTCGTATAGTCGTCTATTAAAGTTTGTAGAGCTTTGTTATCAGTTTTACCAATAGCAATGAGTTTGATATTCATTTTTATTAAATTTCAGAAATGCAAATATATATAAATTACAAATTTTGAAATGTACTTTAATGATGCAAGTTTTTTGAAAACATTTTAAAAATGACAGGAATTAAAAGGTGTTAATTTATTTTATCAGAATTTGATCAATAAGCAATTCAAAATGTTCTCTTTTTTTATTGCCTATTAAAAATGCAATTTCCTCTAAATTTGAACCATCATAATTAGGTAAGTCTAATTTTCTACCTCTAAAATAAGGTTGGAATTCAGTGATTGGAATTTCAATGTTTTGCCAATCTCCATTGGTTTCAAAACTATAAATATAGGAATGAGAATCACTTTTACTGTTTTTTAATCTAAACTGATATATTTTTCCATCGCCTTTTATGTAAAGGCAAATCATTTTGTTTTTGTCTAGAATAATGGGCTCAAAAGCATATTTAACAGAACAAAATCCACCATTGTTTTCTAATGAAACCATTCCTTCAAAAGAACCATGATGTTTAATATTTAAATTTATTTTACTTTCTGATATGCCTCCCATTACACTATCATTTACCACTTTCCAGAGGGAAATTTCACAGTTTTCATGAAATTTAAATAGTGTAATTGGTTGCATTTTGATAGCGTATTTATAGTTATAAATTTATTCTTTAGGTAACGGTTCACCAACAGCAATGTCACATCTATGATTGGCTTGACCGTGTGGTGGGTTCATTCCTTCAGCAGTAACAACTGTTTCAGAAGGTGTAGCAGTAGTAGTGTAAGTCATTGTAGGAGCAGGAGCACTTTGCTGATTTTTTGCGGCAGCAGGAGAATTTAATGGTGCACCAACTGGAATATCACAACGATGTCCTGGTTGTCCATGTTCTGGATTCATTCCTTTTGCAACGGGAGCTGCAGCAACTGAATTATTGGTTACCACTTGTTGCTGTTGTGCGTTTGCTTGAGATTGTTGAGCTTTCATTTGAGTGCCCACTTCTGTAAAAGGAACAAGAGTGGTCTTAATCGTATTGTTATCTAGGGTATCTTCTTTTTTACAAGAACTCATTAATAGTGATGTTGCAAAAATTAGAGTTAAATAATATCTCATTAAATGTTTTTTTTAAAATGGGGTTTAAATTACTATTTTCAAATATATGATTTTAAACAGTAAACCCAAAAATATTATAATTCATTTTGCTTTTCTTATTTCTTAAATTGTTTTGTTAGAGAGATTTTTAAAAATTTGTAGCATTTCTAACTTTACAAATTTTCAAATCCACAAAATATACATTACTTTAGCCTTCCATAAATTTTATGTAAAAATGATTAGCGAAAAACAATTCAAGCAAGAATTAGATCTAATAATAAAAAATGCTATTCTCGAAGATGTAGGTCCTGGAGATTATAGTTCTTTGGCATGCATTCCAGATTCAGCTACAGGTAAAGCAAAATTACTGGTCAAAGAAGACGGTATTATTGCTGGAGTAGCTTTTGCAAAAATGATTTTTGAATATGTAGATCCTAATATGCAAATAGAGACTTTTATAGCAGATGGAGCTACTGTTAAAAAAGGAGATGTTGTTTTTCATGTTTCAGGAAGTTCACAATCAATATTAAAGGCAGAAAGGGTAGTTTTAAATTCGATGCAACGGATGTCGGCTATCGCAACAAAAACAAAAAAATACGTGCATTTGTTAGAAGGTACCAACACTAAAGTATTGGATACTAGAAAAACAACACCAGGTTTTAGAGCTTGTGAAAAATGGGCAGTTAAAATAGGAGGTGGAGAAAATCACCGTTTTGCTCTCTATGATATGGTAATGTTAAAAGACAATCATATCGATTTTGCGGGTGGAATTACTTTGGCAATAGCCAAAACAAAAAAATATTTAAAAGAAAAGAACTTAGATTTAAAAATAATAATTGAAGCTAGAAATTTAGATGAAATTGATGAAATATTAAGAAGTGAAGGCGTTTATCGTATTTTGATAGACAATTTTAATTTTGAGGATACTAAAAAAGCTATCGCTATGATTGGTAACAAATGCTTAACAGAATCATCCGGTAATATAAATGAGAACACAATTCGGCAGTATGCAGAATGTGGAGTGAACTATATTTCTTCTGGTGCCTTAACGCATTCCGTATATAATATGGATTTGAGTTTAAAAGCAATATGAGTGTAGAAATTGAAGCTAAAATTGAAAAAATTCCAATCATTCGGAATCTTGTTCATGGTCTAAAAAAGATAAAACTTCCTTGGTTGGAAGGTTTGTCTTTATATGATTTATTAGAACTCTATGGTTTAGGAATTGTAGAAAGTGCTTTGACTTATCATGCGAGCGCAATTGCCTTTAGTTTCTTTATGGCATTATTTCCATTTGCTCTTTTTATTTTAAATTTAATTCCTTTTATACCTATTACAGGCTTTCAGGAAGATTTTTTAATGTTTGTTAAGGATGGTGTTCCTCCAAATACTTATGATGCAATTTATAAAATCATTAATGATATTCTGAATAATAGTGATTCGGGATTATTGTCTTCTGGATTTATGTTATCCATTTTTTTAATGGCAAATGGATTAAATGGAATTTTAGGTGGTTTTGAAACTTCAAGACATGTTCTAGTAAAAAGAGGTTTTGTACGCCAATATTTAGTAGCATTGAGTATGTCGTTGCTTTTGTCCTTGTTATTAATAGTTACGGTATCTACAATTGTAGTTTTTGAGGTTGTTTTGCAACAAACAGTATTTAGTGATCAAGTACAACTCATTGTTTTAGGACGTTATGCATTTGTTATTTTGATGATTTTAGTTACCACTTCAATCCTTTTTAAGTTTGGAACAAAACAAGTTAAAAACAGAGCTTTTATATCTATCGGATCTGTATTTACAACAATCCTGATAGTTTTAGATTCTTATTTTTTTGGAATTTGGGTAACAAAATTCTCAAAATATAATGAATTATATGGGTCAATAGGAACATTATTGGTTTTGATGTTTTACATTTGGATCAATTGTATGATCTTATTATTAGGCTTTGAACTAAATGCGACCGTAAATAAATTAAAAACAAAAAATAATAACTAACTAAATTAAAATAGCTTTTACTATTAGGAGCTATTTCCTGTTTGAGAAAGATTGAAATCTTGGCATGATTATTTCATTTACCAAATTAGGAGAAAAATTTCTCAACAATCTTAGGAACTTCAGGACTTAAAAACAAAAAAAAATGAAAAACACAATCACAATCCTCTCTCTATTTGTTTCAATGGCTTTTTATGCTCAAGGAAATACAGTTATGGGAAAATGGAAAACTATTGACGATGAGACTGGTAAAGCTAAGTCTATTGTCGAAATCTATGAGCATTCAGGTAAAGTTTACGGTAAAGTTGTAGATATTTTAGATGCAGACAAGAAAAAAAACTTATGTACTAATTGTACAGGCGAAGATAAAAACAAGCCTGTAATGGGACTTGTAATTATAAAAGGTTTGTCAAAAGATGGTAGCGAATACAATTCAGGAAAAATTCTAGATCCTGTTTCTGGAAAGACTTACAAATGCTTTTTAGCCTTAGAAGGAAATGATAAATTAAAAGTGCGTGGTTATATTGGTCTTTCTTTATTTGGAAGAACGCAAACTTGGCAAAGAGTAAAATAAATTTAAATTGTGAGTTATGAGTTTAGAGTAAAGATTCAATTCATAACTCAATTCATAACTCATAATTAATTATAGATGTATTTTGTAGAGGTCATTTTGCCACTTTCTTTGGCTAAAACATTTACTTATAGTGTTTCTGAAACAGAGTTTCATTACATTAAAATAGGAATGAGGGTAGCCGTTCCTTTTGGAAAAAGTAAAATATATACGGCTTTAGTTATTGAAATTCATCAAAACAAACCTGCGCTATACGAAGCGAAAGAGATTCATCAAATTTTAGATGAAAGACCTATAGTTACTCCAATTCAAATAGCCCATTGGCAATGGATTGCTTCTTATTATATGTGCGCTATTGGAGATGTTTATAGAGGGGCAATGCCTAGTGCGCTTTTGCTAGAAAGTGAAACCCTTATTTCTCAAAAAACGGATCTTTTTGTCGATACTAGCCTGCTTTCTGATGATGAGTTTCTAATTTATGAAGCTTTGCAGCAGCAAAATTCATTAAAAGTTCAAGATATTATTGCAATATTAAACAAGAAAAATATTTTTCCTGTTATTCAAAAATTAATTGACAAGAATATCTTAATTCTTCACGAAGAAATACAAGAAAGCTACAAGCCTAAGCTCGTTCGGTACATTCGTTTGCATCCTAAATATAATTCTAATCAAGGTTTAAGTGAATTGCTTGAAATCCTTAAAAGTGCTAATAAGCAAAAGGAAATCGTAATGCGTTATTTTCAATTAAGCGCAGCCGAAAAAAAACCGATAACAGTCAAAAAACTAGTAGAAGAGGCTAATTCTTCTTCTGCAATTGTTAAAGCTCTGATAGAAAAGGAGATTTTTGAAGATTATTTCTTGCAGGAAGACAGAGTAAATTTTAAAGGCAAGATAAACGAAAAAGAATTAGAATTAAGTGAGGCACAGCAAAATGCCTTTGTTGCTATAAAAGATAGTTTTATTCAAAAAGAGGTTTGCTTACTTCATGGTGTTACTTCCAGTGGTAAAACTGAAATTTACATTAAACTTATTGAAGAATATCTAGCAAGCGGAAAACAAATCTTGTATTTATTACCAGAAATTGCTTTGACAACACAATTAGTAGGTCGATTAAGAGCTTATTTTGGAAATAAAGTAGCTGTTTTCCATTCGAAATACAATAACAATGAACGCATCGAAGTTTGGAATCAAGTATTGCAAAATTCTGAAAAAGCACAAGTAGTAATAGGAGCAAGGTCTTCTTTATTCTTACCATTTGATAATTTAGGATTTATAATTGTTGATGAGGAGCATGAGCAAACCTTCAAGCAAGTTGATCCTGCGCCTCGTTATCATGCGCGTGATGCAGCAATAGTATTAGCTCATTCGCACAAAGCAAAAGTTTTATTGGGTTCAGCGACGCCTAGTTTAGAAACCTATTTTAATGCTACATCTGAAAAATTTGGTTTAGTAGAAGTGTCAAAACGATACGGAAATGTTATGATGCCTATTATTGAATTAGTAGATCTTAAAGATAAATATTTCCGAAAGAAAATGACTGGACATTTCAGCGATGTTTTAATTGCTGAAATTACAACAGCTTTGTCATTAGGCGAACAAGTTATTTTATTTCAAAACAGAAGAGGCTATTCACCCATTGTAGAGTGTATTACTTGCGGTCACGTTCCGCAGTGTCAACAATGTGATGTGAGCTTAACGTATCACAAACATAAAAATCAATTGCGATGCCATTATTGTGGTTATACCATGGCAAAACCAACGAATTGTCATGCCTGTTCGAGTATAGATTTGACCACTAAAGGTTTTGGAACCGAACAAATAGAGCAAGAATTACTTTCTATTTTTCCAAGTTCTAAAATAGGGAGAATGGATCAAGATACGACTAGGGGAAAGTTTGGTTTCGAAAAAATTATTGATAGTTTCAAGAATAGAGAAATAGATATTTTAGTAGGTACGCAAATGCTAGCTAAAGGATTGGATTTTGATAATGTAAGTTTGGTAGGAGTTATGAATGCTGATAATATGTTATACCATCCGGATTTTAGAGCTTTTGAGAGAAGTTTTCAAATGTTAACACAGGTTGCAGGAAGAGCAGGAAGAGCTGAAAAACAAGGTAAAGTTATTATACAAACTTACAATCCGAATCATAATACGATACAACAAGTGGCAAATAATGATTATGTTGGAATGTATAAAGAGCAGCTTTATGACCGACAAATTTATAAATATCCACCGTATTTTAGGATCATCAAATTAACATTGAAACAAAGGGATTATGACAAATTAAAAGAAGGTGCAATGTGGTTGTATCAAGTAATGAGTCAAAATTTGAATATGCCTGTTTTAGGCCCAGAAGAGCCACTTATAAGCAGAATTAGAAATGAATACATTCGTACCATTATTATTAAAATACCTCAAAATACTTCTATAGGTGCTACAAAAATTACTATTCAGAAAATGTTGAATAGTTTTGAAGCGGTTGCTCAATATAGGGCTATAAAAGTAATGTTGAATGTTGACTTTTACTAAAAAAGATTATTTGATATTACTACTATTATAGATTATTGATGACTTATAAATAAAATCCCCCATTTTTTTTAATTAAAAAAATGGGGGATTTATAATTTATTGATTTTAGTCTTTTAAGAGAATGAAAGCGCTTTGACTAAGTCTTCTTTCTTGTGTCTACTTAAAGGTATTTTAGTCATTCCAATTTCGGCATACTTGCTATTAAAACGCTCTACTTTATCAATATTGATGATGTAAGACTTATGTACTCTGACAAATTTTTCTTTTGATAAATCATTCTCAAAAGATTTCATCGTCGAAAGGACTAGATTGCTATCGTCTTCGGTTACAACTCTAACGTAATCACCAAAAGCTTCAATCCACTTAATTTTAGAAGTGAAAATTTTTAATTTTTTTAAATTACTTTTAATAAATATATGTTCTCCTTCTTCTTCTTTATTGTCTTTTTTTAATAAGTGAGAATCAATAGCTCTTTTTACTGACGAATTAAAACGATCAATCGCAATAGGCTTTTGAAGGTAATCTGTTGCATCATAATCAAAAGCTTTCATAGCATATTCAGCCTTAGAAGTGATAAAGATAATTTGAGGTTTTACTTTTAAACCATCAAGAAAATCAAAGCCACTAATAACAGGCATCTCAATATCAAGAAAAATCAAGTCAACGTTATGTATAGCCATACAATTCTTGGCTTCAATAGCATTAGAGAAGTCGCCTATTAAGTTCAAATTTTGATGATTATTAACTAACTTAGCTATTATCATTCTCTGGATAGAACTATCATCCACTACGACACAGTTTAGTTTCATAAATAATGAATTTTTAGATTTGGCTACGTAAACATACTTTTTTTATTTGAAAAAAACCAAGTGAATTTCCTTTTTTTTAGTCATTCGTCGAATAAAAGGAGTTAAGACTTGTTTGTTTAAAAATATTGATTACTTTTGCACCCAAAATAACATATAAATATATTTTTATGAATCATTATGAAACTGTTTTCATTTTAAATCCCGTTTTATCTGACACACAGGTAAAGGAAACAGTAAGCAAATTTGAAGATTTTCTTACTAGTAGAGGAGCAGAAATGGTATCGAAAGAAGATTGGGGTCTTAAAAAAATGGCTTACGAAATTCAAAACAAAAAATCTGGTTTTTACCATTTATTCGAATTCAAAGTACCAGGAGAAGTTCTTATTGCTTTTGAAACTGAATTTAGACGTGACGAAAGAATTATGCGTTTCTTAACTGTAAGTTTAGACAAACACGCAATTTCTTGGGCGGAAAGAAGAAGAACTAAATTAAAAGCAACAAAAGCGTAATCATGGCTACACTACAACAATCGGCTTCAGGAAAAAAAGACGGAGATATTAGATATCTTACGCCTTTGAATATAGAGACAAACAAACAAAAAAAGTATTGTCGTTTCAAAAAATCAGGTATCAAATATATTGATTATAAAGATGCTGATTTCTTATTGAAATTCGTAAACGAACAAGGAAAAATTCTTCCACGTCGTTTAACTGGAACTTCATTAAAATACCAAAGAAAAGTTTCAGTTGCTGTAAAAAGAGCTCGTCACTTAGCTTTAATGCCATACGTGGCGGATTTACTAAAATAATATTTAACAAAGTTTGTTGGTTTTCTGAAATATGAAACCTAACTTCTATAATACAAGGACAACAACATGGAACTTATTTTAAGACAAGACGTTCAGAATTTAGGATTTAAAGATGATATCGTTACGGTAAAAAATGGTTACGGTCGTAACTTTTTGATCCCAACTGGTCAAGCACATTTAGCTACTTCTTCTGCAAAGAAAGTATTGGCTGAAAACCTAAAACAAAGAGCGCACAAAGAAGCTAAAGTTGTTGCAGATGCAAAAGCATTAGCAGAAGCTTTAAAAGCTATCGAAATTAAAATCTTCGCGAAAGCAGGTGGTGAAAAATTATTCGGTTCAATCACGAATATTGATATCGCAGCAGCTTTAGCTAAAGGTGGACAAACAATCGATAGAAAATTCATCACTAGCGGAATCGTTAAACGTACTGGTAAATATACTGCTAACGTTCGTTTACATAGAGATGTAATCGTTGAATTGGATTATGAAATTGTTGCTGAAAAAGCATAATTTCTATATTTAGATATCTAAATCCCGATGAAAGTCGGGATTTTTTTTGTTTTAATTACCTCAAGAAATACCGAAGAAATTGATTTTTTTTCTTGAAAATAATTTTATTTCAACACCATTCTAAGATTCTTTTCAATTTCGTGAAAAAGTGATTATAATTACAAGTCATAAAAAATTGCTTCGCGCTTTAATGCCTTAGCGGCAAAATTTACTATTATGAAATACTCCAGATTAACTAAAGAACAATTTGAGGAACTAAATCAGGAATTTAGTACTTTCCTAGCGACGCAAACTATTGATAAAGCAGAATGGGATACCATTAAAAAAGAAAAACCAGAAGTGGCTGAACAAGAATTAGATGTTTTTTCTGATTTGGTTTGGGAAGGCGTTCTTACAAAAGCAGAATTTTTAGAGCATTTTTCTAAAAATCATATTTTTCTTTTTCAATGTTTTGATACCCACGTACAATCTATCGTGTTGAAGTCTTTGGTTCCCGAGACTGATTTTTTAACTAAAGAAGGATTGCAGTGGTTAAGCGACAATATGTTTACCGATACTATTGAAATGAAAATAGGAAAGAAAGAATTTACAGAAGATCGAAACACCTCTCTTTTTGCATTGATTCAGCAAGGTGCATTTTTAAGTGATGGACTTTTGTATAAACAAATAAATTCGATTATTGAGTCGTAATTTTAGTGTTTTTATTTTTAAATTGGTTATTTTAGTACGCTTTTACAGAAACTAAAATAGCCAATTTTTATTTTATATGGACATCCAAAATACAATTCAGACTCTCAGAGAGGAATTAAATCAACACAATTATAATTACTATGTGTTAGATGAAGCATTAATTTCTGATTATGATTTTGACTTGAAATTAAAACAACTTCAAGAACTTGAAAATCAGCATCCTGAATACTTTGATGAAAATTCTCCAACACAAAGAGTAGGTGGTGCTATAACCAAAAACTTTCAAACAGTTGCGCATCAACAACGCATGTATTCTCTTGATAATTCCTATTCTAAAGAAGAATTATTAGATTGGGAAAAACGCATTCAAAAAGTATTAGGAGACGTTCCTTTAGAATATACGTGTGAATTAAAATACGATGGCGCATCAATTAGTATTACTTATGAAAATGGAATTCTAAAACGTGCGGTAACTCGCGGAGATGGTTTTCAAGGTGATGATGTTACCAATAATATTAAAACTATAAAATCAGTTCCATTAAAACTGAAAGGAAATTTCCCTGAAAAGTTTGATGTTCGTGGAGAGATTATTTTGCCATTTGCTGGGTTCGAAAAAATGAATCAGGAATTGATTGAAATAGGTGAAACACCTTATTCTAATCCTAGAAATACAGCTTCAGGAAGTTTAAAATTACAAGATAGTGCCGAAGTAGCCAAACGTCCTTTGGATTGTTTATTGTATTTTTTAGTAGGTAACAATCTTCCTTTTAAAACTCAATTTGAAGGACTAGAAGTCGCTAGAAACTGGGGGTTCAAAGCGCCTAAAGAAGCTATATTAGCTCGAAATTTACAGGAGGTTTTTAAATTTATTGATTATTGGGATACACATAGACACAATCTTCCTTATGAAACGGATGGAGTAGTGGTAAAGGTTAATTCTTTTCATTACCAAGATGAATTGGGTTTTACGGCTAAATCCCCACGTTGGGCAATTGCTTATAAGTTCAAATCAGAACAAGTTTCTACAAAATTAAATTCAATTTCTTATCAAGTAGGACGCACAGGAGCAATAACTCCTGTTGCTAATCTAGAGCCTGTACAATTAGCAGGAACCATTGTAAAAAGAGCTTCTTTACATAATGCTGATCAAATAGAAAAACTCGATATCAGAGTTGATGATACCGTTTTTGTAGAAAAAGGAGGTGAAATTATTCCTAAAATAATTGCCGTAGATTTAAGTAAAAGACCACAGAATTCAGAACGCACAAAATACATTACCCACTGTCCGGAATGTGAAACTTTATTGGTTCGCAATGATGGTGAGGCTAATCATTACTGTCCTAATTTTTATGGTTGCCCTCCGCAAATTATTGGCAGAATTCAACATTATATTTCTAGAAAAGCAATGGATATTGAAGGACTAGGTGGTGAAACCGTTGCGCTATTATTCTATAATGGGTTGGTTCATAATTATGCTGATTTGTATGAATTAACAGTGGATCAAATTCTTCCTTTAGAAAGAATGGCTCAGAAATCTGCAGAAAATTTGGTTAAAGGTGTTCAAAATTCCAAAAATATACCATTTGAAAGTGTATTATTTGCTTTGGGAATTCGTTTTGTGGGTGAAACTGTAGCTAAAAAATTAGCAAAATACTACAAGTCTATTGATGCTTTAAGTAATGCAACTTTACCAGATTTGATTTTAGTAGACGAAATAGGCGAACGTATAGCAAAAAGTGTAATAGAATTTTTTGATAATGCTGAAAATAAAATTATTATAGAGCGATTGAAAAATTATGGAATTCAGTTTGAAATTATAGAGAAAATAAATCTAAATGCGACCAATAAACTTGCAAATAAAACCTTTGTAGTTTCTGGAGTTTTTGAAAAATTCTCACGGGATGACTTAAAGAAAGCAATTGAAGATAACGGAGGAAAAGTGGGAAGCTCTATTTCTACCAAAACGGATTATGTGGTTGCTGGAGAAAATATGGGACCAGCAAAACTGGAGAAAGCTAGTAAACTCAATATTCCGATTATTTCAGAAATTGAATTTATGAAATTAGTAGAATAATAATTTGTACATTTATTATTAAATTAAACTTATTTACTCTAAGTCGCTCTTTATGAGTGGTTAATGGTGAATTGGTGTATTTTATAAATTGAAAAAAAACAAATTATTATGTTTACTCTTAAACATGAAAATAGGATTGGAAAAAGCTTGTCTTTACTTTTTTTTATCATAGTGATAATTGAAGTAGTGATAGAATTCTTTTTTGATAAAGGCTTGTTGTTTTTTTTTAAACCATTATTGTCAATTGGGATTATGGTTCTTTATTGGAACATGTCTAAAAAACGAAATTGGCTCTTTTTTATAGTTCTCTTTCTTTCCTTAATTACTAATGTTTTGTTTATACCCAATACTCAATATTTATTGTTTTTAGGTCTACTCGTTTTCTTAGTACACAGAATCCTTTTAATTTATTATGTTATTCAATTAATTAAACTCAAAGATTACATTCCTTTTTTTATAGCGATAATCCCTTTTGTATTTATTTTTTTCTATCTCTTGTTAATTTCTACTGGTATCGACACCAAAAGTTACGTTCTACTAGTGTTTCAAAACATACTAATATCTGTAATTGGAGGTCTCGCTTTATCAGAATATCTAATGGATCCTAACAAAAAAAATGCTTGGTTGTTTATTTTTGGATTATTGTCTCTGACACAATATTTTATTGTTTTTATAGAAAAATATTATTTATCTAACTTAGCGCCAATCGTGTTTAGACCATTGGCGATGTTGCTAAATGCGGGTGTTTATTATGTTTTTTATCGCTTTGTTATAGATGCAGAAACGAATGCTATGAAAAACATCAGTTAAACCACGATGGATCTTCCTTGGTGTGTTTTGTTTTTGTCCGAATCAAAAAACACATCAATTCTTCCAAGATTAATTCCGTAACATCCTACTTGGTTTACTAGTACGTCTTTATCCTCAATATTTTTCACAATAGTTGGTTTATCTAGAAAGGTGTGCGTATGTCCACCAATTATCATGTCAATATCTTTTGTTAAAGTAGCTAATTTTAAATCACATATTTTATTAGGTTCATTTTTATAGCTGTAACCAATGTGAGACAAACAGATAACCAAATCGCATTTAAGTTCTTTTTTTAATATACGAACCATATCTTGAGCAGTTTCCACAGGATCATTGTAAACTGTTTCTCCGTACATTTTTTTATCAACCAAACCTTGTAATTCAACTCCCAATCCAAAAACACCCACTTTTATTCCGTTTTTATCAAAAACTTTATAAGGTTTTACAAACCCATTCATAACTGTATTTTTAAAATCGTAATTAGCCGATATAAAATCGAAGGTAGCATGCGGAAGTTGAGCATATAAACCTTGTAAACCGTTATCAAAATCATGGTTTCCTATAGCAGAGGCATCATATTTCATCATGCTCATTAGTTTAAATTCTAATTCTCCTCCATAATAGTTAAAATAAGGAGTTCCCTGAAAAATATCTCCTGCATCAAGAAGCAGTACGTTTGGATTTTCTTTTCTAATTGTTTCTATCAATGCTGCTCTGCGGGCTACACCTCCCATATTTGCATTTCTCGGATGATCTGCCGGAAATGGATCAATATAACTGTGTACATCATTGGTATGTAAAATGGTAAGGTGTTTGGTCTTTGCGGTTTCAAAACTACTTAAGGAAAGTCCTAAACTCAATAAAGCTGAAGTTGCAGCTGTTTTTTCTATAAATTCTCTTCTTTTCATTTTATGTATTTTTAGTGATCGCCAGTATAAGGCAAATAACAATCAGGAGCTTTTTCCCGCTTTACGCTGTATCCACGCTAAAAAGCGTGGGATGCCGCTTCAATCGGGGCTAGGGGGTAACGTTTCTAAAGAATATCTTTCTTTCCGACTTCTTTTATCTATTCAACAGTTATTCTAACATCAGTAATTACTGGAATGGTATCTACTTGCTTAAAATAGTCAATAAGTATGTCTCGTAACTTGTAATCTAAATAAAATTTCTGAACTGCTTTTTTAAAGAAATTCATATTATCGCCACCATCAGATAAATAATCATTTGTTCCTACATAATAAATAGTCTCTTTTTGAAGTGGTTTTCCTTGAACTAATATATTTTTAGACTGATTGTTTTTATCAATTGTAAATGTTATTCCAGAAAGAGGATGTGGCTTTTTATCAGCGATAAAGAAATCAACCATTTCATTGATTTGCTCTCCTTTTAAAGCAATTACAACCATACTGTTTTCAAACGGCATAATCTCAAAAGCATTTCTAGCGGTTACATTACCTTTAGGAAGTATAGAACGAACACCGCCACTATTTAGCAAGCAAATATCTATTTTTTTGTTTTCTCTTGCTTCAAATACAAGATTCCCACGCATCAAAGAAACATCTGCCATAAGATTACCAATAGTAGATTGCCATTTTCCGCTTTTATCAAGTGTTACTGGGCAGTAAGCAAGAATACTGTCTAAATCCTTATTAATATGTTCTCTGTATGGTTTTATAAAATTCTCAATTTCAGTAACTTGATTTTCCTTCTCAGTAATAGGAAATTGTTTGCCAACAATCTTAGTGACTTGATAATTTTGTTTACTACACGATGTGACTAAAAATAATGTTAAGAATATAACAAAAAGTTTAGAAACGTCATTATACTTTTTTAGATTTACCATTTAAATGCAACTTAATTAATTAATTTTGTAACCAAGTAAAAGTAATATGTTTTTAAAATATATAAAGGATTTTATTGTAAAAAAAACATTTAAGAATAACTTGGAAAATACAATTGCTATTTTCTCTGATAATAGAATTCAAAAAGTAGGTTTATTGATTGATAAAACTAATTTTTCTGAAACAAAAAGTCTTGTTAAGGATTTGATTAGTAATGGTTTTTTGTCTGAAAATATTAAAATAATCATGTATTGCGATACGATTAATAAAACAGAAATAGAAACCTATCCTACCTTTGGGTCGAGTGCGATTTCGTGGAACGGAAAAATTGTCGATCCAGTTGTTAGTGAATTTATAAATGAAAAAACGGATCTATTGATCAGTTTTTACGAGGTAGAAAGAGCAATTTTATTGCAAATTACAAAACAATCAAAAGCCGAATTTAAAGTTGGTTTTGCAACAATTGATCAACGATTGAATCATTTTATGATCAACACAACTCTTACAGATTATGATATTTTTGTAAAGGAGTTATTTAAGTATTTAAAATTATTAAATAAAATATAAGACTAATATGCAATCATTAATAGGAACTGGTGTAGCTCTTGTAACGCCCTTTAAACTCGATTTTTCAGTAGATACAGAAGCTCTAAAAAGAATTGTAAAATATTCAATTGACGGAGGAATTGAATATTTGGTAGTTTTGGGTACTACCGCAGAAAATGCTACGTTATCAGTAGAGGAAAAAGAATTAGTGATTCGTACAGTAATCGAAGCTAATAAGGGAACTTTACCATTAGTTTTAGGCGTTGGCGGAAACAATACAATGAAAGTAGTAGAAGAGCTAAAAACGAGAGATTTATCTGCATTTGCAGCTATACTTTCCGTTTCTCCTTATTATAACAAACCTACTCAAGAAGGAATTTATCAACATTTTAAAGCGGTTGCAGAGGCATCTCCAATTCCTGTTATTTTATATAATGTTCCAGGAAGAACAGCCAGTAATATGCTTCCTTCAACTGTATTGCGCTTGGCTAATGATTTCAAAAACGTAATTGGTATAAAAGAAGCAGCAGGAGACATTGTTCAAGCCATGCGAATCTTAAAAGATAAACCTAAAGATTTTCTTGTAATTTCAGGAGATGATATGATTGCTTTACCAATGGTTTTAGCAGGAGGTTCAGGAGTTATTTCTGTAATTGGTCAGGGTTTTCCAAAAGAATTTTCTGAAATGATTCGTTTAGGACTGAATAAAAAAGTAGATGAGGCTTTTAAATATCAATATCTATTATCGGATTCTATTGATATGATTTTTGAACAAGGAAATCCTGCCGGTATTAAGGAAGTCTTCCTGTCATTGGGAATTTCAGAGAACACAGTGCGTTTACCACTCGTGCAAGTAGATCATTCTTTATCTGAAAGACTGCATGAATTTGTTAAAAAAATCAATAAATAAGTTTAAATAAAGACTGTTTTTTTAAACGGAAAATATATTTTGAAGTCGCTAAATTAATAACTAAATTTGCCACCGAAACTTCGGTATGATTTCGTAGGTTGTTTCAATCAAGAAATCATGAAAAAAGTAAAAAAATGAAAAAAATAATATCTCTATTGCTTCTTGTTGCTATTTTTAGTTCTTGTAATGAGTATCAAAAAGCATTAAAATCCGAAGATGTTGCTGTAAAGTTTGAAATGGCAACTAAATTATATGATTCAGGTAAATATACTAAAGCAATTCGAATTTTCGAACAAATTGCTCCAGCTTACAGAGGAAAACCGCAAGCTGAAAAATTATTTTACATGTTTGCTCAGTCTTATTATAAAACCAAACAATATTATTTAGCAGGATACCAATTTGAAAGTTTCGTTTCAGGATATCCTAGAAGTGAAAAATTGCAAGAAGCAGCTTTTTTAGGTGCAAAGAGTTATGCGATGTTATCTCCAGTTTATAGTTTAGATCAAACGAGTACTAATAAAGCTTTGGATAAATTACAAATGTTTATTGATAATTATCCTAATTCACAATATTTAGCGGAAGCAAATAGTACTGTAAAAGTGCTTAGTGAAAAAACAGAAAAAAAGGTTTACGAAAACGCTAAAGGATACAATACAATTTCAGATTATAAATCGGCTATTGTTGCTTTAGATAACTTTGTTTCTGATTATCCAGGAACACCTTTTAAAGAAGATGCATTGTTTTATAAGTTTGATTCTGCTTATCAACTAGCGATTAATAGTATTCCTTCTAAAATGGAAGAAAGACTACTTGTTGCTAAAGCGGCACATTCAAATTTGATTAAATTTAATGCTGAAACAAAATACAAAAAACTTGCTACCGAAATGTTAGCGAGAATTGAAAAAGATTTACAAAAATTTACTAAATAAATAAAGTCATGGATTTAAAAAAGACGAATGCTCCAGTAAATACAATAACTTACAACAAAAGTGTTATTGAGGAACCTACTGGTAATGTGTATGAAGCAATAACCATTATGGCTAAAAGAGCAAATCAAATTAACTCTGAAATCAAAAAAGAATTGACAGAGAAATTAGAAGAATTTGCTACATATAATGACAGTCTTGAAGAAGTTTTTGAAAATAAAGAACAAATTGAGGTTTCTAAATTTTACGAAAAATTACCAAAACCACATGCTTTAGCAGTTCAAGAATGGTTAGATGGTAAAATCTATCACAGAGATTCTAATAAATAATAGTACGATGTCAGTTTTAAACGGTAAGAAAATTTTACTAGGTATTTCTGGTGGAATTGCAGCCTATAAAACAGCTTCATTAGTACGACTTTTCATAAAAGCAGGTGCACATGTCCAAGTGATAATGACACCTGCTTCTAAGGATTTTATAACTCCACTTACGTTATCTACGTTATCTAAAAATCCTGTTTTTTCTAGTTTTTACAATCAAGATGAGGAGAACGAAAAATGGAATAATCATGTTGAATTAGCACTTTGGGCTGATTTGATGATTGTTGCGCCTGCAACAGCCAATACGTTATCTAAAATGGTAAATGGGACTTGCGACAACCTTTTGCTTGCTACTTATTTATCTGCTAAATGTCCCGTATATTTTGCGCCAGCAATGGATCTTGATATGTACAAGCATCCTTCTACTATTTCTAATTTTGCAAGGCTTTCACAATTTGGAAATATTATAATTCCAGCGGAGTCTGGCGAATTGGCAAGTGGTTTATCTGGAGAAGGAAGAATGGCAGAACCAGAAACTATAATTCATTTTATAGAACTTGACTTAAATAATAAATTGCCGCTTAAAGGGAAAACCATTTTGGTAACTGCGGGTCCAACTTATGAAGCAATAGATCCTGTTCGTTTTATTGGGAATCACTCTTCTGGTAAAATGGGTTTTGATATAGCAAATAGTGCTGCGAATTTAGGCGCACAAGTAGTATTAATATCTGGACCTAGTCATTGTAAGGTTGTAAATTCATCCATCCAGTTGGTTGAAGTTATTACCGCTCAAGAGATGTACGAAGCTTGTCACAAATTTTATCCCGATGTTGATGTTGCTATTGCTGCAGCTGCTGTGGCGGATTACAAACCAAAAAACGTTGCGTTACAAAAAATAAAAAAGGCAGCCGATAGTTTTGTTATTGAATTGGAAAAGACAAAAGATATTTTAGCCTCGCTAGGAGATCAAAAGAAAAATCAATATTTAATTGGTTTTGCACTAGAGACAGAAAATGAAATAGAAAATGCAAAGTTTAAAATCAAGAAAAAAAACTTAGATTTGATTGTATTGAATTCTTTACAAGATGATGGTGCTGGTTTTGGTAAATCAACAAATAAAGTTACTTTTATTGATAAAGATTTTAATATTGAGCCAATGGAATTGAAATCAAAAGAAGCCGTTGCCCATGATATTTTGAACAAAATAATAGCTCATTTTAATATTCTTGATAGGGAATAACAAATACTTCTTTTTCGCAGCTTCGATTTAGACAAAAATAAAAAACTAGAAATGAATAAAATATTTACTTTTTTACTACTTTTTATTCTTGGTTTTGCCCAAGCACAACAACTGAACTGTACTGTTACTGTTGATGCACAACGTTTAAGTGTTACGAATCAGCAAGTTTTTAAAACCTTAGAAACTTCAATAAATGAATTTGTCAATAAAACAGATTGGACTGGTGTTGCGGTTAAGCAAAATGAGAAAATAAATTGCTCGATGTATATTACTATTTCCTCTAATAGCTTAGATCAATTTTCAGCAACTATTCAGGTGCAATCTTCCAGGCCTATTTACAATTCCTCTTATTCCTCGCCAATTTTAAATTATAATGATAAAGACTTTAATTTTAGATATACTGAATTTGAAAATTTAATTTTTAATCCATCCAGTTTTGATTCTAATTTAGTTTCTGTTTTAGCTTTTTATAGCTATATTATTATTGGTATGGATGCGGATACTTTTGTTTTAGAAGCAGGTGATACTAATTTTGAAATAGCACAAAATATTTCAAATGTTGCTTTACAAGGTGGATCAAAAGGATGGAGTCAGGCAGACGGAAATCAAACGCGTTATTTTTTGATAAATGACCTTTTATCACCAACATTCAAACAAATCAGGCAAACTACCTTTGATTATCATGTTGGTTTAGATTTGATGAGTACAGATCTAAAAACAGCTAAAGAGAAAATTAAGAATTCGATAATTAATCTTTCTAAGTTAAATGCTTCAAGACCTAATGCTTTTTTAACGCGAGTATTTTTTGATGCAAAATCGGATGAAATCGTTTCTATATTCTCTGGCGGACCCAGTATTACGGTTTCAGACTTAACAGAGAACCTAAATAAAATTTCTCCTTTGAATATGAGCAAGTGGTCTCTGATAAAATATTAATTTATTTTTCAAATTTTAGTTTAAACCTTGTTCCCCATTTCTAATAAACAACTATAAATGATAAGTTCACTTTCGATAAAAAACTATGCTTTAATAGAAAAATTAACTATTGATTTTTCTAGAGGTTTCTCTACTATTACTGGTGAAACGGGTGCTGGTAAATCAATAATTTTAGGTGCAATTGGTCTCGTTTTAGGAAAAAGAGCTGATCTTACTTCCTTAAAAAATAAAGAAGAAAAATGTATTATTGAAGCCCATTTTGAAATAGCTAAATATAATTTGAAACCTTTTTTTGAAGCCAATGATTTGGATTACGAAGAGGAAACTATAATTAGACGCGAAATTCTTCCTTCTGGTAAATCTAGAGCTTTTATTAATGACAGTCCTGTGAATCTTCAAGAGCTTCAGGAATTAAGCATGTTTTTGATAGATATTCATTCGCAGCAACAAACTCAAGAACTTTCTGATGAAAATGTTCAATTCAAAATAATTGACGCTATTGCTAATAACAAAGAGACAATTATAGAGTATCAATTGCTTTTAAAGACTTTTAAATCCGATCAGTCTAAATTAAATTCTATTTTAAAAAGACAAAGTGAATCTAAAAAAGAGCAGGAATACAATACTTTTTTGTTAGACGAATTGGTTGCAGCAAAATTGAAAGCAGGCGAACAAGAAACATTAGAAGCAGATTTTGAGAAATTAAATAATGTTGAAATTATTAAAGAATCACTTGATAAAGCATTAGCAATTGCTAATGAAGAACAAATTGGGGTTCGAAATAATTTGAATGAAATAAAAATTTCGTTACAAAAAATAGGCAGTTTTTCAACTGATTACAGCGCAATACTGGAAAGAGTTTCAAGTTTAACTATAGAGTTTGATGATATTTCTCAAGAGATGAATCGCTTTTCAGAAAAACTAATAAATGATCCTGAACAATTGGATTTAATTAGTCAAAAATTGCAGGTAATTTTTAACCTTCAAAAGAAACATCAAGTCTCTACTGTTGGGGAATTGCTAGATATTCAGCTTAATTTAGAAAACGCTGTTCTTGAATTAGGAAACATGGAAGAAGAAATTACTATGTTGAACAAATCAATTGAATCTAAAAGAGTTGAGCTCGACGGATTAGCAGATAAAATTCATTCCAATAGAGAAAAATCTATTCCGGTTTTATCTCAAAAATTAATTGCTATTTTAGAAACTTTGGGAATGCCTAACGTACGTTTTAAAATTGATATAACAGGAAGTGAGAATTACTTTAGTAATGGTAAAGACGAACTAGAGTTCTTATTTTCTGCTAATAAAGGAACTGATTTTGGTTTGCTGAAAAAAGTAGCTTCAGGAGGAGAAATGTCTCGAATTATGTTGGCGGTAAAAGCAATATTGGCTCAATATTCAAAACTACCAACATTAATATTTGATGAAATTGATACCGGTGTTTCTGGAGAAATTGCTATTAGAATGGGAGAAATCATGAAGGAAATGAGTCGTGAAATGCAAATTTTTGCAATTACTCACTTGCCTCAAATCGCTGCCAAAGGAGAGGCGCACTTTAAAGTTTCAAAAGCAACAGTTGGAGAGGATACACAATCAGAATTAAAGTTATTAAACCAAGATCAACGAATAGTAGAGATTGCACAAATGTTATCTGGTACTGTTGTTTCTGAGTCAGCCTTAAATCATGCAAAAGCATTGCTTAACTAATATTTTCCTTTATATTTGTTTCCTTTTGGAACATTTGGCGGAAGCTTATAAAAAAAATACAAAATATTAAATTTAAAGAATTACCCAATATGATTATAGAACCTAGAATGAGAGGCTTTATTTGTACGACATCTCACCCAGAGGGATGCGCTCAAAATGTTAAAAATCAGATAGAATATATAAAATCAAAAGGAGCTATTAATGGCGCGAAAAAAGTTTTAGTAATTGGTGCCTCGACTGGTTTTGGTCTGGCTTCTAGAATTACAAGTGCTTTTGGTAGCGACGCCGCAACTATTGGTGTGTTTTTTGAAAAAGAGCCTGCTGAAGGGAAAACGGCTTCACCAGGTTGGTATAATTCTGCTGCTTTTGAAACAGAAGCTCATAAAGCAGGTCTTTATGCAAAAAGCATCAACGGAGATGCTTTTTCTAATGAAATAAAAAGACAAACACTAGATTTAATTAAAGCAGATTTAGGTCAAGTCGATTTGATTATTTACAGTCTTGCTTCACCAGTTCGTATGAATCCTACCACTGGAGTATTACACCGTTCTGTTTTGAAACCAATTGGTGATGTATTTACTAATAAAACTGTAGATTTTCATTCTGGTAAAGTTTCTGAAATATCTATTCAGCCAAGTAGTGGTGATGATATTGAGAATACAGTTGCTGTTATGGGCGGTGAGGATTGGTCTATGTGGATTGATGCTTTAAAAGCAGAAAACTTATTAGCGCCAGGAGCTACAACTGTTGCTTATTCTTATATTGGCCCCTCTTTGACAGAAGCAGTTTATAGAAAAGGTACTATAGGACGCGCAAAAGATCATCTTGAAGCTACTGCATTTGCCATCACTGAAAAGTTAGCAGACATTGACGGAAAAGCATTTGTATCTGTAAATAAAGCATTAGTTACTCAAGCAAGTTCAGCAATTCCTGTCATTCCATTATACATCTCTTTGTTATATAAAATAATGAAGGAGGAAGGAATACATGAAGGATGTATCGAGCAAATTCAGCGTTTATATCAGGAAAGATTATTTACCGGAAAACCAGTTCCTGTGGATGAAAAAGGTAGAATTCGCGTTGATGATTTAGAAATGCGTGCTGATGTTCAGGAAAAAATAGCTAAATTATGGGTTGAGGCAGTAACAGAAAATTTATCTGAAATAGGAGATTTAGAAGGTTATAGAAAAGATTTTTATAATTTATTTGGATTTGATGTTCAAGGTGTAGATTACAAAGCCGATGCAAATGAAATGGTAAACATCGAAAGTATAGGATAATTTATATTTATTTCTATACAAGGTTACGTATAGAAATGCATAAAAATATTTAAAAACCATCAACTTATAGTTGGTGGTTTTTTTATGGATAAAGATTATATTTGTTAAAATTTTCAAGACCCAAAAAATTAAAATAATACCCAATCTAATTTATGTTGTTTTCCTTAATTATTCCTGTTTACAATCGTCCTGATGAAGTTGATGAGCTCTTAGAAAGTTTGACTCATTCTACCTATGAAGATATTTTTGAAATTGTGCTTGTAGAAGATGGATCCTCTTTGCTGTGCAAGGATATAGCTCAGAAATATGGTGATCGTCTTGATATTTCCTATTATTACAAGGATAATTCAGGCCCTGGTGATTCAAGAAATTACGGAATGAGAAAGGCGAGAGGTGATTACTTTATTATTTTTGACTCTGATTGCATCATTCCAAAAGAGTACTTAAGTGAAGTTGATAAAGCTTTAGAACAAAATTATGTCGATTGTTTTGGTGGTCCAGACAAAGCTTTAGATAGTTTTTCGGATATTCAAAAAGCAATTAATTTTGCCATGACCTCTTTTCTTACCACGGGAGGAATAAGAGGAGGTTCTGAGAAAATTGGTAAATTTCAACCTAGAAGTTTTAATATGGGATTGTCTAAAAAAGCTTTTGATGCTTCAAAAGGTTTTGGAAATATCCATCCAGGTGAAGATCCCGATTTATCCATTCGTTTGTGGAACTTAGGTTTTGAAACCAAACTTTTTACAAACGCATACGTCTATCACAAAAGAAGAATTGACTGGGATAAATTCTCTGTACAAGTAAATAAATTTGGAAAAGCGAGACCGATCCTTAACAGTTGGTATCCAAGATACAATAAATTGACCTTTTTTTTTCCTTCGCTTTTTATCATCGGATTCTTTGTATCTATTGCATTACTCTTAATTTTTAATTTTGATTATTTATTACAGCTTTATTTTATTTACTTTTTACTTTTATTTTTAGTTTCTTCTTACCAAAATAAGAGTATCAAAATAGGATTTTTATCTTTAATAGCGGTTTGGAACCAATTTTATGGTTATGGTTTAGGTTTTATAAAGTCCTATTTTAAAGTGATTATTCTAAAACAAAAACCACAAGAAGCTTTTCCTGAATTATTTTTTAAAATATAGTTATGACAAAGATTATAGGCTTAACAGGCGGAATAGGAAGCGGGAAAACAACTATTGCGAATTATTTGCGTTCTTTTGGTATTCCAATTTATATTGCTGATGATGAAGCTAGACAATTGATGCAATCTAAGGAAATTACTGTCGCTCTTGAAAATACTTTTGGAGAAGCTATTTTTGAAAATGGAATCCTCAATAGAGAAAAACTGGCAGCCATTGTGTTTAATGAGCCAGAGAAATTAGAACAATTAAATGCAATTGTTCATCCTGTGGTGAAAAGACATTTTGAGAATTGGCTTACTGAAAATAATAAAGCTTCTTATATTATTTATGAAACTGCTATATTATTTGAAAGTGGAAGTTATAAAAAATGTGATATAATTATCACTGTGACAGCACCATTAGAAACAAGAGTTGAACGGGTTATTAAAAGAGATAAAACCAGTCGAGAACTTATTTTAAAAAGAATTAAAGCACAATGGACTGATGAGCAACGCATATCAAAAAGTAATTTTGTTATAGAAAACAGTTCATTAGAAGTTGCAAAGCAAAAAGCAGACGAAATTCTTAAAATTTTAGCGATTACACAAAAACACTGTTAGGTGTTAATGTTTGGTTAATGTATTATTTAATATATTGTTAAAATACTAATTTTGTCACGATGAATAAACTTTTTTTTAGATTACTTGTTTTGCTAATGAGCTTATCCCTAATTGGGATAATTCTTGTACAGGTGTATTGGTTTAATACTTCTTTTAATAACAATGATGAACAATTTAAGTTTCATGTAAAGCAAGTTATTAGTGATGTTGCTAATAAAATTCAGAAACAAGAAGCCTATAATTTTTATGATAAGATAAATCATTATAAAGATAGTACGGGTAATATTCCAAAAAAGAATGAAATAACAGAATTTTATTACGTTCAAAAGAATCCAAAAACTAATAAAACGATAGTATATTCTAATAGTATAACATCAGAAGATTTTAATATTTCACCTACGTTCTTTGATAAGAAATTTGATAGCGAAAAATTTAGAAGCTTTAGTTCCAAGCGTGTAACTGAAGTTTATAATAATAAATCTATCGATAAATCTGGCGTTTCTCAAAGTTTAATTCCTGATGTTAGAATTGAAAAAATGGGGAATTTGGATGCTTTAGATAATGCTTCTTTCGAGATATATTATAAAGATTATGCATCAGCTTTGCCCATTCAAGAAAGAGTTTCAAAAGAAACTTTAAGTAAATTGATTAAAAAGGAATTAGAAGAATCGGGTGTGAACACTAAATTTGAGTTCAGTATTTATAGCAATAATTTAGCAACAAATGTAAAATCAAGTGATTTTAAATACGATAAAGACGCAACTTATTCTATTCCTATTTTTTCAGATAATGAAGGAAATAGTAAATACCAGCTTTTAGTAACTTTTCCTTATAAAAAGAAATTTTTGCTATCACAGTTGGTTAGTATTACTATACTTTCTATCATTTTTACATTGATTATTTTGATTGCTTATACTAGTGCTTTAAATCAATTAGTGCGTCAGCGTCAGATTTCTGAAATTAAGAATGATTTTATCAATAATATGACGCATGAGTTTAAAACTCCTATCGCCACGATAAACTTAGCTTTGGATGCTATTAGAAATCCAAAAATTATTGATGATAAAGAAAAGGTTCTTCGATACCTTCAAATGATAAAAGATGAGAACAAGCGAATGCATGCACAAGTTGAAAATGTGTTACGCATATCAAAATTAGAAAAGAAAGAGCTTGATATTACTAAAGAGCCTCATAATGCGCATGATGTAATAAATGATGCCATTGAGCATGTAAATTTAATATTAGAAGACCGACAAGGAACGATTGTTTGTCACTTTAATGCCTTAAGAAATACCATTTTAGTAAATGATGTGCATTTTACTAATGTGATTGTAAATATATTAGAAAATGCAATAAAATATTCTCCGAATATTCCTGAGATAGAAATTTTTACAGAAAATATCAAAGATATGATCATTGTTAAAATTAAAGACAAAGGTTTAGGAATGAGTAAAGTAGCTCAAAAAAGAATTTTTGAAAAATTTTATAGAGAGCATACTGGAGATATTCATAATGTAAAAGGACATGGACTAGGTTTGGCCTATGTAAAAAGAATAGTTGACGACCATAATGGTCAAGTTTATGTAGAAAGTGAAAAGGGAAAAGGAAGTACCTTCATTATAAAATTACCACTAATAAATTAGTATATGGAAAATGTAAATAAAAAAATACTTCTTGTAGAAGACGATCTTAACTTTGGAGCAGTTTTAAAAGATTATTTAATGTTAAATGATTTTGACGTTACCTTAGCTAAGAACGGAATGGAAGGATTTGAAAAATTCAAAAAAGATGCTTTCGACTTGTGTATTCTAGATGTGATGATGCCTTATAAAGACGGATATACACTTGCTAAGGAAATTAGAGAAAAAAATAATGAAGTGCCAATTATTTTCTTGACTGCAAAATCTATGAAAGAGGATGTTTTAAAAGGATACAAAGCAGGTGCGGATGATTATTTAAACAAACCATTTGATTCTGAAGTATTGTTGATGAAAATTAAAGCAATCATTCAGAGAAAATCATCAGATGTTAAAACAGAACAAGTACAGTTTGAATTTAATATTGGTAAATTCCATTTGAATTCTAAATTGCGTTTCTTGACGTTTAACAACGAAGAACCAATAAAACTGTCTCCTAAAGAGAATGAATTATTAAAGATGCTTATTCTTCATGAAAATGATTTAATGCCAAGAGAGTTGGCTTTGACTAAAATATGGAGAGATGACAACTATTTTACTTCAAGAAGTATGGATGTTTATATTGCTAAGTTGAGAAAATACTTGAAACTTGATGAAGATGTTGAGATTTTAAACATTCACGGAGAAGGATTTAGATTAGTTGTTAAAAACAAAGTAAAGGAATAAATAAAAAAAGGCTTCAATTTATTGAAGCCTTTTTTATTTACTGTATTTTCTATTATCTTACTTCCAATTTAGTTGGAGCGCAAAGCTTGTCTTATCTTCTTTAGTGATACTAAAAATAGTTTCGCTCTGAGATATACTTTCATGAATAAGTACATGATCTTTTAATGATAATTCTTTTAAAAAGTTCATTTCAAAACTTTCTATTTTTTGACTTAAAATTAAATTTTCATCTACTAAATCCATACACCATTCTAAATATTTTACATTATTTACATGGTTTACAATATCTAAATCGGATAGGAATACTTTTTTTTCAAAAAGAACTTCTTTTTCATGATTCAAATTAATTTTTGAAAATCCATGAATAGTAGCTTTTTTTTCTGGATATAAGTCAAAGTGTTCAAAGGGCAATGCTAACGCTTCTGGACGACGTTTTTGTGTATTGAAAACAGCCCAAAATGTCTCAGAGCCAATTATTTTTTGACCATTCAAGTGCATTTCTAAGGCACGAACAGAGCGTGAATTTTCAAGAGAGTTAATCCATGTGGTAACCGTTACTTTATCACCAGATTTAGGTAGCTTTTTGATTTCTACACGCATTCTGCTTAAAACCCATGCTTGATCAAATTCTTGCATATCTGTAAAACTAATTCCTCCAGTTTCAGAATGCGCTGCCGCTGTTAATTGTAAAAGATTACATAAATCCGTATATTTTAAATATCCGTTTGGAGCACATTGTGTAAAGTTGATATCCCAATCTTTGCTTAATATTGAGGTGAAATTTGAAGCTATTGGCATTGATAGTTTTTTTAAGATTTAATTATTTAATTATTGTTTAATGGAATTGATATATGAAATTACTTTTTCAATTGGAGTTTCAAAATCAAACCATTTTGTTTTTTCATTTCTTTTAAACCAAGTTAATTGCCTTTTAGAATACCTTCTCGTGTTTTTCTTTATTTCTTCGATGGCAAATTCCAATGAAATAGCATGATCAAAATAACTAAATAATTCTCTATAACCTACAGTTTGAAGTGCATTTAAATCTCTGTGAGCATATAATTTTTTAGCTTCGGCTAGTAGTCCTTCGCTCATCATAGTATCTACCCGCTGGTTGATTCGGTTATATATTATTTTTCTATCTGCTTCAAGACCTATTAAAATAGGAGTGAAGTTTCGAGTTTTTTCTTTTTGATTTAAAAAAGAAGAATAGGGTTTGCCAGAACCCAAACAAACCTCGACAAAGCGCATCATGCGTTGCGGATTTTGTAATGTTTGTGGATTTTCAAGATTTAAAACAGCATAATACGTTGGGTCTAGTTCTTGTAGTTTTTGCTGCAAATAACCAATTCCTAATTTTTCATAACTTGAATTTACTGCTGTTCTTACTGATGTATCAATTTCTGGAAATTCATCAAAACCTTTGAGAATGGCATCTAAATATAGTCCGGATCCACCCACTAAAATGGCATAATCATTTGTTAAAAATAATTCTTCTAATTTTGAAAGGGCTTCTTTTTCATAGTCGCCTACCGTATAATTTTCGAAAACTGATTTATTTTGTATAAAGTGATGTTTGGCTGCTGCTAATTCTGAAATGCTTGGTACAGCTGTTCCTATACTCATTTCTTTGAAAAATTGTCGGCTATCGCAAGAGAGTATTTCGCAATTAAAGTAATTGGCCAAAATAATACTCCAGGAAGTTTTTCCGATGGCTGTTGGTCCGACTATAGTGATTAGATATTTCATATTTTTTAGCCCAGATAGAAACGAAAACCCCGGAAGTAGTACAGTTTTTTTTCTTGGTATAAAAGAGCGATTGGAGTGAGCTCCTTTTATGCCTTAGAAAAATTACTGTAATAGTGAGGAGTTGTAGTGTATAGCTGGATTGGCTTCTGGTTAATAAATTAAAGTGCTACTCCACAATGATAACAAAATTTTGCGTTATATTCTTGTCCCTCAGTACCACAATTGGGACAAGGATTTGTTGCTTTTGGAATTCCTTTTTTTGCATTATAATTGGCAAATTCTGCCGATACAATTCCTGTGGGAACTGCAATTATTCCGTAACCCATAATCATAACAATTGATGCAATTGATTGTCCCAAAGGTGTTATAGGAGATATATCGCCATAACCTACGGTTGTTAATGTTACAATTGTCCAATAAATACTAATAGGAATACTACTAAATCCGCCTTCTTTTCCCTCTACAACATACATTAGAGAACCTATAATTACGCTACTTATGAGCATAAAATACATAAAAATGAGTATTTTTCCTTTGCTGGCAACCAAAGCTTCTTTTAGATTAATAGATTGATTGGAGAATTGTGGATGCTTTAATATTTTAAATAATCGTAAAAGACGTACGGCACGCAAGACAGATAAAACACTGGTTCCTACGAAAAATAATGAAAAATACATAGGCAAAGTAGCCAGTAAATCGATTATTCCGTAAAAACTAAAGATGTATTTTACAGGTTTTTTGAGTGATATTATTCGGAGAATATACTCTATTGTAAAGAAAACAGTAATTACCCATTCTAGTGCAATAAGTTCGAAATGGTATTTTTGATCGAATCCTTTTACGGTTTCTAACATTACAATGATGACACTTACGACTATTACTCCCAGTAATACCAGATCAAACAATCTTCCGTAAGCTGTATTGGTTCCGTATATGATAATATTTACTCTTTGCCTGAAGGTGTCGAATTTTGACTTTATTCTTTCCATAAATTAGGTGTTGATTAATATATGTTTAGAATTTTAGAGTTTTAATTGTTTTATTTTTTCGAATATGTGCCTGAATAATATTCTTGGTGTCTCGGTTATTTTGCATCGGAATAATAATATTTCTCAGTATATCGATATTATTAATTTGATAGTTTAAATCGTAAAAAGCATATCCTTTATAGATTCCGTTTTCTATTAAAACTGCCGATCTTTCACTAATAGTTCTCCCTTTGTCTTGGATAATCATGTTTTGATTTTCAAAACTGTTTTTATTCATAAATTCAGTTACTCTGGCATTGTAAACTTCGGGACTTACCTTATCAATACAAGCTCCATCACATTCTTTTATGCTGTATTGAAAACAACTTGTTTTAGTCTCATAGAGACCAGTAAGTTTTTGGCACAAATTATAATGGGAGGTAATTCTAAACAAGGCATTTTTGGCTTCTTGCAAAGAGGCAAAAGAGGTAATTTCTTTTTTGCGACCGTCTGCTTTTTGTATTTTTAAGTTTACGTATCCTTTCTCATCCTTTTCAGTGTACAAAGCATATTGAAAAATACTTTTTCGCTGTGCTCTATTTAAAATAGGTTTGTTTATTTTTATTTCTTGACTTTCTTTCAATAAGGCAATCAATTCGCTTCCGGTTTCTTCATAAGTAACCGTAAAAACTTGTGTTTGAATTTTTTTGCATTTAGCAGAAGTTCCAGTAAAATGCTGGTTGATTCGCTTTTTTATATTTCTACTTTTACCAATATAGATTAAATTGCTCTTTACATCATGAATGTAATAAACGCCTGTTGTTGTTGGCAATTTTGAAACGATATCTAGTAATTTTGGAGCTATTCCTTTCTCTACTTCTAGTTTTATGAAATCTTTTACAATTTCTTTTTCTATGTCTTTTTCTAAGAGTATTTTGAATAATTTGATGGTTGCAAGTGCATCTCCACTGGCTCTGTGTCTGTCTGCCATTGGTATTCCCAGTGCACGAACTAACTTACCTAAACTGTGTGAAGGTTGTTCAGGTAATAATTTTTTAGATAATTCTACGGTACATAATGTTCTGGCTTGAAAATCATACCCCAATCGTCTAAATTCTGTTCTTAAAATTCGGTAATCAAAAGAGGCGTTGTGGGCTACAATAACGCAATCGTTTGTTATTTCGATGATGCGTTTGGCTACTTCAAAAAATTTAGGAGCAGAGCGCAACATGGCGTTATTAATTCCAGTGAGTTTAACTACAAAGGGTTGTATTGGAATTTCAGGATTTACTAAACTAATGAATTGATCAATTACTTCATGACCATCAAATTTATAAATGGCGATTTCCGTAATTCCTTCTTCGTTAAATTGACCTCCTGTGGTTTCTATGTCTAGTATTGCGTACAAATTTCAGTATTCAGTTTTTAGTAATCAGTGTTCGGTGATTATTCTTCGGGATTAAAAATTTGTTTTTCAAAATTTGAAATCAAAAATAGTTAATCAGAAATCACCAATCAGTTTCTTTCGCCAAAGATACTACTTCCTATTCGAACCATTGTGCTTCCGCTATCAATTGCCATTTGATAATCACCAGACATTCCCATAGAAATAGTATTAAGTTGAGAATTTTTAGGATTAATTCTTTGTAGATTTTCAAAAATATTTTTTAAATGCGAAAATTCTTTTTTCACTTGGTCTTTATCATCTGTAAAAGTTGCCATTCCCATTACACCTATTATTTGAATGTTTTTCATTTCCTCAAACAAAGAGGAGGAGACAAGAGCTATTAGTTCCTCTTGGTTTAGTCCAAACTTAGTCTCTTCTTCTGCAATGTGAATTTGTAACAAACAATCAATAATTCTGTTGTTCTTTTTTGCTTGTTTATCAATTTCTTGTAACAATTTTAAACTATCTACACCATGAATTAAATGAACAAATGGCGCCATAAATTTAACTTTATTGGTTTGAACATGTCCAATCATATGCCAGAGTATGTCTTTTGGCATTTCTTGATATTTCTCGGCCATTTCTTGAATTTTGTTTTCACCAAAAATTCGTTGTCCAGCCTCGTAAGCTTGCATTAAATCTGATACAGGTTTAGTTTTTGACACAGCAACCAGCGTTACTTGTTTTGGTAAAGTAGATTTTATAGAAACTAGGTTTTCTGCTATTGCCATTTTTTAATCTTTTAATAGTGTTTTTTAATATAATTTAAAATTCATAAATCACTAAACCGCTTCTAAATTTAGGTTCTATAAAAGTGCTTTTTGGAGGCATTATTTGATTTTCATGCGCCAAAGCTTTGATTTCTTCAATATTTGAAGGGAATAAAAGGAAGCCAACTTCAAATTCTCCTTGATCAATTTTATTTTTTACCTCTAAAACAGATTGTTTTCCTGAAAGGTACTCAATTCTTTCATCATTGCGCAAATCCTCTATTCCTAGTAGTGGTAATAATACTTTTTTGTATAAAATTTGAGTGTCCAAAGATTCTAAAGAACTATTAATTTCATCCTTCTCTTTTCTTAAAATTAAACTATAGAATTCAGTATCAAGATACATTCCAAAATGATGTTTTTCAAGGGGTTGAAAAGGCTGCTGGTATTTATTTTCGATAATGAAATTATTTTCTAAAGCCTTAATGAAATCGTGTTTTGATAATCCATTAAGATCTTTTATCAATCTATTGAATTCGTATATTTTTACATTATTTTCTGAAATTAAATAACTTAAAATATGGTTTTTTGAAGTGTTCTGTACGTCTTTATTTTCTAGAGAAAGCATTTTCAGTGCTTCGGTACGATGATGGCCATCAGCGATATAAAGACTTTCCGTTTTTTCGAAAATATTTTGCAACCAATTAATTTCTAGAGTGTCTTCTATTTTCCATAGATAATGAATTTCTTTTTTGGTTGTCGAAAACTCAAAGTCAGCCAATTTTTGGCAACAATTAAAGATCCAATTTTCAATGGTTTTATTATCAGGATACGTCATTAGTACAGGTTCTGTATTGAACTCTGCATGTTGCATATACTCTTTTAATAATCGCACTCTAAAAGCAATTATATCTTCGTGTTTTTTTATAACATTATTGCAATAATCCTCTACACTTGTTCCTACGATAATACCTGTAAAGGAGTGTGTTTTGGTTACAATTTTATGAATATAAATAGCAGGTTTTTTATCTTTAATTAAAATAATTTCATTTTTAAATTCCTGATACTTTTGATGTACTTGTCGGTATCTTTTTTCAAAAGAAACGGTTTCTTGATTGGTATAGGCTGGTTTTAATATGTGCAAAAAGGACAATGGATTAAAGTCTAATTGCGCTGCTAATTCCGCATTTACATATTCTTCGTAGGAACGACAAGTCACTAAGCAGACTTTGTCTCTTGTAGGTCTGACTGCTTGAAAAGGAACAATTTTAGCCATAAATCATTAGAAATTAAAAATTAAAAGTCAAAAGTCTCTGTACAATAATACAAAGACTTTTGACCTTTAAGAATGAAAATTATATAAATTGTTTCGAAATTTTTTCTGCTTTTTTATTTACAGAATAATCGTAAAAACCTTCACCAGATTTAACACCCATTTTCCCTGCTCTAACCATATTTACCAATAGTGGGCAAGGAGCATATTTAGGGTTTTTGAAACCATCATACATCACATTTAAAATAGCCAAACAAACATCAAGTCCAATAAAATCGGCTAGTTGTAAAGGTCCCATAGGATGTCCCATTCCCAGCTTCATTACCGTATCAATTTCATAAACACCTGCAACCTTATTGTATAAAGTTTCAATTGCTTCATTGATCATTGGCATTAATATTCGGTTAGCAACAAAACCTGGATAATCGTTTACTTCAACTGGTGTTTTTCCCAATTGAACAGACAACTCCATAATCGTTTTTGTTACTTCGTCAGAGGTATTGTAGCCACGAATAATTTCTACCAATTTCATAATAGGAACTGGATTCATAAAATGCATACCAATTACTCTTTCAGGATTCGTTACAACGCTTCCAATTTGAGTAATAGATATAGAAGAAGTGTTGGTGGCTAGTATGGTATTGTGAGCACAAGCATCATTGAGTTGTTTGAAAATATTCAGTTTTAGTTCTACATTTTCTGTAGCCGCTTCTACTACTAAATCTACTCCAACAACACCATCTTTAATATCAGTATAGGTGATAATATTGGTGATTGTTTTTGCTTTGTCCTCATCAGTTATTGTTCCTTTAGAAACCATTCTGTCCAGATTCGCAGCTATAGTAGCCATTCCTTTATCCAATGATTTTTCGGATACATCAATTAATTTAACTGTAAAACCACTTTGAGCAAAGGTATGTGCTATACCATTTCCCATTGTTCCTGCGCCAATAACTGCTATTGTTTTCATTATTTATTTAAATTATAATATATGATTAGTTTTTTTTTTGAATATTATTTATCAAAACAGTCAATAATTTGATAGGCCACTCTTAAAGCTTCAGTTGCTTGTTCTAAAGTTACTATGGGACTGGTATTGTTTGTAATTGCATCGGCAAAAGACTCTAATTCATCCAAGATAGCATTGTTTTGCTCTACATCAGGATTAGAGAAGTAGATTTGTTTTTTTACTCCTTCGGCATTTTGCAAAATCATATCAAAATCTCCAGGAACTTCTGGTGCATCTTTCATTTTTACGACTTCACATTTCTTTTCTAGAAAATCAACAGAGATGTAGGCATCTTTCTGGAAAAAACGTGATTTTCGCATGTTTTTCATCGATATTCTGCTTGCCGTTAAGTTGGCAACACAGCCGTTTTCAAATTCAATACGAGCGTTTGCTATATCTGGAGTATCACTAATTACGGATACACCGCTGGCGCTAATTTTTTTTACTTTAGACTGAACCACACTCAAAATGGCGTCAATGTCATGGATCATTAAATCTAAAACCACGGGAACATCGGTCCCACGAGGATTAAATTCTGCTAAACGATGGGATTCTATAAACATTGGGTTATCAATCATGTTTTTCGTTGCAGAAAATGCAGGATTAAAACGCTCCACATGACCAACTTGACCCTTCACATTATATTCTTTTGACAAAGCAATTATTTCCTCGGCTTCTTCAACAGTATTAGAAATGGGTTTCTCTATAAAAACATGTTTACCCGATTTAATTGCAACTTTAGCACATTTATAGTGAGAGAGAGTAGGGGTTACAATGTCAATAACATCAACAGCATGTATTAGAGTGGCAATAGTACTGAAATTTTTATAGCCAAATTCTTTAGAAATTTTTTCTGCATTTTCTTGATTAGGGTCGTAAAAACCCACTAATTCATATTTTTCAGATTGTTGTAATAAACGCAAATGTATTTTTCCTAGGTGACCTGCACCTAATACTCCAATTTTTAGCATAATGATGTTCTTTCTACAAAAATAGGAATAAAAATTAAAATTCAATTTTTTAAAATACCAAATTGTATTGAAATCATAATAAATTCATCTGTAATTTGCTACTTGCTTATTGGTTTTATTACTTCTATTTTTACCAAAAAAATAATATTTAATTTTGAAAGATACAGCCAAACATCAAGGACTTCGGAATCAATTAGTAAGCGTTTTAGAGCAAAAAGGTATTACTGATAAAAGTGTTTTGGATGCGATAAAAAAAATACCAAGACACTTATTCTTAGATTCAAGTTTTTCGGATCATGCCTATCAGGATAAAGCATTTCCCATTGGCGCAGGTCAAACTATTTCTCATCCCTATACCGTAGCTTTTCAATCCCAATTGTTAGAGGTGCAAAAAGAAGATAAAGTCCTAGAAATAGGCACGGGTTCAGGTTATCAAACAGCGGTTTTATGTAATATGGGTGCAAAAGTGTATAGTATTGAGAGACAGAATGAGCTGTTTAAGAAAACATCTATTTTGTTTCCAAAACTAAATATTAGACCCAAACATATTTCATTTGGAGATGGTTATAAAGGATTACCGGGTTACGCTCCTTTTGATAGTATTATTGTAACTGCTGGAGCTCCTTTTATACCACAACCTTTGATGGCACAACTTAAAATAGGAGGTAGGCTCGTTATTCCACTTGGTGAAGAGGTGCAAATTATGACATTATTAATTCGAGTAAACGAAACTCAATTTGAAAAACATGAGTTTGGAGAGTTCCGATTTGTTCCTTTATTAGAAGATAGAAATTAATAAAAATGCCCAATTCCTTTTTTTAAGTAGTTGGGCATTTTTTTATTGACTAATAATTCCGATGTAACGAGCTAAGTTTTCTTTTTGAGTTTGAGCAACAAATAGCATAAAAGCTTCTTTATTGTTTTTATTTTGAGCGGTTTCTAGTGTTTGATTGTATTGTATTCTACTTTCGTAATCTCCTTTTATATTTGTAATTACATAACCATTTTGTACTAAAATTAAATTCATAACTAATCGAGCGGTTATTCCGTTTCCATCAATAAATGGGTGAGTTTTTGCTAAACGCTCGTGTAGTTCTGCAGCCAAAACAATTGGATGTATCTTATTTTTATTGGCTTCATACCAAATAAAAAACGCTTCCATTTCATTGGGAATAGCATTTGGTTGAGGCGGAATGTAGGTACTTCCTTTTATCATTACCTGCACTTTTCGATACCGTCCAGCCTCTTGAGGAAGAATTCCTCTCAAAATTAAATTATGAATGGATAAAAACTCCGCTTCATTAAACGATATTTTTTTTTGAGCAAAATCTTTTATAAAAGCTATAGCTTCCTGATGATTAATTGCTTCTAGATGTTCTCGCATGCTTTTTCCGGCAATTGTTATACCTTCATTAATCACTAAATCCGTTTCGCGAAGCGTCATGGTATTTCCTTCCAGGCGATTACTCTCATAAGTATATTCTAACTCTAACGCTGTAGTAATGCTAGAACTTTCATACTGACGGAATGTGTCTAATTTTGCTTTTAATAGATCTATCTCAGTTAAAATTTTCTGTAGTGCTGCAGATAATATAATGGTTGTTGATTTATTTTGAGATCTAATTTCTTGCTCTGCGACTAGCAAGGCTTTTAATGCAAATTCATCTTGACCAATTTCGTGAAGAATTTTTTCTTTGAGCCATGCAATCATTATGGTTTCTAAATCAATTTCTAATAAAGAAGCTAGTTTGATAACTTGATCTCTGGTGGGTTTACGAGTTCCGCTTTCAAACTTGCTGATTAATGCTTGATCAATCCCTAATAGTTGTGCTACTTCTCTAGTTTTGAGATCTTTTATTTCTCTTGCGTTTTTAAGTAGTGTTTTCA
This sequence comes from Flavobacterium pygoscelis, assembly GCF_023162025.1. Taxonomy (NCBI): domain Bacteria; kingdom Pseudomonadati; phylum Bacteroidota; class Flavobacteriia; order Flavobacteriales; family Flavobacteriaceae; genus Flavobacterium; species Flavobacterium pygoscelis. The sequence goes on along the minus strand of NZ_JALNUB010000002.1, from coordinate 153,960 downwards.
TTATTAAGTATTGATTGTGTTTGTCTTGACAAATTCAGTCAATTTTTTAGCTACAAAGAATCGATTTTATGTTTTAAAATTAATTTTAAAACGCTTTTTTTATTCTATCAAGATCTCTTTTTGTGTCTTGTTCCTTCAAGGATTCTCGCTTGTCATACGTTTTCTTTCCTTTACAAAGACCAATTTGTAGTTTAGCTAATCCTTTTTCATTGGTAAATAATTTCAAAGGAACAATTGTTAACCCTTTTGCTTGGACACTTTTCAGTAAACCTTTGAGTTCCTTTTTTTTCAAAAGTAATTTGCGTTCACTTCTGGCTTTATGGTTGAATTGATTACCAAAAGTATATTCTTCAATATAAGTATTAATAGCAAAAAGTTCATTATTACTAAATTCACAAAAACTCTCTGTGATATTTGCCTTGCCCAATCGTATCGATTTTATTTCGGTTCCAGCCAAGACGATTCCAGCAGTAAATGTTTCGATTATTTCATAGTCGAATTTAGCTCTTTTATTGAATATGTTTATAGTTTTTAGCATAGTGTTGCAAAGGTATAATAAAAAAGAAAAGATCCTTAATAATCAATAATAATTAGATTTTAGAAGCATTCTTTTAGCGTAATTTTAAGAGTTGATAATTTATGGCCTCTCCAACTATTGTTACAATATAAAGATTTCCAAAAGTGTTGTCCGGAATATCAGTATAAATATTTTGTTCAATCATTTGATTAACAAAATTTGGTATGGTATTACTATGACCAACAATCAAAACTTTTTTGCCTAAATTTTCTTTTTTAAAAGATTCAATATCAATCATTTTAGGATTGTATTTTGTAATACTGAGTTTTTGACTTAGTGCTGTTGGTGTTACCGTTTGTAGGGTTCTATTATAATCAGTTGCATAAATGGCATCTAAATTTATGTTAGAAAATAATTCGTTCCATATTTTGGCTCTTTCAGTACCCATTTCAGATAAATTAGGAATTTTAGAATCATCTACTTTCTCTGCATGTCTAATAAAATAATAGGTAGTTACTTTGTTCTGTGCAAAACTAACTTGCAAAACAAAAAAAGCCACTAACCATAAATATTTTTTCATTTTTACTAATTTTAAAATTTGTTCTTTATCGTTTTATATATTTGCAAAATGGAAAATTCAAAATCAAAAGATCCTCTTCACGGAATCACATTATTACAAATAGTAGAGCAATTAGTAGCACATTATGGCTTTGATACCTTGGGCGAGCTGATAAAAATTAAGTGTTTTACAGATAATCCAAGTGTTAAATCATCTCTGACTTTTTTACGAAAAACAGATTGGGCCAGAAAACAAGTAGAGGAATTATATGTTAGTTCACTACCAAAATTCAGTTAATTTAATTTGTAGGAAACCATTACACCGCCACGATACGGAAGCCATTCGCCACTTTTGTTATATTTTTTAGCACCATCATAGCGTATTTCTGTATTAAAATCATATCCTTTATAAAAACCTTGATGTGATCCGCCTCCTAAAAAGCAATCCAACATAAATTTTTCATTTATTTTTACCTGATACCCAACAGTTGCTCCAATAAAATAGCCAAAACCTTTCTCGTATTTTGTGGTATTTAAATAATTCCATTTTTGAAAATTGAAAATACTCATACCGATATGAGCTCCAGCATAAAAACCATTATATTTTTCTTTAAAATGGAAGCGATATTCTGGTGTAAAAGTGTAAAACTCTCTTGGTTTTCCATTTACAGATTTCCATAAAGAGGCTAAAACATCAAATTGTAACGTTGATTTTTCTCCAATACTTGTTTCAATACCAACATTTGGGATTGTTAATAAGGTAGTCAAAGCATTTGCTTTAATGTAAGTTTGACCAATTGATAATACAGAGAATAAAAGAAAAGAGGTAATAAAAAAATTTTTCATAAAAAGTAATAGCTAATGCTTTTGAATTATAAGTATTAATAAAAGCGCTACAAATATAAAGATTTATGTTTTGTTTTTGGTTAAGGAATCTAATTTAGTGATATCCTTATTATTTATTTAAAATAGTATAAACGGCACTATCCAAAAAGCGTCCATTAAAGAATTCGTTTTCTATGAAGTGAGCTTCTTTCTTAAAATTATTCTTTTCTAAAACTTTTGCCGATCCTAAATTATCAGGATCAATAACCGCCTCAATAGAATGTAATTTCATGACTTCAAAGCCATATTTTACTACTTCTTGAACGGCTTCAGTCACAATTCCCATTCCGTTAAATTCAGGTAATATCATATAACCTATTTCAGCTCTATAATGTTCTGGTTTTATTCTATAATGACCTATAATTCCAATTAGTTTTGGATCTCCTTTGTAAGTTATAGCCCAATTAATTCCCTCATTACTTTCTATTTTCGATTCTATCATTGCAATATGAGCTAAGGCTTCTTCGTCAGTTGTAACTAAAGGTCTTGGGATATATTTCATTGTTTCGGGGTTAGATCGCAATGCGAAAACCTCTTTTAGATCATTATTATCAACTCTTCTTAGGAGTAGGCGCTCTGTTTCTAAATTATGAAATGGAGTAAAATTTATATTTAGCATAACTTTAATTTTTAGAATATTTCTATACTGAATTTTGATTTGAAAGTTTGTGATGCATTTAGAATCTGGATTCCCTCTTTTTCATCTAGCTTTCCGGAACTTTTATTTGTATCGGAATATCCAAACCAAGGTTCTATGCATATAAAAGACGCATTTGGTTTTGTCCATATTCCCAAATCTGGAAAATTTTGAAAGCAGACCTTTAAACGAGGTTTTTTATTATCTATAATTGTCAATGATTTAGATTGTATGTTTTTAAAAATTAACGCATCATTTTTGAATAGTTCGTAGTTCAAATCTATTTGTTTGTTTTGCAATTCTAGACTTTTTGTTCGATCAGAAATCAAATTATTTTCTAAAAGGTAATATTGTAAAGTATCTTGTTTTTCAAATTCAATTGAGTAATTTTCAAAATGATTTGGTAAAGCAAAAGCAGGGTGAGCACCAATAGAAAATGGCATTGATGTACTACTGTTGTTAAATACGGTATAATCTACTATTAAATTTTTTTCAAGCAAAGTGTATTGTATTTGTAGCTCAAATAGAAACGGATAAACTTTTAATGATTCTTCTGAAGATTGCAAAGATAAAACAACACTATTTTCTTTTTGATCTATTATTTTAAATTCCATTTCTCTGGCAAAACCATGTCTTGACATGTTATATTCTTTGTTGTTTATAGTATAACAGTCATTTTTTAAAGTGCCAACTATAGGAAATAGAATAGGAGAATGTTTCCCCCAGAAAGCAGGATCTCCTTCCCACATATATTCCTGTGCATTGTTATTTTTTAAGGAACATAATTCGGCTCCCAAAGTTTTAATTTGAGCTTTTAATTTTGAATTTGTAATAGTAATTGTCAAAATGGTTCTTGATAATAGTTATAAAAATAATAATGTAAATATATTTTAATTTTCGTGTATAAAGAATATAAAATAGGGAGGAATTTTTCATAAAATTTTATTAATTTTTAGGTATTACAATGAATATAATTTAAGATTTGAATTATTTTTCATTAATTTGGTGCTTAAATAATAAAATAAAATGAAAAACATTCGCATCGGAGTCATTTTAAAATTGACTTTATTAATGGGAGTTAGCTCGATCTGGGCTCAACAAAATGCTACTAATGCACCAACGAGTCCTATTTCCAAATACGATTATCATGATGCATTTGCACCGTTTTTTTACAACAATAACGGAACAAGTACTCGATCTGCTAGTGGTCAGCCTGGTGCTGAATATTGGCAAAACAGAGCAGATTATAAATTAACAGCTAAACTAAATGAGGCTACCAACGAAATCTTAGGTTCTGGATTAATTACTTATACCAATAATAGTCCAGATAAAATGAATTTTGTTTGGATGCATTTAGATCAGAATTTATTTAAATCCGATTCTAGAGGAAATTCAGTTGTACCACTAACAGGAAGTCGTAATGGAGCACAAGGACAAGCATTTGATGGTGGTCATAAAATCAAATCAGTAAAAGTAATTAGTACTATAAAAGGTAAAACTACCGAAACAGAAGCTAAATATTTAATTACAGATACAAGAATGCAAGTTTTTCTTCCTCAAGTATTAAATCCAAAAGGGGGAGCAGTTAAAATTAAAATTGATTTTTCTTTTACTTCTCCATTAGAAGGATCGGATAGAATGGGAGTGCTAGAAACTAAAAATGGTAAAATTTTCACAATAGCACAATGGTATCCTAGAATGTGTGTGTATGATGATATTAGAGGTTGGAACACCAATCCGTATTTGGGTGCCTCAGAATTCTATTTAGAATATGGTGATTTTGATGTAAGTATTACTGTTCCTTCTAATCATATTGTGGTGAGTTCAGGAGAATTGCTAAATCCTAATGCAGTTTATTCTGCCGAAGAATTGAAACGTCTAGAACAAGCAAAACAAAGTGATAAAACTGTTTTTATACGTACTGCAGAAGAAGTAGCAAAATCTTCAAAAATGGCTGTGTCGTCAACTAAAACATGGAATTTTAGAATAAAAAATTCACGTGATTTATCTTGGGCCTCTTCTGCCGCTTTTATTTTAGATGGAGCAAAAATTAATTTACCAAGTGGTAAAAAATCTTTAGCCTTATCTGTTTATCCTCAGGAAAGTGCTGGTAATGATGCATGGGGACGTTCTACAGAATATACGAAGGGATCTATCGAGAACTATTCAAAAAGATGGATGGAATATCCTTATCCTGTAGCTACCAATGTAGCGGGAAATGAAGGTGGTATGGAATATCCAGGAATCGTTTTTTGCAGTTGGGAGTCTAAAGGAGCAGATTTGTGGGGTGTTACAGATCATGAATTTGGTCATATTTGGTTTCCTATGATTGTAGGTTCTAATGAACGAATTTTTGGATGGATGGATGAGGGATTCAATACTTTTATCAATTCTGTGAGTTCAGTAGATTTTAACAATGGTGAATATAAAGAACCAAAAGCCGATTTGCACCAAAGATCAGAATATTACACCAATCCAAATCTTGAGACTATAATGAGTTCTCCAGATAATATGAAAGAAGCTAATATTGGTGTACTAGCTTATGCAAAACCAAGTTCAGGTTTAATTATTTTAAGAGAACAAATTTTAGGAGAAGAGCGTTTTGATCTCGCTTTACGTACTTATTTAGAGCGTTGGGCATACAAACATCCTATGCCAGATGACTTTTTTAGAACTATAGAAAATGTTGCTGGTGAAGATTTGGGTTGGTTCTGGAGAGGTTGGTTTCAAAATAACTGGCGTTTAGACCAAGGAATTAATAGTATAAAATATGTAAAAAATGATCCTAAGCAAGGAATTGTAATAAATATTGAAAACTTCGAAAAAATGGCAATGCCAGTAATTTTAGAGGTGAAAACTAAAAGTGGTAAAATAAGTCGCATCAATCTTCCGGTTGAAATTTGGCAAAAAAATAAATCATGGTCATTTAAACACGAATCAACAGAAGAAATTGAAAGTATTGTAATTGATCCAGATCATATTTTGCCAGATAGTAATGTTACAAACAATACATGGACAGCAGATAAAGGTTTAGTAGAAAAGGATATTATATTAGATGGCTATTTAGGTGTTTATTCTACTAAAATGTCCCCATTAAAAATTACTTTTTCAGAAAAAAATGGTGCTTTAAAAGCATTGATAACAGATTATCCTGCCTTTACAGTGCAACCAACTGGTAAAAATAATTTTGAATCAAAACAAGCTGGTCTTAAATTTGAATTCAATGAAAACCTTAAAGGTTTCAATATGATCACTTCGGATGGTCAAAAAATTGAATTTACTAAAGATTAGTGTTTTTTAAGGAACAAAAAAAAAGACTTGTAGCATTTTACTACAAGTCTTTTTTTGTTTACTGTATTTTAGAATAATAATCTATTCTGGAATTTGTTGGCTTAAACAGTGTAAAGTACCAAAACCCCAAATAAAATCAGTACAACTAATTCCGATAACTTCTCTATCAGGAAAACATTCTGAAAGTATGTTTAAAGCTACTCGATCATTTGAATCGTTGAAAGTAGGAACCAAAACACAATTGTTTAAAATTAAGAAATTAGCGTAACTAGCCGGCAAACGCAATCCTTCAAAATCCAAACGTTTTGGCATTGGTAAAGCTACAATTATAGGTGATTTACCATTTTCTAATTTGGCATTTTGTAACCTTTTTAAGTTGTCTTGCAAAGGTTTGTAATTATGATCTTTTGGATCTGTTTCCACGATTGTAACAATAGTGTCTTCGTTTACAAAACGACATAAATCATCAATATGTCCGTGTGTATCATCTCCTTCAATTCCATCACCTAACCAAATTACATTTGTGATACCCAGATATTCTTTGAACACAGCTTCATAATCTTGTTTGGTGAAATTTGGATTTCGAACCTGAATACTTGGATGCATCAAGCATTCTTCGGAAGTTAATAAAGTTCCTCTTCCGTTGCTATCAATAGCGCCACCTTCTACAATTACGGGTTTTCCTTTGTACATTACTTGCGTAACAGGAATATTTAGAAACTCGCCTACAGTAGCAGGAACATGTTTATCTAATTGAATGTTTTTATATTTTGCCCAACCATTAAAATTAAAGTTTAATGCTTCTCTTTCATTTCCGTTTTTAACAATAATAGGACCTGAATCACGCATCCAACTTCTATTGGTTTTCTGAATGATATAGGAAACATTAGTCAATACAACATGAGCCGTTTCAAGCATTATATTGACTTTTTCTTTTTGATTCTCATCTGCAACAACTAAAAAAACAGACTCGAAAGAAGCCACTTTTTTAATAAATTCTACAAAAGCCCATTTAACGGCTTCATATTTCCCAGGCCAATCATTACCATTGTGAGGAAAACAAAGTAAAACACCTTGTTGTTTTTCCCATTCAGCAGGAAATCTTCTGTTAGTTGTACTCATAATTAGTCGATTGCTCTTTTTGTAATATCCCCAAAAGCGTCAATTCTTCGGTCTCTAAAAAAGGGCCAGTTCTGACGTACGTTTTCTTGTAAATCCAAATCAACTTCTGCAATAAGGATTTCCTCTTTATCATGTGAAGCTTGTGCTAAGATTTCTCCTTGAGGTCCTGCTATAAAAGAAGCGCCCCAAAACTGAATTCCAGCTGTATCAGGTAAATATTGTTCTAAACCAATTCTGTTTGCAGCAGCAACATAAACTCCATTCGCAACTGCATGACCTTTCATAACGTTCATCCAAGCGCCATACTGGTTTTCGCCATATTGTTCTTTTTCTTGTGGATGCCATCCAATAGCAGTAGGATAAAATAAAACCTCAGCACCTTTAAGCGCAGTTAATCTTGCTGCTTCAGGATACCATTGATCCCAACAAATTAATGTTCCAATTTTTCCTTTTTGTGTAGGGATTGTTTTGAAACCTAAATCTCCAGGGGTGAAATAGAATTTCTCATAAAAATGTGGGTCATCTGGAATATGCATTTTACGATATAAACCTGCTTCAGAACCATCTGTATCAATGATGTAAGCACTATTGTGATAAATTCCAGCCATTCTTTTTTCGAAGAAAGGAACAATAATTACCACACCTAATTCTTTTGCTAAAGCGCTAAAAGCTATAAACGAAGTACTGTAAAGTGGCTCTGCTAAAGCAAAATTATCTACATCCTCACTTTGACAAAAATAATGACTGCTGTATAATTCGGGTAACGAAATTACTTCGGCACCAAGTTTGGCAGCATCACGAACCCAGCTTATGCATTTTTTTAAGTTGTTTTCGGCAATATCATTTAGGTTCAATTGAATGACTGCTATTTTGTATTTTTTGTTTGGCATGACTAAAATATTTAACTGCAAAAATAGTGAATTTTATAAGGATAAGAAAATATGTTTTTTATGTTGTTGAAATGATTTTACTAAGAAAAAACCTTTAAAATACTTTTGTTAAAACTTAGGCAGGTCTAAATTTTTATGTAAAATCTCGATATAATACTTTACGGAAGTATAGAGTTTTAATTTGATATTACTTTTTATTTTTATGATCGCGCTAACAGTTAATCTAGCCTTTGCAAAATTTATATAAATCATTAAATTTTTTAGCTCTGATTGCATTATTTTAATAGAAAAAAAAGAGAAAGGCACAAGTAAATTTTCTAAATCTCGCTCATGAGATTTTTTGTTTAGTCATAAGTTTAAATGCAGGATTTTTGTTAGTACTAATTTTATCTGTTTTGTACTTTAATTTAAGTAGGGTATAAATAAAATCAATTATAGTAATAGGACGATAAAAATGCAATCTAATTTTGTATAGTTTAATTATTTTTATAGCTTTTTCTAACTTAGTTTATAATTACATAATTATAATTTTTCCCGTTTCAATTTGACCTTTTTTGGTTACTATTTTATAGATATATATTCCAGCAAATATATCGTTGAGCGGTACACTGCTGATTTTTGAAAGAAGAGGAGTTGTAATCACATTTTGCCCAGTTAAATTATATAAGTAAAATAAAAATTGTTCTTCATTTTTAGCTTCTATGTAAAGACTTTCATTTTTTCGTACTAGAGTAGGAGTTACTAAAAATAAACTGTTAGCTAAATAATTGGTATTAATTGTGGTTGAGTTTATTATCGTATTATTCATTAGCGTTAATTTTATCTTATACTGATTATTGCCTTTTATTGGATTTTCATCCAAAAGATAAAAGTCCTTTGAACTCACATTGCTATTGGTGGCAATTATTATTTCAGATGAATTAATAATTTTAATTAAATCGATCTTTTTAATATTAAATATACTAAAGAGACCAACGTCAATTTTTACTTTATTTTCTTCATAAACTTCTGCTGCAGCTAATTTAAAATAACAATTTGAATTAGACTCGTAGACTAATGTTGACTGACTTTTAATTCCTTCACTTTTGCCAAATACTGGAGTAACTGTGTAGTTTTTTCCATCGGTATAGTGGTAGGTTGAACCAGATATTTGCTCTGTGAATTGTAAATGATCGCCTATTAATTTATAAATATTGAATAAATTAACATCAGTCGGCTTATTCCAATTTATTTCTGTAGTTCCGTCGCAAACTAAACTGGAATTTATATTTAAATCATACGAAATTGTAAAAAGATCTGATAAATAATCAACATTATTTACAGTCATTTTTAATCGTGCTTCGGCATACTTTTGTTCGGTAGGTGAATATTCAAATTGTTCTTTTTCTAAATTGACTTCTGTAGCTATTGTTTCCCATGACTGTCCCTCATTATAACTAATTGCTAATTGGCCTGTTTTCCCTGACAAAGTAGAATCCCATTTAAAAGGAGAAATTGTTTTACCATCAAACGGAAAATTATCAGTTCTAACGGGATAGTTCCATTCGAATTTATTTTCTAATTCAAATTCATAAGCTATACTGTAATCTTGAGACAAATTAGATAATAAATTTGCACTTACACCAATTGAGTAAATTCCAGCAATGGGATTGGTGACTATTATTTGCTCAATTGTATTAAGGTTATCTCTTCCCGTAACTGCTAATTCCTGGGGAGAATTAGGATTTAAGATATATGGTAAATAAACCGTTTTATTAGCTGAAATCAGCTCTAAGTCGAGGTCATTTACTAAACTAAATGCACTATTTATAGCTGCAGGCATATCGTTCCAAACCAATGTAATTTTAACATTTTTGGTTGCTGGTGGTATAGTAAGGTTATGCAAATTACGCTGATTATGATTGATGTTACCAATTATAAATCTGTTCTCACTAATTGTTTTTAAAGATTTGTCCGCATCAATGCTGCCGTAACCATATGTATAATCAGGACCCTTAGGACCTAGATCTTTAGCACTATTAATTAAAATAGCTTTTGCTAAAGCGTTATTTAAAGGTGCATTTGTGATGTTCTTAAAATGTTCTTTTAGTAAGGTCACAATGCCAGATGTAAGTGCTGTAGCATTTGAAGTGCCTTGCGTACTGTAGGCGACTAATTCCGGCTTAATTCTGCCATCATAAGCAGGACCTTTTGACGAAAAAGACATGATTTTTTCATATTGGTCAATGCAACCTATAACTATACTATTTTTTGACTGTTTAAAATTTCCGGAGAGACTTTTGAAACCTTCAGCACCTCTATTTCCTGATGAAAAAAGATGAGTGAGAAAAGGGTTTGTAAATAATTGCTCATCATATGTTGCTGCTAATGATCCATAAAAATTTTCAATTTCGGTTCCATACGAATGATTTTGTGTAGTAGCTCCTTGTAAAGTTGATAGATCGTCCGGAAAAATTTTTAAAAAATCTGAGGACTGTATTTTTGATTTTTGTGCTACTCCTTTTCCTAAAATAGAGCTATTTCCCAATCCAGAAACAATGGTAGCCATGGCAGTTGCATGATCAGAGAGTTTTGTCGACTGAATACTGGAAGGAACAAGTTTATTTAGTAAGTCGATATCATTTATGTTTAAAAATTCGTCTTTTATAGAAATAATTTCATTCTCTCCTAATAGTGTAGGGAAATTATAATTTGCTTTGTTTATTTGATTAATAGTGAAATTTTGGTCTGCAATTTTAGATTCCGTTACTGGAATTAATGATTCACTGGAAACGGCTAACACACTATTTGATGAGATGACTTTGCTAATATTTTTAGAATTTGATTTAATTAGTATTAAATTATTTGTTGCTGTTCTGATAAATGGTATGGTAGCTTCATTGAGTTCATCAATTAAATCATCAATATTGTCTGTTGCCACTATGTATTGTTTGCTTTCGTCATGACTTTTGAAAGTAGCGGGTAGTTTCCAAAAATTATTTGCTGGCAAAATATTCTTCAAATCGTTTTTATCTAAAAGACTTTTTGTTTCAATAATACAATAATTTAAATCTAATTTTTTTACAATTTTCCACGATTTTTTGTGCGCATTTTCTAACGTAGAAAAATAATATTTTTGATTTTTTGCTTCACTTTCTTTCTTTATCAAATGCTTCCAAAAAGAAGAATCTTGAGAGAAGCTCATGGAATGAATTAGAATTAGCAGGTATATAAATTTTGTTTTCATTTTTAGATTTTATTGATCCAATTTTAAGCCTGTTTATTTTACTTTGGAATAGATGCACTACTTTGATAGTAGCTTTTTTTTTGAAATTAATAGTCGATTTATCTTCTACGTTTTCATCGTAAATTGGGTTATTTATTTCTTCTAAAAATCTAAATCTTAACATTTTTATACCCTCCTGATTTTAGTTAAAATATTTGTAAAACCTTATAGTAAAGCTTTAAAATCTAAAAATATTTCTCTAAAACAATAATTTTTTTCTTATTAAAAAAGTTAAAATTTAATTTAATTTTTATTTTTACATCGTATTTTATGATTTTATATTTGTTTTATTTTTAATTAATTATTTATTTTTTTATTGAAATAAAAACAAATATAATTTTTTTTGATCATTTTTGATGCAATATGTGCTAAATAGTAGAAAACATTAGCTCTTTGGGATCTCAGTTAATATGTGTTAAATTGAAAATAGCAAAAATAAAAATTTGTTTTTGTTAAAATAATTTAATTTTTATTTTTAATGACTTTAATTTGTTAGTTTAGGCGTTTTGAATTTTGTAAAGCGTTCGAAAAAAGTAATATTTAACTAACCAAAATAACCATTAAAAAATGAAAAAAATTAAATCAATTTTAGCATTGACTTTCGTAGCATTGGTAGCATTATCTTGTAATAACGATGATGAGTCAAATCAAGCCAAAGCACAAGCAACAGAAATTACTCCAGAAGTTTTAAATAAACTTAGCGCATTATCTTTTAATAATAAAGATGTAAAAGTAGTAAAGCACACTAATTTAGACGGTACAATCGAAGACGTATTTTTGATTGAGGGTGATATTATTATGACTAAACATCAATTGGAAAAAATGGATATTCACGGAGGTATTACGACAGAGCAATACCGAACTAACAATTTGGTTTCAGGACCAAGAACTATTAAGGTGGTAGGATTATCTGGAACAGGTGCATCTGCATTAAGCAATAACATGCGTGCAGGATTACAAGCAGCAATAAATAGATACAATAATTTAAATTTAGAACTAAAATTTAGTTTAACTTTTAGTTCTAGTACTAGTGGAGCAAATATAGTTGTTCGTAGAGAACAAGGTGGTGCAGGCGGAGTTGCAGGTTTTCCTTCAGGAGGTGCGCCGTTTAATTCAGTTACTTTGTATTCAGGTTTAGATACTTACAGTACTGGTGTTAATGCACACGTAGCAGCTCATGAGATAGGACATAGTATTGGTTTACGTCATACAGATTGGTTTAGCCGTCAAAGCTGTGGATCAAATTCAAATGAAGGGACTGCAGGAGTGGGAGCTATCTTGATTCCAGGAACGCCTTCAGGATATGATGCAACTTCATTAATGAGAGCTTGTTTTGGAAATAATGAAACAGGAGCCTTCAACAGCAATGATGTTACTGCTTTAAAATATTTATACTAAAGAAGTTTTAAGAACGCTTTACAAAATAAAAGAGGCTGTTTCCTATTGTGAAACAGCTTTTTTTTTCTCCAGAAAGAAGCTAATCATTTCTCATTTATTATGTAAATAGTGTCTACTAAATACAAGAGAACATGTTTTTAAGGTAATATTTTATTACTTCACCTGAACTTCACTGAATTTTTTTAACATCCAGTAGTGTTTCTGCAGAACCGATTTTTTACACTATAAATTTAAATTCTTTGTTTTTATAATAATATTATTGATAATTATGTATTATTCGTATTTTACTGCCTATATGGTATTTATTATAATAAAAATTAAAAAAAAATGAAGTTTTACGCCTAAAAATATAAATAAATATATATACTTTTACAGCCAAAAATTAACGAATTTTATTACATGAGGAATCTCTATTTTCTTGCTTATCTTTTTTTGTTACTGAATGCGTTCTCTATTTTTGCAAACAGCAAAAGAGTTGAAAAAATTGAAAAAAAAATAGAAGCCGACACAATTTATAACAAAGCATTCTTAGCCCCAGGAGTTTCTTTTAGTTTTGCAAATGATAATAGTTGTTCTGGTTCTCCAATACTATTTAAGTCAACCGTAAGTGGTGATGCTCCATTTAAATATTTATGGGATTTTGGTGATGGCAATACTTCTACTGCCATTAATCCTACTAATACATTCACATCGGTTGGTTGCGGTGTGCAAAATTTCAATGTAAAACTAACGGTTACTGATGCTAAAGGGATTAGTACATCGGTGACTAAAGTTATTTTGGTAAAACAAAAGCCAGATTTAAAATTTATAAATTTAAATGCTTTGTCAGGATCCAATTTATCTTTTGAAAGATGTGGTGATAATAATCTCAATCCAAAATATACCATTAATGTAGGTAACTCTTCTAATTCTATTTCTTGTATTTCGTCTTATACTATTGATTGGGGTGACGGGAATGTAGAAAGTAATGTTACTTTCCCACGCGCGCACACTTACATGAAATTAGGTTCCTATAATATGATCATTACAGGAGCTGGAACGAATGATTGTTCTAGTGCAATTACTTATGTAGTTAAAAACTCTAACAATCCAATTGGAGCTCTTATTGCACCAGGTAATACAACAAATTTTTGTATACCCGTTGCACCAATGGATTTTGCCATAGGTTCATGGGCATTAAACCCTTCTGATACAAATTATCAAGTGAATTATGGAGATGGAATAATTACGAATTACACTCAACAAGATTTAGAAAGTTCACCTTATTATAATTCTCTAATTCCATCGGCTTCTCAAAATTTTCCCATACCACATACTTTTACACGTTTTAATTGTCCATCTGGTAACAATGTAACCATAACAATAACTACTTCTTGTGGCAGTACTTATTTGATTGCTGGCCCAATTATTATATTAGATGTACCTAGAGTAAGTTTTTATGCAAATGATATTGCTTGCGTTGGTAGTGGTGTCACTTTTCATAATAATTCAATTGCTGGGTTTACAAATGGTTGCAGTACTAACAATGTGTACACTTGGGATTTTGGTGATGGAAGCGCTTTTTCAAGAGCAGTTGAGCCTATTCATTCTTATTTAACGCCAGGGACTTATACTGTTACTCTATTTGCTGAAACGCCTTGTGGTATATCGAGTAAAACAACAAAGACCATTTGTATAGAACCTGTATTAGAACCAAATTTCACCTTTGAAAAAGCTTGTGCTGGCAGTCCTTTGCAAATTACAAATACGACAGATACACGCCTAAATTGTGCTGCTGAAAGCTATTTTTGGGATATAAAAGGGTATTATGAAAGCTACTGTGGTAAAAAACCTGTGCAATGGTTTTTTACTAATGGTACGAATTCTTATTCTAAAGATCCAGTTATTAATTTTATAACACCGGGTACCTATGAATTAAGTTTGAGAACTAGAAATTCTTGCGGAATAGATCGTTATTCAAATAAAATTATAATGGTTAAGCAGCCACCAGTAATTATTTTGAAACCCATTTCAGATTATTGTAATTCTGCAACAATATCACCTGTAGGTGAGGTGGTACAAAGTTGTTCACCCGATAGTGAACTTACTTATTTATGGACCTTCCCAGGAGGTACACCATCTACATCAAATTTATTAAATCCGGGTCAAATAAATTATTCTGTCACAGGAAATTATCAAGCAATTTTTAGTGTTAGTAATAGTTGTGGTACAACAACAAAAACAGCAAATTTTTCAGTAAACACAGTACTATCTCCTATCATAAAATCAAAATCAGTAGAAATTTGTAGTGGCGGATCCTTTTTAATACAACCCTATACTAATGGTGTTGATAATGTACCTACAAATACAACTTATACTTGGTCAGATCCAATTATTAGTCCATCAGGTTCTATATATGGTGCCTTATCACAAAAAAATCCTGTAACCAGTATTGGTCAAACACTAACTAATTACAGTAGTAATCCAGTAACAGTTACCTATACCGTTTCTCCAAGCTCTGGGAGTTGTGCTGGCCCTAACTTTACCGTTACTATAATTGTTAATCCATTAATAATGGTTGCTGAGACTATCAAAAAAAGCAAATGTTTTGGATCTGATGATGCCAGTATTAACATCAATGTTTCAGGAGGGATTCCATTTCCGACCTCCAAACCCTATCTTTTTTCTTGGTCAGGTCCTAATGGATTTACCAGCACAGAAAAAGATCTTAGTAATCTTAAACCAGGAACCTATACTTTAAGCATTACCGATAATGGCACTTGTCCCTTTTCAAAATCCTATTTTGTTATGGAACCAGATAAATTTATTTTTTCTGGATTTAAAAATGATATTAGTTGTTTTGGACTTAATGATGGGAATATTAATTTAACCACTTCAGGCGGAACTTTGCCTTATAATTTTGTTTGGACTAAAAACGGAAGCCCTTATGCCACAACAGAGAATATTGGTAATTTGTCTCCAGGAGTTTATAAAGTAAGCATCACTGAAGAGAATAATTGTGAGACCCTTACAAATACATACACTATCATCGAACCTTCAATTTTAGAATTGAACCTTGTAAGTCAAGTTAATATTTTATGTTATGGAGATTATACAGGTGAAATTAATGTAAAAGCAAAAGGCGGTAGGGCTACTGAAATTTCAAGTGGTGTTTTTAATTATATTTACAATTGGAGTGGGCCAAATGGATTTTCTAGTGCTAGTCAAAACTTAACAAATTTAGCAGCTGGAACATATGACTTAGTCGTTACCGATAATTCTGGTTGTAGGACTAATTTACAAGTCATTTTATTACAAAATAGCGAAATATTTTTAGAGTATACTAAAACAGAAATAGCTTGTTATAATGATGCCAATGCCTCTATTACTATAACCAATATTAAGGGAGGTATTCCTTTTACAACAGGAGTTCCTTATCTTATAAAATGGAGTAATTTAGGAACAGGACGTGTACAGAATAATCTTTCTGCGGGAGATTATGCAATTACTATTACAGACGCCCTGAATTGCGAAAAAACATTTAATATCATTATTGATAATGCTCCTATATTTACTATCAATCCTGATGTTAAAGATGTTTCGTGTTTTGGGTCAAAGGATGCTCACATTAGACTGAATTTAATTGGAGGTAAAGCGCCAGTAGTACTAGTTTGGGATGACGATCCAACTGCTGGTATAGATAGAAATAATATTGGGCCCGGTAAATATTCGGTAACAATTACAGATGCTAAATTATGTACAATCAAACAAACATTCATTATTAATGAACCTTTGCAATTAGAATTAAGTGCCGATGTTTCAAACCCACTGAATTGTTTAAATGCTAATACCGGAGCAATCAATTTAATAGTTACTGGTGGTCAGTCACCATTTAAATTTGAATGGTCCAATGATGCTACAACAGAAGATTTACAAAATCTTTTACCTAATAATTACACCGTTATCGTTACAGATGCCAATGGCTGTAAAAAAACAGAATCATGGAAAATTATTCGTTTTGAACAACTTACTCCTTCTATTGATGTGATGACTGATTATGATTGTAATACAAAATACGTTCATCAGACGTTTTATGGAAAAGTCAAAGGAGGAATTCCTCCCTATCAATTAAGTTGGTCAGATGGTACTGTTACCGGTGCTAATAATGAGATAATGAATACAAACAACAATGGTTTGATCATTTTTAGCGTTAAAGATAGTTTTGGTTGTACTGCAGAGATTACTTATAATGTTAATACACCGGTTTTGGGTAAAGCTAATTTTGAAACGAGTTCGTATGGTAATGATGTTTATGGTTTGTATTCTATTTATGACCCAATTTTATTCAAGAATTTAGCAACAGGAGACTTTACCCAAGTTTCTTGGGATTTTGGAGATGGTAATTTTTCTGATGAAGAAAGTCCCAAACACATTTTTACTAAAACCGGAAATTACTCCGTCAAACAAACGGTTACTTACCCTTTTGGTTGTCAATATACCCAAACACTTGTATTAAAAGTTGAAAAAGGATATAGTCTAAAAATGCCAACTGCATTTACACCAAATGGAGATGGAATAAACGATTCTTTTTCACCCGTTTTTTTAGGTTTTGTAGAAATGACTTTAGATATTTATGACACATGGGGTAGTATAGTATATACTGAAAAAGGGGAAACTTTGAAAGGATGGAATGGAAAAGTAAAGGATCTAGATGCAGAAAATGGAAATTACTATTTTAAACTTACGGCTAAAACATTTTATAATCATACCATCATCGAAAAAGGTACTTTAACATTAATTAAATAAAGCGAAAAGGGCAACTAATGAAAATTAAACTATTATTTATAATTATATCTTTTTGCATTTATTCTAAAGCAAAAGCTCAAGATCCTGTTTTTACACAATATTTTCTAGTTCCAGAAACTTTAAATCCTGGTTTTTCGGGCTTTATGGAAACTACATATACTGGTATTATTCATCGTGAGCAGTGGCCAGATTTAGATTTAAAAATTGATACGGACTATGCTTTTTTAAATACTTGGAATGAAAACATCACTAGTGGATATGGAATTAGTGTTTTAAACCAAAGAGAAAATGCTAGTAAATATAATTTTACCCAAATTAATGCAAATTACGCTTACAGAGTTAGAATTAATGACGATTGGTATTTTAGACCTGCTCTTGAAGTAGGGTTTGGATTGAAATCATTTGCTTTTCAAAATTTACTATTAGAAGATCAAATAAATATTAGAACGGGAATAACAAATGCAAGTTCTATAGATCCACTTTTAAGAAACGATAAAATTACTTTTTTTGACGCTAGTGCTGGAATGGTTTTTAATACGGATAACATGTGGATTGGATTGTCTATGAAACATCTTAATAAACCTAATATTTCATTTTCTGAAGATGGAAACTTACCTTTAAATACTTTTTTTTCATTGAGCACGGGTTATGAATTTCTTTTGGCAAATTACATTGATGTTCAGTTTTTTCCTTATGCAACCAAAATGTTTGTTACATCAAACTATATGCAACAAGGGCGTTACAATCGTCTTGATCTTGGTGCCTCAATACTTTTTGAAAAAATGTTTTTTGGCGCTACTGCGGTTACTAATCCTGCTAAAAATGGGTTGAATAGCCAGTTGGTTACCTCTGTAAATCTTTTTACAGGATTGCAATACGAACATTTAAGACTCGGTATTGCTTATGATTTGAATACCTCAAAAATGGGAAAAACTGGTGGAGTGTATGAGTTGTCATTAACCTATCAATTTAATCTTGATAGAAAATGTTTTGGTTGTCCCAATTATTCAGGTAAATAGTTCAAATAAAAATAAAATGTCTTTTAAATAAGACCTATTAAGTTAGATTTCTAAATTAATTTAAAAAATAATAACAATAAATTTTAAGATTTTAATTTACTATAAAAATTAATATAAAATTGGCACAGTGAACTTAAGGAGGTGCTATTTTTGTGAAGTATTACAAAGCTTAAACATAGCTTATGTTTTGCAACATGCAAATTTTTTATAATTAATTAAATTTTTACAATTATGACAGACGGATTTAACATCATTGATAAAGAAGACGTAGCGCTTCTTAAATTTCCACAAACAGATGTTCTTACTGATGATCAAGAAATAAAAACTAGATTGAGCGAGATTAATAGAGCTTTATCTTTGGGTAATTTAGAACATTCAAAAATTAAAATTTTCTTTGAGGATACCGAATCTAAAAAAGTAGTCGATACTACAGTTTGGGCTGTTACTGATAAAAATGTGATTTTAAAGCAAGGAGTAATGATTCCGATTCACAGAATTCATAAACTATTTTAAGAATATATTTTTGAAATAATTTACAATAGCTCTAGATTGTAACCGTTTTATTTTACTTAAAAAAAAATCACCAATCTTTCGACTGATGATTTTAAAAAAAACTTTGCCAAAGTTCAATCCTTTGGCAAAGTTTTTTATTTTAAATTCATTATTATTGAACTAATTCCGTTTGATTTCTAAAAACTAGTTTGCCATCAAACGCATCAATTAATACAATGCTATCAGTAGTTATTTTACCAGATAGAATTTCCTTCGAAAGTTCGTTAAGTACCTCTCTTTGAATGACTCTTTTAACGGGTCTTGCTCCAAATTGAGGATCATAACCTTTCTCCGATAAATAGGCAATTGCATCTGGAGTAGCATCCATAATAATACCTTGTAATGCTAGCATTTTAGTAACACTTTTTAACTGTAAACCTACAATTTGCGCAATATTTTCAGTAGTAAGTGGGGTGAACATTACAATTTCGTCAATACGATTAATAAATTCTGGGCGAACCGTTTGTTTTAATAATCCCAGCACTTCTACTTTTGCCGCTTCGGTTGCTGCTTCAACACTACCTTTTAAATTCTCAAATTTATCTTGTATAATTTGGCTTCCCATATTAGAAGTCATAATGATAATCGTATTTTTAAAATCGGCCAAACGTCCTTTATTATCCGTTAAACGTCCTTCATCTAATACTTGAAGTAAAATATTAAAAGTGTCCGGATGTGCCTTTTCAATTTCATCCAATAATATCACAGAATATGGTTTTCTTCGAACGGCCTCTGTTAATTGTCCCCCTTCATCGTAACCAACATATCCTGGAGGCGCACCCACCAAACGGCTTACGCTATGGCGTTCTTGATATTCACTCATATCAATTCGCGTCATTGCATTTTCGTCATCAAATAGATATTCGGCTAATGCTTTTGCTAATTCGGTTTTTCCAACTCCTGTTGTTCCAAGGAAAAGAAATGTTCCAACAGGCTTTTTCATATCCTGCAAACCAGCGCGACTTCTTCTTACTGCATCACTCACAGCTTCGATTGCTTCTTCTTGTCCAACCACTCTATGGTGCAACTCATCTTCTAGTTTTAGCAATTTTTCACGTTCGCCTTGCAGCATTTTCATCACTGGAATTCCAGTCCATTTTGCCACTACTTCTGCAATATCTTCTCGAGTAACTTCTTCTTTTATTAAAGAAGTACCACATTGATTTTCTTGTAATTGTTTCAACAAAACATCCAATCGTTCTTGGGCCTCTTTAATTTTTCCGTAGCGAATTTCAGCCACTTTTCCATAATCACCATCGCGCTCTGCACGTTCTGCTTCATATTTAAAGTCTTCGATTTCTGTTTTTACCGCTTGAATATTATCTACGACATCTTTTTCAGATTTCCATTTAGCATAGATCTCGTTGCGATCTTCTTTGAGATTGGCCAAATCCATTCCCAAAATTTTGAGTTTGCTTTCGTCTTTTTCTCTTTTGATTGCTTCGATTTCAATTTCTAATTGCATGATTTTCCGATCTAAAACATCCAGTTCTTCTGGTTTAGAGTTGATTTCCATGCGTAATTTTGAAGCGGCTTCATCCATTAAGTCAATCGCTTTGTCTGGAAGAAAACGGTTCGTAATATAGCGTTGTGATAATTCAACCGCAGCAATAATAGCATCATCTTTTATTTGAACTTTATGATGCGTCTCATATTTTTCTTTAATACCACGCAAAATAGAAATGGCACTTTCGGTATCTGGTTCTTCCACTATTATTTTTTGAAAACGTCTTTCTAGGGCTTTATCTTTTTCAAAATATTTTTGGTATTCATCTAAAGTTGTCGCACCAATCGCACGTAATTCTCCGCGAGCCAACGCTGGTTTCAAAATATTAGCAGCATCCATAGCACCTTCGCCACCACCAGCTCCTACAAGCGTGTGTATTTCATCTATAAACAATACAATATCACCTTCTGAAGAGGTAACTTCTTTAACGACTGCTTTCAATCGTTCTTCAAATTCCCCTTTGAATTTAGCACCCGCAATCAGCGCTCCCATATCCAGCGAATAAACAATTTTATCTTTCAAATTGTCCGGAACATCACCATCTACAATTCGATGTGCTAAACCCTCTGCAATAGCCGTTTTACCAACTCCTGGTTCTCCGACTAACATTGGGTTATTCTTGGTTCTACGAGTTAGAATTTGCAACACACGACGTATTTCCTCATCTCGACCAATAACGGGATCAAGTTTTCCATTTCGAGCTAATTCGTTTAAGTTTTTAGCGTATTTATTTAGCGAGTTATAGGTTTCCTCAGCAGATGCAGAGGTTACTCTTTCTCCTTTACGCAATTCCTCAATTGCTGCTTTTAGTCCTTTGCCAGTTACACCTTGGTCTTTTAATATTTGTGCCGCTTTAGTCTTTGAATCAAAAATGGCTAAAATTAAATGCTCAATAGAAACGAATTCATCATTCATTTTCTTAGCAATAATTTCTGCTTCATTAAGCGTTGTATTTGCTGTTCTAGACAGCATTATTTCACCACCAGAAACTTTTGGAAAGCTCTGAATCGTACTATCCAATATTTGGATAAATAAAGGCACATTTACATTGAGTTTTTTAAGTATAAAAGGAGCAACATTTTCATCGACTTCAAAAATTGCTTTGAAAATATGTTCATTTTCTATTTGTTGTTGCCCATGGCTTTGCGCCAATTGTTGAGAAAGCTGAATGGCTTCCTGCGACTTAATAGTAAATTTATTTATGTTCATGATTTTATATGGTTTTGTTGTAATTTGATTAACTTTGAAAACTAGTATTCAATTTATATTCCATCACAATAATACAGACAAAATGACAGAATTTTCATGATTTTTATCATATTAAAATGTCAAATTGACTTAAAACAAGACAATTATGAGCTTTTTTAAAAATATTTTTAGCAGTTCAGAGGAAAAAGATTCAAAAGAAAGTAAAATCGATTGGATTGAACTAACAGATTTAGGACAGTTAAATGAAATTAGTGCGTTATCCAACGAAAAACCAGTCGCTATTTTTAAACACAGTACGCGATGCAGTATAAGTAGGATGGCCTTGAAACAGTTTGAAAATGAGTTTGATAGCTCAGATAAAGTTACGCTTTATTTTTTAGACTTGATAGCCCATCGCGATGTTTCTAATGAAATAGCGAGTCGTTTTGGTGTAACGCATCAATCACCACAATTGATTTTAATCAATCAAGGGAAAGCGGTTTATCATGTTTCGCATAGTGATATTGATGCAGAAGCATTAGTTAAGCAAGTTTAGTTTCATACTAAAAAAGGATACCGCATTTCATAAATTTATTTGAATATAGATTTATGAAATGCGGTTTTGTTATTTTAAAATTCACCACTAGATCCGCCTCCGCTAAAACCACCTCCACCAAATTCTATAGGAGAATCTTCAACTTTAACTTCAGGTTTTACTCCTAATTGCGAAGCAGAGACAATAATTTGAAGGTTTGCAAAAGCATCAGGATTTGTAAAACGATCTACTTTAAAAGTAATTCCTGTCTCCTTATATTTAGTTTTCTTTATAGCAAAATAAGTAAAAGCAAACAACAATAATCCGCCAATGCTTAAAGCCACTTCTGTTGGTAAAATATGATAATAGATTCTAAAAGAAAAAATACTAAAACAAAAGGCTAGGAAACCAATCCAAAGCATCATTCTGTCTTTGTTTTTTAATGAAAAAAAGAGATAGGCGATAGGGGTTATTATTGTAAAAGCCCAAAACAGTAGGGCAAAAGGAATTTCTGGGCTTCCTCCTTCAAAATAACTTTCAGATAAAGATGCATTCAGTTCTCTAACTACATAATAATTGCCAGCGAGATAAAATAAAATGAGACAAAATCCTTGTGCAAGCTTTAATCCTTGATAATAGTACGGTAAAGTTAGATTTTGAAGCGCTTTTTTTGCTAAAAAATAAAAAATCCCAGAATACAATAAAAACACAAAAGGCAATATAGTTTTTCCTATTATTAAATAATTAAATACCGAATAGGCAAGTGTAGCAGTTATTCCCATACAAGCCAATAATGCTAACGTAATATTTAAATAACGCAAATAAGTAACACTCGATATTATTGCCATAACAACAAGAATAGCGAGATAATTGGTATCGTAATTTTTTTCGAAAGTTAATCCCACGGCAATTAGCAAGGCTGAAATAGCTCCTAATATAAATGCATCATCTAAACCATAACCAAAATACAGCAGTGCTTTAGACATATATTCCTTGGTAGCAAAACCAATAAGAGCAAAGAAATAAATAAAGTATAGATATTCATTTTCAGAATTACCGAGTACCAAAAGTGATAGCATTCCACAAATCGAACTGTATAAGAATAGACCTAAAATAAATAGACCTATTCGCATAAAGATATTGTTCTGAGTTTTAAGTTGAGGATGTTTTTTCTCAAATGTATTTTGTTGTTCAGGATTAATAAAGCCTGCTTTTTTTAATACACGTACTTCTTCGTTTAGATAAAAATTGTCTAAAAGTGTTTTGTTATAGGCTATCATTGCTCGTTTTTTTATTGAAATGTTTAATAAGTTTTATAAATCCAAGTATGGATCCAATAAAGTAAAAAGGAGTTAACACTAAAAATAGCGATAAAAAGTCCTCTACATGAATAAGGTCTATTATTCTAACAAAAAAGATATTCATTCCTATGAATCCGTATAATACCGTAAATATAAATAAGGACATCGACTTGGTTTGAAAACTTAAATTGTAAAAATAATAAGCAGCAATTGCCATAATGATTCCAGCAGGAAACCAAAAGTCATCGCACAAATTGACAATGCAAGCAATACCAATTAAATGCAGTGAAAAACTTAGGTAAACGAGATTAAAATGCTTTTTTAAATTTATTTTGATGGAATATAAAGACCATAACAATAAAAACAATCCAAATGCTAAACCGATATAACTTAAAGTACGATTGTTAAACATTTCGTTTTCAAAATAGTGTTTAGGATCAACTGATAACCCCAAGTAAGCTGCCATTCCGGTAATTCCTATAGATAGCACACTTTTGTTATCGAAATAATAGCCGCAAAATAGACTAATAACGGTTGGAATTATAGTCGCTAATCCATAATGAGTTCCAAAAGCTTCGTATTGAAACTGTAAATAACCAACAAACGAACAACTTAAAATAACTGCCGTAAGTACTAAATAATCATATAAGGGATTGGAAAAAGGAACTTCTCCCTTTTTGAAACCTTCATGATTTTTAAAACAAAAATAAAAACAAACTAGTGTCATTATTAATAACAGTCCTAGCAAAACAGTATGACCAATGGTATCAATATTTTGATAAATCAGAATACCTACGCCTGTTGTGAACAATAAAATAGATAAGTATAATAAAAACTTTAATTCATTATGAACCGAAAATAGATTTAACGCTCTATAATCCTTAATCTCTTCGAATTGTTGCTTCGTTATTTGATTATGTTCTAGAAGGGTTTGTGCAGACTGTTCTTCGAAATTGACCATTTTCTTTAATTAAGATTTTTCTCAAATATATAGAATTTTTAGTACTAAATTAATAAGCACTTCTACTATTCCTTTACAATTGAAAAGCATTTTGTTTTAATTCCTTTGAGTTTAGGTAATTATTAGGCATAAAAAAACCAATATTTCACAAGCGAAATATTGGTTTTTTCCAGTTTTAAAATAATTATTTATTTTATTTCTGAATTTTTATATCCACAACAATTTTTGGATCATACCCAACTCTTTGTACTGATTTTATGTAAATAGCTCCTTTTTTTCCAGCTGCATTTTTGAACAACACAACATTTGGAACATAGCTATCAGGAAATGATTTGTTATCATCAGCATCGACTTTGATTGCATCAAGATCCGAACCTTTTTCTAATTTATTAAATTGTTCTAAAGTAAGTTGCTCTCTTTGGTAATTAATGTAAAGTGTGGTAGCCCCATTTTTTATTCCGTATTCTACATTACTTGGGCTCACAAAATAGTTAAAAGAAAAACTTCCGCTATAAAAAACAACATCTATTTTTGGTAAAATAGTTGCATCAATTTGTGACTTTTTATAAGATTTACCTAATTCTGTCGAAAAATATCTTCCTGCATCAAAACCTTCAGTAAAATCTAAAGAGAATTTAACGTCTTTAAATGTTTTTAAGGTTGAATTGTCTTTTTGAACTTCATCAGCCGAAGAATCATCTTTTGAACAACTGTTTAATGCTAATGATAAGCTTAGGAATAAAATAATTTTGTAATGTAATTTCATGTTTTTTATTTTTTTTGCAAACGTAAGAAAATTATGTGTAATATTAATGATTATTAAGAAATATTTTTCTGACAATTGTGAAGTATTACATTACCTATATTTTTAATTAAAAGCTGGCTTTCATTTTTTCTTTAATCTCATTTAAACACAAATTGTTAATACTACCTTCATGAGTATGTCTAGTTTCCTTTGGTGAAGTATAAGTGCCGTTTTCGAGTTGTTCTGCAACACTTTTATAGGCATCTCTAAAAGGTATTCCGGCTACAACCATCTCATTTAAAGAATCTACGGTGAACAAATAATCGTATTTTTTATCTTCTAGGATATGCTCTTTTACTTTGATATCTTTTATCGAAAATAGAGCAATGTCTAGACAAGCTTTCAAATTTTGAATCGCTGGAAATAATCCTTCTTTTAGCAATTGTAAATCTCTGTGATAGCCACTTGGTAGGTTATTTGTGATTAAAGTTATTTCATAAGGCAAGGCTTGAATTTTGTTGCATTTGCCACGAATGAGCTCAAATACATCTGGATTTTTCTTGTGTGGCATGATGCTAGAACCTGTGGTTAGATGTGCTGGTAAACTGATAAAATCAAAATTTTGGCTCATGTACAAACACACATCCATTGCTAATTTTGACAAGGTTGCAGCCACGCTGCTCATAGCAAAAGCAACTGTTTTTTCTGATTTTCCACGGCTCATTTGTGCTGCAACCGAATTGTATTTTAAGGTTTCAAAACCTAATTCCTGAGTTGTAAACGTTCTATTAATAGGGAAGGAGCTTCCGTAACCCGCAGCAGATCCTAATGGATTTTGGTCTACGATTTTTAATGCTGCGTTTAGCATTGTAATATCATCAATTAATGTTTCAGCATAAGCAGAAAACCACATTCCGAATGACGATGGCATAGCAATTTGCAAATGTGTATAACCGGGCAATAATATATTTTGATATTTTTCTGCGGATTGCATTAACAAGTCGAATAGTTGTTTTACTTGCACTTTTAGCTCTATAATAACGTCTTTTAGATATAAGTTTACATCTACTAAAACTTGATCATTTCTAGAACGTGCGGTATGAATTTTTTTGCCAGCATCGCCTAGTTTTAGTGTCAATAGATATTCGATTTTTGAATGTACGTCTTCAAAACTATCTTCAATTACAAAGTTTCCGTTTTCAATGTCTTTGATAATTGCTTCTAAAGCCACCACTAAAGAAACTGTTTCCGCTTGTGTTAGCAGACCAATTTCTCCTAACATTTTTGCATGTGCGATAGAGCCTAATGCGTCGTATTTAGCTAAAACCAAATCTAATTCTCTATCGTTTCCAACTGTGAATTGTTCGATTTGCTTATCTGTTGGTATTCCTTTTTCCCAAAGTTTCATAATGTTATTATTTTCGATTCAACTACTATTTACTTAAAAGTAGTTTGAAGCAATTTATTATTTTTTTAATTTGATTTTTTAACGATTTTAGAAACTAAAAAAGTTCTCGTTTGACTAAAACCTAGCCCTGATAGCAGTGAAAATCCTTTTTTGAGGTTTTTACCGAAAAAAAGATTGTAGCGGATAGCAGGAAATAGCTCCAGAAAAAATTACTGTTGAAAGAAATCGCTTAGTATTTTAATGTACAATTGAATTCCTTCTTCAATTTCATTGAGGTAAATAAATTCATTTGCTGAGTGTGACCGCAACGTTTCGCCAGGACCTAGTTTTAAGGATTGACAAGTCAAAACCGACTGATCTGAAAGGGTGGGAGAGCCATAAGTTGTTCTTCCCAAGGCTATTCCGGCTTTTACTAAACCATGATTTGTAGGAATAGAAGAAGCATTTAAGTGCATGGAACGAGGATTTACTTCGGCCGAGATGTGATTTCTGACTGTTTCTAAAATTTCGGTGTTAGTATAACAATCATTTACTCTAATATCGACCACTAAATCGCATTGTGATGGAACAACATTATGCTGTTTTCCGGCGTTTATTTGAGTTACAGTCAATTTTACAGGACCTAAAATTTCGGATATTTTATCGAATTTATAACTGTTAAACCATTCTATAACTGGAACTGCATTATAAATTGGATTGTCAGGATTATGGTGTGCAGCGTGACTTGCTGTGCCTTTTATAACGACATCAAGAACGAGTAAGCCTTTTTCGGCGATGGCCAATTGCATTAAAGTTGGTTCCCCCACAATGGCACAATCTAATTTTGGTAAATGTTTCAAGACGCTATTCAACCCGTTTTTACCACTGCTTTCTTCTTCTGCAGATGCTACGATGACACAATTATAGGGCAAGTTTTCAGTAGCGTAGAAATACACAAAAGTAGCGAGCAAGGAAACTAAACAACCGCCTGCATCATTACTTCCGAGACCAAATAATTTACCGTCTTGTACAAAAGCTTGAAAAGGATCGTTCGTATAGCCTTGATTTGGTTTTACGGTATCGTGATGCGAATTCAGTAATAGCGTGGGCTTAGTTTCGTCAAAATGTTTATTGAAAGCCCAAACATTATTATTTTCTCTTTTAAAAGGGATTTCGTTTTGTGTAAACCAATTTTCGATTAAAAGCGCTGTTTTATCTTCTTCGCTAGAAAAAGAAGGCGTTTCTATCATTTTTTTTAATAGTGTAATCGCTTGTTGTGTTAGGTTTTCTATAGTTTTCATAGTTTACGGTTTAGTTGCGATGACGCTATTTTTAAAATATGCTTTTCGTCTTTTATAGCTTAATTGTTGTTCCAGCACAATCAGTATTTTGTAACATACTGTGATGACCAATTTTTATATTAGTAACTCCTTTTTTTAAGCTATTGAAACAGTTTTCTAATTTGGGAATCATGCCAGAATGTATTGCTTTTTCTTCTTTTAGTTTAGAATATAGTTCTTCATTGATACTTATAATTAGGGATTTGTCATCATCAGCATCCAATAAAACGCCAGGTTTTTCAAAACAATAATTTAGAGTCACGTTGAATGTTTTTGATAATGCAATAGCTAATTCGCTTGCAATGGTATCTGCGTTGGTATTTAATAATTGTCCTTTTCCGTCATGCGTTATCGCGCAAAATACAGGAACAATTGTGTTGTTTAGAAAATTGGTTAAAAGCGTTCTATTTACCGATTTTATATCCCCAACAAAACCATAATCAATAGTTGGATCATTTCTTTTTTCAGATTGAATTAGATTACCGTCTGCACCGGAGAAACCCATCGCATTGCAGTTGTTCGCTTGCAGTTGTGCAACAATGTTTTTATTTATCTGTCCTGAATAAACCATCACAGCAACATCAAGCATCGGCGCGTCTGTGATACGTCTGCCATCAATCATCTTTGGCTTTAATCCAAGATTTTCAGCCATTTTTGTTGCTGATTTTCCACCGCCATGAATCAGTATTTTAGGTCCTTTAATTTTTGAAAATACGATTAAAAATGTAGCCAATTCTACTGGATTATCAATAATGTTTCCTCCAATTTTTACAATACTTAGCTCGTCTAAAAAAGAAGAGTTTGGTGAAGTGGAGAGAGGCAATTGCTGACCTTTGGATTCTTTAGATGATAAATTCATTCTTTGATTCTTTATTTTTTAGACTTTTTTGTTGCCTTCTTAGGATCTAGCTTGGTTTTTAATATTTTTTGTAGCACTAATTGTGCTGCAAATGTTCTGTTATTGGCTTGTTCGATGACAATTGAATTCTCGCTATCCAGAACCTCATCAGTTACAATTACATTTCTTCTTACTGGTAAACAGTGCATGAATTTTGCATTATTGGTGCGTTTCATTTTCTCGGCAGTAATGGTCCAACTGGTATCGGAATTAGTGACTTGTCCGTAGTCCTTATAACTACTCCAGTTTTTGGCATAAATAAAATCAGCATTTTCAAAGGCTTTGTTCTGATCGTATTCTACAGTAACTCCTTTTGTGATGTCAGGGTTTAGTTCGTAACCTTGTGGATGTGTCAAAATAAAATCCGCGTCCTGTAACTGCATCATTTCCAGAAAAGAATTAGCTACAGCTTGTGGTAACGCTTTAGGGTGTGGCGCCCAAGAAAGCACTACTTTTGGCTTGTGTTTTGTTTTGTACTCTGCCATAGTAATAGCATCTGCCAAGGCTTGTAAAGGATGTGCAGTGGCACTTTCCATATTTATGATGGGAACAGTAGCGTGTTTTATAAAACCAGATAATACGGTTTCGGCATTGTCTTTTTCTTTGTCTATCAATCCTGCAAATGCTCTAACAGCAATAATATCGCAATATTGAGAAACTACTTCGGCAGCTTCTTTAATGTGTTCTGATGCGCCTGAATTCATTATAGCACCATCTTCAAACTCAAGTGTCCAACCTTCGTTTGTGAAATTCATTACCATTACATTCATTCCTAGATTTAGCGCTGCTTTTTGAGTGCTTAAACGGGTTCTTAAACTCGAATTAAAAAATAACATTCCTAAGGTTTTGTCTTTGCCTAACTTTTTGTTTTTTAATGGTTTTTTCTTGATTTTTAACGCTTGTTTTACCCATTTGCTGAGTGAATCGATATTTTGTATTGTAGTGTAGTTCATGATTTGAAAGTTTAATTGGAGTAATCTTAATTTATAAAAGACCTTTTTAATTTAAATAAAACCTACCTCGATTAAATCTATGAGTCGATTTTTAGATTTGATTTTTTAAAATGTATTTTAATTTTTTTTAGTAGAAATGATGTCTTTATTTAATGTCTAAATAATCAATTTAATTTAGATTTTTAATTAACTTCTTTTAAAGATTCTTTTAAAGCGATGATAAAAGTATCGATATCTTCCTTGTTGATTGTCAATGGTGGAAGGATTCTTAATAAGTTTTTATTGTTAGCATTTCCTGTAAAAATATGTTTGTCAGTAATCATTTTTTTACGAAGCCCACTTACGTCAAAATTAAACGCTACACCCAACATTAATCCTCGTCCTTTTACCTGGATTACTTCTGGAACTTGTTTCATTGCTTCTAAAAAGTAGGCATAAATAGCATTTACGTTATCCATTAATTTCTCGCTTTCAATCACATCCAACACTGCTATTGCAGCAGCACAAGCCAAGTGGTTTCCGCCAAAAGTGGTTCCTAAAAGTCCATAGCTTGCTTTGAATTTTGGAGCAATCAAGATGCCTCCAATAGGAAATCCATTTCCCATTCCTTTGGCTATGCAAATAATATCTGCTTTGATATTGTGATGTTGATGAGCAAAAAACTTTCCACTTCTTCCATATCCCGATTGTACTTCATCTAAAATCAGAACAACGTCGTAAGTCGCACATATTTTTTCTAAGCCTTGAAAAAACTCCGTTGTTCCTTGGTCTAAACCTCCAACACCTTGAATTCCTTCGATAATTACAGAAGAAACATCTCCTTTTTTTAGTTCAGCTTCTACTAATTCAATAGCATTCAAGGGTAAAAACGTAACCACTTGTTGTGCATTTATTGGCGCAACAATCTTTTTGTTATCGGTAACTGCAACTGCTGCCGAAGTTCTTCCGTGAAAGGAATTATCAAAAGCAATTACACGGGATTTATTATTGTGAAAAGAAGCTAATTTTAGTGCATTTTCATTGGCTTCGGCTCCAGAACTACATAAGAATAAGGTGTAATCGTCTAATCCTGATAATTTTCCTAGTTTTCTAGCTAATTCTACTTGTAAAGGATTCTGAATGGCATTAGAATAAAAACCAATTTTATCCAATTGATTTTTCAACTTAGCAACATAATGGGGTTGGGTATGACCAATAGAAATTACGCCATGACCGCCGTATAAATCTAAATAATCAATTCCGTTTTCGTCTGTTATGGTACAATCCTGTGCTTTTACAGGAGTAATGTTGTATAATGGGTAAACGTCAAATAAGTTCATATTGTTCCTCCCCCTAACCCCCTCCGAAGGAGGGGGAATAGATAACAACGGGGGGTGTTGCTTTTAAAATAAATTAATATCTATGATTTAATTTTTAATTTTTTATCAATAATTATGTTCAGTTACTCCTTTGGGGATTAGGTGATTAAAACCCTGATGGTTTCAAATGCAATCCGGTACTTTCCGCTAAACCAAACATTAAATTCATGTTTTGTATCGCTTGTCCAGAGGCTCCTTTTACTAAATTATCAATAATGGAAGTAATCAGTAAGCGGTTGCCTTTTTTCATTAAGCTAATAATACATTTATTGGTTTGTACTACTTGTTTCATATTAATCCCAGTAGTCGTTACCGTTACAAAAGGTTGGTCTTTATAAAAAGCTTCATATTTTGCTACTATATCTTCTAAGCTTTCTTCTACTGTAGTGTATAAAGTGGCAAAAATTCCTCTAGCAAAATCTCCTCTGTTAGGAACGAAAATCAATTCGTCTTTATATTCTGATTGTAATTGATTGACAGTTTGATTTATTTCTCCCAAATGTTGGTGATCAAAAGCTTTATAATGCGACATATTATTGGATCTCCAACTAAAATGTGTCGTTTCAGAAGGAGAAACTCCAGCTCCTGTGCTTCCTGTTGTAGCATTAATATGCACATCATTATGCAATAATTTGGCTTCTGCCAAAGGCAATAGCGCTAATTGAATGGCAGTTGCAAAACAACCTGGATTAGCAATAAACTGAGCATTTTTAATATCAGATTTATTCAATTCAGGTAATCCGTAAACAAATGATTTTCCATTAAACTCTTTATCTTTTAGCAAACGAAAATCATTTCCTAAATCGATGATTTTAGTATGGCTTGCCAATTGGTTTTGTTCCAAAAAGGATTTCGATTTACCATGGCCTAAACATAAGAATAGCACATTTACATTTGGATTCACAGTATCGGTAAAATCCATTTCGATATCGCCCAACAAATCATTATGTGCTACCGAAAGTGGTTTTCCTGCGTTTGTTGTGCTGTAAACAAAATCTAATTTGGCATTCGGGTGAAACATCAGAATTCGAATTAACTCTCCTGCTGTATAACCTGAACCTCCAATTATTCCGATATTAATCATATTTTTGTGTTTTTTAAGATTTCACAAGAAATCTTTTAATTTTTAATCAATCGCAAGAACGAATTCAGCGGATACAAATTTTATTGACTTCAATGTTCCTAAAGTTGGATTAAGAGCACTTTCAACATCATAACTAGCAATATAAAAGGAGTTTGCTTCAATTTTATCGTAAGGATCGTCGTTGGGTACTTTTCTGATGGGAGTTAAAATAAGTCCATCGGCGTCATATGTTATTTTATAATTTCCTCTTACTGCAACATTATTAGGATTATTAAACTTTATTTGATAGCGAAACCTAGATGTATTATTACCAGTATCAGGAGTATATTCAAATAATAAAACTTCATAAGTAATATTTTTTAATGTCTCTTTTTCAAGTTTGTCATCACTACTACATCCTAAAAAAATAAGAAATAAAGGGATTAAAAAAGCTAATTTAATTTTCATAGTTTTAAATTTAAATTGTTACAAAAGTTAATTAATTATAGTTTTCATTATTTACAGACGAAAATATGTTTTGGGCATTTCCTAAAATCTTAATAAATCCTTTTGCATCATCAGATGTCCAAGCATTATTCATTTCGCCGTATTGACCGAAATTAGTATTCATTAAATCATTTTCGGATTCAATTCCGTCTAATGAAAAGTGGTACGGTTTCAATGAAACTGTTACCGTTCCATTTACTGTTTTCTGAGTTTCTTCAAGGAAAGTTTCGATATTTCTCATTACAGGATCCAAAAACTGGCCTTCATGAAATAACATTCCGTACCAGTTTCCTAATTGTTCTTTCCAATATTGTTGCCATTTTCCGAGAGTATGTTTCTCCAATAAATGGTGTGCTTTGATAATAATTAAAGGAGCAGCAGCTTCAAAACCAACCCTTCCTTTTATTCCGATAATAGTATCACCTACGTGAATGTCTCTACCAATTGCATAAGCATTTGCTAGTTTTTCTAGAGCTACAATATTATTAGAAGGTTTGTCTTTTTTACCATTTATAGCAACTAATTCTCCTTTTAGGAATTCTAAAGTTACTTTTTCTTCTCCTTCTTTTTGTAATTGCGACGGATAAGCTTCGCTCGGTAATGGTTTTGACGAAGTTAACGTTTCTTTTCCGCCAACACTAGTTCCCCAAAGCCCTTTATTAATTGAATATTGTGCTTTTTCCCAAGAATAATGAACCCCATTTTTTGCTAAATAATCAACTTCTTCTTGTCTCGATAATTTTAAATCTCTAATAGGAGTGATGATCTCAATTTCGGGAGCAATGGTTTGAAAAATTAAATCAAAACGGATTTGATCATTTCCTGCTCCAGTACTTCCGTGAGCTATAGCGCTTGCACCAATAGATTTCGCATATTTAATGGCTTCAATAGCTTGAAAAACGCGTTCTGCACTTACTGATAATGGATAAGTGTTGTTTTTTAATACGTTTCCATAAATCAAATACTTAATGGCCTTGTCATAGTATTTATCAACAATAGTCAAGTTAACGTGTTGTGCACTTCCTAAATCGTAAGCTCTTTCTTCGATTGCGGCCAGTTCCTCCTCATCAAATCCTCCTGTATTTATAAGTACAGTATGAACTTCGTATCCTTTTTCATTTTTTAGATATTTTAAACAATAGGAGGTATCTAATCCTCCGCTATAGGCTAATACAACTTTTTTCATGATTTCATTTTTTTCTCTCTAATACATTTGATTTAAAATCGGTGTTCGTTTGTCTAAAGAGTATTATTTTTTATTTAAATTTTTGAATTTTTTCGTTTTGTAGAGGGAATTAATCCTCTAAGAACAAGGCTTGCTTTATTTTTTTTAAACGATTCCATATCCGGACATTAAACGGATGTTTTGGTGGGTTTTTAGGTTTTTCTTTTGGGTCGTAAAGCATTCCAGTACACAAACACATTTTGTTATCTTTACTTTTTAAAATTTCATAATTGGTGCAAGTTTGGCATCCTTTCCAAAAACTTGGATCAGTAGTTAATTCAGAGAATGGTACCGGTTTATAACCCAATTCCGAATTGATTTTCATGACTGCTAAACCTGTTGTAATACCAAAAACCTTTGCTTCGGGATATTTTTTCAAGGAGTAATCAAATACAAATGATTTGATTTTTTTTGCCAAGCCTAAGTTTCTAAAATCAGGATGAACAATTAATCCTGAATGTGCTACAAATTTTCCGTGTTCCCAACTTTCGATATAGCAAAAACCAGCAAATTTGCCATCAACTAATGCAATGACCGCATCGCTGCTTTCCATCTTTTTCTGGATGTATTCTGGCGTTCTTTTAGCAATTCCAGTACCTCTCAGTAAGGCAGATAATTCAATAGTATCGCATATTTCTTGCGCATATTTATAGTGATTTTCATCAGTTACAAGGATAGAAATGTTCATTTCAAGAGTTGAATTTGTAGTTAAAAAATATACTAGGATTTGTTTTTTGAAATAAACTTTCACAAGAATTTAGTGCTATAAAGAAAATATTGATCAGAGAGCAATACATTAAATTACAGCATAAAGCCAATAAATTACAAGTAGTTATCGGAGCTAATACTCCAATACAAAATAAGGTTGATTTCAAAACGAAAAAATGAAAAATGAATAAAAATATTACAGATTACTGCTGGAAACTATAGTTATAGTGTCCGTACTTCGGGTGAAGCCGTAGGTCTGTTTGTCCGTGAGATAGGAGTTATATTTATATTGTTGTTATTCATCGGTGCAAAAGTACATAATTTTTTGAAATACGAGTCTACAATTATCTTTTGTAACAAAAAAATAAGATATTGTTACTTTTTATTTAAAAAAAACTCCTTGACATTTTATTGTCAAGGAGTTAGCTTTAATTTGATTAAATATTTTTATTGATTTCTAAACCTATTTTGAGTTACAATGCCTTTAATTTTAGCTTTCAAATCTTCACCTGTATCATAAATCATTTGCTCACTACTAGGAAAAGACACTTGTTTTTTATCAAAATAAGAGTAATAATTATCATCAGATGCTCGTCGATCTCCTTTGTAAGTAGCGTAAATATTTTCGAAAACATATTCACTTGTTATCGGAAACGTTTTCAATAATTGGTTGCTTTTAAGGTTTATATAATCAATTTTAGCTGTAATTTGGCAGGATTTAAATTGTCGGTATTCATAAATACTTGCCGTTACAGTTCGCAGATTATCAACCATAACTACTTTTCCTTTATCATCTACTACTTCTTTTCCGTTGGCATCAATTAGTTTTTTTAGACCGTCTTTGATGATGCGCTCTTTTGTAAATTCCTTCTCTTTAATTTGCTCTGGTGAAATATAAATTTCTCTAAAATTAATAAGTAAACCATAATCATAATTAATTCCTTTTTGCTTTGTACTATGATAAACGGTCCATTTGTCATTTAACCCTAACGTGCTAAAATCTAATAAATCATTTTGAAGACGATTAGGAATAACCATATTTGTCTCGTTTTTAGTGTAAACAGATATATAATCAGAACCCTTAAACAAAGCTTCGTCTAGCAATTGCAATACATTTTTATAATTTGGATTTATTTTGTTTAAATAATCCAAGTCATCATACGCTTTTCTAAAATTCATTTTATCAGTAGTAGTCATTAGCTTTTTTGCATTGTTATACAAGTAAACAGACAAAGCATTTTTACTATCAATAATTTGATTATTATAATTTTCAAAAGGAAAAATAGCATTTCGACCTTCTCTCAATAATTTCAAAGGGAGTATTGGTTTTATCTTTTCCTGACGTTGGTTAAGTTGCAAATAAGTAGTATAAATCCTTTCTAATTGTGCAGGATTAGCCTCTTTTACGAGTAAGTTTACCGTGTTTAAATCGCGCTCTTTTGCTTTTGCAAATGCCTCTTCCAATAAATAAACATAATCTTGTTTCCCTTTTTTATCTTTATTAGTTCTCAAACTAGATACCGCATTATCAATGGCTTCATCATAATTTCCAGAACCTAATAAATTTTGAGTTTGCTTTACTCCACACCCTGTAGCAAGGATAATTAAGGAAAGTAGGAGCGTAATTTTTTTCATAAATAATAGATTTTAGTAAGTCTCGATAATAAGGACCTCTTTTTGAGTATCCAAAAATAGGAAAATTATTAGAGTTTTTATTTTATTGCTTTATTTAAAGTTGACTTATTTATTTCTTTAAAAGCATATTCCAGCTCTCCATTACAATTTTATTGGTATCAGGTAGTTTTATTAGGCCCAAAAGGAGCTTCTTTTAGTCGCTCTTTTAGGCCTATAAAACGAACCTTCTCCTGCATAAAGATTTTCATTACTATCTGGGCTAAAACAGGAATACAATACCTGTTTTCAATTTAAAATACCGCACTAAATCAACTTATTAATATAAAATAGTGTTATCAAAATAATTTTATAGCAATAAATCTAAAATTGATTTTTAGCACAAAAAAAACTCCAAAAGCAAAAGCTGATGGAGTTTTTTTAGGAAGGCTATAATTTATTTCCTTACAAAAGGAGGTAATAATTTACTAGAAACTTCACCGAATCCGATTCTAACGTTTTCGTTTTGAGAATATCCTTTCATAATAACAGTATCGTTATCATTAATGAATTTGCGCTCTGTTCCATCATTTAATTTAATTGGATTTTTTCCGCCCCAAGTTAGTTCCAACATCGAACCATAACTATCAGGAGTCGGTCCAGATATAGTTCCGGAACCCATCATATCACCAGAGTTTACACGACAGCCGTTAGAGGTATGGTGTGCTAATTGCTGACTCATAGTCCAATACATATATTTAAAATTAGAACGCGAAATAACAGTTGGTTCTGATTTCTCAGGCTGAATCGCTACTTCTAAATGAATGTCAAAAGAATGTTTTCCTTTTTGTTGCAAATAGGGAAGTGGTGTTGGTTCTTGCTTAGGACCTTTGGTTTTAAAAGGTTCTAAAGCATCCATAGTTACAATCCAAGGAGAAATTGAGGAAGCGAAGTTTTTAGCTAAAAATGGACCTAATGGTACATATTCCCATTTCTGAATATCGCGGGCGCTCCAGTCATTTAGTAAAACCATTCCAAAAATATATTCTTCGGCTTCAGTTACCAAGATATTTTCGCCCATTATATTTACATCTGTAGTGATAAAGGCCGTTTCCAACTCAAAATCAACCAAACGAGAGGGTCCAAAAACCGGAGTCGTTTCACCATTTGGTAAAGTTTGTCCCATTGGTCTGTGTACCGGAATACCTGAAGGAACAATTGTAGAACTTCTACCATGATATCCTACAGGAATGTGAAGCCAGTTAGGCAAAAGTGCATTTTCTGGGTCACGAAACATTTTCCCCACGTTAGTAGCATGCTCTTTACTAGAGTAAAAATCAGTGTAATCACCAATAAGTACAGGCAATTGCATCTCTACATCTTCCATATTGAAAATGATGATTTCTCTGTCTTTTGCGTTGTCTTGCAACTTTGGATTCTCAATGTCAAAAATCTCTGCAATTCGGTTACGAACCAAACGCCATGTTTTTTGACCATCAGAAATAAAATCATTCAAAGTATCTTGCATGAACATATCATCAGTAAGTTCGATACCTTCAAAATAGTTTAATTGTTGTAAGGCTCCTAAATCAATAGCGAAATCTCCAATTCGTGTTCCTACGGTTACTACATTTTCTTTTGTAAGAAAAACACCGAAAGGTATATTTTGAATAGGGAAATCACTCTCTGGACGAACTTCAATCCATGATTTTCTATTTATATCGTTGGCTATTATTGGCATATTCTGTTAATTATTTTGTTGAAAATTACTCATCAAATATATTATAATCTAACTATTAACCAAACGTTTTTTTGTATTTTTGCATCAAATTAACGAAAATCAAAAAAATGCAACGCGACGAACAAATTTTTGACCTTATTCTTGAAGAACAAGAAAGACAAATTCACGGATTAGAACTAATCGCTTCGGAGAACTTTGTAAGTGACGAAGTAATGGAAGCAGCTGGTTCTGTATTAACTAACAAATATGCCGAAGGATATCCCGGAAAAAGGTATTATGGAGGTTGTGAAGTAGTTGATGTAGTAGAACAAATTGCAATTGATAGAGCCAAAGAATTATTTGGAGCTGCTTATGCAAATGTACAACCACACTCGGGATCTCAAGCCAATACAGCAGTTTACCATGCTTGTATTAAACCAGGAGACAAAATCTTAGGTTTTGACTTATCTCATGGTGGTCACTTAACTCACGGTTCTCCAGTAAATTTTTCTGGACGTTTATATACGCCTTCATTTTATGGTGTAGATAAAGAAACGGGATTATTAAACTACGATAAAATTCAAGAAATAGCGACTAAAGAACAACCAAAATTAATTATCGCAGGAGCTTCGGCTTACTCACGCGATATGGATTTTGAGCGTTTTAGAGTAATCGCTGATAGTGTAGGTGCTATTTTATTAGCTGATATTTCTCATCCTGCAGGACTTATTGCCAAAGGTTTGATGAACGATCCTTTGCCTCATTGTCATATTGTAACAACAACAACACACAAAACCTTACGTGGACCTCGTGGTGGTTTGATCTTAATGGGGCAAGATTTTCCAAACCCATTTGGTTTAACAACTCCAAAAGGAGAAATAAGAATGATGTCTTCATTATTGGATCTTGCTGTTTTCCCAGGAAATCAAGGTGGACCATTAATGCACATCATTGCTGCAAAAGCAGTTGCTTTTGGTGAAGCATTAAAAGATGAGTTTTTTACCTATGCTTTACAATTACAAAAAAATGCAAATGCTATGGCAGACGCTTTTGTAAAAAGAGGATACGAAATTATTTCTGGAGGAACAGACAATCACATGATGTTGATTGATTTAAGAAACAAAAATATTTCTGGAAAAGAAGCTGAAAATGCATTGGTAAAAGCAGAAATCACAGTAAATAAAAATATGGTTCCATTTGATGACAAATCTCCATTTGTAACTTCAGGAATTCGTGTTGGTACTGCAGCAATTACTACTCGTGGTCTTGTAGAAGCAGATATGGAAACTATTGTTGATTTAATCGACAGAGTTTTAGTAGATCCTACCAATGAAGACGTTATCGAAGCAGTTGCTAATGAAGTAAACGAAATGATGAGCGAAAGAGCTATTTTTGTATATTAACAAATAGTTCAAAATTTTTAAAGTCGAAAGTCAATAGCCTGAAAAAGACATTAATCTGTTCTTTTTTGAGTTTGATTTTCGACTTTATTACTTTATAAATTTAAGATTAAAACTATGTCTGTACTAAGATTAAAATTGCCAACGGATCCTAGATGGGTAAATATAGTAGAAAAAAATATTGAAGAAATATTGACCGATCACGCTTGGTGCGAGCAAAAAGCCGCTACTAATGCGATTACAATTATTACGAATAATTCAGAACATCAAGATTTAGTTCAGGATCTTTTGGCTTTAGCCAAAGAAGAAATTGATCATTTTGAACAAGTTCATAATATTATTATCAAACGTGGACTTAAATTAGGTCGTGAACGCAAAGACGATTATGTAAACGAATTGTATTTGTACATGAAAAAGAATGGTAATGGGAGCCGCGTTTCTAGTTTAGTAGAACGATTACTGTTCTCCGCTATGATTGAAGCTAGAAGTTGTGAGCGCTTTAAAGTACTTTCTGAAAACATACAAGACGAAGAATTGTCTGTTTTTTATAGGGATTTAATGGAAAGTGAAGCAGGACATTACACTACTTTTATTACCTATGCAAGAAAATACGGAACCGGAATTGACGTAGAAAAAAGATGGCGTGAGTGGATTGAATTTGAAGCTTCGGTGATTGCAAATTATGGTAAGAGCGAAACCATTCATGGATAATATTTTACAGTTCAATAATTATAGTTGTTATAATTATTGAACTGTAATATCATGTTTATAAAGCAATCCTTTGACTCCTTCTAAAGAAAACAGGGCTTTCTTAATTTTTGTTTTGGTAGGATCAATTGTGTAGTTGTAACTCGTTTGAAAATTGGCTTTGTTAGCGATTGCTTTTGCAAATTCTGAGCGGTACAAATCACAATTATCAAAAACAACTTCAGTTAAATCCGTATTCATAAAATCTACTGCGACTAGACTGCAATTTGTAAAGGAAGTTCTTTTTATTTTTAAAGTATAAAATTTAGAAAAATCCAGAATACAGTTATTAAAGGCGATTTCGAAAATTAGTTTATCGCACATTGCAAAATTCACCTCTTTAATTTCGCAATTATTAAAAACTACGGTTCTAAAGGCTACATAATTAATTTTGGCTTCGCTAAAAATACAATTATTAAAAGTACAATCTATAAAAGTTACCGCGACAAAGATACATTGTGAGAAATTACAATTTGTAAAAGTACAGCATTCAAATTCTTTAAAATTAACTTGCTCTTCAGAATAAGTAATTTCGTTGTATTCAATATCTAAAAAATATTCTGGCATTTTGTATTTTTCAATTCCTAGCAAAGAAACAAATTCTAAATTGTTGTTCAAATTAAACAGTGGTAATCTTCTGTAATATTATACTCTTTCGTAATCGCCTTTCCAATTCTTAATTGATTTTTTGATGGTATCTCCGGATAAATTTTCGGTGACTACTCTTTGAGTTAGTGCAGCGAGCTCTTCATCTGGAGCAAAACGCAAGGCAAATAATTGCGAATCATCTAATTGATCTTCAAAAACCTCAAATCTATTTCCAGTTGTAGCAAGATATCGGTATCTTAATTCGAGACGTACGATTCGGTTTTGTAGTGTTAAGGCATAATGTTGTCTTAGCATGAAAGCCAGACAAAATAACACTATGAAAATAGCGCTGATAAACAACCATAATAATACATCAGGAGTTGTGAATGCAAAGTAAATGCTAAAGGCAAGAAAAGCCATTATAATAGGATAATAAACAAAATGATGCGGTGGATAAAAGCGAATGTGATTTTTATAAGACTGGTTTTTCATAGTTTTTTTATTTTTTTAAAGATACTTAAAAACAATTAAATTCAAATTAGTCAATCTATATTAGTTTTAATAAAGCTGAAGAATTGCAATTTGTTTTTTCTATTTATAATTATTTATTCATTTGTAAAAAAGTAACTAAAATTAAATTATGTAAATATTATGAATTGCTATTCTGTATAAAACTAATAATTCCATAATTTTAGTAAAAATTAAAAATTATGATACCAACGAAAGGATATGCAGTTCAGGATGCAAAAACAGATTTAGCCCCTTGGAATTTTGAAAGAAGAGAAGTAGGACCTCACGATGTACAATTTGACATACAGTTTTGTGGTGTTTGCCATAGTGATTTACACCAAATAAAGGACGATTGGGGAGGAGCAATTTATCCTATGGTTCCCGGTCATGAGATTGTAGGTAAAGTAGTGAAAGTAGGAACTCATGTCAAAAAGTTTAAAGTTGGTGATCTTGCCGGAACGGGCTGTCTGGTAGATTCTTGTAGAACCTGTGATAATTGTAAAGAAGGCTTAGAGCAGTTTTGTTCTAATGGAAGCACAGGAACTTATAATGCTTTAGGTCAAGATGGTAAAACGCCTACTTATGG
This sequence comes from Flavobacterium pygoscelis, assembly GCF_023162025.1. Classification (NCBI taxonomy): domain Bacteria; kingdom Pseudomonadati; phylum Bacteroidota; class Flavobacteriia; order Flavobacteriales; family Flavobacteriaceae; genus Flavobacterium; species Flavobacterium pygoscelis. The sequence continues at coordinate 112,203 of NZ_JALNUB010000002.1, read as the reverse complement.
TGGTTATTCTAATACAATTGTAGTGCATGAAGATTTTGTACTTCATGTATCAGACAAATTAAATTTAGCGGCAGTAGCGCCATTGCTTTGTGCAGGAATAACAACTTATTCGCCATTAAGACACTGGAAAGTGGGTAAAGGGCATAAACTAGCTGTTTTAGGATTAGGTGGTTTAGGACATATGGCCGTAAAATTTGGAGTTTCATTTGGAGCAGAAGTTACGGTTTTAAGTACTTCTCCTGAAAAAGAAGCTGACGCTAAAAAATTAGGAGCTCACAAATTTATAGTAACTAAAGACGAAGAGCAATTAAAAAGTGTAACTGGTTATTTTGATTTTATTTTAGATACTGTTTCTGCACCACATGATTTGAATTTATACCTTTCTTTGTTGGGTGTTAACGGAGTTCATATTTGTGTAGGAGCGCCTCCAACACCTTACCAAATCCACGCTTTTAGCCTTATTGGAGGTAGAAAAAGTTTAGCAGGATCATTAATTGGTGGATTACCAGAGACACAAGAAATGCTAGATTATTGTGCAGAACATCATATCGTTTCTGATATTGAAATGATCGATATCAAAAATGTTCACCAAGCGTATGATCGAATGATGAAAGGAGATGTAAGATATCGTTTTGTAATTGACATGGCAAGTTTGTAGCAAAATCAAATTCGTAGAACATAAACATAAAAAACGCTGCAGATTACTGCAGCGTTTTTTTAATTAGGAATGTTTCAATTTTTTATTGTAAATAAAAACATGTTTATAAATTGTTTTTCTTGCTAGGTATCAGCTTGTAGTGCAATGCTAAAAGTACTTCCTAATCCCAGATCGCTTTTTACACTTATTATACCATTTTGAGCTTCAATAAATTCTTTGCTAATCGCTAAACCTAATCCAGTTCCTAATTTATGACTTCCTGGAATTTGGAAATATTTATCAAAAACTTTATTCTTGTAATGACTATCAATCCCTTTTCCTTTGTCAATAACTTCAAAAAGGATTGTATTATTCTCTTGTCTTACTTTGACAATAATGGTACTGTTTTCAGAGGAGTAGGTAATTGCATTTGTTAAAAAGTTGATAAGAACCCAAGCAGTTTTATCGGTATCAGCCTTTACAAAAGGCAAGTTTTCTTGGGCATCAATAATGATTTTTATTGCTTTTTGATCGGCTTTTACTTTTACAGCCGCTATCGCATAATTTATTATGTCGTAAGGATTGTTGTTTTCTATAGTTAGATGTATGTTTCCCGTTTCTACTTGAGATAAATCCAGTAATTCTCCGGTAATTTTCAGCAATCTTTCGCTATCTTCTTTGATACTTGTAATTAGCTGTTTTTGGTCTTCATTCATCTTACCAGTATCTTCTTTTTCAAGAATTTGTAAACTCATTTTTATCGAAGATATAGGCGTTTTTAATTCATGAGAAACCGTGGCTATAAAATTGGTTTTTGCAAAATCTAGCTCTTTAAAAACAGTAATGTTTCTTAGAATGATTACATCACCAATATCAATTGTTTGATCTTCACCGGTTGGTTTAATGGTAATATTTACAATTTCTTTTTCAAAATAACTTTCTATATTATCTGCAAAAATCTTCATCGGTTCCACTTTCTGTTTGCCATCAAGCAGTGTACTTACTATAAGTGATTTCATTAAATCATTAGTAAGAGCTAGCGTAGTGGCCAATTGTCCTACAACTTCACTAGATTTTAAACCAATGATTTTCAATGCTTCATTATTTACAAATAATATAGTTCCTGTATTGTCCAATCCAATAATTGGATCGTGCATATTATTGATCAAGGTTTCTAATCGTTTTTTCTCAAATGATAATTTGTGTAAGTTACTGCTACTGTATTCTTGTAATTTCTCCGCCATTGAATTGAATGATTTTGCTAAATCTCCAAATTCATTATGATTCATAAAGTGTACTCTTTGCGAATAATTTTTGTTGGCAATTTCCTTGATGCTATCTGTCAGTTCTTTAATAGGATTGGCAATATTATTAGGTAAATTTACTAGTAAATTAAAAGCAATCAAGAAACATAACGTTCCTGTAATAGCAATCCATAAGTTGGCCGTTTCAGCAGTATGAGTTGCCACATCGCTTTTTTGCTTAATGGCATTCATATTCAGTTTCATTATTTCAAAAATATCTTGCCGAATTTGATTTTTTACTGATTCGTTGCTAAAATCATTTTTAAGTGTGATGAATTTTTTTTCAAGATTAATGTTAGCATTTTTTTCACCAATTTCAGTTGCATTTTTCATCTGGCTTTTAAGATTTTTTTCGAAAACAGAAAAATCTATATTTTTATCGGCACTAATTTTTTCTAATGAAAGCAACATATTACGAGAATATTCTAACGTATTATAGTTCGCTTTCAGAATGTTTTGAGTGTCTATTTTTATCAAAAAAACAGAATAAGCACTTATCAAGGAAAGGATAATAATCATTAAGAACAACAATCCGACACCCAGATTCAATTTGGTTTTTATTTTCATAATGATGCAATTAACAGTTAGGACAAAATTACTAAGTCGATATTTGATGAAGATAGATTATTCAGTAATTTATTAAAGATAGTGGTCGATAAAATTACTTTAAATAAATTTAAATGTGGTTTCCCAATACAAACAGTTGTAATATTTTTCTGTTCAACAATTTCTAATATTGCATCGGTAATGCTATTATTTTCTACTTTGATAACCTCAGCATTTAATTGTGACGCTAATTTGAAATTATTAATTAAATGGCGCTGTTTATCTAACGCTATTTTATTGGAACTTTCTTTCGGAGTTTCTACATACAAAACATACCATTTGCAATTGTAATAACTTGCCAATCGAGCCGTTTTCCGAATCACAATTTTAGCCATTTTATCATTACTACTAATACAAGCGACTATTTTTTGAGGTTTTAAAGCTAAATTTTTAGGGACTTCATTTTCTACTTTGCGACCTACTTGATTCACCACTTCTTTCAAAGCTAATTCGCGTAACTGTAAAATTTGATCTGATTTGAAAAAGTTATTTAATGCGGTTGGTATTTTATCAGCCGTATAAATTTTGCCTTCTTTCAATCGTGCAATCAAATCCTCTGAAGTTAAATCGATATTCACCACTTCATCTGCCATTCGCAACACATGATCTGGAATTCTCTCTTGTACATCAATAGTAGTAATTCGTTTTACATCTTGATTTAAACTTTCTATATGTTGAATATTTACTGCCGAAATTACATTGATACCAGATTCTAGAATCTCTAAAACATCTTGCCAGCGTTTTTCATTTTTACTTCCTTCTATATTCGTATGTGCTAGTTCATCGACAATTACCACTTCTGGACGTAAATTAATGATCGCTTGCACGTCCATTTCTTCCAGTTGCTTCCCTTTATAGAAAATAGTACGGCGCGGAATAACAGGAAGACCAGCTAATAATTCGTGCGTTTCTTTGCGATTATGCGTTTCAATATATCCTATTTTAACGTCAATACCGTTCTTTAATAAAGTGTGGGCTTCTTGAAGCATGCGGTATGTTTTTCCCACACCAGCACTCATCCCAATGTAGATTTTAAACTTTCCTTTGCGAGATTTCTGAATTAAATCTAGAAAGTGCTTGACATTATTTTCTTTTTCGTTGTCCATTTAGGTTAAATTATTTTTGTCGCTAAGGCACAAAGTCACTAAGAGTTTTTTGTAATAAAATTTAAAATACTTCTTGAAAAATAGATCTTTTCATTACTTCTGCAAAAGAAAACTTTGAGTCTTTGTGCCTTCACGGCAAAACTTTTAATTTAAAATTTGATAGCCAAAGCAGTAACTATAGAAAAACTAGTATCTGATACTTCAGCAGTGTTTTTAGCAAAAACGGCATCTTCACTAGTGTAATTTTTAATTTCAGTTCTCCAGATTAAATTTGGAGTGATTTTATAATCTGCGTTCAAAGAAAGACCATAAGTTTCAAAACCATTTGGGGTTCCTGATGCAATTATTACTCCTTTTTTATCTTGGTAATATTCTCCTCTTACGGCAAAATTTAATTTTTCAGTTGCCATCATCTGCGCCATTACAGAAGCTCCGTACCATTTGTTATAATCCTCACTTTGAGTTGCGGCTTGCTCCCAACCGATATCAAATCCTGCTAAAAGTTTTACTTTACTGGTTAAATCATAAGCAGCATATAAATCATGGAAATAACGTTTTTGACGTACGTTATCCGCTTTATCATTTCCTATAAAAGAGCTACTGTTTATGGACATTTTTGACGAAGGTCTGTACACAATTTGATGACCAAAACTCGGTGTTGTATTACCATCGACACGCTGAATTCGTTGCCATCCGTTAAGATACAATCCCGTTAATTCCCATTGTCCACTTGGCGAAATGTACGTAATTTTGGCTCCAGCCTCAAAATAAGGAGAATTTTCAGCCATAATACTTCTAGTTAATGTAAAGCAATCGGCTCCAACAGCACTTTCATAACCAATATGCGAAGGTAAAATTCCTGCTGTAATCCATAAATTTTGGTTCTTGGCCACTTTAAATCCTACATTGGCTTCGTAAACATTTTTTAAAACTCCAGGTTCTGCTGCATAATTTGCATTCATATAGGAACCCGCTGCAATAGCTATATTGGCACGTACCTTTTCAGTTTCGTAATTTGCTTTTACAAATCCAAGGTTCAAACTAACCTCATTGTTACGGTTGTGGCTGTATATGAATCCTGGACGCGAATTATTGTCGGGATTATTAGCATCATATTGAAAATAGGTTTCAGCATATCCGCTGATTTTCAATGGATTTTCAGATTTTTCTTCTTGCGCAAAAGCTACTCCTGAAAAACATAAAGTTAAAGCAGCTAGACTTATTTTTGTATTCATTTTGTATTTATTAAGTTGATTTTTTTAAAAAAAGGGGAGGTATGGCACAACCTCCCCAGCTCTGATTACGGTTTTATTTTAGTTGGTCTAGAGCAATATTTAGTTTTAGAACATTAATTTTTGCTGGTCCAAACATCCCTAATAAAGGTTGTTCAGTATTGGCGTCAATCAATGTGTTTAATTTTTCAGGATCTATATTTCTTGCTTTCTGAATTCTTGCAATTTGTATTTTAGCGCTTGCAACTGAAATATTAGGATCTAATCCACTTCCGCTTGCTGTTACTAAATCAACTGGAATCTCCGACTTTTTCACACTTGGATTTTTAAGTAAAAAAGTATCAATTCGACCTTGCACTACGGCTAGATATTCTTCATTTGAAGCTCCTTTATTACTGGCTCCTGATCCAGCAGCATTATAGTCTACGGCTGATGGTCTTCCCCAGAAGTATTCGTCTTTCGTAAAGCTTTGTCCAATGTTAGCGTATCCTTTGGTTTGTTTGTAAGACACGATTTCGCCTTTTCCGTTGTTAGGAGCTAATTGAGCAACTGCCCATACCGATAGTGGATAAATTACTGTGAAAAGCACCACTAGCACTACGGTCATTCTAATTCCTTTTATTAAATTATTTTTCATGGTTTCTATTTTTTTAAATAAATAATGCAACTACAATATCAATCAATTTGATACCGATGAAGGGAACGATGATTCCACCAACACCAAACAGCAATAAATTTCTTCTCAATAAAGCACTAGCGCCAATTGGTTTGTAACTCACTCCTTTTAAAGCCAATGGAATCAAGAACGGTATAATGATCGCGTTGAAAATTACTGCTGAAAGTATTGCACTTTCAGGACTGTGTAAATGCATTATGTTTAATCCTTGAAGCGCTGGAATTGCAGTGATAAACAACGCAGGAATGATGGCGAAATATTTGGCTACATCATTTGCAATACTAAACGTAGTAAGCGTTCCGCGAGTCATTAATAACTGTTTACCAATTTCTACGATTTCAATTAATTTGGTTGGATCATTGTCTAAATCAACCATATTTCCGGCTTCTTTTGCTGCTTGTGTTCCGCTATTCATGGCAACACCAACATCAGCTTGTGCAAGGGCAGGAGCGTCATTAGTACCATCTCCCATCATAGCAACCAAACGACCAGCCATTTGCTCTTGCTTGATGTAATTCATTTTATCCTCTGGTTTGGCTTCGGCAATAAAGTCATCAACACCTGCTTTTTCGGCAATAAATTTGGCAGTCAAAGGATTATCACCTGTTACCATTACCGTTTTAATTCCCATTTTGCGAAGTCTTTCAAATCGCTCGAACATCCCAGTTTTAATAATGTCTTGCAATTCGATTACTCCAAGAGCCACTTCATTTTCAGAAACTACTAAAGGTGTACCTCCATTTTCAGCAATTACTTTTACTTGGTCTAAAAGTTCGGTTGGAAAGGTATTTCCAGCATTTGTCACCATGTTTTTAATGGCATCTGTAGCTCCTTTTCTAATACGAGTACTGTCAAAATTGATTCCTGAACTTCTCGTCTCGGCAGTAAACTTGATAAATTGTGCGTTACTATTTTGAAAAGTTAAAGGATCTATTTTTGACAATTCAACAATCGATTTTCCTTCTGGTGTTTCATCAGAAATAGAACTTAAAAATGCCGCTTTGATTAATTGTGCTTCTGAAATTCCAGGAGCAGGGTAGAAGTGAGTTGCTTTTCGGTTTCCAATCGTAATTGTTCCCGTTTTATCCAACAGTAATACATCAATATCTCCAGCAGTTTCAACCGCTCTACCACTTTTCGTGATTACATTCGCTCTCAAAGCGCGGTCCATTCCAGCAATTCCAATTGCTGATAAAAGTCCTCCAATAGTTGTTGGAATTAAGCAAACAAAGAGTGCTATAAAAGAAGCGATTGTAATATTAACATTCGAATAATCTGCTAATGGTTTTAAAGTCACACAAACAATGATGAATACTAAGGTAAACCCAGCAAGTAATATGGTTAATGCGATTTCATTTGGTGTTTTTTGGCGTGAAGCTCCTTCTACCAAAGCAATCATTTTATCTAAAAAACTTTCGCCTGGTTCATTAGTAACTTCTACAACAATTCGGTCTGATAATACTTTTGTACCACCGGTAACCGAACTTTTATCTCCACCAGATTCTCGAATTACGGGAGCTGATTCACCTGTTATGGCACTTTCATCAATTGTGGCCAAACCTTCTACGATTTCTCCATCAGTTGGAATAATATCGCCGGCTTCGCACACAAATAAATCGCCTTTTTTTAGTTGAGAGGATGATATTTTTTCACCGCTTTTTAAAGTTGCAGGAGTTTCTTCTCTTGTTTTTCTTAAACTATCGGCTTGTGCTTTTCCTCTTGCTTCAGCAATGGCTTCGGCAAAATTGGCGAACAACAAAGTCAACAATAATACTAGGAATACCACAAAATTATATCCAAAACTACCTTGTGAAGTTTCACCTGTTAATGTCCAAATAGAAACAACGAGCATAACAAATGTTCCGATTTCTACCGTGAACATTACCGGATTTCGAAACATAAGTTTCGGATTCAATTTCACAAAAGATTTAACCAATGCTTGTTGCATGATGTCTTTTTGAAATAAGGATTGATCTTTATTCATTTTAAATTCTTTTTAGTAAATGGTAAAATATTCAGCTATCGGTCCTAAGGCTAATACAGGGAAAAAGGCTAATGCAGCAATAATCACTATTACAGTCAATGTTACTACACCAAAAGTTCCTGTATCAGTTCTTAATGTTCCATCGCTTTCAGGTATGTATTTTTTCTGTGCTAACAATCCAGCAATGGCTACAGGTCCGATTATGGGTAAAAATCGTGCTAGAATTAAAACAATTCCTGTAGAAACATTCCACCAAACGGTGTTGTCTCCCAAACCTTCAAATCCACTACCGTTATTTGCTGATGCAGAAGTAAACTCGTAAAGCATTTCACTCAAACCGTGAAATCCAGGATTATTTAAAGTTGCTGTACCATATTCTGGCATCGCTGCTGTTAATGCAGTTCCCACTAAGATTAAGAATGGGTGCATTAATGCAATAATCATCGCTATTTTCATTTCCCGAGCTTCCACTTTTTTACCAAAGAATTCGGGTGTCCTTCCTACCATTAATCCACTGATGAAAACAGCCAAAATGATAAAAACAAAAAAGTTTAAAATTCCAACGCCAACTCCACCATAAAAACTGTTTATCATCATGGCAAGCAATTCATTCATTCCAGAAAGTGGCATTGTACTGTCGTGCATAGAATTGACAGATCCTGTTGATATTACCGTAGTAGCAATACTCCAATAACCAGTAGCTGCCGCGCCAATTCTTGTTTCTTTACCTTCCATGGCACCAAGCGAAGTATCAATTCCCATTTTCTCAATCATTGGGTTTCCTTGCATTTCACCGATCACATTTGGAATCGCCAAAGCCAAGAAGCCAATAGTCATCACCCCGAAAATCATCCATGAGAACTTTTTTCTTTTAATGAAATATCCAAAGGCAAATATCATAGCAAACGGAATAATCATTTGAGCCCACATTTCTAACATATTGGTGAAATAAGTTGGATTCTCAAGAGGATGCGCTCCGTTAGTTCCAAAAAATCCTCCACCATTTGTTCCAATGTGTTTGATGGCAACAAATCCTGCTGCTGGTCCGCGAGAAATCTCTTGTACATCACCTTGCAAAGTAGTAATACTGTCTTTTCCTTCAAATGTCATTGGTGTTCCTTGGAAAGCCAAAAGAGCTGCTACAACAAAAGAAAGTGGTAACAATATGCGAGTGCAAGATTTCATGAAATAGGTATAAAAATTCCCTAGTTCCGTTGTTGTTTTATCTCTAAAAGCTCTAAAGACCACTACTGCAGCTGCCATTCCTGTTGCTGCACTTACAAATTGCAAGAACATCAAATAAAATTGTCCTAGATAACTTATTCCAGTTTCTCCTGAATAATGTTGTAAGTTGCAATTGACCACGAATGAAATTGCAGTGTTAAAAGCTAAATCAGCGGACATACTTGGATTTCCATCGGGATTTAGGGGTAAACTTCCCATAGTCATCAGGATAATCATTCCCAAGACAAACCATATTAAGTTTATGGTTAGTAACGCTTTCATGTGTTGTTTCCAGTTCATTTCTTCGGCTGGATTGACACCGCTTAATTTGAAAAATAACTTTTCAAGTGGATTAAATATAAAATCCAGCCAAGTTTTCTCCATTCCGTAAACCTTGGAAATATATTTTCCTAACGGAATAGCGAGTGCTAAGGTGAGCAAGAACATCGCTATAATTCCTAATATTTCTGTATTCATTTTTTAGTATTAAGGGTTAAATAATTCTTTGGTTGCTAAAATTTTTCAGGTTTTAATAGTACATAACAGATGTAGACAAAAACTGCAATTGCTATAATAAATAATGCGGTCATAATTTTTTAGTTTTCTAATAGTGTTCTTAAATAGCCTTGTTTCGATTCTTTTGAAAGAAAATCCAAATGCTTCTTTAAACTTGCTGGATTTTCTTGAGCACTTAATTCAGTAAAGAATTCGTTCTCAATTGCATTTCTAGTGTAGTGATTGCCACTTTCATACAACATGTTGATCACTCTAATAATTTCTCTTGCTGATTCTGACTCAGATTCATCAAGTGAATCCATTTTCTCCACACAAAATCTAGCAACACTTTTTAATAGTGCATATTGATTAATAGTTTCATCATTAGTAGATGGAAAATCAGTCCAGTTTTTGGAATCGGGTATCCATTGTTGGATAGCCTCGTAGATTTTTGTTTTCATTTTTAAATGTTGTCAAAATAATTGATAGAGAGATAGAGCAGCCAAAAGCATAATAAACCGAGAGCGAAAAGGATAAGTGTTAACATAATAAATGGATCTAAGTGAATTAAAATTGTAGTAGGAAGAGTATCATTGATTATTATACTCCTAAAGAATTGATTTGCTTGTTATACTCTAATTTCAAATTTTTAGGAAAGAGATTAGAAATGCTGCAATGACGGAGTTCCATAAAAGAAGAAACCGAAAAAACATAAATATTAGAAATGACACTTTTAGTTTCATTGCTTCCGCTGTTGAATAAGTATTCTGCGTGCGCTAGACATTTTTTAGCTCTAGCAATATTTCCAGCACTAATCGCTTTTTTTGTGATTTCTGCGAAGCGTTCTGCTTGTTTGTAAATCGTAATGACTTGATTTTTCATAAGGATGAATTTTTATGTTCTCCTCACTCATGCCAAATCCTGTTCCAATAAATATCGATTTCCGTAAAGTATTACTAATGTTGGTTTTAAATAGTTCCTTTAAAAAAAAGACATAAAAAAAGCCTATCATAATGATAGGCTTTTATTGAAATGATAGGTTTTTATTGAATGTTGTATTCTTCTAATTTTCGATATAAGGTAGCAATACCAATTTCGAGTAAACGAGCTGCTTCGGCTTTATTGCCTTTGGTATAATTTAATAATTTTTGGATGTGAAGTTTTTCGACACTTTGCATAGAAAACGCCGACAAGCTTTTCCCATTTTTACTTTGTTCTTGCTGCATTTCGTAAGGAAGCAAATCTGTGGATAAAACTGTACTACTGCATAAAATTACGGAACGCTCAATTACATTTTTTAATTCTCTAATGTTTCCAGGCCATTGATAGGCTTCTAATTTTTGCAAAAAATCACTATCAATTTGTAATGTTTGTCGATTCATTTTTTCAGCAAACTGACTTACAAAATAATGAGTCAATGGTTCGATATCTTTTATTCGTTCCCGTAAAGGCGGAATAGTAATCTCAAAAATATTTAATCTAAAGTATAAATCTTGACGAAAGAGTTTTTCGTCACTTTCTGTTTTCAAATTTCTATTGGTAGCCGCAATCAAGCGGAAATTTGATTTTTTTGGTGTAGAATCTCCAACAGGAATGTATTCGCTCGTTTCTAGAACACGAAGTAATTTAGCTTGTAAATCTATTGGCATTTCACCAATTTCATCTAGAAATAAGGTTCCGCCATTCGCTTCTTCTATAAAACCTTTTTTATCTTTTATAGCGCCAGTAAATGAGCCTTGTTTATGACCAAACAATTCACTTTCTAAAAGTTCTTTGCTAAAGGTGCTGCAATTTAAGGCTACAAATGATTTTCCTGCTCTATTGCTGTTCTCATGAATTGCTTGCGCAAAAACTTCCTTACCCGTTCCGGTTTCTCCAGTTAAAAGTACGGTAGAATCTGTATTTGCCACTTTTTTGGATAATTCGATAACTTGTTCCAATCCTTTTGACTTTCCAATAATAGCATCAAAGGAATACTTTTTTGAAATTCGTTTTTCTAGCTGCTTAATTTTTTGCTGAAGAGTAACCTTCTCAATTGCTTTGTATAAAAGAGGAATTATTTTATCATTATCATCGCCTTTTACAATGTAATCAAAAGCACCATTTTTCATGGCTTGCACACCATCGGAGATTTTACCGTAGGCCGTCAACAAAATCACTTCTGTTAAGGGGAAACTAGCTTTAATTTTCTCGAGAAATTCAACGCCGTTGCCATCAGGGAGTTTTACGTCACAAAGGACAACATCAATTTCATTTTGTTCTAATTTCTTGAAACCAGATTTTAAATCTGCTGCTTCCAAAACTACAAAACCTTCTGACTTTACAATTCGAGCAAGAAGACCTCTTAACTTTTCTTCATCGTCGATTATTAGAATATTTCTCAATTCGATTACAATTTATTTTTTGTAAAATTAGATATTATTTTTCTTCTTATTTTAAGATCAATACTAAAGTTTTTTACGCATCGTAATTGCACTTTAATTTTTAATTTAGGTCAAAAGCGTTTACTTAGAAAAATCTGTATCAGATACAGATTTTTCTATTTATTGTAAAATAAATAATCGTAAAAACTTTAATGCTATTTACGAACAGCATCATGATTAACAGCATTCAAGGCAACTTCATTCAGTATAAAGTCCGATTCTTTTTCTTCTGCTAATGTTTGTGTTAACAATTTTGCAGCATCATTTTCGCCCAACGCTTTTGCAAACGCTACCAAGGTTCCATAAGTAGCAATTTCATAATGTTCTATTTTTTGCGATCCAGCGATTATTCCAGCATCACGAACAGCCCCTGGCATTGTTTCTTCAAGGATGCTATCTCCCTCTTTTAATAGCCCTGCCATTGCCTCACATTTTTTTCCTTCAGCTTTTTCGCTAATCAGTTTAAAAACGTTGTCTAAACGAATCACTTGATTCTTAGTTACGGCTAAATGTTCATTGATAGCTGACTTAAGAGTGGGCGAAGTAGCATTTGCAGCCATTTTAGGTAGGGCAGTAACAAGTGCATTTTCTGCCCAGTATATATCTTTTAAACTGTCTATAAATAAATCCTTTAGTGTTTTAGCTGCATCCTTTTTTGGTTCTACCATTAGTTTATTCGTTTTGTCTTTAACAGTACTTTTGTTTTGTGTTGGGTGGTCTGAATTTTTCATAAGTTTTATTTTTTATTGGTATAAATTTTCTTCTCGTTCCCAGTAACGGTGTTTACCCATTGCTTTAATAAATTCTGTAGCAAAATCTTTTGACGCTTTTTCTTCTTTCATAATAATTCCTTTGTCACTGGTTTTTATTTTAGATGCAAATGATGTCGCTTTTAATAGTTTTTGCCCATCGCCATCTGCTCCTATAACTTTGCAATGTTTGTAAGCATCATTCAAGAATTCTTGTACTTCTTCGTTTTGCTCTAAGGCTATTATTTTTTTTCCATGCGGAATATAAACTGCGTCAAAAAGAACGGATGAAGCGGTAAGAAAACTAAAGTCTACTGGAATAGCACCATCATTTTCGGTTTTCAGGCTTCCTTGATGAGGTGCTATCACAAAACCTTTTGCCCCTTCCTTTAACAATGCGCTTTTTATATTGGCTACACAAGCTTCAGAAACTCCTTCATTACAAATTATAGCTACTTTTCTTGAAGTTATTGTATTAGAGTTTGTTGGGTTTTTAATCATGGTTAGCGCATCCGAAGAGGAAACGGATTGTTTAACTGTAGTTGATTCTTGATTTCCCATTTCATTCTCTGGTGAAACTCCGTGGTTCATAGGTTTTTCTGGTGAGTCAGGAACTTGTGCTCCTAAACCTAAAGCAACTTTTTCGGCTAATTGTTGGTCTATTTGAGCTAAAAGGCCTAACATGCGAATTCTAATAGCTGCGGTTTCAACTTTTCCTAATTCAAAACGTAAGGCTTTAACGATATGGCTTTTCTCCACCTCGGTTTGACTATTAAAAAATAATTTGGCTTGACCAAAATGATCATTAAAGCTTTCGCTTCTACCTCTTATTTTATGAGAATCGATGCGCTCATTAAAACTTGAAAATCCACCTTCACTTATTTTAGCTTGGTATGGACATCCGCCGCCGAGAGAATTAGGATGATAACTTACACGACCCGTATTAATTTCCTGACGCATATGACCATCTCTCTGATTATTGTGTACAGGCGCAATACTGCGGTTGATTGGTATTTCATGAAAATTAGGACTTCCTAATCTGGATAATTGGGTGTCTGTATATGAAAATAATCGACCTTGCAAAAGAGGATCATTACTAAAGTCAATTCCAGGAACAAGATGACCGGGGTGAAAGGCAATTTGTTCTGTTTCTGCAAAAAAGTTATCTGGGTTTTTATTCAATACTATTCTTCCAATTATTGTAACCGGCACAAGTTCTTCCGGAATCAGTTTAGTTGGATCTAATAAATCAAATTCATATTTATGTTCGTCTGCAGTTGGAATAACTTGAACTCCTAATTCCCATTCTGGAAAATTCCCCATTTCAATAGCATCCCATAAATCTTGACGATGAAAATCAGCATTTTTTCCTGATATTTTTTGTGCTTCATCCCAAGCTACTGCATGTGTGCCTAATTTTGGTTTCCAATGAAACTTTACAAAAACAGATTCGTCTTTAGCATTTATGAGTCGGAAAGTATGAACTCCAAATCCCTCCATCATGCGTAAACTTCTAGGAATAGCTCTATCTGACATAATCCACATGATCATGTGCATGGATTCTGGCATTAAGGAGATAAAATCCCAAAAAGTATCGTGTGCCGAAGCTGCTTGTGGCATTTCGTTATGTGGTTCGGGTTTAACGGCGTGTACTAGATCAGGAAATTTAGAAGCATCTTGAATAAAAAACACTGGCATATTATTTCCTACCAAATCATAATTTCCTTCTTCTGTATAAAACTTAATTGCAAAACCTCTAACATCTCTTGCAAGATCTGTAGAACCTCGAGAACCCGCTACAGTAGAAATACGAGCAAATATTGGGGTTTTTAGTCCTTTGGTTTGCAGAAAGCCAGCCTTGGTTAATTCGGGTATTGGATTTGTGACTTCAAAAAAACCATGAGCTCCAGATCCTCTTGCATGTACAATTCTTTCTGGAATTCTTTCATGGTCAAAATGAGTAATCTTTTCTCTTAAAATAAAGTCCTCTAATAAAGATGGACCGCGTTCACCTGCTTTTAAGGAATTATTGTCATCGTTGATTTTTAGACCTTGATCGGTTGTCAAAAATTTGTTGTTTGCATCCGATTTGTTTTTAGTTAAATCGCGATGCTTGCTGTCTTGTAGATTTTCCATAGAATTTATGATTATTAAATTTATAGCTGTATGTAAGTTGATATTTCTGTAGGTGTTTATAATTTTATTTTAAATCTTAAAATCAAATTTATTTATTATCTGATCAAATAAATTATAAAATATTTTTAAAATTTTATATAATTTAAAACATTAAGTATTTGATAATGTTGTTATTGAGTTTTATTCTAATGTAGAATTTTTTAATGACAATGTAATTGATAGAATATATTTTTAAGGATTTTGAAGGTTGATGAGTTTGAATTTTGCAAATATTATTCGTGATTGTGTAATAACTTTTTAAGTTGATAATGGTAATTTTATTAAAATTTAAAACCACAAAAAATGAGCACAAACAATTCAACTCCGCAAAATTCGAACAACAAAGGATCAGATAACCGAAGTGATATGAGAAAGCATCAATATAAAGATCACGATCAAGTGTTAACGAATGATGAAAACTACGATGAGGATACTCAAAAATTTAAAGGGGAAGCACCAGATTTTGATGATAAACTCAATAATGAAGAAAAAAAATAATTTTTAAAAGCGTCTTAGAGCAATCTCTAAGACGCTTTTTTTAGGTAGTATTATTATAAATTTATATTTCTTTCCTCAAATTAGTTTATAAGGCTTTATATAGCGCATACTAATTTTTTTGCGAGCTTATATTTCATAAATAAATTGATTTTAAGACAAACATTCCTTTTTTATTTTGTTTAAGTAGAATTTCTATATCAAAATAACAGACTTCTGCTCTCTATTAAATTCTAGTAATTCTTATGGCATTAAACTCATATCAATTGTTTAACAAAAATTTTTCTTACTTTTGATTGAATTTTTTATTCCTCTTTAAATAATTAATTCAAAAGCGTCCATAAAGAATCTATTTAAAGGAATATTATTATGCAAAAATTATTACTTGCAGACGATGACATAGATGATCGTCTTTTCTTTGAAGATGCTGTAGAAGAGCTCTTTAGTTCTTACAAATTAGCTACAGTTAATGATGGAGTAGAGCTAATGGAATTATTAGCAAAGGACTCAGAACAATTGCCAGATATATTATTTCTTGACATTAATATGCCGCGCAAAACAGGATGTGAATGTTTGTCTGAAATTAAAGCAAATGAGACTTTAAAGGATATTCCTGTTGTTATTTTTTCTACCTCTTTAGATATTGAAATAGTAAACAAGTTATATGATAACGGAGCACATTATTATATTCGTAAACCGGGTGATTTTAATGTATTAAAGAAAGTGATTCATCAAGCAACTGTTTTATTACAAGAAGACAAACTTAATCAGCCAGAAAGAAACAATTTTATAATTCATTGTTAACATAATATCTTATTTTGAATAATTCCAACGATCAATACTACTTTCTTAAAGGTGGTGGCAAAATGGGCGATTTAATTCGCAAAAAAGATTGGACAAAAACGCCTTTAGGTTTGCCAGAAAAATGGTCTCAAAATTTGCAGGCAGCAGTTTCATTAGTACTCAATAATCCTTTACCTATGTATATTGCTTGGGGAAAAGAATGTACACAAATTTATAACGATGCTTATTTGCCAATTTTAGGAAAACAACAACAATTAGATTCTTTGGATTTCAAACCTTCAGACACTTTATCAGAAGTTTGGCAAATTACTAAAGATAAGTTTGATTTAGTGATGAAAGGTGAATTTGCAAGTTCGTCTAGCTTTATTTTGACTTTGGATAGAGATGGATCTTTAAAAAACTGTTATTTTGATTTTGCTTACAGTCCTATTTTTTTACAAGACGGAGAAATAGGCGGAACATTAGTAACTATTTTTGAAACTACAGCCAAGCAAATTGCGGATCAAGAATTACAAGAAAGTGAGAAGCGATTTAAAACATTAGCCGATAATATTCCAAATTTGGCCTGGATGGCCGATGCTGAAGGATCTGTATATTGGTACAACAAACAATGGTATGAATACACCGGAACTTCATTTGAAGATATGCAAGGTTGGGGTTGGAAATCGGTATACAAAGAGAAAGAGCTTGAAGCTGTTTTAAAAGAATGGAATACCTCTTTAAAAACGGGACAAGCTTTTGAAATGGTTTATCCCATTAAGGGAGCAGATGGAGTTTATAATCAATTTTTAACAAGGGCTTTGCCAGTGAAAAATGAGGTTGGAGAAATTATAACTTGGTTTGGTACCAATACCAATATTAACCCACAAAAATTAGCAGAAAGAGCGCTAGATGAAAGTAAAAACGAACTAGAATTTGTAATTGAAGCTGCAAAATTGGGAACATTTGATTATGATCCAGTAACGAATAAGTTTACTTCGAATAACCGATTAAAAGAGTGGTTTGGACTTTCCGTTGAACAAGATATTGATCTGTATGACGGAACAAAAGTAATTAAAGAGAAAGACAAATCTAAGGTGATTACTGCTATTGATACCGCACTTCAATTTTCGTCAGGAGGAATTTATGACATTTGTTATGATATCGTAAATCCTATTTCGAAAAAAGAAATAACATTGCATGCCAAAGGAAAAGCCTTGTTTACTAGTGATAAAAAACCTTTTCGTTTTAATGGTACTGTCGAAGATATTACGGAGCAAACCATAGCAAGAAAAAAATTAGAGCAAAGCGAAAACAACCTTCGATTAATAATACTTCAAGCACCGATGGCAATTGCTATTCTTCGTGGACCTAAATATGTCGTAGAAATTGCCAATAAAAGCGCTTTAGATCTTTGGACTAAGACCGAGGAAGAAGTATATAATATTTCTGTATTTGATTCGATCCCTGAATTAGCATTGCAAGGAATCCAGAATATTTTAGATAAAGTAAGAACTACTAAACAACATTTTTCTACTACAGAATTGCCCTTAAAGATTATGCGCTATGGAATATTAGAAACTGTCTTTATGAATTTTTCATATGAGCCTCTTTTTGATGATGAAGGAAATAGTGATAAAATTATGGTACTTGGTTTTGATGTAACTACACAAGTTAGAGCACGTAAAGAAATTGAGAAAAGCGAACACGATATACGCAGCATAGTAGAAAGCGCACCTTTTCCTATTGCAGTGTACACAGGTTCTGAAATGCGAATAACACTTGCCAATCAGTCTATGATAGAGGCTTGGGGAAAGGGAAGTGGTGTAATTGGCAAATTATATAAAGAAGTATTACCAGAATTAGAAAATCAAAATATTTATGAACAAATAAGCGGAGTTTTTGCTACTGGAATACCCTTTCATGCAAAAAATCAAAAAGTTGACATATTAAAGAACGGTATTCTAAAAAGTTTTTATTTTAATTACAGTTTTACACCTCTAAGGGATTTATTAGGAACTATTTATGGTGTGATGAATACTGCTGCTGAAGTCACAGAATTAAACGAAGCTAAAAAAAGAATTGAAGAAAGCGAAAAAAGATTTAGAGATTCGGTGCATCAAGCTCCTGTTGCGATAGTTATTTTTAGAGGAGAAGAGAACATTGTAGAAATGGTTAATGCCCCATATTTAGAATTAGTTGATAAAACGGAATCTGAATTTTTATCAAAACCCTTATTTTCTTCTTTACCCGAAGTAGAACAATCTATTGATCCCATAATTAAGGGAATTTATCAAACTAAAAAAGCTTTTTATGGCTACGAATTTCCTGTAGTTCTAAAACGCTTTGGTAATAAAGAGGATTGCTATTTTAATTTTGTGTATCAACCTTTAATAGAATCAGATACAGTGGTAGGGATTATTGTAGTAGCTACAGATGTAACAGCAAATGTTAGAGCAAAGAAAGAATTAGAAAATAAGGAACAGCGATTAAATATTGTTATAAATGCAAGTGAACTAGGTGTTTGGGAATTAGATTTAAAAAATAATGAAACAAAGGTATCTCAACGTGCATTAGAAATCTTGGGATTGCCTGGTGAAAAAAAATACAATCGCGAACTACTTTCTAGTAAGATGCATAAAGATGATTTAATCATAAGAAAAACCGCATTTAAAGAAGCGCTAAAGAATGGTATTCTTTATTATGAGATTAGAATAATTGTTGATGAGGTAATACATTGGATAGAAGCTAAAGGAAAAGTTTTTTTCGATTTAGATAAAAAACCACTTCGCATAATCGGAACTTTGCGCGATGTTACCGATGAGAAAAACATACAAAATGAACTTTTAGAAAGAGAACAAAAGTTCAGACTTTTGGCAGATTCTATGCCTCAATTTGTTTGGACTGCTAATCGAGAAGGAAAATTAACGTATTTTAATCAAGCGGTCTATGATTTTTCAGGATATTCTAAGGAGGAAATGATTGAAAAAGGATGGCTTTCTATCGTTCACGATGAGGAAAAAGAAGAAAATCGAACTAAATGGATTGAAGCAGTTTCTACAGAGAAAGATTTTATAATTGAGCATCGCTTTCGCAAAAATGACGGAACCTACAGATGGCAATTAAGTAGGGCAATTCCGCAGCGAGATAAATCTGGTGTTATTACTATGTGGGTGGGAACGAGTACTGATATTCAGGACCAAAAAATGTTTACCAACGAATTAGAGAAACAAGTATCTGAAAGAACAAAAGAAATCTACGACAAAAACGAAGCCTTAGAAAAGATGAATAGGGAACTACAATCTTTTGCTTATATATCGAGTCATGATTTACAAGAACCTTTGCGAAAAATTCAGACTTTTGCAACTCAACTGCAACAGAGTGAAGCCAAAAACTTATCCGATAAAGGGCTTGATAAATTTCATAGAATGCGATCTGCTGCAGACAGAATGCAAACTTTAATTCAAGATTTGCTTGCTTATTCCCGAACCAGCGTGCAAGAACGCTCTTTCAAAAAAACAAAACTTTCAGATATAATTGATGAGGTAAAAGAAGACTTAGAGGAAGATTTTGAAGGAGAAAATTCAAGCATAACAATCAGTAATGACTGCGAAATTGATATTATTCCATTTCAATTTAGGCAAGTACTCTTTAATTTGATTAGTAATTCATTGAAGTTTACTAAACCCAATCAAAATTGTAACATCGTTATAGATTCACGTTTGGCATTAAACTCAGAAATAGTCACTCATGATTTAGACCCAGATAGAGAGTATTGTTATATTAAATTTACAGATAATGGAATTGGATTTGAAGAAGAGTATTCTGAAAAAATATTTGAGGTTTTCCAACGCTTGCATGGTAAAGAAAAATTTGAAGGTACTGGTATTGGATTAGCAATTGTTAAGAGGATTATTGACAATCATAACGGACGTATTGTTGCAACTGGAGTTTTAAATGAAGGTGCTACTTTTGAAATATTTATTCCGTATCAGAAGGGTTAATTTGGATCAATTACCATATTAAAAGATGCGTTTAAATAAAATTTATTTAAGCGCTTTTTTATTGAAAGTAAGAATACATTAGGATTTTCTATCTTACAATGAACAAAATTTCGTTCCTAATAGAACAATTGACAAGTGATACTATTTTTTATAAAATATTTCAAGTTTTTATCTTTTATTTTAAATGTTTAATAATACTGAAAATTAGGTATTAGTTGCTTATCGAATTTGATTTCAAATAAAATAAGAATTTTAATAATTGTTTAATCAATAGAATTATAGGAAGTTACTTCTTTTTTTGCAAAATTTTAAAATATTTTAAAACCAAACTCTTTATTTATACGTAGATGATTACTGTGATAGTATATTCAAATTACTTTTTATTACTTTCACCACAACCACAAATCATTTTGACTTATAAATAATGAATTTAGTAAAGGATTCTAATTCACGAACTGCTATTCTTCTTTTTGCACAAAGCGAAAATGTTGAAAGTATTATTAAGCCAATTTTTCCTAGCGTTAAGCAAAATGTATTGTTGTGGAAGAAAATGAATGGAAATGCTTTAAAAACCATTCAGAAAACTAAATTATCTTATTTTATATCAACTGAAAAAAATCAAGTTGGAACCAGTTTTGGAGAAAAAATAACAAATGCTATTCAGCATGTATTCGATCAAGGATTCGAGAAAGTTATTGTTATAGGTAATGACTGTATTGAATTAAAATCGCATCATTTATTACAAGCCGATCGAGATTTAAAAACAAATTCTTTGGTTATTGGTTCAGATTATTCAGGAGGTGCTTACTTAATAGGAGTTAGAAAATCTACCTTCAATTCTGCTAATTTTCAGCGTATTCCTTGGCAAAGTAAAGATGTTTTTACTGCTTTACAAAGTCTTTACAAGGAACAATCCATTGCCTATCTTCCATTTTTGAATGATTGTGATGATGCTTCCGATTTTAAAAAAGCAATTCATAAATTGTCATTTTCTGATGATTTTAGAAAGTTATTACTTTCTTTTTTTAATTCATTAAAAGTTAAAAAGAATAGTGAAATAAAATTTATTTCTACTGCTTATCAAGCGGTCAATTTTAATAAAGGATCTCCCTTTCCTTTATAAATACTTTTTACAACTTTTTTTTAATTAATTATTCTCAACCAAATGAAGCAATTTTATATTTGGGCAGTGCTACTTATATCAACAATAGCAGTCGCTCAACAAGATTTAACCGTTTCTGTAATCGATGCAGAAACACAAAAGCCCATTTTTAATATAGCTGTTACTTTAATCAATAAAAGTAGAAATCTAGCAGTAAGCCAGATTACCAATACACAAGGGAAAGCAATTTTTAGAAATTTGGAAGCGCTTGATAATTATCAAGTTAATGCTATGGCAACTCAAGATTATTCAGCCGAAAATTCTAATTTTATAAGTATTCGATCCAATCAGAATCCAAATGTAACTTTAGTTTTAAGAAAAGCTAATGCGCAGGAACTAAATGAAATTGTGGTATCTTCTAAATCAACTTCAAAGATTAATAGGAGTGATGCTGAGGTTTCTTCTGAATTAAAAGCAGCTGAAATACAGGAAATACCAGTTGAAGGTCGTGATATTACAAGAGTTTTATATCGTTTGCCAAATGTTTCGCAGGCCACAGGATTTTTTCCTGAAGCGGCAAATGTGAGTATCAATGGAGCAAGTTCTCAAAACACTTCTTACTTAATTGATGGTTTAGATAATAACGAACGCTTTTTAGGTGGACAAAAATTTGCTATTCCTTCTGGATTTGTCAAAGATATAACCGTTTTAACCAATAATTTTTCTGCTGAATATGGTTTAACAGGAAGTGGAATTATAAATATTACGCCGCGTTCTGGCTCTAACGAAACTGCGGGAGAAGCATTTTTTATCACAAGACCAGGTCCAGCAATTGACGGAAAGTCAAGTTTTGCGCAACGTGATTTATCTGGTAATCAAGTTAAAAATGGATTTGCTCGTTACCAAACCGGTGCGGGAATCGGAGGCGCTTTTGCTAAAGATAAAACGTTCTATTATTTTAACTTTGAACATACAACAGACATCAAAGATAATTTATTAAATGTCCCTCAATTAGGTGTTTCAGAGTCTGTAAGAGGAACCAATACATTTGATTACTTTTCGGCTAAAATAGATCAAATCTGGAATACTAATTTCAATTCCTCTTTGCGAGCAAACGTTGGGAGAGTTGATGTAGAGCGTCAAGGTGGTGGGCTCGATGGTGGTTCTACTTTTAATTCTGCAGGAAATACTCAAGCGCGAAATAGTATTTTAGTTGCCTTGAAAAACAACTATAAATTTGGTAATTTTTCTGGGGAAACAAATGTTCAATACAGTCGTTTTAGATGGAATTATGCAAAACCATTTAATCCGAATCAATCTCAAGTAACGATATTAGGCGTAAATGATGAAACATTAGGTGTGATTGGAAATCCTGGATATGTATTTGATTCGTTTGAAAACACCATCCAATTGCAACAAAAATTGAAGTATTATTCTGAAAATCATACTTTTAAAGCAGGTTTAAATTTTATTAGAGGCAATCATCAGCTATTTGGTGGTGGAAATCCAGTGGGTAATTATAGAGTTAAATTGAATCAAAATCAAATAGATATTATAAAAAATAGTGGAGTAGCAGGCGCACTAGATCTAAATGATATTCCTCAGGATGTTCAAGTTTTAGATTATAATGTAGAATTGCGACCAACTTCTTTTGGGACTCATCAGGATATTTATTCGGCTTATATTGAAGATTTATGGTCTGTTACCGATCGATTGAATCTTACCTTAGGATTGCGTTACGATTATGATAATTTATCAAAAGGAGGAAGCGATAAAGGTGATTTTAACAACTTAGCTCCTCGTATTAATTTTAATTATAAATTAAATAATTCAAGTAGTATTCGAGGTGGTTATGGTATTGCTTATGACAAAGTAAACTATGCTATTTACAGTGATGCTCTACAACAAAATACGACTTCTCAAAGCTATAAAACACAATTAGAAGAGCTTAAAAGATTGGGAATTTTGCCTGCAAACACTAACATAGATAAAATTACCTACGACGGAAATTTATCCGCTTCAGTATCGGGAGTGAATTATTTGCAAGGTCCTTCTGCTGCAAGTTTGCAAGTGCAAAGAGAAAATGTTTTTTCTGGTGAACGCAGAATTTTGAATCCAAATGGATACAAAAATCCTTATTCACATCAATTTGTAGTGGGTTATCAACTGCAAGTTCAAGAAGATAAATTATTTTTTATTGATGTCGTGCACAATAGAGGTGAAAATTTAAGTCGTTTGCGCAATCTTAATGCTGCAGCCGAATATACAGTAGATCCTAATAATGTAGTTATTAGAACGCAAGCACAGGCAGATGCTAGTCGACCAATTCCTATTGTTAACGGCAGCGCAACTATAAATGGTCAGAACCTTACTGGAGTTGCTAGAAATGTAATTGTAACAGAAAACGAAGGTAAATCGAGATACTACGCCATGAGCTTGAATTATCAAAAAGCAAGAGGATTGGATAATTACTCTTATCGATTGAATTATACTTTGTCCTCTAGCAAAAACAATACAGATGACATCAACTTTAGACCATCGGATGCCAACAATTATGCTAACGAATGGGGACCTTCTATAAACGACAGAACTCATAATATTAACGGTATTTATAGCTATTACCCTTTTAAAGGTACAGTTATTACGATGGCTGGTTTATTGCAAAGTGGACAACCTATAAACAGAATTCCACTTGGTTTTGGTACTACTGATTTGAACGGAGATGGTTCTAGTTTCTCGGATGCGTATCAAGGAAATAGTGATCGTTTTCCTGGGGAAAGTAGAAACAATGACCGATTGCCGTGGAGTGCTACTTTTGACCTTGGATTGCAACATCAATTTAAAATTTCAGCAAATAATAAATTAGAATTGCGTGCTGATATCTTTAATATTTTTAATGCTGAAAATTTAAGTGGTTATAGTAATAATGCTACTCAAAGTAACCAAATTCAAGGTGGTTCTGTTGCCAGTGGATTATTTACTAAAAGAAATGCTTCGCCACCAAGACAGTTTCAGTTTGGAGTGCGTTATTTGTTCTAATAGCAATTAATATCCTGCAGAT
Organism: Flavobacterium pygoscelis; assembly: GCF_023162025.1. Lineage (NCBI taxonomy): Bacteria > Pseudomonadati > Bacteroidota > Flavobacteriia > Flavobacteriales > Flavobacteriaceae > Flavobacterium > Flavobacterium pygoscelis. The sequence goes on along the minus strand of NZ_JALNUB010000002.1, from coordinate 88,147 downwards.
TACATTAATTTGCAGGATATTTTTAATTTGCATTAGGGATAGAAGCGGTATCCTTTTGTAAAGCGTTAGCGGAACAAAAGATAAAGCGTATAGCCCGGGCCTTTTTAGGCAATGCCCCAAAAATAGAAAATAATTATGTTTATACTAAACGAAAATGAGCCAACAGAATTGGCTGCTTATTTGCGAGAAAATAATTGGTTAGAAGAAAATGAAACGATTAACTCTATAGCCAAACCAGGAGAGGGAAATATGAATTATGTATTGCGAATCGTGACCACAAAACATTCTTTTATCATAAAACAATCTCGTGGGTATGTAGAAAAATATCCGCAAGTTTTGGCTCCAGCAAATCGAGTGCTTACAGAAGGAGCTTTTTATACCAAAATTGCTGCTGATTTTGATGTTCAAGATGCGATGCCTAAAATAATTGCAATAGATGAGGCCAATAATTTAATTCTTTTAGAAGATTTAGGAAAGTCAAATGATTTTACTTTTTTGTATGATTTAGAAGAAAAAATACAAGAAAAGGAACTACATCAATTAGTTGGTTATTTGAATGGTTTGCACCAAAATTTTCAAAAAGAAATTATCGATGAGGAGTTGTCAAACTCTGCAATGAGAGCGCTAAATTACGAGCATATATTTGAATTTCCTTATAGAGACGATACTGGTTTTGATTTGAATACAGTGCAAAAAGGACTTCAAGAAATAGCAATAACTTATAAAAACGATGTTGAATTAAAACTTAAAATAGAAAGTTTGGGCTCTTTATATCTTTCTAAAGGGAAATATTTATTGCATGGTGATTATTATCCTGGAAGTTGGTTAAAGACCGAAAACGGAATTAAGATAATTGATCCTGAATTTTGTTTTTATGGTTTGCGCGAATTTGATTTAGCCGTTTTTATTGCGCATTTGTATCTTACGCAGCAAGAGAAATCTAAGATTGCTTATATAAAAAATAATTATCTTTATTTTTCAGAACTAAATAGTGAAATTCTAAATGGTTTTATAGGAACTGAAATTATGCGAAGATTGATTGGTTTGGCCCAATTGCCATTGAAAATGGATTTAGAAACTAAAGCTAATTTATTGACTTTTGCACGGACTTTAATTTTAAAATAAAAAGATGAAAACTAAAATGATATTTTATGCACTTTTGTTTACTTGTGCACTGCAAGCGCAAACAAAAGTGTGGTTTGATACTGATTTGATGATTGGAATGCCAGATAAAACGGCTCGTGAAGTTGATGATGGAATTACATTAATTATGGCTTTAAAGCAGCCTCAAATTGATATTGTAGGAATCAGTTCGATTACGTATGTCGATTATAGCTACGATATTATTCAGAAATTATTAAAATGGCATCATAAAGGAGAATCAATTCCGGTTTATAAAGGTTCTCCAAAAGCAGATGATTTAGGTGTAGAAAATGACGCAACAAGAGCACTTTATCAGGCACTTAAAAAAGAGAAATTAACGATTTTAGCACTTGGTCCAATGACTAATATTGCAACATTAATTCAGAATCATCCTGATATTATTCCGCAAATCGAGAAAATTTCAATATGTGCGGCACGAACTCCTGGTCTAGTGTTTAATCCAGGAAATGGAAAATTAAATGTATTTGACTATAATTATGAATTGGATAATGCTTCTATGAATGTGCTTTTAGAATCAAGTATTCCCTTAGTTTTTGCAGGTTATGAACCCAGTTCTTATACGCATATTGGGAATATTGATTTGGCCAGTTTGGATCAAAATGAAGAAGCAGATAAATGGCTTTTTGATATTGTACAACCTTGGATGGAGAACAATGAAAAATATTTTGGTGTGAGAGGTTTTATTCCTTTTGACTGTTCTACACTTGGTGTAATTACACATCCAGATTATTTTACATATTATAAGGACATACCTATCAAAGTCAATTACAAAAAAAATGATGCACTAGAGATACAACCTACAACACCTTATAAAAATTTTCTAGAGGTTTCATATCAATTTAAATCTAAGAAAAAAGTAGATTATGCCATACGCGCTCTACAAGGATTTGAAGAGAAAATATTAGAAACTCTAAGTGTAAAAAAGTAACAAAACTTTAATACTTGTTCTAAAGCTAAATAAATAAAATACACGTAAATTACTGTATATTAAATTGTTAATAAAGTGTGCCTCAAAATCATCAGAATTATTTTAGATGTTTTGAGGTTTCTTTATTAAAAAAAGACTTTAAGATGAAAATAGTAAGTTATATTATGATTTTAGTATTGCTTGTTAGTTGTACTAATAAAACAGAAAAATTGTCATTAAAACCCAAAAAAGGCCAAGAAGTAGCGATTTTTGCTTCAGGATGTTTTTGGTGTACAGAACATATTTTTGAATCTCTTGTGGGCGTTGATGATGTTATTTCTGGTTACACAGGCGGAACAATCAAAAATCCATACTATGAATATGTTAGTTCTAATAAAACAGGACATGCAGAGTCGGTTGCTGTGTTTTATGATCCAAAGGTGATTTCATACCAAGAATTAGTAAACGTATTTTTTATTTCACAAGATCCCACAACACCAGACCAGCAAGGTCCAGATCGGGGTTCTTCTTATCGTTCTATCGCTTTTTATAAAAATGAAACAGAGAAGAAAATTATTGAGGAAAAAATCAAACAACTTACAGATAATAAGATTTATAATAGTCCTATTGTAACAGAAGTATTACCTGTTGGCGATTTTTACGAAGCCGAATCGTATCATCAAAATTATGTAAAAAACAATCCGAGTCAACCTTATGTTAGAGGAGTTTCCTTGCCCCGATATGAAAAATTTAAAAATGACTATAAAGGTAAATTAAAACCTAATAGCTAACTTTTCATTACCTTTCTTTATACCATTTTTTAATAATTTGTAACGCTGGTTTTTCTTGAGGAGTATAATCAATAGGATTTGACTTTTTATAATAATCATCTGCGTACCATTTCCAAGCAAATCCGCCCGCATACCATTCTTTTCTAATCAAAGATTCAAAGAGTGATTCATAGGCATTGGCTTGCCCAATATTATTTATCTTACTCTGATTTTCTAGCCAAGGTTCTTTTGCAGCATAATCTGAATTTCGGTATCCAAATTCCGTAAAAACGACTTTTTTATTTATTTTTTGTTGGAGTAGAATTATCTTTAAGAGGTGTTTTTGCCAGGCACTATTTAGATCAGATACGGTTGGTGTGATAGCATCCGATAACGGAAAATAAGCATCAATACCTATATAATCTAGTTCTTTCCAAAAAGGAATTTTTTCAAAATCATCCCAATTCGCGGCATAAGTTATTTTACCCTTATATACTTTTCTGATTTTACTAATTAAATCAAACCAAAATTTAGGCCGTTTTGCTATTGGATTTCCAAGTTCTGTGCCAAAGCAAAAAAGAACTACATTTTCTTTTTGAGCTAATTCAGCAAATTCAATTATATATTTTTCATAATTTTCTTCCCATTTTTCCCATTCTTTCTCTGTTGCAAAGTCTAAATTACCAGTATATAAGCCATTTTTAATCCAAAGATGAGGCTTAAGCATCACTTGTATTTGATATTGATGTGATTTTTTAATAGTTTCTGCTATTCCTTCAGAAGTTTCTCCCCACCATTGTTTACTGTGATTATAAGAAACGGTGGCTTGACTTAAATTGACAAATGCATAAGGAATAAGTGAAATGTAATTGACATTATTTTGTTTTAAGGCTTCAAAGGTTTCATTTTTTAGTTCACTTATGGGAGCAACTAAATTCATTCCCCTGAATTCTATATTTGTTTTCGAATTGGTTTTCGAATTAGTTTTGTTTTCACTTTTATAAAAAGAATAGCAAATGACCAAAAGAGGTAAAATGATACAAAGTTTAAGTATGATTTTTTTTAACTTCATAATGTTCAATTTTTAAAAAATAAATTACAGAATAAAATAGTTAAAACTGAAAAAGTTAAGATGTAGTCAATTGAGATTTATTTTTTAATTTAATCCATTTCTCATAGAAAAGTAAACTAAAAACAGCGATGTATTCGATAGCAATTAACCAATAATTCTCTGAAAAAACAGCATTAGAATACGCACTATAACTTAAAATGATGGTAAAACTCCACAGGAACGGATATTTATAGGACGTAAAAGTAGCTATTAAAATAAGGTTAATAACATACCATGGATGCACGGTTGTTGCCATAAAAAAGTAAACAGACAATACTATTAGCATTGTATGAAGCAATTCAATACTGCTTTTGTTTTTTTCTTTAAAACTTTGGTAAGCAATATAAAGAATAATAAAAATAGGAATAATTTTTCCAACGGTATGAATGATATTGTATCCTTTAATCCAAAAACCAATTTCGCGAATAATATAATACACGCTAGCATTAAATTCAAAATTAGTAAACCAAAGTCCAATAGTTTCACTGTAATTATGAATTAATTGTCTTGAAAGAAAAGGGAGAAACAAAATAATAGTGACTCCAATCACTAATGCGTAAAAAGAAACAGCTTTTTTCCAACCTAATTTTTTTAAGAATAAAGGAAGTAATAGGAGTGGCAATAACTTTACCGAAATCGAAAATCCTAATACTACAGCAGCAGTTTTCCATTTGTTTTTTTCTAAGAGGTAAAGAGACCATATAAAAAAGAATAGCATTACTCCTTCAAAATGTAAATTTCCAGACAGTTCTACAAGTACCAGAGGATTTAGAATATACCAAAAAACACGATTTTTTTCTAAGCCTAATCGAACTAATAATTTTCCTCCAAAATATAATGTTCCTAGGTCTGCAGCAATAATTATTACACGCATCATAATAACAGTTCCTAAAACAGATTGTAAACCCAAAAAGCTTGCTATTGCAAATAAAAATTGATTTACAGGAGGATAATTAGAATAATGTTGCGCACTTAAACTGCCCATTCCTTCATACAAAACATTCGCATTTGGAATGCTAAAGCTGTTTTCTTTAATAAGGTCTTGCGGTAAATGTAAATAAGGGCTTATATTTTGTAAGATGAGATTTCCATCCCATATAAAACGGTAATAATCTTGGGATAAGTTGGGTAAAGCGACCAAAAAAAGCAAACGAAATAGTATTGCTGTTACAATTAGAAAAACAAAATTATCTTTTTGAAGTTTAACGATGTAATAAAAACAAACAAACAAAAAAGTAAAAGAAACTATTAAATTTATAAATTCATTTCTTTTTAAGAAATAAGCAATGTACAAGTAAAGTAATATACTTAGAAGTACAAACAAGTATGTCTTTACTTTATTTGATATTACAAAACTCATCTATTTGTTTGCAATGACTTTATAAATACAAAAGCAAAACCTAGAAAAAGCATTAGATGGATCGCTATTAAACTGTAATCTTTTAATACAAATGCACTGTAAATAGCAAACAAGAAGTAAAGTACTAATCCTCCTTCAACAAAAATATTTTTTGAAATGGTTTTAGTCAGATATGTGTTTTGTTTCCATTTTTCTTTAAGGCCTTCAATATTTAATTTTGGAGTTCTTACAAATTCACTTTTTTTGCCCCATAAGCCTTCGAGTACAGCGATGGTGTTGTGAAATGAAAAACCCATTGCAATAGTGTAAAAAGTAAGGAATAAAGAAATGTATTTAAAAAAGTTTTTAAAACCGCCACCATGTATGTTTTTATAAGTGGTCCAATAGCTAATAAAAAACAGAATAGAAGTTATGATGAAAAAGATAAGTATATCAAATACTTTTTCAAATACAGGAAATTCATTTTTAATGTATAGCATTGGTACACTTAACATCGCCATTGTAAAAACAGCTAAAAACATGGTACTATTTAGCAAGTGTAAAATACCATGTGCTTTAGTTTTAAGTCCAATAGATTTTGAGGCAATTACTCTTCTGGCATTTTTACTAAAATTTTCAGCGCCACCTTTATTCCATCTAAATTGTTGTGAACGAGCAGCACTAATTATCGCGGGTAATTCTGCTGGTGTAACTACATTTTCTAAGTATTTGAATTCCCAATTTTTCAACTGCGCTCTATAACTTAAATCGAGATCTTCAGTAAGGGTATCGCTTTCCCAATTGCCTGCATCTATAATGCATTTCTTTCTCCAAACACCTGCTGTTCCATTAAAATTTATGAAATGTAATTTTGAATTACGACCCACTTGTTCTAATGTAAAATGTGCATCTAAGGCAAAAGCTTGAATCTTTGTTAATACAGAGTAATCCCGATTTAAATGCCCCCAACGTGTTTGTACAACACCAATTTTGGGATTTTTAAAATAAGGAATAGTTTGGTAAAGCCAGTCTTTTTGTGGTACAAAATCAGCATCGAAAATAGCTATAAATTCTCCTTTAGCATATTGTAAACCTTCTTTTAATGCTCCTGCTTTATATCCTTTTCTATCAGTGCGTGTAATGTGTTTTATATCTAAACCAGTAGCAAAAAGTTTGTTAACTAAAGCTTTAGTTTCTATAATACTATCATCTGTACTATCATCTAATACTTGAATTTCTAAAAGTCCTCTTGGATAATCTATTTGAGAAATGGTATTTAATAATCGCTCAATTACGTATTTTTCGTTATAAATTGGAAGCTGAATGGTTACTGATGGAATTTCAGATTCTAGAGAAAGATCAAATTGTAAAGATTGGTCTTCCTTTTTTTTACTTTTCAAATAGTTCAAAAGTAAATTGAATTGGGCTAAACTATATAAAAATAAAAGAAAAATTGCTAGGCTGTATAAAATTACAACAATATAAGAAAGTAGTAGCATGTTATTATTTTACCATTTATGGAAGAATTTATTTAAAGGTATATTTAAAAATCCATCCTATTATTTTTATTCCTGCCATAAAGGTTCCTTTTACAGTACCTGAAACTTTTGAAACACCAATTCTGTTTTTATACCGAACAGGAATTTCTAAATAGGACATTTTTTGTTTTAAAACTTTAAGTTGCATTTCTACGGTCCAACCATAAGTTTTGTCCTCCATATTTAATGCTACTAATTTTGAATATTTAATAGCTCTAAAAGGACCTAAATCCGTGTAAGTAGCTTTAAAAAACAGCTTCATTAAAGTAGTTGCTAACCAATTTCCAAAAATTTGCTGAGGAGTCATTGCATGTTTTTCACGCAAGTTTTTTAATCTGGCGCCAATAACAAAATCAATGTTATTCTCAATAATTGGAGTGGTAAGTTTAATTAATTCTTCTGGATAATCAGAGTAATCACCGTCAAGGAAAACTACGATATCAGGCTTTATTGGTTGATTTGAAATGTACTCAAGTCCTTTCAAACAAGCATATCCGTAGCCCATTCTTTTTTCGGTTAGCACTGTAGCACCAGCGTTAGTTGCTACAAGAACTGTGTTATCAGTAGAATTATTGCTAATTACGATGACTTCGGAAACAAAACTTGGTATTTCACCAATTACATTTGCTATCGCTTTTTCCTCATTGTAAGCAGGAATAATTACTTTTATTATATTCATTTTTTATTTATCACGGATTGTCTCTCTGATAACTTGAGATAGAATTCCATTCATTCGTTTTAATTCCTGCATTGTATCGGGCGGCTTTTATGATTTTTCCATTCGTGTAAAAAATACAAAGCCCTTCGGGGAGATTATTTTTGAATTCGACTTTCTTTTGGATTTTTCCATTGGTGTTGTAAATCAACCACCATTTGGTTTTTTTATCATCCGCATAATGTCCTTCTTCTTTTTTTATGCCATTCTCGTAATAATAAAACCAATAATCAACTTTCTTATTATCAGAAAGCCATCCTTCTGACTTCATATTTCCGTTTTCATAATAATTTTTGAAATACGTTTTTTGACCAGAAACGGGTAAAACATAAAATAAAATTAATATGAAAACGGATTTAATCATTTTTTATCAAGTATTAGTCTAGCAAAGGCTATTTTTTTAGATATTATTTTTGGTTCAAAGACCAATCAAAATTATATGTTTTTACTGTAAACTTACTATCTAGTTTTTTTTCTAAAAAGATGTTTATAAAATCGATTTCGTTAAAATAGTTTACTGCGAAATCTTTTTTATACCATTCAAATATTTTTGGTAATTCCACTACTTTTTGTTCTTTCTTAACTATTACGTAGTTTTTAGAGTTAATCACAAACGTAGCTCTTTGTTTTATTTGTTCATCAATTCTTAATGGCATATAAGCGGTATCCAATAAAGGAGCTCCACCATTTGCTGCACTAGATAATGTAAAGTGTATTGCTGGATCAAAGAACAAGTCTCTTAATATGATGTTTTCTATATCATCAAGTGTTAAATCTTGATTACCTACAACAAAATTATTTTCAGTAAAGAAACCTGGTATTTTTTCTACAGAAGTAATAGGATATACATCAATTACTCCTTTTATTACTTGAAGATTATATACGTTAATCCAAAATGCTTTTGCTAATTTTTTATCGCTAAATTTAGTATCAAGTTTTTGAATGTTACTTAATATGTATATCAACTCGCCAGGGCTTTTTTTAATAGTTTCATAGTCAACTTTTCCATCTTCAGTTACATTTTTCTTTAGAAACTCAGTTGCTTGCTCAAAAAATTGCTCGGTTGTTTGAGCTTGTGATAATAAGGGTAAGGCCAAAAAACAAAGCGCTAAAATAATTTTTTTCATTTTAAAAATTTTCTATTTATTATTTATTAAATCTAGTAAATCAACATCATTTCCTAGTAAAATTTCATTAGCATTTATTCTACCTGATACGGAGTTATTTTCTAATTTTAGAACGCCACGAGGGCAAACTGCCGAACATATGCCACAACCAACACAAGAAGAACGCACAATATTTTCTCCTTTTTGAGCGTAGCTACGCACATCAATTCCCATTTCGCAATAGGTAGAACAATTACCGCATGAAATACATTGTCCGCCATTTGTAGTAATTCTAAATCTCGAAAATAAGCGTTGTTGCAGTCCTAATATTGCAGCCATTGGACATCCAAAACGACACCAAACACGATTGCCTAAAATAGGATAAAACCCAACTCCCACGACGCCACTAAATGCAGCTCCTATAGCAAAGCCGTACCATTCTCTCAATGAATTACTATCTAAAAACAGAATGTTTTGTTTTCCAGAAAAATAATTGAGCAGCAAAGATATAATAATTATAGCGACTAATGAAAGCATTGTATAAATCGCATCGGTATCCATATCTTTTCTTTTAAAAACATACAGTACAATTGTAAATAAGGCTAAGAAAATTACTACACCAAATATAAATTGATCTTTTGTAATAAAACTCATTTGAGGATTATCAGATAAAAATGTAAATATTACTGCGATTGTCATAATAAATGAAAATACAAGAACACTGTGAATCATCCATCGTTCAATTTTCCATGATATTGTTGATTTACTTGACAAATGTCTAAAGCTATCACCAGCAGTTTCTGCGAGACCTCCGCAACCACAAACCCAAGAACAATACCATCTTTTACCATAAAAATAGGTAAGGACAGGGGAGATGATAAAAACCATTGCTAAACCAAAGATCAACATGAACATGCCTAAATTACCGCCTTCCAACATGTTTTTTAAGTGCCAATCATTAAAAAAATAATAGTTTAGTGGCCACATATTTTTTAAATCCTTAGCAAAATAAGCTTTTTCTGGATTCAGTTTTTCTAAGATTTCGGGAATTAAAAAAGCAAATCCTAATTGAAAAAACATTACTGATAAAGTACGCACTAATTGGTACTTATTATGTCTGTATTTTAAAATAAATTTATAACCTAACCCTAAAATAGCGACAGTATATAAAGTACCATAAACAAACCATTGAGTAGCCGATTTTCCGTTTAAAATTAGACTTAGTGGATCAAAAAACGCAACAATTCCACTATTTTTTCCACCTTCTTGATTAAGCCCTAAATACTGAGGATACCAATATAAAACAACATAAAATGAAGTTAACACAATACCAGTCATCCAAGCCAAAGTACCTTTGTTGGTAAAGTTTGTATGCCAAACGCCATTGTTTTTTATACCTGCTGGCTGATTGAGATAGGTTTTATTTGCATAAGTAATAACACCTACTAAAATTAAAGCTATAGCGGTAGCAAGCCAAATTTCTTTATTTGGAAAATTAACATTAAATAATGCTAGTACCAAAATAAATAAACCCAATATGCCTAAAGTAACACTTAATTTTTGCATACCATCCATCTGCATATTTTCATGAGAAGCAAACGATATATTTTCAACTATTTTAGTCATAATTATGCGGTTTTAAAACTATCGAATTGTTTGTAAAATTGTTTTTGAATTTCTTTATGATGCGAAGTGAAAAATTCCGGATCAAAATTAGCTTTAAGTAAATTTTCGATAACATATTCTACCGTTTTCTTTTCAGTCAAAACCTTATCAAAAAATTCATGACGCATTCGTATACCAAAAGTATTAATACCTAAGAAAGTGCGATTACTTTTATCAAAAGAAATTCGTATTGCTTTCTTTCCTTGCTGATGTTCCCAATAAAACTGTGCTTCGTATTCTTTAGGTTTAGCCAAAACCCAGCCGTAAGTTTGGTATTCTATATCTAGGAATTTAGCCGAATTGAACCAATTTCCTGGATTATATGCTGTGGGTATTCCTGATAATGTTTGTGATAAAGTTTCTCCCATCATTCGACCCGTATACCAAACAGCCTCAACAACTGTTCTTTCTCCAATCGCAACACGTTGTTCAGCACAATCACCAATTGCGTAAATGTCTTTTATATTTGTTTCTAAAAAACGATCTACTTTTATTCCTTTTCCTAATTCTATTCCTGAATTTTTTAAAAAATCAATGTTTGGAGATACTCCTGCGGTCAAACCTACTATATCGCAAAGTATTATTTCTCCTTTATCCGTTACAACTCCTTTAGCATTTCCGCTTTCGTCTGAAAGAATTTCTACTAAATTGGTTTCTAATCTCAAATCAATATTATGTTCTACTATGTGACGGTTAATCATCTGACTTTCGTCAAAAGGTAAAACGCCTGCCCAAAACGATTTTTCTCGAACAAGTAAAGTAACTTGTATGTCACGAGAGCGAAGCATTTCTGCTAATTCGATTCCTATTAAACCTCCTCCAACAATGACAGCTCGATTTGCATTTACAGACCACTTCTCTAATGATTCTAAATCTTTTTTATGATATAACCCGGTAACGCCTTTTAGTTCTTCGCCAGGCCAGCCAAATTTATTAGGTTTTGATCCAGTTGCTAATACTAATTTGTCGTAGCTTATTTTTTTGTCGTTTGCCAAAATAATTTCTTTAGCAGAAGGAACAACCTGTATAACTTGCCCTAGTGTAAGTTCTATTTTGTTTTTTTTCCAAAAATCATTTTCATAAGGTTGTGTGTGCTCAAATTTCATGTGTCCCATGAAAACATACATTAACGCTGTTCGTGAAAAGAAAAACTCATTTTCATTTGATACAATTGTAATCTTTGATTCAGATTTCTTTCTGATATGTCGTGCAAGCGTGACTCCCGCAATTCCATTTCCAATGATTACAATATGTTCCATATAAAATATTTGAGTATTCGATTACTGAAAAAATAATTTGTTAGCTGATTTAAAAGGATACTATTTTAATAATCATTTTAAAAACCAATACTTTGGATCTACATCAATTTAATAAAATCAAATGTATTTTATAATTATTAATAGAATTACGTGCTTGTTTATCTGACCGCAAATATAGTTTTAAGTTAAAACCATAATGATTAACAATTCATAAAATTTTAATTCTTTTTAGAAAAAAATATTAATTAGAAAGTACAATTATAAAGTATCATAAAAACTAAAATCTTTATTTTTTTAGAAAGCAATAATTTAAAAGAAAACAGTTGCAATTATAAACTTGTAACTGTTTTCTTTTGTTTTATATTATTATGGCAATAAAACTTTGTCTATAACATGTACAATTCCGTTACTACATTGTATATCTGGAATAACCATATTAGCAGGAGTTGTAATTCCATTACTTTTTATAGTAAAAGTACCGTTTAAAAATGGGCTATAAGTCAATGTTCCTCCACCTGCTGTAGCAACTGTAGTGCTAGTTTGTTCTGATGTAAATTTTCCACCTGCAATTGCATGGTTTAATAAAACTTGTGCTAAAACTGATGCTGGTGCATTGGTAACATCCTGAACAGTTGCAAATCCTGCCGCTTTAAATGCTGCATCTGTTGGTGCATAAATAGTAAAGTTAGCATTTGGATCAGCTAAAACCGGTGCTAAACCCGACTTTACTACCGCTGCCACTAAAAAAGTAAGTTCAGGCGCTTTAAATACTTTAACAGTTTGTAATAATATCGCAGATTGTACAATATCTACACCAGTAGCGATCATCACTTTATCTATAGCATGAACGGTACCATTACTAGCATTTACATTTGTCAATATTATTTTTGAACCGTTGATGTATAAATCTTTTCCTCTACTTATAAAACGTCTGTTAGGTCCTAAAGCAGATGTTGATGTGTTACCAGTTATAATTTGATTAGAAAGTAAATCCCCGTTAGAAACATGATACAGTAGGGTATTGGTCAAAAAACTATTTTGTAATCCTCCCAAAGTTCCTGCATCAACTAATCCTAGTCTTGCAAAAGCATCATTTGTAGGAGCGAAAACAGTGTAATGTCCAGAAGGATCATTAGGATTACGGTTGCTTAAAACTCCAACTACACCACCTTGTACTGCAGCTCCTTCAAGTGTGCTAAAATTAGGATTAGCTACTGCAATTCCAGCAATACTAGGTGTTTCATCTTTGTACTCAGAATCACATGAAACTATAGATAACATTAAAGCTACTGCGAAAAAAGCGTTTTTTATATTTGTATTTTTCATTTTTTTTTTTTAAAATTTGTAAACTATACCACCGTAATAACCTGTCGAATTACCAATATTTCTACCAGCTACCAATGTACTAGCTCCAACAGAAACACCTAGATCTTTATATACAGGAGTATATAAATTTAAACCTATTTTGGTATAATTTACTTTTGTAATTGGGAAAAAGCCTGTAAAACCTTGTCCAAAAATATCTACACCACCAGTTGATTTTTGATTCGCTATAAAAGCGTCCCCGTAAAATAATCTTGCTGCATAACCTACTTTAAGTTCTGTAGCGTAAGAGTTAGGAACATCATTTGAAGCGTAATTTCCAGCTAACTGCGCCGATGCAAAAATTCCTGAATTCATTTTGTACATTGCCATACCAGTTGTACTAACTGTTGTACTTCTATTTCCAATGGCAATAATAGATTGGAATCCTTCTTCAACTTTGTAGTTGCCTAATGGTGTTTTTAATCCTAAAGCTCCAATTAAGCGTAACGAAGAAGAACCAAAATCAAAATAAAACGGACTATATTTAACAAAAACTGAAACATCTTGAAAACCTTTTCTTTCGTTTTCTAAATTTAAATTTGTTAAAACTTCTGGCGTCGCATTCCCTTTTGCTGTTACGTAAGGTAATACTAAAACTACATCAACTTGGTCACTAATTCCATAAGTGGCATAAATAGAAGTACTCGTGATTTTTGTTTCGTTAAAAACAGGAACTCCTTTTACTTTTTCTGGAATAAAATAAACCTCATCATATTTTTCTGAACTAAAAGAAAGAGAAACATTTCCCTTGCCTTTTCCTTGCATGAATCCACTAATTGGACTCTGAGAATGAGCTGTGTTAACATATCCAAATGTTGTTACAGCTAAAATGAATAGTAATTGTTTTTTAATCATGATAATAATGTGTTTTTGTTTAATTTAAATTGATTTACGAAAAAAGAGTAATTGTGGTTTTAAAAAAATATAAAAATTTTTAAATTATTTTTTAACGTATTGATTTTTAGTGTTTTAAACTTATTAATTTTGTAAATTTTTGTACAGTTTAAATAATCAAATCACATTGTAATTGGAGTATAATATTTATCTAGAGTTATTTTTTATCAAAGGACTTACTTTCAAAATCTTATACTGATTTATTGTTATAATAAACTTTATTAAAACACGGAATTAGTATTGATAATTTAATCATTCAAACTCCAATTGTAGTCTTTGTAATTTAATTTTGCTTTAGGATTTATTTTAATAGAAGAATATTGATTTAAGAATGAAATAACAGAACCCTCTTTTTTAAAATCACCTGCAAACCAATCAAATATTTTAGAAATTTCAATTTTATTAGCTGTGATGCTATTTTTACTTTTATCGTTAATAAAACTTTTTGCTACGGTATTAAGTTGTTGTTCCAATTTTGTTTCCGTGTAAGCGCTATTCAACAAGTTTGGACAAGAAAACGAGGCGCAGTTAATAGCGAAATGTATTCTAGGCTCATCCATTTTTCGTAAAATTTCATGTTCTATTTCTTCTAAACTATATTTTTTATTAGCTAAAGAAATGAATTTTTTACCCCAAGGATTATTGATGTCTTTAATACTTTTTATGGGCATATTATCTAAAATTAATTTAACAGTAAAAGCATTGTAAGTGTTAATCCAATAAGCCAAAGTAGCATTTCTTGACCAAGATCTATTGGGAACTCTAGCGGATAATTCATCTAGGTAAGATTGTAACTCTTTACCATCTTTTTGAAAAGCTTTATAATTTACTGTTCCATCTTTTGATACATTTTTTTGCAAAAGCGCATTCCACTTATTATGATCTGTAGTCTCATCAAGTACTTTTTCTGATACAGTAGAAGTTGAAGTAAGTTTTACCTGCTCTTTATTTTTTCCACAAGAAAGCATTGGTAAAAGGATCAGTATAATTAGGTATTTTTTCATATTTTATTTAAAGTTAATTTTTAGTAATTAGGCTAGTGCCAATTAGAATTTGTTATTGTAATGGAAAAAGTTCTTGCTTTATAAAATCCTCTGGAAATTTATCATCATCATCAAAACCAAGTTCAATATCTCTACCATCACTCGGAATATAATTGGTTTTAAAAAGGTAATCCCAAATGCTTAATGAAATTCCAAAATTGACCCCATTTTTATTTGGTATTTTTTTACTGTGATGCCAAATGTGCATTTTAGGATTATTAAAAATATATTTAAAAATACCATAATCCCAGCCAATATTAGCATGATTTAGATGTCCAATTGCAATTGATATAAAATGTACAATAAACACATCTTGAAGATTTATTCCACCTATCAAAATAATGGGTATGTAAAGTAGGACTTTGTAAACCAGTGGTTCCATCCAATTGTATCTAAAATGAGCAGCAAAACCCATTTCTTTGACACTGTGATGAGTTTTATGAATTTTCCACAAGAACGGAATTGTATGCAAAAGGCGGTGTACATTCCATTGAATAAAATCGCTAATAACAAAAAATAATAGTAACGAAATTGGTTGTGGAAGTTTAGATATTGATAGGAGCTGAATAGATGTTAGTTCGAATCCAAAGAAATGCAAAAAATCATTGATAAACTGCTCAGTGATGTTTGATAGCGCTATTAATAAAATGAGATTGAGTAAGAAAAAATTAAAAAACAAGTAAAATAAATCCAGCCAAAAATCTTTTCGGAAAATAGCTTGATTTTTTCTCCATGGAAACAAAATTTCAAGCAACCAAACTGTAACAGAAATAGCAATTAATCCGTAGAAATAATTATCCCATTTCCAGTACAATACTTCGTTTTTTAGATAATCGAAATAACCACTATAGGAATTTATTAAAATAGCAATGTATTTATCCATTTTTATACTTCTTTACTTGATATTTCTGCATTTGTATTAATCTTGATGTTTTTACAATTATATCCGCTCCGTTCTAAATCTTCAAAAGTATCAATATCATTCAATGTTGGTAAAATGGCAATTTTAAAATGCTCTAAATCTTTTATGGTCGCTTCATACACGCTATCAGTGCCCCATTTTTTATTTAGAAAAACAGTATCATTTTTTTTCTTTAATCCTAACAAATAATAACCACCATCTTCGGCCGGTCCTATAGCAACGTCATAAGTGTTTAGTTGTTTAAAAGCGTTTTCAATGATAGATTTTGTTAAGTCAAATAAGTCACTGCCTACAATGATACATCTTTCGTAGCCCATTTCAAAAAGACTATCAAAAGCAGTTTGCATTCGTTGGCCTAAATCACCCTCAATTTGTAGTTTTTTCTGATAAATTGATTCCGGCCATAAGTCATTTTTACTTACATGACTGTCATAAAAAACAAATTTATCACAATCTGCATGTTCAGTTACATTTTTAGTATGATTGAGCAAATCATTGTACACAGTCAAAGCATTTTGATCACCAATTGTTTCTGCGAGTCTTGTTTTTACTTTCCCAATTTCTGGATTTCTAGTAAAAATAAGTAAGGCATTAGTCTTCATATATTTTTATTCCTTTATTTAAATAAGCGCTCCATTCTTTGTTGTAAGTGTGCACACTATCTGTTTCTATGTTTTTTGAATTCACCACTTTTCCACCAGAATTCTTGTATTCAAAAATTCCACCAAAAAGATTGTATACATTTTTATACCCTAATTTTTGTAATTTTTCTCCAATTCTCTCACTCCGAACCCCAATAGAACAATATACGACTATGTTGGTTTTCTTATTTCTAATTTTTTTAACAATAGGTTTTGCTTTAAAGCGATCAAATCCTACCCAAATTGCTCCCTTGATATGACTTACTTTAAATTCATTTACTTCTCTTGCATCAAGGAAAACCATATTTTTTTTCCCTTTTAATTCATTTACCATGATATATGGAACGGTTTCTTTATTCAGTTCTTTAAGCGCTTTAGGAATATTGCCTTGCGCCTGAATTCCTATCGAAAAAATACAAATAAAAATAGAGAAATAAATTCGCATGTTATTTTTTTTAAAGGTAAATACTTTATTAAATGTTTTAAAACTTATTTAGTTGTTGCGGACTATTTTAATCCAATATAAATGAGTGATTAAAGGTATTTACGTAGAAAACATAAAATTAGTTCTTTAAAATTATGTTATTTCTAAAAAATTACAATAAAGAATTGATAATGAGATTTGTTAAATTTATAAATTGAATAAATTTTTTAAGAAGGAATTACTAATGTATAGGATTATGAAATCGTTTTTAGAAAAAGAATTGTTTCTTTATTGTTGGAAAAATTCAGGCTAATCTACTATCACATTTTATTATTCTATTATCTTTTAGAATTACAGAGATAATTTGAATAGTAAATTTTAATTTCAGATATAAAATGTGTTTAGAGAATTTTTCAACATATTATAAAAGCTCAGAAGAGTAAAAAAACAAAAAAGCCTAAAAATTTTTTCGCAAATTTTTGATTGCGGACAAAGAGGTACCATTAGCTTTATTAATTTTCTAGTAATTAAAGGGGGTTAAAAGTTACTATTTAACAACGGGGACAACAATAGGTTCACTTTCAAAAGTTTATATAGTTAACAAAAGTAATAAGTTTTATAAAAAAAAGGAAAAATTATTCATTATAAGCATAGTTCAAAGTTGTTTTCTAAATGATAAATTTTAAATTAAATTGTTCAGTGAATAGCTATTTCTAGTAGTAATTATTTACTGTAAAAGTTAAATTGGCAAAATACCTAAATAATATTGTTTGCTTATGCCTCTTTTCTTCCTCATGGATTCTCCAATTAGTTCAAGCCGGTGTGACTGATGAATGAGTCTATTTAAAATAGTATCAGCTGTGGTTTTCTCTCCAATAATATCATACCAACCCTGCAGTGCTATTTGTGATGTTAAGATTACAGAACTATTATTATGCCTGTGTTCAAAGATTTATAAAAGTGTAATTCGGTTATGTGCATCTAATGACTGCATTCCAAAATCGTCAAGTATTATTAGATCTTTTCTTTCTAATTGTAGTATAAGCGGAATCCAAAAGAATAAATGAAACTGCATGTTTTTTGAATAGATTGAAATCGAATACAATAAAAAATTCGGATTTGAAATATAGGATAAAAATGAATTTAAAAAATCAATCAAATATTTACAAAAATATCGCTTAATTTAAATTCTTCCTTTTATTGCATATCCATCAGCACTTAGAAGCGAAATGATGAAGTAGGAACAACAATGTTATTGTTGATTTTTTACAAAAAAAATAAATGCTGTTGAAGCAACCTGATATAGGTCACAGTCAACAGCATTTTAATCAGTTTTTTTTAATGTATGATGAACTTGCATCATCCCCTAAAAATCCTAAGTATTTCGGTTTTATTTTCTAGGTAAACTTGGATAAGGAATAAACTCATCTTCTTCTCCTTGAATTTTTGGAAACAATTGTTCTTTCCATTTGTTCTTGGCGATTTCAATTAGCTCTTTCGACGAAGAGACAAAATTCCAGTCGATAAAGCGTTCTTCAGCAAAAGTTTCACCACCAAAAATATAAATCGAAGTGTTTTCATGAATGGTAAATTCGCAAAGTGTACTTTCATTTGCCACTAATAATTGTTTTGGACCGTAGAGATTACCTTCACTTTCAATAGCTCCTTCTAAAATATACATACCAGCCTCTCCGTAAAGATGATGACCAATATTGACTGATTGTTTTGATTTACTCTTTATTTCAATCATAAACAATTTACTAAATACGGGAACGGGCGATTTTTTATCAAAAGCTTCACCGGCTACCAGTTTAAATTGTAAATCATCTTCAGTCCATGATGGTATTTCGCTTTCTTCAATATGCGAAAAAGCGGGCTCCATCTGTTCTAAATGCTTGGGTAATGCTACCCAGATTTGCAAACCGTGCATAAATAATTCTGATTCTCGCAAATATTCTGGCGTTCTTTCAGAGTGAACAATCCCTTTTCCCGCCGTCATCCAGTTTACAGCTCCTGGTTTTACTTCAACATTGTTTCCTAAAGTATCACGATGCATTATGCTGCCTTCAAATAAAAATGTTAATGTTGATAATCCAATGTGTGGATGGGGCAAAACATCAAAGTTTTCTCTTTCATTCAATTTTACCGGCCCCATGTGATCAATGTAAATGAAAGGGCCAACCATCCTTTTTTGTCGAAAAGGCAATAAGCGTCCCACCATAAATTTCCCAATCGTGGCAGCTCGTTCTTCTATTATTAATTGGATATTTGACATAGTGCTTAAATATTTTTTAATGTTTTTTTAGTTTGGTAATTAATTTAACCAATGACGTATTGGCATACATTCCGTACGCATTAATTGAAAAGCCTTTTAGATCTTAGTGGATCGCAGAAATGGCATAGAGTATACTTTTGTAATTCCCACGTCAAATTTCTTGAAAACGTATAATTTTATCGATTTCAAAATCGTCTGGATTTAGTTCTACATTTTTTCCTAGACAAATGATTCAATACTGTTCAATATTAAAATTGTGCGTTTACCCTTCAAAGGAAGACCGTTGATGACTTCTGCCGATTTGGTATATTTTTCCTAAATGATTTTTAAAACTTAAAGATACGATAACTTAAGATTTCAATATTTTCCACATCGAACCATTCTTTGTGGTTACTTTATCTAATATCCCTTTATTTGAAAGTTCATTCAACATTTTTTCGCTTTCCACTCTTGGATTTCCAGATAGTTCCGAAAATTCTTTTGCTGTAAGCGAAGGATATTTTGCAAAAAGCGTTTCCCAATCTTTACGGTATTCTTTTTTTACCGCATTTGGATTTAACTTCAGAATCGCCATTTCATAAAAAGCATAGGGTTTTGAACCATGAACCGTTTCTTTGGTGCCGTTTTCGTCAAAGAAGAAAATTGTAGGAAACCCTCGAACTCCAAGTGTTCTTCCTAATTGCAAGTCTTCTTCAAATCGCTTCTTCGCATCATTTTCAAAATCTGATTTTAATTGGTCAACGTTCAATCCTACGTTTCGAGCTGCATTTGCAATATGTTCCCATTTAGCAATGTTTTTCTTATTCAGGAAAACCATTTCTCTCATTTCACGCATAAATAGCACCGCTTTTTCCTCGTCTTGCATTTGAGCTGCTTTAAAAGCAATCGATGGCGGATAGGAGGAATCTAGCGGGTCTTCCAACCATAAATCGCCGTCAATAGGCATGTCATAATAAGCGCTGACTTCGTCCCAATGGGTTGCAACATCTGATGGTTTTCCAATACCGCCGCTGTTGTAACTCCAGTCGGGTAATAAACCACCCATTCGGTAATCAATATCGATGGCATCGCCGTATTCTAATTTTAATTTACGCAATTGCGGTTCAATTCCCCAACAAGAGGAGCAAATTGGATCGGTATAATAAACCAGTTTTACGCGTTTTGCTGTCGATTGTTGTGTGTTTTTAGTTGTGTTATCGGTCGTCTCTGATCCAATTTCGCACATACCGGTTTCGATATCGCATAAAAGAGGATTGACTTTATTCGTTTCAGTACTCATATTTTTAGTTTTTAATTGATCTTGCAAAGCGGTCACGCTTAACAAAGTTATTTGTAATTTAAAGAAATTTTACTTTAACACCATGCTATTCTTTATTGACTTTTTCAGAAGTTGCAAATTCCTCCATGTTTATTTTAGTGCTTATTCTAACGGCTTTGTTTTTTTAAGTTGTTCAACTAATACAGACTTAAACCAAATTTCCAGTCTGCACTGCACTAATATTCAAATAATCCATGATTAATGGCAACACGCCGGAAGGCATCAACTCTGATAATATTCCTACGAAAGTTACAGAGGACATCATAATCAGCCACGGAAAAACGCTTTTGGTTTTTTAAACACTATACTCTTTAGTCATAACTTTGATTTTAGGAGATTATAGTTTTTAAAGTATTTCACATTAAGTAGTTCAATTGTTCTGAAACAACCAATGTGAAGTACTTTGATTATGATTAAAGACGTAATGGAATATCGTACGCCATCTCTTTTCGACGGAATAAGAAATTTCCATTACGTACAGATGCCAAGACATCTACTCTTTTTCGCATTGCTTCATAAACCGAGCTTTCATTTAAAACAATGAAATTCGCAGCTTTACCTACCTCTAAACCATAACTGTCTTGAATATTTAAACAACGAGCTCCATTGTAAGTAATTAAGTCGAAATTTGTTTTTACGTCTTCCGAAGACATAATTTGAGCCAAGTGAATTCCATTATCAAGAATATTCATCATATTACCATTACCCATTGGATACCAAGGGTCATTGATGGAATCTTGAGCAAAAGCAACATTAATTCCGTATTCTATAAATTCTTTCACTCGCGTTAGTCCACGGCGTTTTGGATACGTGTCTTGACGACCTTGCAAATAGGCATTCTCGGTTGGACAGGCTATAAAGTTTAATTTTGTTTTTTGGAATATATCTAACATTCTAAACGCATACGAATCATCTGCCGAACCAAAGGAACACGTATGACTTGCAGTAGTTTTACTTCCGTAATCTTCCATGTAAACGAGTCCATTTAATAATTCTACAAATCGGGAGTGGGGATCATCTGTTTCATCACAATGCACATCAATCAGTTTATCGTATTTCATAGCCATTTTTACGATATCGTGAATGGATTTTTCGCCAAATTCCCTTGCAGGTTCATAATGCGGAATTCCACCTACAACATCAGCTCCCATTTTGAGTGCTTCTTCCACTAAATCGCGTCCCCCTTTATACATGTACATCCCTTCTTGGGGAAAAGCCACAATTTGTATGTCAACAATATCTTTTAATTCTGCTTTCAATTCCAGCATCGCTTTTAGTGCCGTAAAGTTGGGATCAGTAACATCAATGTGAGTTCGAATGTGTTGTACACCTTGTGAAACTTCATCTTTAATTCCCTTCATTGCCAATCTTTTCACACTTTCAACGGTTAGTGTTTTTTTGAATTGTGGCCATAGTTTAATGGCTTCAAATAGAGTTCCAGAACCAGCTCCTTCTTGTCCAAGTTCCGATAAAGTATAAACATAATCCAAATGCAAGTGCGGATCAACATAAGGAGGCATCACAAGCTTCCCGTTAAGGTCAATTTCTTCGTCACATTTTGGCAAATTAGTGCCAATGTGTATGATTTTTCCGTTTTCCACAATCATTTCAGTAGCAGTGTCGTTGCGATAAATTTTTGCATTAAAAAACTTCTTTTTCATGTTTGATTTATTTTACGTTAATAATTGATTACTGCCAATATCTTACTAACTATTTAATCTATCTTAATTTTATGTCTCCACCATCTGCCATAAGTGTTTGACCTGTCATATATTGACTGTCATCACTTAATAAAAAAGCGACAATTGGTGCGACATCTTTTTGAGGGTCTCCAAAACGTTGCATCGGGTTTTTACTAACAATCTCTTCATATTGTTCAGGAAAATTTTCTTTCCATTCTTTAACACCCTCAGTAAATGCTAATGGACAAACGACATTTACACGAATGCCATCTCCTGCCCATTCATTTGCTGCCACACGAGATAATCCCCTAATAGCTTCTTTTGCTGCAGCGTAACTTCCTTGATTTTTTTGACCCAATAATCCTGCTCCAGAACCAAAATTCACAATTGCTCCATTATTTTTTTTAAGCTCTGAATAAGCCGCCTTCATGAAATTTAAAGTACCTTTTAAACCAGTGTCCATGGATAGTGCCCAATCAGCTTCGGTAAGTTCCAATAATGGTTTTTGACGTGAAGCGTGTGCATTATTTACTAAACTTGTCAATTTGCCAAATTTAGAAATGGCTAATGCCACCGCCTCTTTTGCTACGGATTCTTTCGAGATATCGCCATTTAGGAATGCTATCTGATCTGGATTGGAAGCTACCTTTTTCTTTCCAGCCTCTTCATTTAAATCTACTGCTACAACAAAGGCTCCTCTTTCTGTTAATTCAGATGTTATAGCTCCTCCAATTCCTGCTGCTCCGCCAGTTACGATTATTACTTTACCTGTTAAATTTTTCATTATAATAGTTATTACTTTACAATAGTTTGAACCCATTTTTCAAAAGCTTCCATAAACGTGGTTAGAAACTTTTTAGTTGAATCGTTTTTTAAATTACCTTTTTCATCAAAAAGATCTGCTGCTCCACCAATATAAGCTTCGGGTTGAGCCATTGTAGGAATATTGACAAAAGCCAATGATTGTCTCAAATGATGGTTAGCTCCAAATCCGCTGATATTTCCTGTAGAAACACTCACTACAGCACCTGGTTTTTCTGTCCAAACATTTTTCCCATAAGGTCTAGAACCGACATCAATTGCGTTTTTTAACACAGCGGGAACCGAACGATTGTATTCAGGCGTTACAAAAATAAGTCCGTCAACCGCTTTTACAGCTTCTCTTAAAGTCGTCCATTCTTCAGGCGGTGTTCCTTCTAAATCTTGGTTGAACATTGGGATATTTGAAATGTCAATTAATTCCAATTCTAATGATTTTGGGGCAACTTCCATCAACACTTTTGCGGTTTTCAAGTTGAATGATTCTTTGCGAAGACTTCCTACGAGTACGCCAATTTTAAATTTTTTCATATATATCTTTTTTAAATTAATTTTTATTTCATTTTTTTAATGTTGTGAATCACGCCGCCGTCCACTAAAATATCAGTGCTTGTAATAAAACTTGCTGCATCACTGGCTAGGAAATACACTACGTTGGCAACGTCTTCTGCTTGTCCGTTTCGCTGCATCGGTGTGGCTTTTCGAATCGCTTCCATACGTTCGGGATGCTCTTCAGCGGCTTTTAATGCCATAGGAGTTTCAATTACTCCGGGAGAAACGGAAACAATTCGCGCCCCTTTTTGTCCCCACTTATCAGCGTATTTCTGTGTCAACAATTGAACACCTCTTTTTGCAAAATTGTACATGGTGTCGGAATCTTTGACAAACTTACTAACCGTCTCAAAAGAACCTGAAGACTGCGGATTAGCCAAAGCGTCATCATATTCAGGATTTGGAGGAACCGAATGCGCCATCATCGACGAAAGTAATATAGCTGCTGAATCTTTTTTTGCAATGTCGAAAAACGCATCTACTAAAAGTTCAGTTGCAATTAAGTCAATGCTGTACACTTTTTTCAAATCTTTTACGGTTCCACTGACACCAGCGGTATGAACCAAAGCTTTTAATTGACCTTTTTGGGAAACAAATTTGGTTAGTTTTTCAATGTCGTTTTTATCGGTGATGTCACAAGCAATACCTGCCACATCAAATCCTTCTTTTTCAAAAGATTGTACGGTTTCATCGACTTGATCTTGCGAATAATCGGTAATAATTATAGGTTGGTTTTTAAATGCTCTTGCACAAGCTTGACCAATTCCTCCGGCTCCACCTGTTATCACTATCAACTTTTTATCTTCTTTCATTTTTACTATTTTATATGAATTTATAATTAACTCTAAATTTTCGCAGTTCAAGCAGAACTAGGTTGGATAAATACTTTAGAAATCTTGTCCTAATTATTGAATTTGCTAATCATTAAGGCATTGGTTTTTAATTTTCATTATTTATATTATCCGTTTGTTGGCTTTGGTGCCCAACGATTGTAAGGCGTCAGGTCAAAGTTATTTACTTCTTCCATGGTCAAATTCAACGCTTTTGCCACACCTTCTCCATATTCTGGATCGGCTTTAAAACAGTTTCTAATGTGGCGAATTTGGATAAATTTTTCTGCACCACCCACTTGTGCTGCAGTATTGGCAAACAATAAATTTGCTTTTCCATCTGCTTTAATGATTCGGAATAAATTACCGGGTTGCGTGAAGTAATCTTCGTCGTCATCTCTAAAATTATGAGCATAAGCATCTCCGTTTAATTCTAATGGAGGTTCTTTCGCATCGGGTTGTTCTTGCCATTCGCCAAAACTGTTTGGTTCATAATGTCTGGCTCCACCATAATTTCCATCTACTCTCATGGCACCATCACGATGAAAAGAATTGTAGGGACAAGTTGGTTTATTTACCGGAATTTGAAAATGGTTGACACCTAAACGATAACGTTATGCATCGCCGTAAGAAAAGAGTCTTCCTTGTAACATTTTGTCTGGCGAAAATCCAATCCCAGGAACAATATTGGTTGGATTAAAAGCAGCTTGTTCGACATCTTGGAAATAATTCTCTGGATTTCGATTCAACTCAAATTCTCCCACTGGAATTAGTGGAAAATCTTTTTTAGACCACACTTTTGTTAAATCAAAAGGGTGGAAGCGGTAGGTTTTTGCTTGTTCTTCGGTCATAACTTGAATGAACATCTTCCATTTTGGAAAATCATTTCTTTCAATAGCATCAAAAAGATCTCGTTGTGACGATTCTCTATCCGAACCTACTATTTTCATCGCTTCTTCATCCGATAGGTTTTCAATGCCTTGCTGAGTTACAAAATGAAACTTAACCCAATGCCTTTCATTATTCTTATTGATGAAACTATACGTATGACTTCCAAAACCGTGCATGTGACGGTATCCTTTTGGAATTCCGCGATCACTCATCGTGATGGTTATTTGGTGTAAAGATTCAGGTAGTAAAGTCCAAAAGTCCCAGTTGTTGTTTGCACTTCGTAGGTTGGTTTTCGGATCTCTTTTCACCGCATGATTTAAATCTGGAAACTTCATTGGATCACGAAAGAAAAAGACAGGCGTATTATTTCCCACTAAATCCCAAATTCCTTCTTCGGTGTAAAATTTTAATGCAAAACCTCTAATATCTCGTTCGGCATCGGCTGCTCCACGTTCTCCTGCTACTGTTGAAAACCGACTGAACATTTCCGTTTTTTTACCGATTTCACTAAATATTTTGGCTCTTGTATACTGCGAAATATCGTGCGTAACAGTAAATGTTCCAAAAGCACCCGAACCTTTAGCATGCATTCTTCGCTCTGGGATTACTTCTCGATCAAAGTTGGCCATTTTTTCCAGAAACCAAGCATCTTGCATTAACATCGGGCCGCGAGTTCCTGCCGTTTGTACATTTTGATTGTCGCCTACTGGAGCTCCCGACTGTCTTGTAAGTTTGTTTTTATCGTCCATAATTTGTGTTGTTTTGTTATAAAAAATTTAGAACGTTAATTTACCAAATTATTGATGTACTAAATCAATTACTGCACTTTTTATATAAATTACTTATCGGTTCATTGGAACTTCCATCAACAAGATCATTGCTTGTGGATTTGCCTTAATTTGAATTCCGTTGGTATTCCAAATCCCCATTCCGTCTCTTTTTGAAAGTGGTTGATCGTTAATTGTTGCTTCTCCTTCTAAAATAAAAGCATACACTCCGTTACCTTTTTTTTTTATTTGATACGTTTCGCTAGTTTCTTTTGTAAATTGACCGAGGTGAAACCAAGCATCTTGATGGATCCAAACACCTTGATCGTCTTTATTTGGCGAAAGAATTTGATAGAACTCATTTTCTTTTGCAATATCTTTTAGTGAAATCTGATCGTATTTTGGTGTTACATTTTTCTTGTTTGGAAAAATCCAAATCTGTAAAAACTTCACCTCTTTATGAGTGTTTTTGTTGTATTCAGAATGAGTAACTCCCGTTCCAGCACTCATAGCTTGCACATCGCCTTGCTTGATTACTGTAGTGTTTCCCATACTGTCTTTGTGTTCCAAATCACCTTCTAAAGGAATTGAAATAATTTCCATATTATCGTGTGGATGTGTACCAAAACCCATTCCGCCTTGTACACTATCATCGTTCAAAACCCGTAATAAACCAAAGTTCATTCGTTCAGGATTGTTATAATTGGCATAGCTAAAAGTATGATAAGAGTTAAGCCATCCGTGATTTGCATTTCCTCTCGTAGCTGCTTTGTGAATAACTGTATTCATAGTTTTTATGTTTTTATTGGGCAAATGATTGAATCCTACTTGTTCCATCAATCGATCATAAGTAGATGCGATAACCGGTTGTTCTGCTTTTTTTATGATTTGAGGTGCAATGGTTCCTGCTACACCTGTAATAAGGATATTTTTTAAGAATTTCTTACGATCCATAATTTTGCCGTTTGTTAGTACTACAAAGATGGCTTTCTTATTTCAAGTCTGGAATATGAAAATGGAGTGTAAACGTATGAATTTCCGATTTTTATAGAAATGTGCCTATTTAATTTCTCGTTTCTTGAAGTGAGAAGGAGATAACTTGGTGTGTTTTTTAAAAAAAGCACTAAAATTGGCAGGTTCGTTAAACCCCAATTGGTAGGCAATTTCTTTATTGGTTAAACTGCTGAAAAAGAGGAGTCTTTTAGCTTCCGTAATGATTCGTGCTTGAATAAATTCTTTGGCAGTTTTGCCTACTTTTGCTTTAAATGTTCGATTCAAATGATCAGGAGTAATAAAAAGCTGATTGGCATAAAAGGTGGTTGAATGTTCTTTTTTGAAATTTTGGTTTACCGAATTTTTAAAATTCCGAATTAAAGAAGCTCCGGAAATATCAATATCCGACTCGATGGGATTGATGGCACAACTGTTATTGCATGCGATTAGTATTAATTTTAAAAACGAGCCAATGGATAAAAATTTCATTGCAGCATTACTATTGAATAATTCGACTATTTGATTGGCGAAATTTTCGACGCTTTCAAAAGCTTTGCTTTCTAGTTGTAACGGTGGACTTTGTCCGTAATTTTGAAATAGGTTTAAGCTTTCTATAAATGAAATTGGAATGGAGTTTTCTACTAAAAAATGATTAGAGAAGGTCATAGAAAAACCCTCTGATTTTTCATGCTCAATTACTTGATGCACTTGTCCTGGAGCAATAAAGAAGATTTGCTTTTCAGCCAATTCATAGGCATTAAAATCTATTTTATGAATACCTTTTGCTTTACTGATAATTAAAACGGAATAGAAATTATGCCGATGTGGTTCATCTACTTTACCGTTTCGAAGCGTGTAAATATCCTGCATTTTAGCAATATTAAAATGAAGATTTTCTTGGTTACTATTTATGCTCTTATAGGTTTTTACGGCAGTCATTACTAGCTTTAATTAGAATCTTATAAGGAGGTTGGTGTAAATTATACTTTTGTTTCAATTCTCCGGTCGGGAACCAGCCACATTATAGCAACAATTCCGTAGAAAATTAAAGCCACCCAGGGAAAAATAAATGCGGATGCAATTCCCAAAAGGTACAATGCCATTGAAATCTTTCCTTTTCGATCTGAACCAATAACTTGTCTTAAAGCAAATTGGTCGTCGTGGAATTTTATAATTATAGCTTGCAAAATATAGTAGGCTATGGCACAAAAAAGCAAAACTACACCGTAAGCCATGACAGGCAAAAGATTTGTATAATTTTCCCCAATCCAAGCAGTGGTAAATGGAATAAGGGAAAGCCAAAAGAGGAGATGCAAATTGGCCCACAGAATTTTACCGTTTACTTTTTCGGTAATTTGAAAGAGGTGATGGTGGTTGTTCCAATAAATTCCAACGTAAATGAAACTGAAAATATAACTGATAAAAACAGGCGTCTTTGCAAGTAAAGAATTCAAGTCCGTGTCAACAGGAGCTTTGAGTTCCAATACCATAATGGTAATGATAATTGCCAAAACGCCGTCGCTAAAAGCTTCTAGTCTGTTTGTTGTCATTTTGAAGAAAGAAATTACGTGAAAGAGAAAAGCGAATTTAGTAATTTCTCAATTATAAACAACATCTATGTCGATGGTGCAAAAAAAAAAACGGTTAGAAAAACAAAGTGTTTTTCCAACCGCTAAAATTATAAGTCCTTCCATCTGATTAGCCAAAAACTTGTCTTCAGACGAATCTGTTTTATTTAATTTTCAAAAACCGTTTTACCGTCTTTTGTCAAAGTAAGGTGATCGCCTTTTCCTCTCAATTCGTATTGGTCATTTTTATACCAAATTCCGGAAGCTGGTTTTTTGCCAACCAAATCAATTTGTTCGCCACCGTTTAAATACGCTTTTACGGTATTTTCAGTATTGTTGAACGTCAAATCTAAAGTTTGTCCGTTTTTATCTTTTAAAGATTGCGAACCCATTTCGTCTTTGTGTTCAAAAATGAGTTTACCATCTTTTGTAAGTTCGATGTCATTTCCTTTTCCTCTCAGTTCGAATTGTTCATTTTTATACCAAATGCCAGAACCTGATCGTTGGGCTTTTAATTCGCTAGTCTCGCCGTCAAAATTTATTGTGGCAGTACCATTGATATTGTCAAATTTCATTTCTAATTGTTTGCCTTCTTTGTTTTTCAAAGTCGATGTAACAACGTCTTCATTTTTAACTTCTACCGCTTCTGTTGTAATCACGCTCTCGTCTTTTTGAGTTTTTTCCTTACAAGAAGTAACTATTAATGCGGTCAACATTGCGAAAGTCAAAATTTGTTTTTTCATATTATATATAGTTTTAATTTTGATAGTTGTATTTCAATAATTGTTCCAAAATTTTAGATTATTTAAAATTTAAAAATAAAAGCTTAATTCATATGAATTGAGCTTTTATTTTTTGATCCTTACTAGAAATTCACAAAACATTTTATACAAGATCTAAAGAAATTAGCTATCTGGAATCCTTTATAGAAAGTAAGAATCTATTTCTAGTTTTATGTAAAATTAAACCAATGTTTTTATAAGATCCAACTCATAATTTAGCTGCTAAAATTTGTTTTTTTAATTTGGAAAAAAGTTTCAATATTTATAAAAATAAAAGGACTAAGTATTTCTCATTTGTAAACAAAATAAGAGTGAAATTTTGCACCCTTTTTTCTTAAATATAGCTCCATATTTTATTTCCATTTCTACATTTACAAAGTAAGATTAAGATCAGGACGAATAAAACAAAAACACTTGCGAAAAAATTTTTGCAAGTGTTTAATTAAATATTTATTGTGTAAAAATTGGTATTGGTTATTTAGGACCAGACAGGATGAACCATACTGAAAAAAGAACATGTAAATGAACCGATGGTTAAACAAGTTATTAGCCTAGTAAAGTTCATAATTTGGTGCGGTTAAATAAAGGTACTTAACAATAATTAAAGGTTCAACATGTTCAATTTTTAGGCTTGGATATACATAATAACTTTAATATTCAAAACGTTTAAAAGCTTCAATTGCTTCGTATTCGGCTAGACCTAGATCATCATATAGTTTTGCAGTATTCTTATTACGATCCTCTGCTCTTACCCAAAATTCCCTAGAGTCATTTCCCTGGAACATTACTCTATCTTTTTGCGATTGATGATACAAGATGGCGTGTCTTTTTAACAAGACTTCATCTGGACTTAATGGTACTGCCATATCAATTTCGTGAATTTCCCATTCGTGCCAAGCGCCTCTATATAACCATAACCAGCATTCATTCATGTAAGATTCCGATTTTAATTGGGCCATTGCGGCAAATATGGCATTCAAGCAAACTTCATGAGTACCATGTGGATCAGCTAAGTCTCCGGCGGCAAAAACTTGATGTGGTTCTATTTTAGCTATGATGTCTTTTACGATTGCTATATCAGTTGATCCCAGTGGATTTTTCTGTACCAACCCAGTTTCATAGAAAGGAAGATCTAAAAAATGCGTATTTTCATCTTTTAATCCAATGTATCTTGTAGCCGCGTAAGATTCACGTCTGCGTATAATTCCTTTTAGTTTACGAACCTCTGCAGAATCAATTTCACCTTGTTTTTTAGCATTTATAAAGCTTATAACTGATTTAAAATTGATTTCACTAGTAGATTTATCCATAAAATCATTGCAAACTTCTGCAAATTTTAATGCTTCATCATCTGTAACAGCTATATTTCCTGAAGTTTGATATACGACATGAACATCATGCCCTTGTTTAATTAATTTGGCAAATGTACCTCCCATAGAAATCACATCATCATCTGGATGGGGACTGAATAAAATGATTCTTTTCTTGGTTGGATTAGCTCTTTCGGGTCTATTTGAATCATCCGTGTTTGGTTTTCCACCAGGCCATCCTGTTATGGTATGTTGTAGTACATTAAACATATTAATATTCAAATCATAAGCTGAAGTTCCAGAAGCCAAAAGATCTGACATTCCATTGTTGTTGTAATCTCGATCGGTTAATTTTAAGATCGACTGTTTTGTATTTTGGCAAAGCCAAACAATTGCTTTACTTTTCAATTCTTGAGTCCAAATACAGTCTCCAACCAGCCATGGAGTTTTAAACCTTGTTAATTCTGAGGAAGCAGATTCGTCTAAAACGAAAGTGGTATTAGTATGATTTTGTAAAAAAGTAGCAGGAATTTCCGAACTTATATCTCCTTGAATAGTTCTTTTTATAATATCGGCTTTATTTTGGCCCCAAGCCATCAAAACAATTCTTTTAGATCTTAAGATTGTAGAGACCCCCATTGTAATCGCTCTTTTAGGTACATTACCTATACCGTTAAAATCACCAGATGCATCTACTTTTGTAATGTGATCTAAGGTAATAATTCTCGTGCCAGAATTGATATGTGAGCCAGGCTCATTAAAACCTACATGCCCTGTGCGACCAATTCCCAGCAATTGAAAATCAAGTCCTCCAGCATTTATAATTTTTTTCTCATAATCTAAACAATATTGATTCAATTGTTGAATAGAAATAGTACCATCAGGAATGTTTATATTGTCTGGGTTAATATCTATATGATTAAAAAGATGTTGATGCATAAAATAATAATAACTTTGATTGCTTTCTTTTGTCATTGGATAGTACTCATCTAAATTAAAAGTTATTACGTTCTTAAAACTTAGTCCTTCCTCTTTATGCATTCGGACTAATTCATTATATACTTTTATAGGAGAGGACCCTGTAGCCAAACCAAGAACACAGGATTTGTTTTCCTTTTGTCTTGATTTAATTAACAAAGCTATTTCTTTGGCAACAATTATAGAAGCTTCTGCTGAATTTTTAAAAATTTCATTATGAATTTTTTCAAATCTAGTTTCTTCAAATTTGCCAGGACTCTTATAACTAATGTCTGATTTTATTTCTAATGTGGTAGTCATTGTGTAGTTTATTTGAATTATTTATATAATTATTTAATATTGCTTTTAGACGTTCATTAATACTCCTATATATTTTAATATGCATTAAATTTCAAAGTTTCAATTACTGATAAATCATCGTTGAACTGAACAAAACTAGCAGGAAATCCAGGTTTTATTTTTCCAATTTTATCTTTCATATTGATTGCATTAGCAACCCTCGAAGTAGCCATTTTGATTGCTTCGTCAGCTGTTATATTCAAATGTTTATAAGCATTTTGAACTGCCTCCTTCATTGAAATACTGGAGCCTGCTAAATTGCCTTCGTCGTTTGTATAAACCCCGTTTTTTAGGTGTGCATTGAAACTATCCCATTTGAAATTAGAGACTTTTCGCCCTAAAAATGTGGCATCACTAATTAAGAAAAATTTATCTTTCTTTAATTTATAAGCCAGCCTTGCAGCGGCATAGTTACAATGAACGCCATCTAAAATAATTGGAGTGTAAACGGACTCGTTTTCAAATGACGCACCCACTAAACCGGGTTCTCGGTGACTAAATTGTGTCATGGCGTTGAATAGATGGGTAACTAGTTTGATTCCTTTGGAAAAGTAATATTGCGCTTGATCGTAGGTCATGTTTGAATGTCCAGCCGAAATGACAATGCCGCTTTCTAACAACATGTCTAATTGATCCTCGGTGAAACATTCGGGAGCAATAGTTATTACTTTTATGACATCTTTTCCATAACGAATGATTTCTTCTAATTCAGTATTAGATGGCTTTCGAACTTGGTTGATACTATGTGCACCACGTTTTAAAGGATTTAAAAAAGGCCCTTCTAAATGCATACCCAATACTCCGTTTTTATATTTTCCTATATAATTACGGATAGCTTCAATTCCTTGATGAATTGTTTCGTTTGAAGACGAAATTAAACAAGGTAAAGTGTGGAAAGTTCCATGTTTTAGACTCGAATCATTAATGTCCTGAATGGTTTCTTCGTTTGGAGATTGACTGAAATAAAATCGCTCTCCGCCATTTATTTGAATATCAATAAAACCGGCTGCAATATGTTTGCCTTTTAGATCAATTGTTGGAATATCATGTGGTACTTCTTTTTGAACCGAAAGGATAATGCCATTTTTGATAATGACAACACTATTAGTTATCATTTCATCTCCGGTATGAACTGTTGCGTTTACAATAGCTTGTTTCATTCTTAAAACTAATTTTCTTCTAAATGTTCGTTAAGTAATGTCATGCAATACCATTCTTGTCTTGGCAAATGGAAAGGCCCCTTAAATAGATTTCCTTTTGCTGTTTGAGCTATACTACCATCTCTATGTAAATATCCAAACCATTCTCCATTTTCTTTATCGTGAAACTTATCATAGGAATAATCATGAACCATTTTATGCCATTTAGCATATTTCATATCACCAGTTAAGGTGTATGCAAGAAGTGTAGCTATAATTGATTCATTATGTGGCCACCAAAACTTCATATCTTGCCAGTATTCCTGCACGGGCTTGTCATATACATCACGGAAATATAAAATTCCGCCATACTCTTTGTCCCATCCTCGTTCCCACATATAATCAAGCATTTTACAACCTAAAGCAATTAAACGTGGGTCGTTGTTTCTGTATTTTGCTTCATGCAATATAAACCAAGCTCCTTCAATTGCATGTCCAGGATTTAAAGTACGTCCATCAATGTGATCTACTATTGATCCATCTGGTGCAACTTGCTCCATAACACATTGAATATCATCTTTAACAAAATAGGTTTCAATTTCATCAATCCATTTATCAATCCATTCATTGCAACGAGGGTCCCCAATATTTTCTCTTAACTGTTGCGCGGTGTTTATCATTATCATCGGTACTCCAATCCCTTTTAATGGACGAGTAGCAGTAAATTTTGCTTGTAATAACCCAGGTGTTTTTGAGTATTCGATGCATTTTTCAAATAATTGACGTGCATTATGAGCAATACTGTTATCTCCAGTAGCTTTGGCATAAGCTGACATTGCGATAACCGCAAATGTTTCAGAGAAGAAGTAACGTCGCTTGCGTATAGGTTTCCCATCGCGAGTTACATGAAAAAACATTTGTCCATCGGCGTCAAAGCAATGATTTTTTAAAAAATCGATTCCTGACTTGGCATTATCTAACCACTCTTGTTTAGGTTCAATTGTATTATAAAGAGTTGATAAAAGCCAAGCAGCACGACCTTGAATCCAAACGGCTTTATCATCATCTATTAAGCCTCCCTCTTCGTCTCGCATTAATAAGTACCCTCCAAACTCGGTGTCCACAGAACGAGGGAACCAAAATGGAATGGTATCATTTAATAACTGATTTTGATAAAAATCTTTAAGCTCTTTTAAGTCTTTCTTTGAATAACCCATTTGTTTTTTTTATAATCCGTATTTAATTTTAAATAGCGGTGTAGTTTTATTTTTTATGTCCTGAGCATCCCTTGAGATGCTTTCTTTTTAATTGATTTCTAATTTGAAAGGCGAGGGGCCATCGGTCTTAACTCCTTTTCCGTAATTATATCGTAAAGCCAAAAGAGCCATTCGTTCTGCTATTTCTTTTTTTCTGATCGGATGAACGTTAATAGAATCGTCATTATCCATACTTACGACCATACCACTCTTAGGAATTATCTTTTGCAGTCTGTTCTGTGTATCCCTAAAGGTAGGCCAGGAGGGAGGGCAAATTCCTGATAATTGTATGTAGTAAAAAGGAAAAACAGTATTCCATGCCTTACGCCAGCTTTTAACCAAAAGGGGTAAAAGATGTTCAGATAATTCGATATTATGGGTATAGGTTTCGCCTTGATACCAGATAACACCTTTGAAAGAGAACTTGGAAAAATCATTAACTCCAGCTTCATAATTATAACAAGGATCATATGGATGACTTTTTTTAAATTTATAGCATTTTTTAAATTTGTTACAGCACGCTCTCTAACCAATGGCATAGTGAAATCTGATTTGCGCCAGTTAGTCAATAAATCAACAGCTTTATCGTCGTGTTCTAGTGTGTATTGATCGATCCAAGATTCTATTGGCGAACCTCCTACATTAACTTCTATCAAACCAATAGGTACATTTTCTTCATGTGCATTTTTTTGTAGGATTCAAGGCATCTGGAAAAAGATCAGGGCGCGAATATAAATTTTCGTATAAGTCAATCAAGCCCACTGGATTTGCTTTAGCAATATTTGAAATATAGGATTGAATTTGCCAATACCAATCTCTTGTACCTGATTTAAAACGAGGGTGTTGATTAAAAATAGGATTCATTCTAAAGATGTAAATTTTAACTTTTGGATTCTGCTTTTTTAATGCATCCAATAACCAACTGTAATCAGCATCAAGCCCTTCTTTATAATTGGGCCAATTTCTAGGATCGGTATCATTCAAGCCCAAATGAATTATGGCGACATCTGGATTAAATGCAACAGCATCAGTAAATTTCTTTGTTTTATAATACGGATTATGTCCATTTTTTAAAAGCGTAGCACCACTATTTCCAAAGTTTCCAACGTCATATTTATTACCCATCAAAACTTGAAGTAGGGAAGGATAAGATCCAGCATTCCCTAGCAAATACCCCGCAGTTACAGAATCACCAATACACGCTATTTTTATAGCCGCTTTCTGCGCCAGTAACACCTGCCCGAAGCAGATGATAGTGATGCAAGAAAGAATAAACTGATTTGTTGTAAAGCGTTTCATAGTGTGCGATTAAGCGTTGCAAGATTTTAAATGTCTATCAGATGAAGCAAAATTTATAATTTCGCCTCAAACGATAGCTCTAACCAAACCAAAAAATAATGAAATTCATTTATTATTTCTAAATGCCTATTTGAATTTTCTTCAAATATTAGACATCTACATAATCATTTGCGGTTGGACGTAGAAAACTAATTTGGACTATTAACGCGACTAAAACGACACCCGCCATTAATGCAAATCCACTTCCTAATGTTCCACTATCTGAATATTTACCTAGTAATGAAGTGACTAATGCTCCACAACCTACACCAACCATATTAAGGATTCCGTAAGCAGTTGCTCTATATTTTGAAGAAACAAACTGACAAAGAATAGGCATATTATTAGCATCAAACATTCCGTAACCGATACCAAAACACAAGGCTGCTCCTACTACATTAAATAAAGAGTGACCAAAGCCAAGTAACAACAAAGCTGGAATTGTTAATCCTAAACCAATGGCACTGGTGTAAACTCGTCCTTTTATATTTTTCTGAACCCATCTATCTGATAAAATTCCACCAAAAATAACTCCGATAAATGCCGAAACAGAAATCGTTATGGTTGCTAGAGGTCCAGCTTGTTCCATAGGAATATTTAAGTTTTGAGAAAATAAAGTTGGCAGCCAGTTTTTAGTAGCCCAACCTGGTAAACTTGGAATAGCAAAATAGAATAAGATTATCCAAAATGACATATTAGTAAGCAACACACTTAATCCTTTTAATACTGATTCTCTCTCTTTAATAGGTGAAGTTGCAGTAGTTTTAATTTCTGATTTAGGATGTTTAAATTCTTTTAATAAGAACACTAAAACAACAGCATATACAATACCAATGATTCCAAAATAATGGAAAGTAGTATGCCAAGAAAAAGAAGCTGCTATAGTCGCTCCGAAACCTCCAATAGCAGAACCCATATACAATCCCGTCATGTGAATACCTATCGCAAGCGATCTTGTTTTTTTCTGATGGTAATCAGCAATAAGCGACAAACCAGCAGGAATATACAAGGCTTCACTTACACCCATAACAGCTCGTAACCAATACAACTGATTGTAACTATTAGAATATCCCATTGCATAAGTAACCGCTGACCAAACAAAAAGACTACCTACAATAAGCCATTTTCTATTCATTTTATCAGCAATAATTCCTGAAATTGGACTCATAAGGGCATAAATCCATAAAAATATTGCCATTAATCGACCAAAATTCTCTCCAGATAATAATTCAGGAATATCCGTTTCCATTGATGGACGCATGGTTGATAACATTTGTCTATCCATATAATTAAGCAAGGCGACAATCCATAATAAGGCCACGACAACCCAAGGATAATATTTTGATTCTTTCATATTTAGGTAGTCTTTTTAGTTTTTTGGTTGTTGACTTCGCAAAGAAATAGCTGTGGTTACTAATTGGTTTATTTTTTTATCGTTCCTAACATTACATCAGGAGTTCTGATTCCAGGTTTTATTTCACCATTTGATAAAATTATTTTTTTATCCCATAAAACAGCAGGTGTAGTAACATGTGGTAAAAATGGTAATTCTCCTATTTTTGACCATTCATTAGTCAAAGTATTGTATAACAAAACTCCTTTATAAAATCCAGGATGATTCGTTACTAATTTATTTTTCTTTGCGATTAATTCTGCTTTAAGTTCTTCTGTTGTCGCTTTAGCAATTTGAGATAAATAGGTTTCTATTTGATGAAAAATAACACCATCATCTCCACCAACAATTACAACCGAATGTGAACCAACTGCAACTCCAGCTCCTGCTGAAAAGTTAGTACTGTTTTTTCCATCAGATATATTTGCGGCAGCAGACCAAATTTGTTTTTTTACATCAAAAACAAAAGTAGTATTATGCAAATCACTTATACCTGAACCTGTCTTTGTTCTTCCACCAACCATATAAATGTTAGTACCATTTATTCCTTTTTGTGCAACTACAACTGCATTGGCTAGAGCCAAAGGTAAATTGGGTAAAGTTTTCCATTTAGCATTTACTTCATTCAAATCTAGACTTGCAAAAAAATCAGAGGATTTAGTTGCCTCATCTCCGCCAATAGCATAGACCACATTACCAATATGTGTAAGAGAAATATTTGCAACAGCGATAGGAAAATCAGCTAAAGATTTTGTCTCCACTTCTTTTTTAGCCGCGTTCCATTTTAATAGATACGTTTTATTAGAAAGTCCCTTTTCATTTTCACCACCTACATATACCACACCCAAATCTGTAGATGTTGAGCCACAATAAGCGATAGGTTCTGCTAACTCACTCTTTACTAATTCGTTCCATTTATAGACATCCTTGCATTTTTCTAAAACATGAATCGTTTTTGAATAGTTTTTTTTTCCACCTTCCCAAGGCATTTTATCTGGAAAGTTGGCACCGCCAGTTACAATCAAAACGTCATTACTAATGCCGTTAATAGGCCCTGCGAAACCAATTGAAATACTTCCATCCAAATTTTTTAATTGGGCAGCGGTTTTCCAATCTACATGGTTTACTTCTTTTTTTTGAGAAAAGGCATCAGTTGTTGACATAATAAGGGATATAAATAGTAGAGAAAAAATAGATTTGTTCATCGTAATTATTTTAAAATAAAGTTTCTAACAAAAAGAAGATTCCTGATTCAATTGCCACGAAGACACAAAGACTCAAACAATTTTTTTTAGCTTTCTAATAAATTAAATCAAGTAAAACCTTTGTAATCTTATGGCTTAGTGGCAACTAATATTTTTTTAGTTATTAAAAAAAAAACAACTTATTTAATATTATTCGTGTTAGAATTTTTCAGACTATATAATTACGATTATTTTGACTTGTATTCATCAAAATTTAGACTAGCTACGTCTGATTTAAACAATTCAAATTGTTCAGCGTTCATGTTTTTAACTGGTAATCTGAATTCACCTAAATTGAATCCTACTATTTTCATGTATGCTTTACCAACTGAGATTCCGCCATATTTACCTAATAAACGAATCATGTTAATTGATTTTTGTTGTAAAATGCGTGCTTTAACCAAATCATTAGCATTGAAAGCATCAATCAAATCATAATACAATGGAGCTGCATAATTAAAAGTACTTCCTACAGCACCTTTAGCTCCTAATACTAAAGCTGAAAGCATATTTTCATCACGTCCCCAAAGCATATCGTATTTTCCATTTTCATAGCTCATACAACTTTGGAAGTCCATGAAGTCTTCATGCGTATATTTCACTCCAGCAAAATTGGGAAGTTTACCGTCTAGCGCTTTTACTAAATCAAACATTGGTAAGTTAACGCCTGTCAATACAGGAATATGATAATAATAGAAGGGCATATTAGGAACCTCTTTACCTACTTTGATACATACTTCAGCAAGCATATCTACATTAGCCGGTTTAAAATAAAAAGGACCTGTTAGTGAAACAGCGTATAAACCTATTTCATAAGCATGTTTAGCCAATTCGATACAATCGTCAAGACAAGTTCCTGCTAAAAAAGCCATTACTTTAAAATCGGGATCCTGATTACTACAATCTGCCCAAGCTTGCGCAACCGCTTTCTTTTCGGCCATAGTGGTAGAAACTCCTTCGCCTGTAGAACCGTTAATAAATGCTCCTGTTATGCCGTTTTTCTTTAAAAAAGAATAATAACCAGAAATTAAGCTAACATCTAATTTTCCGTTGCTGTCAAAAGGTGTAAATGGAGCTGAGATAAGACCTTGTAAGTGTTGAATTTTCATGGTATTTTATTTATTTATTTTTATATTTTATAAAATAAGCCGGAAATTTAAATATTTTCCGGCTTAAAATTTAAAATGAAATTCTATTAGGGATTTGGTGTGATTTTAGGATTATAATTTATTGTATTTTGAGAAATAGGAAATAAGATCTTTTTACCAGCCATTGACGGAACGTTTGCTGTTTTTCCAAAACGAACTAAATCCCACCATGCTTTGCCTTCAAATGCTAGTTCATGTAAACGCTCTCTTAAAATGGCATCATCGTTAGCAGCTTGAGAGCCATTTGTAAATGATGCTGATGGATCAGCTCTTTGCATTACTAAATTCATTTCAGTTGTTGGGTCTTGCATTAATGCATTTTTAATTTCTGCTTTCATTAGCAAGATGTCAGCCCAACGGTAAATAATGATGTCACTTACAAATCTTCTTGTTGTTCCGTCAACTGTTCCATTATATTTCACTAATCCTGTTACTACAGGTGTAGCTCCGTTCATCAATGTTAAATAAGTAGCTGTTTTTCTCGTATCAGTATTGGAGAAGTTAAAACGGGTAATGTCCGGTTGAACTCTCGAAATTCCTGCATTACCCGAACCAACTCCTAAGGTTCCAAAAGTTGCTGTCGCCGTTAGAGCAGTTAAAGGTGCAAAATCACTAGGTCCTACAAACATAAATGAATTCCAGTTGTCTGATAAAGATGAAGGGACGTCTGCTAATGAATATCTAACTGCAAAAAGCACCTCGTTGTTTCCTTTGTTAGTGTAGCTAAACACATCTTTAAAATTAGGTAATAAAGCAGGTCCCGCAGGAATTGCGTTTATCGCAGCCAAAGCAGTATTTAAATCTGTTGCTCCTCCACCCAATTGTTTTGCTGTCCACAAATTTACATCTGCTTTTAATGCATTTACAGAGGCTAACGATAGTTGTGTTTTATTATTACTCGCATCAGGAAAATTAGCAAGAGCTAAATCAATATCAGATTTTATAAAGGTAAAAACTTCAGCAATAGTGTTTCTAGGAACAATGTATTCCGATTGATTGGTGTTTTCTGTAGGTGTAGTAACAATTGGTACACCTCCCCATGAACGAGCCATAATGAAATAAGCTAAAGCACGCATGGAATAAGCTTGAGCAATATATCTCTTTTGCTCCTTTACCGTAGTTGGGCTAAACTGAATATTAGGCACATATTTTAAAATTAAATTAGCCTGTTGGATTACGGTGTATAAGCCACCCCAATCCACATCCATATTCTGTGGCGTTAAGTTATTGTTATAATAATTTGCTAAAGTAAGAGGTGATTGAACACCATTTGTAATTTCAGCACTTCTTGCTCCTCCCAATAAATAGTAATTTTGTTGGGTTTGTGTTCTAAAGTTGAAGTACATACCGTTTACACCTGCTTTAGCATCATCTTCAGTTTTCCAAAAGCTCGTAGAAGTGATAACACTATCTGACTTTAGATTTAAGTCATCTTGACAGGAATTCAGTAATGATAAACCTGTAAAAAGCATTGTATATAAGAGAATTTTCTTTTTCATGATATTTTTTGTTAAAATTTACAAACCAATATTTAAACCAAGTATAATGTTTCTTGGAACAGGATAAGTTCCTTTTGCTCCTGCATCATTTAGTCCAAGACTAGAACCACCGTCTATACCTTGTACCTCTGGACTTAAACCACTGTATTTGGTGAAATAATATAGATTGCTTCCTGTAACATAAACACGTACGTTATTCAATTTTATTTTCTCGATTAATGATTTTGGAATGGTGTAACTGATTGTTATTTCTCTCAAACATAGGTAGTCTCCGCTTTCATAATAACGGCTATTACCTTGGAACATATTAGTGTTGTAAGCTGCACCAGCTGCTTCAGATCTAAACAAGTTATTTTGATTGGTTTGATCTGCCCAACGATAGCGAGGTACATCAGTAATGTCTCCTTCTTTTTGCCAAGATTGCAAGCTTTCAGCTAGTAATCCATAGTTTCCTTGAAATTGTCCTACAAAACGTGCTCTTGCTTCATTATAAATTGTTGCTCCAAGTGAATAATCTGTTCTAACAGCTAATTCAAATCCTTTATAATCGGCGTTCAAACTAAAACCTCCTGTGAATTTTGGAAACATATTTCCCATAAAGGTTCTGTCTCTACTGTCAATAATGCCGTTTTTGTCAGTGTCTTCAAATACTGCATCACCTGCAAATTTCTTTCCTGTTGGATTTCCTCCTGCTATTTCTGTTTTTGTAACATAATTATCATGAGTGGTCAAGTTATAAGCATCTGCTTCTGCTTGAGTCGAAAGAATATATAATTGTTTATGGGCGTAGAAATCACCAATTTTTTGGCCTTCTTGTAATCCCCCAACAAATTTATAAGCACCACTTCCTGCGTCCCAAATTTGAGTTCCTCCAATTCTATTGTTTAAATTACCATTAAATGGAAGTTTCTCGATTACGTTTGTATTATGAGAAACATTGGCACCAAGATTAATTTTTAAATCATTTCGATTGTAAACATTAGCATTCAATTCTAGCTCAAAACCTTTACTTCTTAATCCGCCTAAGTTTGTTAATACTGTAGAGAAACCACTATTAGAAGGAAGCGTTAAGTTAGTTAATAGATCAGAAGTTAATTTATTGTAAAAATCTCCAATCAATCTAATTCTGTCATTATTAAAACCTAAATCAAAACCAGCATTAAAAGTTTGTGATTGTTCCCATTTTAAACCCGGATTCGCAATTTGAGAATTTATAATTGCTGACTGACCATTATAACTGTTGGCAAAGCCATTAGATGTACCAGAATATAATCCTCCTGCTTGAAAATCACCCAAGGTACCTAAGTTTCCATTTATACCAAAGCTTCCACGAAGTTTTAAAGAAGAAACCATTTCAGGCATTACCTTCCAAAATTTCTCTTCTTGAGCGTTCCATCCAACAGATAATCCAGGAAAAAAACCATATTTGTTATCTGGTCCTAAGCTAGATGCACCATCATATCTAAAAGAAGCTGTTGCAAAATACTTGCTTTTATAATCGTAATTTACACGTCCAAAAACACTATTTAATACTAGTTTTGTATTATTGCTATATACTGAAATTGGTATTGGAGAAGAATCTAAACTTTGAGCAAGATCAGAAGGACTTCCTTTTCCAGATGCATTAAAGGTTTTTATCGTTCTATCAAATTTTGAAGCTCCAAGCTTTGCTTGAAAATTTCCAATTTTTTCTAGATTTTTAGCATAAGAAAACACCCCTTCATATTGATATTGTGCGATTTCATTACTTAATCTAGTTGCTGTACGTGTATTATCGACTAAACCGTTACTACCACTTAAAAAAGCTTGTTGGAAAGTATTGTCATTTTCATTTTCATTATAAAGAGAAAGGGATGGTGTAAAAGTTAAGTCATTAGTAAGTTTTAAATCACCATCAACACTCATTTGTAATTTATTATTTTCATTAATTCCTTTCACTTTGCCCATTTGGTATAATGGATTTCCATTGATATTGTTTTGTCCAGGAGCCAATGTACCGTCTTCTAAATATAGTTTTGTAGTAGGTGAATTACCTAAGTATCTATTAAAAACAACACTATTGGCTACAACTTGATTGTTACTTGATTTAGAATATAACACACGACCATTTAAAGTAAAGTTTTCAGCTACTTGTAAGGAAGCGTTTAATTTACTAGTAAAACGTTGGTAACCAGTAAATATAGTAATACCATCACCTTTTAAATATCCTAAACTTAAATCGAATACCCCTTTATCGCTACCGCCACTGATTCCTATATTATGATTTTGAGTGATTGCATTTTGAAACAAAACGTCATTCCAATCCGTGCTTTTGTACAAAATAGTATTGGCAGCATTAAGTGGATCCGTAATTTCTTGCCAACCTTTAGCTTGCAAAGTACCAATTGTACTTGGCGATAAATTTGACTTTAATAAAGTTGCGAAAGGCGTATTTGATAACAAATTGTTTCCTGTACCAGCCGGAGTAGCACCAGTCAACTGACCTAATCTAGCAATACCTGTACTTGTATTCAATCCTGCTATTTCAGCAGCGTTGTACAAACCTTGACGTTGCAATCTGATATAATCTCCTCCATCTAAAAAATCATATTTTTTGCCAATCGCACTACTCTGTGTTGATACATTATAAGTGATTTTTGTTTTTCCCGCTTTACCAGTTGAAGTAGTAATTATAATTACTCCATTAGAAGCTCTTGCACCATAGATAGAAGTAGCTGCTGCATCTTTTAAAACTTGCAATGAAGCTATGTCATTCGAGTTAATATCGTCAATCTGATTTCTAATTACTCCATCAACAATATATAGGGGAGTTGCTCCTGCTGGATTATCAATTGATGTCCCACCACGAACTAAAATGTTGGATGCTTTTCCAGGCTGTCCTGAGGAGGTACGAACAACTAAGCCAGTTATATTACCTTGTAAAGCTTGAGTAACATTAGAATACGGCACATTCTCTAAAACCTTTTTATCTAATTTTGATACTGATGTGCTTAATGTTTTTCTATTTTGTTGTCCGTAACCCACAACAATAACTTCATTCATTTGAACGCCGACTTCTTTTAATATTATAGTAAGAGGTTCATTTCCTATTAAGATCTCTTGTTCTTCAAGACCTATATAAGAAATAATTAATGTTGTAACATTATCAGGAACCTCAATTGTAAAGTTACCATTAAAGTCAGTTTGCGCGCTTATATTAGTTCCTTTTGCGACAATATTTACTCCTGGCAAGGTCTCTCCGCTTTCATTAAGTACTTTTCCTTTGACAATTTTTTGAACAAAACCTAAGGTAGATATTTGTTTAAAAAATGTCGATTTATGCACTATTAAATTAGGCCTTTCTTTAGATTCTGCTGCAGATACTTGCACTGTCAATGTAGTTAAAAGTACTGCTGCTACTTTCGTAACGGACCAATTTTTCGAATCGAGCCGAAAGTTTTGCGGTTTTTTTTTAGTCAAAAAATTCATAACTTT
Source organism: Flavobacterium pygoscelis (assembly GCF_023162025.1). Classification (NCBI taxonomy): domain Bacteria; kingdom Pseudomonadati; phylum Bacteroidota; class Flavobacteriia; order Flavobacteriales; family Flavobacteriaceae; genus Flavobacterium; species Flavobacterium pygoscelis. The sequence goes on along the minus strand of NZ_JALNUB010000002.1, from coordinate 43,689 downwards.
GTAATGGTTTGGTTAATGATAAATCCTATGTAGTAATTATTTTTTTTGTTTTCCAGCCATTTCCTTCAGGAAAATTATAAGTCAGCTATGCTAGTAACATTTGCTGACTTTTTTTATTTGACTACACTAAATGCTTTAGCATAATCGATATTAGATAATAGAAACAAAAACACAAGCACTCAATTTTTGTTCTATTGACTATTAATTAAGTAAATATATAAAATATTTTAATATCATAACTATATTTATTAAAATATTTTATTAACTCTATTTAATTTGAAATTAAAGTTGATAACATTTGTTCTTTTACCACGCAGCAAGCCCCAATTACACCAGCTCTTAAACCTAAAGATGACTTTTTTAGCTTTACATCTCTATTAACTAAACCCAATGAATATTTTTTTAAAGCTGATTGTATAGGTAATAATGCATAATCTCCCAACTTTGAAAAGTCTCCACCAATTACTAAAAGCTCAGGATTAAAAATATTAAGAATAATAGAGAGATAACGGCCCATTTTTTCACTTTGAATGGTAACCAATTCTATGCATAAATTATCTTCTAAATTGATTGCGCCAGCTATTATGGCGTGATGTTGTAAAGCCTCTGAACTATCAGTAAGCTTAACTTTAGATTGCTTACCTTCTTTTAATGCGTTTTTAAACTGATTAACTAGGGACCATCCTGAAATTTCAGTTTCGAGACAACCTAACTTACCACATTGACACATAATTTCATTATTAAACAATGTACTATGTCCAAATTCGCCTGAATATCCTGACTTACCGTAATATAGCTTTCCATCCGTAATCATTCCTATGGCTACTCCCCAACTATAATTTACAAATATTACGTTTTGCTCTCCATCAACAATTCCCTCTTTGTATTCACCATAAGCCATTGCTCTTGTATCATTTTCTAATCGAACGGGAAGCCCTAATTGAGCTGATATTATCTCCGTTAATGGTCTGTTTTCACTGAAGAAATAATTATAACTAAATCCTTCGATCGAATTAATGCGACCGGACAAATTAATACAAGCTCCCACTATCATTCTTTTATCGACAGAGCCGTCATCGATAAATGAGTTTATTATATTACACAATTCTTGAAGAGATTCTGGAGTGTTTTCTAAAACAAAAGAAAAATCTAATTCTATACTTACGAATTCATTTTTAATATTTTGTAAACCAATTGACATACTTGCTCTGTTTACGTTAACCCCTAGGAAATAAGCGCAAGTTGGGTTAATACTATATAATGAAGGACGTCTTCCGCTACTATTAGTAACTTTACCCATATCTATTACATAGTCTTCCAAAAGCAGTTCGTTTACTGCCTTTGTAACAGTTGGAACACTTGACTGCAACTCGAAACTTAACTCAGCTATTGTGGCATTACCATTTGATAGGAGACTTCTAACAATAGTTTGCCTTAAGATGTGCCATTTTTGACCAGAAAGGGTATTGTCACTACTAACGTCTAATAAATTTTTTAAGTTCATTTTGCTGTGTATAAAATGTTTATATAACTTTTTAAAACAAAATTACTATTAATATTTATTAATTAGAGTTTGATAATAAATTAATTTAATTATTGCGATTGAATTCAGAAGACGTTGGTATTTAACAAAAAAAGGGATCAATACATAATGTGTGGGAAAATATTAAAATCTAGATATTTGTGATTCCAAATTATAGCAAATGCAAGATTGCTACAGCGAACTAATCAAGTTATTATTACCCGAAATAATTGTTGAATACTTTGAATTGACTTCTTATAAAGAGCAAGAGGAGATACTTCATTTGTATTTAAAAGAAATTAATTTGATTCACAAAGAATACGGACCTTTTAAATTAAGCTCAAAAGGATTCTTAGATGAGATAACTGTTCAGGATTTTCCTATTCGTGCACATCAAGTATACCTGCATATTACTCGTAGAAGATGGCTGAACGAAGACACTGGAAAAGTAGTTTTTTTAGAGATTGTAATTTAGTAGCTGACGGAACTCTTGTAACACAGGAGTTTGCATCTTTTTTAAAAAAATATATTCCAACCCAAATAATTGTAATGCTACAGCTTCTTTCTATGGGGTTTCAGGAAGAAATTTGGAATATCACTACAAAGATTAGTTAAGCGGTTTTAAAGCTTGGAAACAAAAGTCAGATGCAAAACAATGGCTTATTTTCCTGAAAACATTGCAAAACGATTATCGATAGATGAAACATCCCTCTCCAATGGCGAATTGTATACCATTGTAACCAACAAAGCTTGCAAAGGTAGAGAGGGAACTATAGTAGCCATGGTTGCCGGAACCAAGGCAGAGACAGTATTTGTTATATTAGAAAAAACACCACTGAAGTTAAGAAATTCAATTACCGAAATAACACTCGATATGTCGGCTAATATGGGGATTATTGCTAAGAAATACTTTTCAAATGCAGTAAGAGTTATGCACCGATTCCATGTTAAAAAACTAGCGCTCGAAGCTTTACAAGAAATCAGGATTAAAAAATAGATGGCAAGCAATTGACATGGAGAATGATGCTATTGGAAAAGCTAAATCCGAACCCAAAATACTATAAAACGGTGATACCATTAAGCAACTATTAGCTAGAAGCCGTTATATCTTATATAAAAACAAATCAAAATGGTCTGAAATTAGCGAAGTGATATCATGAGCATCAAATAAAAATATAAAATAGCGAATAGAACCAAACTAAAAGAGCTAGATTCTTATTTAATTTTATATCTTGATATTAAAAAAACATACCAGCTATGTCAAGACTTACGAAATGTTTTTGAGAATACTACAGATAAAATTTACGATCTGAGCAAATTAGCTTGATGGCATGAAAAAGTAGCTCAAGCTGAGTTTAAATAATTTGATACAATATCTAGATCAATACAGAATCACTATCAAACAATTGTAAACTATTTTGATAACAGAAGTACCAATGCTTCAGCGGAATCTTTAAATGCTAAAATTAAAGCTTTTAGATCTCAATTTAGAGGCGTGAGAAACATTGAGTTTTTCCTTTTTAGGCTAACGAATATTTATGCCTAATTTTTACTACTCCATAGGTTTTCGTTATGATCCTTGACTTCTTTCTTTTTAGATTAACTAAGTTATTTGCTTAATCCCCAACTTTTGTTATTGATCCATTTTCGGTAAAATCCAAAATTTTCAACATTTTATAAAAGCTCAGAAAAGTACAAAAACAAAAAAGCCTAAAAATCAAAAGATTTTTAGGCTAGATAAATTTTGTGGGGAGAGTAGGATTCGAACCTACGAAGACGTAGTCAGCAGATTTACAGTCTGCCCTCGTTGGCCGCTTGAGTATCTCCCCTAAGCCTTTGAGTACAACAATTGCTTGTTGTTAGCGGTGCAAATATAGAAACAGTTTTTGTTTCTGCAAACTTATTTTACACTTAATTTTACTATTATTTTTAACGTATTGGTATTGAATAAAATAAAAAAATCTCCACTAGGGAGATTTTTTATTTTTGTATTAAATGGAGCTTTTATTTCGCTAAAAGTTCGATTATTTTTGCTCTTAATTCATCACCTCTTAAATCTTTTGCTACTACATGTCCTGATGCATCAAGAATAAAAGTAGCAGGAATAGATTCTACATGATATTGTTTTGCTATTGGTTCATCCCAAAATTTTAGATTAGAAACTTGTGTCCAAGTTAATCCATCTTTAGCGATAGCTTCTTTCCATTTGGCAGCATCTTTATCTAATGATACTCCAATAATGTTAAGACCTTTAGCATGCAATTCTTTGTAAATTGCAACAACGTTTGGGTTTTCTTGACGACATGGTCCACACCAAGATGCCCAAAAATCTACTATTGTTACTTTCCCTAAACTTTCCTTAAGTGAAATTACTTTACCTTCTGGATTAGGAGCTGAAAAATCTGCTCTTCATTTACCGTCAGTTGTTGGTGCAGATGCTCCAACACCTGTAGGTGTTTTTAGTTCAGTTAATTTAGCTTTTATTGCTTTTCCTGGTTTAGTATTTTTCAATGACTCTTCTAAACTATTGTATAATTTTTCAGATTTTGCAACATCTGCTGTTGGATCATTTAACATTCCTTGAATAATCAAAGCAGAAATAAAAGATTTTGGATGCGTTTCAGCATAAGTTACATATTTAGCTTTTGAAGTAACACTCACTTCTTCTTGCAGTTTATTGAATTCTTTCATCAAACCATTGATTACCACAGTATCTTTAGATTGTTGAGCAGCATTCATAGCTTGCATGTTTTTATTTTGAAAATCCATTAATTTCTTTTGGATCTTAGTAGTTTCGGCAACAAATGAAGTATACTCATCATTATTATAGGTACCGGTAACTTTAGATTTTTGAATACTATCTTTGTCAATTGTGATTTTTACCTCACCATTTTCAAGTATCAAAGGAATTTTTGCTTGAGCACCTTCTAATTGAATCATGTAAAATGCAGGCTCAGTAATTTTACCTTTCATTTCAAATTTACCATTTTCAACTTTTACAGTATCTTTAGCTAGTAATCCCATACCGCTTTCATCTTGTGTTTCTAAGATGATTGTTTTACCATTTTCAATTCCTGTTGCAGTTCCTGTAATGATGTATTCGTCTTTACCAACTTTGCTACAAGCGATTAAAACTACAGCTGCCGAAAGCAATAAAATTATTTTTTTCATTATTAATTAGTTAATTGAGTTAAGTGTGCAAAAGTATTTAAATTTATCAAAATTCAAATGATTTTTGAGCCTAAAATTTTGTTATAATTTATTATGAGTTAGTATTTTTTTTTAGGGTTTTACATTATTCTGCAATTAGATTTTTTAAAGTTGTTAAATGTTTGTGTAATTCATTGAATAACATCAATTCATATTTAGTTTTAGAAAGTTAGAGTAGGGTAGTAGAATTAATTTAGATACTATTTTTATAACTAATTTAAATCTGTAAATTTTAAACATAAAAAAAAGCATCCCGATAAGGATGCTTTACTATTTTTATACTTTTAAGAGAGAATTAATCTTGATTGATTGTTTTTCTCCAAGTAAAAGAATTTAAAATGTGTCTTTTTGCAAATCTTCCAGGAGAATCAGCATTAACCATTTTTACATAGGTTGCTTTAGGAACACTAATGTATTCATAAACACTACCATTTGAAAAATTAATGATTAATCTACCTTCAACAAACTTATAATCTGAAATAGTTGAAGTTGATATAGTTTCAGTATATTCAGGTAAGTTCAGTTTTGTAGTTTCTGGATTGATGCTTACTAAAAAGTGGTAGGCTTCAATAATTTTTTTACTGTTTTCTTCTGCTGCTTTTAATCCAGCTTCATCTCCCTGAAATTTATCAGGATGTGCTTCTTTCATCGCATTGCGATAAATGGTTTTCAAATCTTTAAGCTCTGCAGTTTTGTCTACATTAAGCAGTTTGCGGTATTCAACTATTTTTTTCATAAATAAGGTAACTACTTGTCTTTTACTATAAAATCAATATAATTTGATTTCAAAATCGACAAATTTTTTGCAAAGGTACACTTTTTTTTAATTTTTTGGTTTATGCCAAATAATTTTTAATAAAAAAGTCTATTTTACAAGATTTTAAAAGTAAGAAAATAAATAAAACTTATTGTTGCGGCTTATTATTCGCTTTATCGAAATTTTTTGATTTCTTTGGATATTTATTATAACTGATGTCACTTGGATTTTCAATGATAGATTTTATTGTAATCCATTCTCCAACAGCATATTTGGTAGCCATTCTATAGTCTAATAGATATTCACCACAAAAAAAGTTGTTGTTTTCATCTTTTTCCATTATTCCGGTGTAAACCCCTTTTTGCAACATTCTTTCTTCAGAAGCTTTAGTCATAATCAATTTGTTTAAAATAATTCTTGGTGGCAAAGTTAATGAAATATTGTTTGTCTAACTATGATTTACTCTTTCTGATTACCTTTGTAACATGGAAAAAGATTTTCGCCCAAGTCCTAATTCGTTTAAGAATACTTTTTGTGTATTTGATGAAATGCCTTTGGATGCCATTAATCATTTAAAAATACAGTATAACAGTAAGTCTGGAAGTACGTATTATTACACTAAATCTGGTATGTTTCGTTTGTCTAATCATTGGGGAAGACTGGCAAATAGTAAATGGCGTTTAGAGCCTTTAGAACCAGAAACGGAATCAAAATTTAAATTAGGATATGCTTCTTGGGATCATTTTTATCCTGATAATGCTATCGATGAACTGTATTATTTAGAAGTGAATTTTGTAAAAAAAATGGCAAATTATCAACATAAAAATAATCCTAGTTACAATAATAAAGCTATTTTAAGAACTAGTTCTGATACTACAAAACGAATTAAACAAGTTCGTAATCTATTAAATTTAACTTCTTGGGCCAAGTATTTTGATTGTGATGATATTGATCTTTTAAGACAAAAAATCATTAATGATCTAATATATACCAATAAGACTTTAGAAGAAATAAAAAAACAGTTCAGCTAAAAAAATACTATTAGTTCGAACTTTTAATCACTGGATGCAATTAGGACTAAGTCGTTTACTGTTACAGGTTTAGATAAGTATCCCAAGATGTTTGCATAGGTTTTGGACCTGTTTTTATCTTCAATAGCTATAGAAGAGCTTACAATGTAAACAATAATATCTTTTTTTAGTTTTGGTTTAATTAATCCCATTTCTTCCATAAATTCCCACCCATCCATTATAGGCATGTTTATGTCTAATAATATTATATCGGGTAAATCAGAATTATTTTTTAGTGAATTATTTAAACTATCAATTGCTTCTTTTCCATTTTTAAAGGAAGAAGTACTCGAAAACATCTCTGATCGTTGAATTATCTTGTTGATAATAATTTGGTAAATAACATCATCGTCAATTACCCAAATTGATTTTTTTGTCATTGAATATAAATTTTAAATGTACTTCCTATGTTTAGTTTACTTTCTACAGTAATTGTTCCTCCCATTGCATCCACTTGATTTTTTGTGATGAATAATCCAATCCCTTTTGAATCTAAATTATCAGTAAAGGTTTTATACATCCCAAAAACTTTATCGCCATTTTTATCAAGATCAATTCCTATTCCGTTATCCGAAATTTCTAGTATTTTTATATTATTTTCCATTAGTAAACTAATAACAATAATAGGTTTTCGATTAGGATGTTTGTACCGAATGGAGTTTGAAATAATATTGTACAAGATGCTCTCTAAATAAGCAGGATTATAATTGATTAAAGTATTTTCAGGAATGTTAGTTTTAATAATAACTTCATTACTTGAAATTTGCTTTGATAATATAGTAGTAACTCTATTAATATAATCTTGTAAATTCAATGGTTCCGATACTAAACTAATGTTGGTTCTAATGTTTATTACTTCGTTGAGATGCAACATGGTTTCGTCAAGCGAACAGGATACTGTTTTGAGTAATGTCATCATGTCATTTCTTTCTTTTTCAGACTCTGATGATTCCATCAAAGAAACGATAGATGAAATATTGCTGGTATGTGATCTTAAATTATGCGAAATAATATAAGAAAAATTTAGCAACCTTTTATTTTGTTCTAAAACTAAATCAAACGAAGCATTTAAATCTTTTTCTGCTTCTTTTGTTTTAGTTACGTCAATCATAATACCGCGTAAACTAGCAGGTTTACCATTTTCAAAAACAATATGAACAATGTCTCTTAACCAAACTATAGAGCCATCTTTGGCAATCATTCTATATTCGAAATCATGATTTAAATTAGCATCTGTTTGTATTTTTATATAATTCAATACCCATTCTTTATCATCGGGATGTATGTGATCAGGCCAAAAAGATTTATTATTAATCCATTCCTCAGGCATATATCCTAACAGATTTTTTACTTTTTGACTTACAAAATTATACGTAGCACTTTTAAGGTCAAATTCCCAGACAATTCCATCAATTGTGTTAATTAATGATTCAATTCTTTGTTGTGCTTTTTGAATAATATTTTCGTTGTATTTCTGAACCGTAATATCTTCTGTAGAAACAATCGTTCTGGCCAAAGATTCCTCATAACCACGAATTACACTCCATCTTAATTTTACATCTCGTAGTTCTCCTTTTGATGTTTTTATTAATGTGTCTGTTATTAATTGATTTTCCCCTTGTGTTATGGCAAAAATTTGCTTTTTAAAATCAAAGATATATTTTTTATCTATAAGACTTGTAAGGCCTTGTGTTAGCTCATCTTTTGTTTTAACGTCATGTAGTTCTAAGCACATCGAATTTACATCAATGATTTTTACTAATGAAATGCATTTTTTAACCACTTCTGGATGTTCCTGCAAATAATAAAATACGGTTTCGGGATTTTCACCAATAAGATTTAATTTTTCAAGATAGTTTTTTACTTCAGAGAAATCTTTTTCCCATAAAGCAATTGGGTATTCTTCAAATAAACTTTTAAAACGGATTTCACTTTTTTTAATTAATTCTTCTGCTTCCTTCTTTAACGAAATATTTTCTATAATTGCAATATGGCTAATTACTTTACCTTCTTTCTTTAAAAGTGGCGAAACAGTGAGATTAATCCAAATTATATTTCCTGATTTCGTAATGTAGCGCTTCTCTATTGCATAATTATTAGTTATACCTTCTCTAAGTTTATCAATATTTATCAAATCTTCACTCAAATCATCAGGATGAGTCAATGTTTGATAATTTAATTCCTTAATCTCTTTTTGCGTATATCCTAATAATTGACAATATTGATTATTTACTTGGATAAATCTACCTGTAAACGAGTCAATGTGAGCTATTCCTATCGCTGCTTGATCAAAAATAGCTTCAAATTTTATTTCAGAATTAAGTAATTTATTGGCTTGTAAACTTACTAAAGATTGTAATTCTTGGGGAACTCTTAATAATTTAAATATTAAAAATGCAAATAACGCCGCTAAAAAAAATCCAATGATACCTGGAATAATTATTTGGTACTGAAAGTAATTCTGCTTTTTGGATATAATATATAATTTCCAATCGCCATCTGGTATTTTTAAGGAAATATTGAAATGATTGGAAAAATCACTTACATTTGGAAGGTAAAATGTTTCTTTTTGGTTAACAGTATTATATTTAGAAAATTGAAAGTAATATTTAGAATTATCAATACCATCAACTCCTGCTGATTTTAAGAGCGTCTCTAATTTTATTATCACAGCTGAAAATCCCCAAAATTTGTTGTTCTCAAAAATAGGCAATCTTCCTACAATTCCAATTCCTCCTTGTTTTAACTTTAGAGGTCCTGCAAAATACATTTTCTGAGTTTGAATCGATTTTAAAGCCTCTTTTTTTAGATAAGGATCTTTTAAGATATTCAGATTCATTACACTCTCATTTCCTTTAATAGGATAAGTGTATTTTATAATTCCTTTTGGCACCAATTGTACCGTACTGATATTAGAATTAGATCGAATTAATGATTTTCCTATAGAATCAAAATCCTTAGGAATACCATGGTCATCAATAGTTAGCGCCAGTGTTAAAGTTGCAGTGTAGCAGTTTTTTAATGATTGTTCTATATTTTGACGAATAACATGAAGAATTGTATTCATTTCTCGTTGATCATCCTCTTTGGTTATTTTATACTGCTGAAATACAATAAAACTAACTATATAACTCAAAAATAAGAACGTAATAATGCCTGTAGTTTTTGGTCTGTCAAAGAACCATCTGATGAATATGTTGTGTTTTTTTTGGTATTCCATTTAGCAGCAGTAGGATTTAGGAAACTTCAACATTTAGTTAAAAAAATAAATATAAAAAAAAATACAATAAATAAAAATATCATTTATAATTATTTTGCTTCTTTTCTAATCATTTAGTAAAACAATAATTATTTTACTGCTTTATTTCTTTAAAGTTAACATAAATAACTGCAACAGAATAAAAAAAATAAAATTTATCAAATTAAAACCAATTTAAATTTAATAATTAAGCCGAACTTTGCCCAAAAATTTCAGTACAATAACTGAGTTTATAATTTAATAAATCGAACAATGGGTAGAAATAACGATAGAAATATAAAAAAACACAACGATAAATTGCATAAAGCGCAAGATAAAGTAAAACAAGCAGAGATACTTAGGAAAGAAAAGCTAAAAGAAATTGCTAAAAAATTTAATGAACAAAAGTCTTCTGAAAATAGTTAAAAATAAAACTCATGGAAAAAAGTAAGTTTAATGAAATAAAAAATGGGGTACAGAGTATCATTGATTTTATTGCAGAAAAAAACGCAAAAGAAGCTGGAAATAAACTAGTTGAAGTTAGTGAAGAATTAGATGAGTTATTAGATTTTGCTGAAGAAGACGATGAACTTATGGAAATAAGTAGGTATCAAGTATTACTTAATCAATTGCACCAAAAGATTGTTGGTCTAAATGGTCAAACAACAAGTTTAAATTAATTTTTCAACTTTCTATGAATTTAGTTTTATGTTATTGTGGTTCTTCAAAAAAATTTGAGGATTGTTGTGAACCAATTATTCATGGAATTACAAAAGCAAAAACGGCAGCGGAATTAATGCGTTCTCGATATGTGGCTTATGTTATTCATGACGCCAATTATTTGATGTTAACTACTCATATTTCTCAAAGAGCTTTCTATACTAAATCTGAGATATTACATTGGGCAACAACGAACAAGTGGTTAAAATTAGAAATTATAAAAAGCACTGAAAAGACAGTCGAATTTAAAGCTTATTTTTTAGATAGTCATCTTAAAAAACAAACGCATCACGAACTGTCTACATTTATTTACGAAGATGAAAAATGGTTTTATAAAGATGGAATTTTTTTTTAGGGAAAGTAATATAGATAAAAACCTCTTTTAAATTAATTTCAAGAGGTTTTTTATAAAAGGTAAATTACTACTATAATTAATGAAATTCAGAATTAAAATCTTTATTTTCTTATACTATAAAATTGATATAAAGGCTATATATAATTATGGTTTTAGAGTAATATACTTAATTTTTATTTTTTATAAAATTATTCTTTTGGTATAAATTGTTTAAAGTCAAATCCTTGCAAATAGGAAATTTTCCAAACTCCTTTTTCTTTTTCTGCTTCTACCTTGTATTCAAATTGATTTCCCCAAGTCCATTTATAAGTTGCTTTATTATTAATAATTTTTACATTTTTTAATGATATTTTTCCCCAATAATCTTCTGGATTATCTTGACAATTGCACCAAGGATTAGCATCATTACCATAGGGTGGAAGATCACCTATATAATAAACAAGTGTTTTATTGCTCATTTTTTGATCAATTGTAAGTACAATTTTTTTATAATTTTCAATAAAACCCTTCGTAAAGAAATTAGTATTTATCAATTCAATTACTCTTTTTTCATTAAGTTCTAGATTTAATTTGGTGTAAATAGTGTCGGTTTTTTCTTTTTGTAAAGGAACAAAATCTTCAATAGAACTTTCAGTTTCTATCCATTTGTAAAGATCGCGTGTTAGTTTTTCAAGTTCAGCAACATCGGTTATTTTTTCTAAATCATTTTCCTCAATTTGGTTTGAATTATCAGACTTTTCATTGTCTTTACAACCAAAAAAAGAGAATAGAACTAATATAATAATTGGTTTAATATATTTCATTATGGTTTATTTAAACTTTTATAAGATCAAAAAAATGATTAAAAATCAATAATTTATATTAATTAGTATTCAAAATTTATTTATTAAGAATGAGATTTAATTTAATATTTCAATTGCTTTTATTATCAAAGGATCAATTCCATTATCGATATCTTTTTTTGAATTTTTCAGTTCAATTTTTGCAGGAACTCCAATTCCCTCTAAAGGTATTTTATCAATAGAATAATAAATTTGATTGGAAAGAGTGAAAGAAATTTTATGATACAAATCAGTGCTAAGCATATCGGATAGCATTCCTGCTGTATTTGTTCCCAGCGTAGTTACGTTTTTTTGCTGATAGAGAGCAATGGTAAAATCTTCGGCTGAACTAGCTGTTTTATCATTAGTTAAAATTACTACAGGATTTGCATAATTCACTCCCTGGTTAGGTGTTATATAAATAGGTTCTAATGTACTTATTGCATCATAATTACCTTTTATTCGTACTGCTTTGTAGTGGGTTATTTTCTTTTCATTCGCCAAGCGAGTAGCGAGTTCCAAACCGCCATGACCACCACCATTTGCTCTAATGTCTATAATAATTCCTTTAGTTTTAGAAAATGAATTTAAAATACTATCAAATAAGGATAGCATCAATTGGGTGTCTTCAATCTCTTTTTTATCATCATAAATACTTTCAAGAGATCCAAAACAGCGTGAAATTCTAACAAATCCTATGTCCGAATTTTGCGACACATAGTACAAATGTTCATTATTTACAATAGGTCCGATTCCTTTAATTTCCGAAAAGCCCTTTTTTTCTAGCGTTTTAAAACTAGTTTCCCAAAGCTCTTTTTCATGACCTTTAAATTCTTCTTTAAACACCGAAGGTTTCTTTACTTTATATACTATCTGATCTTTTTTGGAGATTGATATATGACCATCTTTTAATGGAGCAACCATTTCGCTAAATAATTGTATTAATTCCTTTTCCTTGGTCTTGCGGTTAACTTGTAGTCTAAATATTTTATAGGTTTCATCCCAATCAACTCCTTTTAATTTAAAAAAAGCATAATTGTCTTTGAAAGTGATCCAAAATTTTTCGAAATCTTTTTCAGGTCTGCTTAATTTTTTTTCTGTTTGGCCTTGAATACTAAAACATAAGAGCAGCATTAGGGTTAAAAAACTAATTTTTATTTTCATTAAATTTCTTTAATTAATTTATCAATTATTTATTTACTAATTTTAAATATTAGGTCTATCGATAATAACCTTAAATGTATTGTATTGGATTTATGAAATTGAATTTTAATTATTTTTTAATGTATTTTTTTACTTTTTGATTTATTTTTCCAAAAATAGAATTTCCTTCTTCGTCTTTCATTTCAATTTCAATTTGATCTCCAAAACGCATAAATGGAGTAATAGCTTGTCCCTCTTTTATAATTTCTAAGCATCTTACTTCGGCTAAACAACTAGAACCATTTATACTTCCTTCATTGGCCACAGTTCCCGAGCCAATTACAGTTCCCGCCATTAAGGAACGAGTTTTTGCAGCATGCGCAATTAATTGACCGAAATCAAATGTCATGTCAATTCCTGCATTTGGAGAACCAATACATTTTCCGTTTAATGTAGAATATAGAGGTAAATGCAACTTTCCTTTTGTCCAAAAATCTCCAAGTTCATCAGGCGTAACTACTACAGGAGCAAATGATGTCCATGGTTTAGATTGATAAAATCCAAATTGCTTTGAGAGTTCATTTGGAATTAAATTTCTTAAAGAGACATCATTAATAATTGTAATCAATTTGATGTGACTTAATGCTTTTTCTGCAGTAGTTCCAGCTGGAACATCGTTGGTAATAACTGCTATTTCTGATTCAAAATCAATTCCCCAATCTTCATTCTCAATCTCTATGTCATCATTTGCTCCAATAAAAGCATCAGACGCACCCATGTACATTAACGGATCTGTCCAGAATGATTCTGGTAAATCGGCATTTCTAGCTTTACGAACCAATTCTACATGTGTTACATAAGCGCTTCCATCTGCCCAATGATAGGCTCTAGGAATTGGTGCTAGTATCCTTACAGAAGAAAGATCAAAACTATTAGTTATTTTGCCAGCGTTTAAATTTTCATAAACTGTTTGTAATTTGCACTCTGTTTCGTTCCAATTATCAATTGCAGCTTGCATTGTCACTGCAATTTCAGTTACTTTTACTGCTTTTGTCAATTCTTTATTTACAACTACTAATTGTCCGTCCCTGGTGTTATTATCGATTGAAGCTAATTTCATGTACTTTTATTATTTTATAAATAAGTTTTAAAAAATCGGAATTATAATGAAAATTCCATTAAAGGAAATCTAAATTTATTTTAACGAAAATACAATAAAAAAGGAATTTATTAAAATCATAATGCTAAAAAAGTAATCTTTATAATACGTTTTTTACAATGTTATTTTTTAAATAAATAATATGTTGTTGTTTTATAAGTTGTTATAATTACAAATTAACCTATTGATTTAAATCAAGATGATATCAGAAAATATAAAAAATGAAATTTATACTTGGATGCTATCTAATAGAATTTTATAGAGAAGCTTCTTTTTTTTGATTTCTTTTTTTTCTATCGATTAACAAAATAACCCAAGTACCAACTAAAACTAGTAAGATAATTATTTTGGTTGTGTTCATTTCTGGAAAGAAATTATTTAATGAATGAAAAGCCGATACTGCAAGAAAAGATTGTGTGCTGTCTGCTACTTTTCCAATTCCCCAAGATGCTAAAACTAATATCCCAAAAAATAATATATTGCCACTAGACATCTCGAAATTTAGGTGCCAAATAAACCACAAAATGGCAACAATTATAATATTTAATAGTTTTGGTAATGATCTTAGCTCGTGTTGCAGGAATCCTCTCCAACCGATTTCTTCTAAAAGACCGTATATTAAAATGGCAAAAATAGGAATAATTGAAAAAGTTCCTTTTGTAAAATATTCTACTGTCAATATCAAAATAATTGGAAAAATCCAGTATAAAATAAAAGGAATAATAAGATTTTTATAATTCCCTTTCAGAGTTAATTTTGGTTTTATTTTAAAAATTAAAAAAGCAACAATAGCACCAATGGCTGGACCAACAGCCTGTAAAATTACTTTTATAAATTCACTATTAACGTTGTCTAATATTGTCGTTTTATTAGATAAATAACGCAAACTTATGGCGATTGTAAAGAAAGTGATAATAGCGAAATAGTTAATTTTGGTTTTCATAAGTTAAAGTTTTAATTACATTTCAAAATTAAAAATTCCATTTTTCTAAAAAATTGACTTTGGGTAAGAAATTAAAAATTAAGATAATTTTTTTCTTATTCTACTTAAACTTTCTGCGGTTACTCCAAGATAGGAAGCGATTATCTTTAAAGAAGTTCGCTGAAAAATTTCTGGGCGCTCTTTAATTAATTTTAAATAGCGTTCTGATGGTGAAAGTGTGAGTAGATTTATTTGTTCTGATTGCTTCCTAATGAAGATCGCATCGGATATTGCCTTTCCAATAAACAATCCTTTGGTCGATTTTAAATACAAAGAATTTAAATCTTGGTGGCTTATAGACCAAATTAAGGAATCTTCTAAAGCTTCTGTTTTGATTATTGTTGGTGATTGCAATAAAAAGGATAAATATTCACTAAAAATCTGATTCTCATAATATAAATTAATGCAAACCTCTTTATCGTCTGCAAGTACAAAATGCGCTACAGAACCTGAAATAAGAATATTTATATGTTTTTCAGTTTTATTAAAGTGTTTGATAATTTCGTTTTTCGAAAACTGACGTGGCTGAACATATTTAGAAAATTCAGTCCATAAACTTAAATTTGCAGGATAAAACGGGTCAAATATTTCTTTTATTCTCTCTGCTGTTGGTTGCTCCATAAAATTTAGTTGTAGGAATTATCAGTTTATTGTTTTCAAAAATAGCGCAATTATAACTTTTAAAATATTTTTTTTAAAGTTTTAAACTATTTATAAAAAAGTCAAAAGAAAACCGATCAAAGAACCTCCTAAAACTATAAAAGCACTATTTATATTTCTATAATTAAATGTTATTATTATACTTATTAAAGCAATCAATATTGTTCGCCAGTCTACTATTGTTTCTTTTCCCATTTCTAAACAAATAGCAATGATAATTGCTATTGAAGCTACATTTACAGCATCCAAAAAGACTGAAAATAATTTAGAATTTCTCATTTTCTTCACTATTGGATTTAAAAGAGCTACAAAAACAAATGAGGGTAAAAATATTGCAAAAGTCGAAAGTAACGCACCAGAGAAGCCTTTAATTTGATAACCAATAAAAGTAACAGATGAAAATACTGGACCAGGTGTAAACTGTCCCACAGCAATTGCATCAATCAATTGAGTTCGTGATAAAATTCCTGTAGCTACCAATTCTGCATCTAGAAAAGCAAAAAGGACATAACCACTTCCGTATAAAATCGCACCTATTTTAATAAAAATCAGGAATAAATTTAAATTAGTAATCGGAGTTAAATGAGTAGTTGAAAATTCAAAGAAGCTTATTGGTAAAATAGCATTTACACTATTATTTTTATTATTTTGTAATTGATAAATGACCAATGCTACGATTCCAGTACCAAACATTAAAATTATTTCATTGTATTTTAATAATGAAAAAAACAATACAAATCCTCCAATAATAGTTAATTGAATCGTCTTTAAGGATTTTTTTGCCAATGGAAAAATAGCCGAAAGGATAATGGCTATAATAGCAGGTTTTATCCCATATAAAAAAGGTTTTATTTCAGGTAACTGTCCATATTCTTTGTACAACACTGCAAAAAGCAAAGTAATAATGATCGCAGGAAATATAAAACAAAATCCGGCAACAAGTAATCCTTTCCAACCTGCTCTTTCATGTCCGATATGTATCGCCATTTCAGTGCTATTTGGCCCCGGAATTAAGTTTGTCGCCCCAATTAAGTCAAGAAAATGCTGTTCGCTTAACCACTTTTTTTTAACAACTACTTCATTTTGCATCATGGCAATATGTGCTGCGGGACCTCCAAAACCAATAATACCAATTTTTAAAAATAATTTCGCTAGTTCTTTCAAATTATTCTGCTCGTTCATTTATTTTTTTATATGAAATATTGTTTGGAGAATGTTCTTATTTTCAAAATTAAAATTACATTAAAATCATAATTGAACTCTAACAGGAATAATTATTTGTTTTTACTGTAATCACTTTTTTTAAAGTAGCCTTAAATAGAAGTTTTTATTTTTAAGCGATATTTTAAATTTTTATTGTCACATTTCTTTATTGTTATAAATGCTTTTCGACCATCTATTTTTTAACCAAAAATACATTTTCTACAATTGATGTTTATTACTTTCTGATTTGGGTAAAACGTCATAAGAATTCCAAAAGCTAGTACTTTTAAAAGTCTATATTTTGAGGTTTTTTTGCATTAAAAGTCATCTGAAATTATAATTTTTATCAGGAATTTTTCATTTTCAGCTTTAATATTTATTTTTTAGTTTGGACCAATTTTTTCGACAATTTCAATTTGCCCCTTGTGATTTCCTTTCCTGAAAAGGAGTAGCGCTAATCCTATTGTAAACATAAAACAACTTACTAACATTAAATTACCATTTTTTAATAAGAAAAAAGAAATGCCAACAAGTGGCGCACCTACAATAACCATTAGTGAGCTAATTGTGTTTGTTTTAATAAAATTTAAAGCATGAGTTGCTAGTCCTATGAAAAGTAAAGAAGGTCCAATTATAATAAAAGGATATAAAATTAAAGGAGTATTGCTTATATGTTGTTTTAACTCATTTCTTGCAGTATCGTTGTCTCCAAAACTCCATAAAATAAAATCAATTGTACAAAGTCCAATATGCGCTATAACTCCTAAAGATGTAAAAAAAGAAGCTACTTTACTAATATTATTTCTAGGAAAAATAGAATTAAAAGATAGTAAAAATACAGCTCCAACTAGATTAAACAATGTGCCCAGTCAACGTATTTTTGTGTATTTAAAGAGATTTGCGAGAAAAATATGTAGCTCGAAAGGAAAAAGAATAAACCAATTAAACATTGTATTTTCACTTTGCTCATAAATTTAATTTTTGAATTTAATTATTCCTTATTTTGTGTTTAATTTTCATTTTAAGATTAAACTTCACATAAATTAGTAAGGTTTTTAGCTTTTGGGTAATTTTTATCCTACTATTTATTACAAAAACGAAGATAGGAATAAAAACTTTAATTTCATTAAATCCTCAATCTCGACAAAAAGGTTTCAAGTGTTTAGCAAATTATTTTTTACCATTCCAATTTTATTATTTCAACAATTATTCTGTTTTATCGTAATTCGCTCTTGCTTCTTTGAATTCGTTGACGGAATTTGCAATCCAAAACCAAAGCGGAGTAACCAGAACTAATAAGCCACGTCCTAGAGAATTCAATTCATATTCAACTCTTGGCGGAACTTCTGGATAAAAAGTTCTTGAAATTAATCCATCGCGTTCGAGTTCACGAAGCGATTTTGTCAACATCTTTTGACTTATTCCATTAATATGTTTTTGCAAATTAGAAAATCGCATTCGCCCATCTATTCCTAAAGCGTGTATAATGTAAAGTGACCATTTGTTTCCAACATGATTTAATATAGCACTCTTAATATCATCAGTATCTTTATTCAAAACTTTACAAATAGAACCCCAAGCAATTTCTATTTCATCATCATTCATTTGATTATTCATCTGTTTTATGTATTACTTTTCGCAATAATTTTATCTCTGGTATAAAGGTAACTTAATATAGCTAGAATGTTATTTTCTGGAATTTTATTACAGATATTTATAATTGTAAGTTTTAAATATAAAGTACGGCTGTTAATTAATATCTAAACTTTTTAATTTTGAGATTGGTATTCAAAATACTAACCTATTGGTTACTAACACACTTTTCGGTGCCTTATTGTCTTAACATCTTGTTTTTGATACCTTTGAAGTTGAGGAATTTTATTTGTAAAGTATAAAATTTGCAAAAAAATAATGTATTCCAACTAATAAATTTTATAAAGAGATGGAAAATAAATCAGTTTTAATTTTGGGAGCTGGTGAACTAGGTTTACCTGTAATCCGTAATATGGCAAAAAAAGCAAAAAATTATAATACAAGCATTACTGTGCTGCTTCGCCAATCAACTATTGATATAGAAGAGGTTGAAAAGAAAAAAGATGTTGACGAATTGAAAACGATGGAGGTAACATTGCTAGCTGCAGATCTTACAGCCCCTTCATCAGAATTAGTAGCTATTTTTAAAAATTACGATGCTATTGTTTCCTGTACAGGATACGGAGCCGGTGCGGGTGGATTTCAGATAAAATTAGCCAATGCTGTATTGGAAGCTGGAGTAAAACGATATTTTCCTTGGCAATTTGGCGTTGATTTTGAAATTATCGGACGTGGAAGTGCACAAGACTTATTTGATGAACAGTTAGATGTAAGGGAAATTCTTAGAGCGCAAACGGGTACAAAATGGGTTGTTATTTCAACAGGATTGTTTACCAGTTATTTGTTTCAACCTTTTTTTGGTGTGGTAGATCTCGATAAAAAAGTCGTGAATGCACTAGGAAGTTTAGATACTGCAGTAACGGTTACCACTCCGGATGATATCGGAATGTTAACTGCTGAAATATTTTTTGAAAAACCAGAAATCGAAAATAGTATTGTTTACATCGCTGGTGATACCATTACTTACGGACAATTAGGCGATGTTATAGAGTCATTGTCAGGACAAAAATTTGAGCGTACTGTTTCTGATTTAGATGAATTAGCAAAAGATTTAAAAAATGACCCAACAAATTTTGTATACAAGTACAGATCTATTTTTGGAGAGGGAAGAGGTGTGTCTTGGGATTACAACACTAGTTTTAATGCTAAAAAAGGAATTAAAACGACTTCTGCTAAGGAATGGGCAGAAAAGAATATCGATTGGAGCGAAAGTATTAAAATTTAATTCTCATTGATTTTATTTAAAAAAGCTGAATTACATTTATGTTGTTTCAGCTTTTATTCTTCCAAAAAACAGCTATAAAAATATTGATGTTTTCATAATTGAGCACTAATAAACATGCAGGCTTTAAGTCTGAAAATCAAATCTATTGACTTTAGCTCCATATTGTTTTAGTTTTAGTAATTTTACTTTCGTTGATTTTGAAACCCTTGAGTTATTATTTATAATATTAATTTGATTACTCGTAAGTTCAAAATTAAAATTGCTACAGAGTAAAATAATTTAATTGGAATCAATTTATATGAAATATTATTAATAATTAAGTTTAAAATAATAAAACAACCGCTATATAAAAAGGATATTGAAAAATTTTTAATTTTTACTTAATAGAAAATCACGATTTATTAATTTATACAAATAATTAATTTTGAATTGATTATATGCATTTTTAATATATTCTATTAGTATTATATTCGTGATTTTCTAGTTAAATTGCAACCAATAGTTTTCGGCTTGGCGATGTGATGAAAATAGAAGTTCAAAACTTCATCTTTATACCGAAGTTCAATTGAAAAACTGAACTTGAATTTAACACAAAATCCGCCATATCAACATACGCAGGGTGGTGGCAGTACTATATTTTAACAATTTCAACTCTTCTGTTTTTTGCTTTGCTTTCTTCTGTGTCATTCGCTATTAAAGGCTTTTGTGCACCATAGCCAATACTTTTTAGCCTTTTGGCATTAATTTTTAATGCTACCAATTTTTTAAATACTGTATTTGCTCGGTCAGTGGATAGGATTTTGTTGTGGCTGGCATCGCCCGTATTATCGGTATGTCCTTAAATTGAAACTTTGAGATTTATATCGTTTTGCATTACTTTCGCAATTTCGGATACTGCCGTGTTTCCATCATCTTTTAAGGTAGCTTTGTCGGTGTCAAAATTAATATACAATATTGCTTTTCCTGTTTTGTCTAATTGCTTTTTAATTTCATCGGCTTTTAGAATCGAAATAGTCTGTTTAAATCCTTCTTCTTGGATAACAGTAAAAAATATTTCATTGTCTCTATCGTGAATACTTAATTCAAACCAAATGTTTCCACTTGGAACCTTAAGTAAGAATTGTATGTTTTTTCGTGAAAGGTCATTGTTTAAATCTTCAAAAGAAGCTGGGTTTTCTTTGCTAATCAAATTCTGGGCTTTCTTATTATATACTCCTTCATAAATTTGAATACCTCCCAATTTTTTAATAGCATTTTCATAACTTTTTATTACAAATGACTTTTCATACTCATTTTTATTGTCCTCTTTTTTTAAAATCTTACTAAAAAAATATTTTCCACCTATTTTGGTTAGTAAGCTATCATTAAAACAAAAATATTTTTCTTCATAATTTTTACTCTTTTCATTATTGTATACATAACCTTCGGGTGAAGACAAATACGGAAAAGTGCCTATTTCTTGTTTAGATACAGGGATTTTGTTGATGTCGAAAGTTGTAATTACTTCTGTGTTTTCGAATCTTTTTGTCTTTTTCGAGGTAGCTTCTGTTTGTTGCTCTTGGGAGTTCTCTTTGTTTTCCTTTTGGTTGCAGGCATTAAATAAAGACATTAGAGATATTGATAGAATTAAAGATTTTTTCATTTCTTATGACTTATTTATTGAGCCGTAAATTTATCATAATCATCTTTGATGTGTGTTAACTGATGATTAAGCTTCCATTTAATTGTGGATTTAAGAACTTAATGCAACAGTTGGTCTTTTTGGTTAATAATTAAAAGTACTAATGTAGCTTGTAACGTCCTGAAATAGGTTGACAAATTTTTATTGTGTTTTCAATTAAAATTTACATAAATAATTTATTTATTCCTACGTTATGATTTATTGGGTAGATTAGCCTTTAAAAGGACACTATTAGGTGTTCTTACTTTTAAGCTTTTATATGGTCTTAGTGTATTGTAAATTTTTAAGGTACGTTTTGCATTTTTACAGCTATTGTTTTATTTGGCATAGTTTCATTAAGTCCAAATTCATATTACAATGTTTTGTTTAAAACTTCACCTAAATAACTATTTAAAAAAGTTTTTAATTCCGTTAAAAATAATAAATACCTTTCTTACTTTTTTGGATTTCCGGACTATCACTCTTCTTTAACATTATTTTGTAATTTGTATTAAAATTCATTATTATTGTATGATTATAAAATAATTAAACTCAAGCAGAATTAAATGGCAATTAACTTACAGAAAGGACAAAAAATTGATATTGGTTTATCCAAAATAAGTATAGGATTAGGTTGGGATCCAAATGAAGGAACTGGACAAGATTTCGATTTAGATGCTTCAGCAATAATGATTAATTCTGATCGTAAACTACTTGGAGAGAATTACTTTATATTTTACAACAACCTAAAATCTCCCGACGGATCTTTAGAGCATACTGGAGATGATCCAACTGGTGGAAATAGTGATGGAGATGATGATGAAGCTATAAAGGTTGATTTAAGTAAAATTGACGCTAGCGTTCAGGAAATCCTTTTTGTAGTAACAATTGAAGACTTCGAAAGAAGAAAACAGAATTTTGGACAAGTTAGAAATTCATATATTAGAATTGTTGACGATTCAAATGGTCAGGAAATTGCCAAATATGAATTAGACGAAGACTTTTCTATTGAAACCGGTGTAGAATTTGGAAGATTATACAAAAGAAATAATCAATGGAAATTTGAAGCTTCTGGAATAGGCTATAGAGCAGATTTAGGCTTTTTCTTAGAAAAATATTATTCAGGCGAGATTATCAAATAAACTAAAATTTAAATTTTATAAAATATGGCTTCGCACACAAATGTGAAGCCTTTTATTTAACCTAAATTTTATACATTTTTTAAAATACAAACTTTTGAAAATAAATTATGAAAACTACAGCCATCTTTCTTTTGATTTATGGCTTACACTAATAAAATCACATCCAGAATTTAAGCAAAAAAGGAATTTATTATTTAAAGACTTCTTTGAAATTGATCATGGAATTGAAAAAGTAAATGAAGTTGTTCGCTATTATGATGTACTGTGTAATGCTATTAATGAAAAAAATGGGCTAAATATTGACACGTACGAAATTTATTATCTAATTTTAAGCGCTTTGAATGTGAATATTGATAAAAATGGGGCAGACCGACTATTTCAATTTTACAATCATACTGAGGAATTATTTTTGGAATATAAACCAGTATTACTTTTTTCTAATATTCAAAAAATGTTTGAAGAAATTACGAATCAAGGAATGTCAATAAATATTTTGAGCAATACAGGATTTATAAAAGGCAGAACATTAAGAAAGCTGTTAGAATATTATAAGTTGAGTCAGTATTTTACATTTCAGATTTATTCTGACGAAGTAGGATTCTCAAAACCAAATTCGAAAATTTTTCAATTGGTATTTGATGAAATAAATAAATATAAAAAAGTAGAAAAAAAAGATGTTTTGCATATTGGCGACAATGCTTTTGCCGATTACAACGGAGCTCAGAAATTTGGCTTTAATGCACATCTATTAAAAATTTAAACGTGAATAAAAATTATAGTTTACATAAAATCTTAGATAAAGACGCTTGCCCTTTTAAAGAAGAAGAATACAGCCGATTCAAATTTGGAGATAAATTCTATGCCGAGAAATTTGCAAAGGTTTTGTTTGACGGATTTGTTACTGAATTTAGAGATCTTATCTTATCTCAAACTGAGATTGTTATTTTGCCAAGTCCTTATTTATCAATTCAAACTGCCTCTAACTTCCTATGTTATTATTTTAAAAAAGAGCTAAATGGATTTTTATTTAAAAATGGTAAAAAAGCCTGCATCGAATCCAAAATCTACAGAAATCAAACTTACGTTACCGATTATGGAAATTTGGATTTTGAAGAAAGAGTAAAATTAATTTCTAATGATACGTATTACATAGACCGCAATTTTATTGACGGAAAACTTTGCATTTTTGTTGATGACATTAAAATAACCGGTAGTCATGAGCATACCGTAAATAAAATTCTGAACCAATACGATGTAAAAGGAGATTTTATCTTTGTTTATTTCGCTGAATTAATGAACAAAGACATTCATCCAAAAATTGAAAATCATTACAACTATTTTGCTGTGCACAATGTAGAAGATATCGTTTCTATAATCAACAGTGATCATTTTCAGTATAATACTAGAATCGTAAAATATATTTTAGGCTTAAATGAAGATCAGTTTAAATTTTTAGTTGCAAACATACCTGCCAAAAAGTGTGACGAATTATTTCATCTTGCGATTAGCAATAATTACCATCAAATTTTAGAATATAAAAAAAATATTAACGTAATAAAAATAGATTAAACTATGGCTATCAATTTACAAAAAGGACAAAGAGAAAACATCAATGCGCCAAAATTTACAATTGGTTTAGGATGGGACACAAACAACAGTAGCACAGGCACAGGTTTTGACCTAGATGCTTCCGTTTTTATTTTAGGTGATAATAAAAAAATAATGTCTGATGCCCATTTTATTTTTTATAATAACCTAAAATCTCCAGATGATGCTGTTATTCATACGGGTGATAACTTAACGGGTGATGGAGATGGAGATGATGAACAAGTAAAAATTGATTTAACCAAAATTAATCCAGCTGTAAAAGAAATCTGCATTGTTGTTACCATTCATGATGCTCAAAATAGAAAACAAAATTTTGGACAAGTTCGTAATTCATTTATTCGTATAGTAGATGATTCTAATAATACCGAAATGGTTAAATATGAATTAGAAGAAGATTTCTCAATAGAAACGGCGGTCGAATTTGGAAGAATTTACGACAAAGACGGACAATGGAAATTTGAAGCAATGGGAGTTGGAATGAAAGGCGGATTAGAAGATTACTTAAATAAATATAACTAAGATATGGCAATTAATTTAGAAAAAGGACAACGTATAAATCTTGAAAAAAGTAACGGTTCAAAATTACAAAACATTTGTGTTGGTGTAAACTGGGGAGCAATCGAGAAAAAAGGTTTTTTTGGAACAAAAAAAGAAGCTGTAGATTTAGATGCTAGTTGCGCCGTTTATGATGACAAAAAAAATCATATTGATTCCGTAAATTTCAAAAAACTTATATCTAGTGACCGCGCCATCAAACATAGTGGTGATGATTTAACTGGAGACATGAACGGAGATGACGGATTGGATAATGAAGTTATTACGTTAGATTTTTCTCAATTAACTGCTGCTGCACATCACGTTGCTTTTTTTATTAATAGTTTCAGAGGACAGGATTTCAAAGACATTCCTTTTGCATCTATTAGAATTTACGAAGGAACACCTACCAAAGTAAGTCAAGAATTTGCTCGCTTTGATATTGCTAATGATGCTACTTTCGCAGGAAACGTATCTATGGTTTTGGGTGTTTTTTATAAAAGAAACGACGAATGGAAATTCAGCGCAGTTGGAGTTCCTACAAGTGACAAAAAACTAGAACAAACTATCGTTACAATTCAACAGAATCATTTATAAAATAAGATGTTAGAAAATCAATTAGTTCCTCAGGAAAATGTTTCTTTGATTGATAAAGATGGAAATGTAAATTTAACTTCAATCTCCGAGACTGAAGTTAATAATTACAAGTCAATCTCCAATCAGTTGAATGAAAATGACGCTAATTCAATTCTGAATTACGGTGCCGAAATTCAAACTTCTATCGCAAAACAAAGTGATACTTTTTTAACCAACGTCAGAACTTATAACTCAGGCGAGGTAGGAACTTTGATTAATGATTTGCTTACAGAATTGAATTATGTAGATATAGATCAGTTAGATCAAGGGCCATTTAAAAAATTTATTTCGAAAATTCCATTGCTTAATAAGCTGGTTATTGATGTAAAAAAATTATTTCAACAATACGATAAAATTACTGTAAACATTGAAAAAATCAGTAACAAAGTAAAAGCGGGAATGATTAATTCTTTAAAAGATAACAGCGCACTGCAAACTATGTTTGATGGCAATGTAAATCTTATCAAAGAAATGGAAAAACACATTATTGCAGGACAAATTCGCTTTAAAGAACTGAGCGAAGAACTTGCGGTTATGGAAGGAAACAGCGCCCAATACCAAGATTATCAAATTGCAGACAAAAGAACGTTCATCAATCGATTGGACAAACGTCTTGCAGATATGAAAATCGTACGTTTTATAATGCTTCAATCTTTGGCACAAATTAGAGTAGTTCAAAACAACAACACATCAATTGCCGAAAAAGCGCAATCGATTTTGACTACAACAATGCCTGTTTGGAAAAACCAACTTACATTGGCTGTTGCATTACAAAGACAAAAACAAAATATTGAGGTACAAAGAAGAGTTTCTGAAACAACGAATACTATTTTACAGAAAAATGCTGAAATGCTGAAACAAAACAGTATTGAAGTGGCAAGAGAAAATGAAAACACAATTGTTTCTCTAGAAACACTTAAAATAACTACAAAATCTTTAATAGATACCTTGACAGAAGTTAAACAGATTCACGAAAAAGGTACTGAAACCAGAAGACAACTTGATGCTGGTTTACAAAGTTTGGAACAAGAATTGAAAAAAGGAGTGGTAAGCTAGAAAATTGAAAAATCAATTAAATGCAGGAGGAAGAGGAGATTTATCTCCAAATAATAAAGGACAGTAACAGAAAACTTGTGATTTTAGAATTGTTATCCAATTTCTTTAATCACAAGGATCTTGTTGGTGTTTTGGTAAGAACAAAAATAATTCACACCCTTTTTCAGAACAATCGAATATTAGATATTAACAAATTAGAATTATTTCACATTCAGTTTACTAATAGTCTTATCGATTTGTTTCAGAAAATAAAAAAATCAAAAGAGCAGCATTATGTTCTAATTACGGATGAAATTCATATTAACGAAGATATTTTATCCAAATTAAAATTAGAGATAGAAGAGACAAAGTATGCTAAAAGAATGCAACTTCACGCTCAGAATATGTCAAAAAAGATAGAAAATCTCTATCAATTATTTGTAACAGAAAAAGATGTTTTTTTTGATTGGAACGAAATAATAGTTTTTTCAGAAAGCATTCAAGCTGAATTTTACAGAGAAATAACAATAAATCAATACGAACAACTTTCTCAATTTAATAAAAACCTGTATAAAAACGAACATGCTCAATTTGAGAAGAAGCTTTTAGGAAGATTAAATATTCTAAATTTCAATATTAAGTTTTCATGTGGATTAGTCTGCAATAATGAGATTATAGAAGTGTATGAGTTTAGGGATTCTAATGATAAATTTATTTTTATAGCTAATGAAAAATCTTTTTACCTCTTAACGGATGAAAACGCCAAAGGAATTGATCTTTCAAAAAACGAATCTGCAAAAGAAGGTATTGTAAAAGATTTGAAAACAAAAAATGCAACGCTACAACAAGAGCTAAGTACTTTGAAAACTACACTTCCCGAAAGTGTTTTGACAGTATTAAAAGAATATCTGGCAAAAATTTCATCAGTCGATTTTCTAGAGGAATTGCAAAATGTTGATGAACAAACAAATATTTTAAAAACAATGTTGAATATTAATATTAATTAAAAGAATAAAATGGCAATTAACTTAGAAAAAGGACAAAGACAAATTATTGACGCTCCCAAATTCACTGTTGGATTGGGATGGGATAATAATTCAAGTAGTACAGGAGACAGTTTTGATTTGGATGCTTCTGTATTTTTAGTTGGTGCAAATGGCAAATTGCCAAATGAAAATCATTTTGTTTATTATAATAATTTAAAATCTCCAGATCAGGCAGTTATCCATACTGGTGATAATCTAACTGGTGATGGCGATGGCGATGATGAAAAAATACAAATAGACTTATCTAAAATTTCTCCTGACGTTCATGAGATTTCTTTTGTGGTTACCATTCATCATGCTGACACGAAAAGACAAAATTTTGGTCAGATCAGAAATTCATTTATCAGAATACTGGATCAATCCAATGTAGAATTAGTAAAATACGAGCTTGATGAAGATTTTTCTATAGAAACTGCGGTTGAATTTGGCAGAATTTACAAAAGAAATGAAGAATGGAAGTTTGAAGCAGTTGGAATTGGAATGAAAGGTGGTTTACAAGATTACTTAAATAAATATAACTAATTAAATAAAATTTAAAAGAATGGCAATTAACTTAACCAAAGGACAAAAAATTGATTTAAGAAAATCAAGCGGAGAAACATTAACCAACTTCTGCGTTGGAGTAAACTGGGGAGCTATCGAAACAAAAGGTGGTTTTCTGGGCATGTCCAAAAAAATAATTGATATCGATTTAGATTTAAGTTGTATTCTTATAGATGACCAAAATAAACTATGCGATCATTTATATTCCCCTTTGTACAGAGTAGAAGTACTACAGCAATTTGGTTTACCAAAAGGTAAATTATTAACCGTTGACGGCGCTTTAAAACATACTGGTGATGATCTTGCAGGAGATACTGGCGGAGACGATGGTCTTGATAATGAAATTATAACTGTTGATTTATCAAAAGTGGATTCGAAAGTTACTCAAATATTTTTCTTTTTAAACAATGCTGGTAAAGAAGATTTCTCTCAAATTCCGTATGCTAAAATAAGAATGTATGAAGGAACGCCAACAAGAGTGGTTTCTGAGTTTGCTTCTTATAACGTTTCAGCAGATCCTCAATATGTAAACAAACGTTCTATCATAATGGGAAAATTATACAAAAGAAACAACGAATGGAAATTTAGCGCCATTGGTGACCCAACTGATGATACTTTTTTAGGACAAACTATTCATAAAATTATAGCTTCTTACCTATAATGCAAATCAAAAACATAGAAGGACTTAGTGTTTCTCAAATGAGAGATCTGGTACAGCAAGGTGGGAAATTTGTTGTTTTTCCCTATACAGTTTCCTTTTTGATAATGACTTTAAAAAGAAGTTCTGATATTTATTTTATCAGACCTAACGAAAATACATTTAAGTATTCTTACGGATTTGTTTTGCTTAATTTAATCGTTGGATGGTGGGGTTTTCCATGCGGACCCATTTATACTATTGGAGCACTTTACAACCATATAACTGGCGGTAAAGATTTTACGCAAGCAGTAATGAGCGAATTGATACAAAATGACCCACAAGCCAATACAAGCACTTACAATGTTGGTGGTGTTTTGAGTACTAATTCTCAAGCAGATACAAACGAGAGGCCAACATACAACATTCCTGTATAAAACCAAAAATTACTATGAGAAGATTACCTGTATATTTATTATTAGACACCTCTGGTTCTATGACTGGAGAACCTATAGAGGCTGTAAAAAACGGCGTTCAGATGATGATTAGTTCCTTACGCCAAAATCCTCAAGCAATCGAAACGGCTTTTTTAAGCATCATTACTTTTGATAGTACTGCTCAGCAAATTATTCCATTAACCGATTTAGCCTCTTTTCAAATGGTCGATCTCAAAGCGTCGGGAGTTACTGCGCTTGGAGATGCCTTACGATTAGTTTCTCAAAAAATTGAAACCGAAGTTGCCAAAACAACAACGGAACAAAAAGGAGATTGGAAACCATTGGTTTTTATAATGACCGATGGTATTCCTACGGATAATTGGGAAAGCGCTTTAAATGAATTTAAAAAAGCCAAAATTGCATTTACAGTAGCCTGTGCAGCTGGCGGTGGTGCTGACACCAATGTTTTAAAGAAAATTACAGATAATGTGGTAAGTTTAGACAATGCAGACAGTTCTAGTATTGGCAAGTTCTTTCAATGGGTAACGGCTTCTATTGGCGTAAGCTCAACAAAAGTAGAAGACTTTGGAAAAGATTTTACAGGAGGATTAAAAGAACTGCCTCCGCCTCCATCTGAATTAAATATTGTTGTTTAGTTTTTAGACAGCAGGAGTTTTTTGTTTTTAATCGTACAGATTGAGTATTAAGTTTACAATTCTGCTTCTGTCACCGATTATTAAATATGTTTTGAATTTTACAATTTCATTAGTAAACTATTTTTAAAAAGTTATGAGAAGACTACCCGTTTATTTTCTTTTAGATACATCTGGCTCCATGAATGGCGAACCTATTCAAGCTCTGAATAATGCTTTAAGCGGCATGATTAATACTTTACGCTCAGATGCGCAAGCGCTGGATTCGCTTTGGATAAGTATTATAACTTTTGATAGAGAAGTAAAAGAAATTGTTCCGTTAACAGAATTAGTACATTTTCAACTTCCTGAAATTACCTGTCCACAAAGCGGCCCAACCAATACAGGAGCTGGATTGGATTTTGTGATTCAGAAAGTAAAAACTGATGTCATAAAAGGCTCTTCAACGCTAAAAGGCGATTGGAAACCTTTACTTTTTGTTTTTACAGATGGAAAACCTTCAGACATTCAATTCTACAGAGAAAAAATAGCAGAAGTAAAAGCACTAAATTTTGGCGCTGTTATAGGTTGTGCTGCCGGTCATATGGCCAATGATGCAATTCTTAAAGAACTTACAGATAATGTAGTTCATTTAGATTCGGCAGACAGTTCGACTTTAAAACAATTCTTCAAATGGGTTTCCGAAACTATCGAGCAAGGTAATAAAAGCCAGGGTACTGGAGAAAGCGTAACGCTGCCGCCACCGCCAAGCGAAATAACGGTAGTGATATAGACTATTATGGTTCTTTTATTAACAATCTCTATTGTTTCATTACTTCATAAAATGTTATTTCAAACCAATTAATAATAGTGCTTTCCAAATGATTATAATTAAAATTTTTATAAATATCCTAATTGTTGGTTTGTTTTTATATTCAAAATTATTGCCTTATAAAGACAAGTTGAATCCTCAATATAAATCGATTTTTGATTTTTTTAATAGCATATTCACACCAATATTCAATTTTTTGAAAACTATTGTCAAACCTTTTCAGGTTGGTTTAGGATTGGCTGTTGACATGACACAAATTGTACTTTTAATTATTTTTTTAATATTATTAAAATTCCTTTAAGATGAGAAGATTACCAATATATTTCCTAATAGATATTTCAGAATCAATGGTTGGAGAGCCAATTCAACAAGTTGAAGAAGGATTAGCAACTATAATTCAAGCATTAAAAACAGATCCGCATGCATTAGAAACTGTTTTTGTTTCTATTATAGTTTTTGCAGGTCAGCCTAAAACATTAGTGCCATTACAGGAAATAGTGAGTTTCTATCCTCCAAAATTTCCAATTGGTAGCGGCACATCGTTAAGTAAAGGACTAGGACATTTAATGTTCGAATTGAGAAATAATATCGTTAAAACTACTTATGAAGTAAAAGGAGATTGGAAACCTATTGTATTTTTATTCACTGACGGAGTTCCTACTGATGATTCTCAAGCAGCAATTAATGAATGGAAAACGAACTGGCAACGTACCGCTAACTTAATCGCAGTTTCCTTTGGAAACGAAACTGACACAAAATTATTAGGACAGCTTACCGAAAACGTACTTCATTTTAAAAACACGAATGTACAATCGTACAAAGAATTCTTTAAATGGGTTACCGATTCTATCAAAACCAGCAGTATTAGTGTAGAAAATAATTCATCAGGTTTTGAATTAGCAAAATTGGATGGAGAAACACTTTCTAAAATAGATTTAACCAAGACAGAAACAAATCAGCATTTTGTCGATGATAATTATGTCGTTCTTAATGGTAAATGTCAAAACACAAAAAGACCGTATTTAATGAAGTATCGCAAGACAATTGCACCTTCCATTTATGCAGGTGTCGAGTTATCTTCAAGAAATTATAAACTAGTTGGAGCCTACCAGATTGATAATACTTATTTTGAATTGGCAGACAGTAATAACTACAGCAACCAAATAAATACCGAAGAACTTATTGGCGGACCAACTTGTCCTTGTTGTGGTAATCAAGTTGCATTTGCAGTATGCGTTTGCCAAAAAATTCATTGCATCGGAGACGAAGAAATAAGTACTTGCCCTTGGTGTAATAATCAAGGGTCTTACGGTTGTGGCGAAGGCGGTTTTGATGTAAACAGAACACAAGGATAATATTTATGGAAGAGACCAAAAAATATATTCAGTCTTTTTTATCCCAAAATAAAATCGAAATTCCAAAAAGTAAAGATTCTCTTTTTGATGATTTTATAAATAACGAAAAAAATACCATAGCAGTAAAAATAATTAAAGAAAACCAGCAATTGATTATGAAGGATTGGAAATTAAAAAATCGAATTGACGATATTATACAGCAATCCGTTTTTCTGGCTAATGGTACTGTGAATAAAACATATGAATCAAAAATAGATTTTATCGCATTGGGCTGGGATGATATTATTTATTACGAGTTTAAAAATTTAGAAGATACAGGACTTGCTTTTGATACTAAAAAAGAGCTGCTTTATGGTGAGCCGAAAATAAGCGGTGATATAAAAATAAAATTGTTTTTCAAAATAGATGGTGAAGCTGAAGAAGTAACATTAAACGAAAAAACAATCACACTTATCATAAATCCTGATCCAAAATCATTATGGAAAAATATAGAAAGTGATCAAAACGATCCATTTTCAAAAGAAGATAATGTAGCTGTTTCAAGTCAATTTTTGGATAAAAATATTGTTGTCGCTTCAAAACGCGGACGAAGCCATGCCAACGTTGGTTCTTTTAGAGAAGATGATTTTGCGTTTAAAAATTTCAGTACAAATGGATGGAGTATTTTGGCGGTTTCAGATGGTGCGGGTTCTGCCAGTTTATCCAGAAAAGGTTCAAAAATTGCTTGTGATTCAGTAGTAAACTATTTTGAAGAAAATTTAAATGCGGAAAACCTAAACCAATTTGATGAAATAGTATTAAATCATTACAACAAAACTGATCCAGAATCATCAAAAAAAATAAGCCATTTTGTTTACAACAATTTATCAAAAGCGGCTCATTTTGTAAATCAAAAAATCGAAGAATTTGCCAATATTAATGAAGAAGAACTAAGAAAATTTCATGCAACATTAATTTTTGCTTTAGTTAAAAAATACGATTTCGGTTATGCAATTCTAACTTTTGGAGTTGGTGATTGTCCCATTGGTTTATTAAATAAAGATTTGACAGAGATAAAACTGATGAATTTTTTGGATGTTGGAGAATTTGGCGGTGGCACAAGATTTATTACGATGCCGGAAATTTTTCAGAGCGAAAAATTTTCTTCCCGTTTTGGCTTTAAATTAGTGGATGATTTCTCGTATTTGATGTTAATGACTGATGGAATATATGACCCAAAGTTTGTTGTAGAAGCAAACCTAGAAAGAATAGAAAAATGGAATGAATTTTTATCTGATTTGAAAGGCAATAACGAAGACGGATCAAAAGTTGATTTTGAGAAAGGAAATACGGCAATTGCAGCACAACTTTCAAACTGGATGGATTTTTGGAGTCCAGGAAATCATGATGACAGAACCTTAGCTATAATTTACTAATTTATGAGTATAATTACCGTAAAATCAATAAACGACAACACTAAAACCTATCAATTTGTTGATAACGGAGAACCCATGCGTGGTGGTGTAAAAGATGTATATTTTAGTCCTGATAAAAAATATGTTGTCGCTATTTTTAGAGACAAACTAGATTTTAATCAAAAGGAAAGACTGCAAAAAATAACGAATAAATATTTTGACCAAATAAAAAATGGCGAAGCAGCTGACTATTATTTAAATGAAGTTTTCAGATGGCCAACGGATGTTATTGAGTATAAAAATCTAACTGGAATAATTGTTCCTATTTACAACTCCAAGTTTTTCTTTAAGAAAGGATATCAGACAAGCGATTTGATTCAGGGGAAAGAGAAAAACGGAAAGTGGTTTGCTGGACCAAAATTTAGAAATCCTAAATTTCCATTAAGAGTCGCAAATTCCGAATTGGGAGATTGGTTGAGTTATTTTCAAGTGGCTGTCAATCTATCAAGAGGGGTAAAAAAAATGCACGCAATGGGTCTTGCTCATTCTGATTTATCCTATAATAATGTTTTGATAGATCCTATCGAAAGATCAGCCTGTATGATTGATTTAGATGGATTAGTAGTACCCGGTTTATTTCAGGCAGAAGTAATTGGCACTGCAGAATTTATTGCCCCCGAAGTGCTTTCTACAAAACATTTAAACAAAACAGATCCTAACAGAAAATTACCAAACAGGCTAACGGACTTACATGCTTTGCCAATTCTGATTTATATGTTTTTGTTGCACAGACATCCACTAAAAGGAGGGAAAGTTCATGATTTAGACACCGAAAAAGACGATTTGTTATCGATGGGAGAAAAGGCGATGTTTATAGAACATCCGACAGACCCAACAAACAGACCAAAATTAAATCAAGTTTCTAAATGGGATTTGCCTTGGGCAGATATTACCCAGTTGCCGTATACAATTACTGGACCTTATCTAAAAACATTGTTTGATAAAGTTTTCATAGACGGATTGCACAATCCGATGCAAAGACCTACTGCAGAAGAATGGGAAATTGCACTATTAAAAACCACCGATTTAATGCAGAAATGCCATAACCCGTATTGCGAACAAAAATGGTATGTTTTTGATAACACCAATAGTCCAAAATGTCCTTTTTGCGGAACGGCACACAAAGGAACACTACCCGTTTTAGATTTATACTATCAATTTCAAGATAGCGTGTGGAAACCCGAAAATTACAGATTAATGGTTTATAACGATCAATATTTGTTTCAATGGCATGTTAATCGTACTATTGCAAGAAATGAGAAATTAACCGCGCAGCAAAAGGTACCAGTTGGCTATTTTACTTATTTCAAGGACAAATGGGTTTTTGTCAATCAGAAACTCACTTCGCTCAAAGATGTGACAGAAGACAAAGAAATTCCAATCGGCAGTATGGTAGAATTAACAAATGGAAAAAAAATACTTCTTTCAAAAGAAGAAGGCGGCAGAGTAATCGTAGTAACACTAGCAAATACATAATTTAAAATTTTAACTTTAATTAAACAAATGGAAACAAATATTATCGATTTACATC
The DNA here is from genome assembly GCF_023162025.1 of Flavobacterium pygoscelis. Taxonomy (NCBI): domain Bacteria; kingdom Pseudomonadati; phylum Bacteroidota; class Flavobacteriia; order Flavobacteriales; family Flavobacteriaceae; genus Flavobacterium; species Flavobacterium pygoscelis. The sequence goes on along the minus strand of NZ_JALNUB010000002.1, from coordinate 8,889 downwards.
CAGGCTTAGTAGTCGGATTCGCAATAGTGATTTTTATAATGCTATTATTAGATTTAGGTATCTTTAATAAAAAAGCACACGAAGTAACGTCAAAAGAAGCGTTAACATGGAGCATCATTTGGATTTCACTTTCAATGGCTTTTTCTGGAGTTGTATATTGGATTTTTAACCAAGATGCTGGTGGTCATGAAATCGCAGTAGAAAAATTCACACAGTTTCAATTAGCCTATTGGATAGAAAAAGCACTTTCAGTAGATAATCTTTTTGTTTTTATTTTAGTATTCGGTTTTTTTAAAGTTCCTAAGCATCTGCATCATAAAGTTCTTTTTTGGGGTATTATAGGCGCTTTAATATTTAGAGCTATATTTATATTTGCTGGAGTCGGCATCATTAATGTAACTTATTTGGAGTCATTTCTTAAAAATGATAGCACTACTTTTTATGTAGTTTGGAGTTTAATTGCAGTTTCTTTAATTGGCTTAGCTATAAAGTTTCTAAAGGCTGAAAAAGCATTTTTGATTCTAGCAATAATGTTTGGATTATTTATCTTGGGAGGAGTTAATGCTAAATACTTCATTGACGTAAATCAACTTGCTTTACCACCAATTAATTTGGTAATGACAATATTTGGATTATTCTTGATCTATGCAGGAATACAATCTTGGGGTAGTGGAGATGGAGATGATGATGAAGACTTTAGCGATACTGCTGGTGCAAAACTTGTTCAAAAGTTTTATAAAGTTTCAGATAATTACGATGGTGACAAATTCTTTACCATACAAAATGGTATAAAAATGGCAACACCATTACTAGTTGTTGTAGCCGTAATTGAATTTACTGATGTATTATTTGCGGTGGATAGTATTCCTGCGATTTTTGCAATATCTAAAGATCCATTTATTCTGTACACGTCGAATATATTTGCTATTTTGGGATTAAGATCGTTGTATTTTCTGCTTGCTAATTTTATACACATGTTCAGCAAATTACCTTATGGTTTGGCTATAATTTTAAGTTTTATTGGATTTAAAATGCTTATATCCCCATGGTTTCATATTCCCTCTCCAATTTCATTAGGAATCGTTGGTGGAGTTCTTGTAATTTCGGTAATAGTTTCAATTTTGTTTCCTGAATCAAAAGAAGAATAGACATTGATTTAAATATTTAAAAGACCTCATTTCAAGAGGTCTTTTTTTATACAAAATATATTATCATTTATACTTTTTAGTTGTCCTTTAGATATGCTATATGGCTATTATAAATTATTTCGATTTTTTTCGACAATTTGATTTAGCTACTTAAAATGTAATTTCAATAAAAGAAATACAAGAAAGAGGTTTTTATTTTTTATTTAATACTTTCATGAAAATTTAATTTGCAAGAAAAATTTGGAATATTGTTGGAATTTGTTTGATATTAACATTATCTAAAAAATAATCACCATTAACTCATTAATTTACTAAAATTAATCGTTTAGTTAAAGAGTTTCTAAATTAAGTCTTTGTTTGCTGGTGTATTCAATATCTTAATGCAAGAGTTGGTGTTTTTGGATAATAATTTAAATTACTAATTTGGTTTTAAATTTTGATCTTATTTATTTCGAGTTCTAACATATATGCTGGTATTTTAAAACCAAGCACTTCCATTGATCTGTTATTGAGCCTTTACTTTAGTATTTTTAGTTGTTGCTTAATGTTATTAAAGTCTATTTTCTTAATAAAATAACGTCTAATAAGTCCGTTTTTATTCATTTGTATCTTTTTTCTAAGTTCAATAGGGGTTAGCAAAATAAATATCCATTCCTATGTTTTGAGTTAACCATTTGTGATTCGCCATTTCCATTCCATTATCGTAAGTAATTGTTTTAATTGCTTCCGGCATTAAGATGTTTAAAGTTTTAGCTACAGCTTATGTCATGGTTTCCGATGTTCTGTATTTAAGGAAAATGATGTATGTAAATCTTGTTTTACTTTCTACCATTGTAGCTATGGCGCTTTTATGTCCAAGCCCTACAATTTGGTCACCTTCCCAATGTCCGAGTTGTTTTCTGTCTTCTATATTTGGTCTCATTTCAATATTAACAGCATCTTTAATTCTGGATCTTTTAGAACCAAATCTCTTTTTATTTCTTCTTTTAGAATGGCTGTAGGGCAGTAGTTTAATTAATTTTCTACCTAATCTAGATTGTCTATGCTTGTAAATATGTTTATAAATCGCTTCATATGAGATTGACATTATAGGGTCATTTGGATATAAATCTTTTATACTTCCAGCGATTTGTTCAGGCGAGTGATTATTGATTAATCCTCTATAAACAAACACTTTTAAACTGAAATGAGTATTTATCTTGTCAAGATTTCTTTTGTTTAAATACACTTCTTTAGCACAAAAATCGGCAAGATGAGCAAGGTATTTATCTGAAGGTTTAAGAACCCATTTTTTGACTTCTCTGTAAATTGAACTTCTGTTTCTGTCTAATTGTTTTGAGATGTATAAAATTGATCTCTTTTGGGACAGTAAAGTCTCTATAATAATACGCTCTGCAAAGGTTAATCTATTTCGTTTCTTTTCCATATACAACAAATTTAAAAAATTAAAACTGTTGCATTAAGTTATTGAATTTACGATTTTTGTTTTTTAATATCGCCTAACGTCTTGGCGCTTGGCGAGGTTGCGAACTTCGTAACCGAGTTCTTTCGGCTAAGATAGAATATCTTGCGAAAGCAAAACATGAATTTACTGGAAAATTCGCAATCTTGCCAAACGGCTGTTAGGCAACGTAATAATATTTATCATATTCTGCCATTCTAGCTACCGATTCAGTTCGGCTATATATTCCAATTTTCAAATTCCAACCTTTTATTTTACCGCGCTAAACTGAAAAAATATTTTTTGTTTTAAATTCCAATTTTTACGATTCTATTTTTAGGTTAATTTCGGTTTTTCGTTCCAATTTTAAAATTCCAATATGCAATGCAATTCCGCAAAATGTTTCAACTTTTCCATTCACTTTGTAAAAAATTTAAAATGCCAACATGCAATGTAATTCTGCTAACTATTCCAACTTTTCGATTCATTTTGGTTATTGTTCAATTTTTGCCAAAGTTGCTTTCTTAAGTTTTGTTTAGTTAAATTTCAAGATTTTAAAGGAATATTTTCTGTAGAATTTTCGCGCTCAAATTATGTTGCCTAACGGTTCGGCTAGGCATAGTGCCTGTTCTGGCCTGTGGCCGGCATTATGCCTAGCCGTTGTTATGTGCTGTTATTTATTCTCTGTTAAGATAATAAAAACAGGAACAGTTGTGCCAGGAGATAGCTAGATAAACGATTAAAAAATATAGTTCCTATCTACTCGGGGGATAGGTACTGTTTTTTTTAATCATAGCCTAAATAGTTAAAAATCTCATATTAAAACTGTTATAATAAAAAAAACTTGATTATATCATTTTTTTCTTATAACTTAGCCAAGCCTTTAAGCGTCTTCGCTTTGAAAATAAATTTTCAGCAAATCTCATTTGAAAGGCTTGACGAAAATTACAAATTTGTATTTCCTGTTTTAATATTCCCTTTCAAATCAAATATTTAGGCTGTTTATCAGGTCTCGATTGCGCAATTGCACATAACGTCTTGGCGCTTGGCGAGGTTGGGGACTTTAAAGCAGAGTATTTTCTGCCGAAACGAAGATATGATAAAAAACGCTAATTCCACTAAAACCCCAATCTCGCCAAACGGCTGTTAGCAGATGCCGTAATTATTATACAGCAATATCAACATTTGTCAATTCATTTATTTTTTCTTTATCAAATTCCCATACTTTGCATTTCAAAAGAACTTTACCATCTTGCTCCCAAAACTTAACATCTTTAAAATTTTTAGGCATTTTTTCAGATTTTGTATGAGTGAAAATCATGTCAATAAATAATGGAACATAATTTATTTTTTGAACCATTAAATTTTCTTTTATTCTGTGAATAAAACCTAAATTAATAAGTGTATTTAAAATATCTTCATTTTCTTTGAACGAAATATGCGGATATAGTATTACATTAGTTTGTAAACCATGTACAACTTCATCTTCAATAATAGTGCATAATTTTCTAATTTGGTCATCGGGTAGATATGCTTCTTCTGTGATAAGACCATCCTTACTTTTTTTAATCTCTCGGATAACCTGAGAAAGTACCATTTTATGAATTTTAGTTTGATTTTCAGATTTAGAAAATTTAACCATATGACAAAAAACATCTAAAAAGTATCTAGGCAAAGCTCCTGATGCTCTGATACAATCATTAATTACAACAACATCATTAAATAGTTTATTTATTTTAGCAGTTGTGAAATCTAATTTCGGGTCAATACTGCATAAAATCTTAAATAGTAAATCTTTATTTGCCTCTAATTCACAAAATTCTCTATCTAAATTTATTGTACTAAAGTCGTCTTTGTGAGATAAAATTTTATTATTATCATCATTGAGTTTAAATCTATTTGGAACTAGACATGCCTTATATGAAAAAGCAATACCGCTAGTTTCCTTATTTAGGTCATGTAAATATTGAAATATAAACGGCTGATTGTCAATAGGTATTTGGTAAAAATCATCAAGAATTAAGAAAATTGGACGTTTATACTTGTTGTAGAAAACTTCTAAACAATCAATGATTTCATATTTTAGTTCATCTAATGCTTGTTGTTTTGAATACTTACCGCTATATTCAAAATTATTTTCGCTGTTAGTTTCTTTATCAATTGACATTACAAAAGAAGCTTCTGCTGATGCTTGAATTAAGTTCAAATATTTTGTGTCAGCACCAAAAGCAATAATTGATTTTATTGATTTGTTAGTTTGTATTTTATCTTTACTTGATTTTGTAATAATTATATTTGAATCATTTGGTGTTTCTTTTATTAAATTTAGTTTATTAATTATTGAAGTAATGCTATTAAAAATTTTATCGTTTTCAATAATATCATTCGTCCATAGATCTTTGTTTAATAAACCAAAATATAACGATTTAAGACGATAATAACTAGTTTTTGATTTCCTTAAAAGATAAGGTTCCCAATTTTTTTCATTTTCTATTACTTTTTTTAAATCCTTGAATAAGTAAGTCAAAACTTCTATTAATGGTAATTCCGCATTTAATCTTTGTTTACCTTGCATATCAACAATAGTAACAAAACCTTTTGTTTTTCTAATTTCCTCTATAACTTTTATCAATAGTGAAGTTTTACCTGAACCACGTCTTCCAACTATAAGGTGATTTACAGGATTTGTCAATGTCTTTACATGATGCAATGGGTCAATATAATTTATTTGACTATCTACATCTTTTATCTTTCTTCTTTTTATTACTTCAATTTTATCGAGTAGTTGGTCTACTTCTGGAAATGTTAAATTAAAATTAGAAAAGTCTTTAGGCTTATAAATTGCTGTTTTTTTATCACTCATTCGTCATACATTTTGTTTAGCTTTAAATTTCGAAAGCAACTTGCAATTTATTATTTTTGTTAGCCATAAAATTCAATTCTAAATGTATTTATTAATCTTTTATTAACAATTGTTCTATTTTGCAGATTTTTCCAACGGTTTCTGCTAACGTCTTGGCGCTTGGCAAGGTTGCGAACTTCGTAACCGAGTTCTTTCGGCTAAGATAGAATATCTTGCGAAAGAAAAATATGAATTGACCACTAAATTCGCAATCTCGCCAAACGGCTGTTATGCGTTCGGCAGTATATGTTCTATGTTTGTCTATTCCAATTTATTCCAATTGGCTTTTCCAAATTTAATTATTTTATTCAGTTTTAAACATCTATTTTGATCTTAAAAATCTAAAAAAAAAATCGCGAAAATTTTACTATTCAAGTTTATAATTTGCATTTCAATATTCAGCCAATTTTATCAAGTTTCTGCTTTCCACAACCTTAATCAGATTCCAATATTCAAGTTTCCACATTC
>NZ_JALNUB010000002.1:0-2761 GCF_023162025.1 Flavobacterium pygoscelis | reverse complement strand
ATGAATAAAAACGTTAATTCCACTAAACCCGCAATCACGGCAAACGGCTGTTAGCGGTTCGGCAGTCTATTTATTGTAAATGTCTATTACAAATTATAATTATTGCCTTTATAATTTCGGCCAAATATTTTATTAAGCATCTTCTATCACTTTAAAATCCCAAAAAAATCGACAAAATTTCGCTTTTTAAGCTTCTATTTATCATTTCAATATTTAGCTAATATCTTCATTTTTCTCTTTTCTTATCTCGATAAATTCCAATATTCCAGTTTCCATATGCTGCAAACTTAATCAGATTCCAACTTTTAATCTTCTGCTTTCTACAAACATAATCACCTTCAATTTTAATCTTAAAAACTTAAAAAAAATCGATGAAATTTATATTTTTAAATTCTAAATATTTTCTATTTCACTCCAGTTTTATTTGCTCCAACACTGCTGACCGCTAACGTCTTGGCGCTTGGCGAGGTTGGGGAGTAAAGATGCGAGATTTTTCCATTAAACACAAATTTTCCAAGTACAAAATCATTTTCAAATTAAGCCTAAAACCCCAATCTCGCCAAACGGCTGTTGGCAGTAGTATTTTTTCTATTTAAAGATATCGAATACGTTTTCTTTCAATTTTTCAATTTTATTTTCTGTATCATAAAACTTTGCATATTCTGCTATATCTTTTAAGTATTCAGCTTTTGGTCCACAAACAAATTTTTTTGATTGTAAAAACGCTAAAACATCAACTCTAATTCTATTTTCAGCAGGAATTTCATTTAAAATCTTACCATTCGTATGATAAACTGTCTTGCCTTTTGATAACGAAAAGATTAATTCCGATTTTAGAATATTACTTTTATAATCTCTTATTATTACGGGATTGTCTGACAGTAAATTTAGTTGTGGATTGTTTATTTCAACAGAATATAATTTCCAGTCTTCTATTTTTACTTCTTTTACGATTTCGTCAAAATCTTCTATCGCCTTTATCATTTTAAAAGCTTCAGATATTGGAGGATTTTTAATTAATTCACTATATAATTTTTGCGATATAGTTTCTCCAGAATTTTTATTTCGAATCTGCAAACTTGAACTTTCAGAATTAATTTGGTCTATATGGTCAAGAAATTCGATATCTTGATTTGGTACACGCCAATGTAGTTCAGAAATAAAATACATTAAATGTAGTTTTTCGAAAGCATTAAATTGGAAAGATTCTTGATTACCAATTATCATTCTGTAAGTATCAGAAAATTTCGTTTCTCCAAATTGGTAAAGCATTTCAACGAAATCATTATCTTCTCCATTAATTTTGAAAGTATTTCTATTCCATTCAAAAAAAACTTGTTTAGGACTTTTGCGAGCATTATCCAATTTCCCAGTTTCTTTATTAAAAACAGAAACCATTTTATCTTCGCCAGTAAATCCTTTTATAAAGAATTCAGGTATATAATGATGTCTTTTAGTTATGTCCAATTTTCTGTTTTTTCGGTAATATTACTGCCAACGTTTTGTGGCTTTGAAAGGTTGCGAACTTCGTAACCGAGATTTTTCCCCTAAGATAAAATTTCTTGCGAAAGATATATGTGAATTTAGCACAATTTTCGCAATCTTTCAAAACCACTGTTGGCGGTAGTATTTTTTATTTACAATTCGATATTTTCTTTGTCATTATACTGTCAAATTTCTGCATATATTTAAATCCAAATTGTGAGTCTAAATCTTTGTATGTAGAAACATAAAATTCAGAACTACCATCACTATAAGTTCTACCTACGTGAAAAATCCCTAATTTATCTCGTGACGGTTCTTTTGGATTTTTTTCGGTTGTCCATTCTTCATTAAAATCTCTTACGTCAAGTTGTTCAATTTTTAGTCGTTTACCATTTTCGTCAACAAGATAAAATTCATAATCTATAAAACCTTGTTCGTCTTTAAATTTTGTTAATAATACTCCGTCTTTTGGGATTTTGTATAATCTACGCTTATTTTCATATTGTATTTCTTCTCCACATTTTGAGTTGAACATTATCCTTACACAACCACGATAATTTTCAGCAATTAAAAATGTTTCTGGCTCAATAGTTTCATATTCTTTCCAAAAATATTGATATGTAAAAAAGAATAGGATAGGAGTAATAGTGTATAAAATCTTTGTCATAATTTTTCTTTTACCTAACCAAACTAAAATTAGACCTAATATAAAAACAAAAAATGGTATTCCATAAAAATATAGTGAACCTGGAAGAATTGAAATGAAAAATGTACTAATAATAACTAGTATTATTCCAATTGTAAAAGTTAAGTTTCTGTCAAATTTCATTTTTTCTGTTTCGTTCGTGTCTTGTCCTAATATAGGTTGACTATTTTTGGTTACTGTATAATTTCAAAAATAGTTTATTATTGACGTAATATTGATAAGTTTAGAAAAAATCTTTGAAGGGATTTTTTTCCAAACTTGTCAACATTCCTACGTAGCTAAAGTAGTATTTTTTTTGTTTTTATAAGACTTGTATTCATGTATTTGATTTAGATGTGCATAATTTGGTGTTTTCATTTCAAGAGAGCAATGTCTACGCTCATTATTGTAAATTTCGATAGCTTGTTTAACCATTTTTTCAGCTGTTTTTAAATTAGCAATAGTCTTGTTTAGTCCAAATTCATGTTTTAAAATTCCGTTAATTCTTTCTGCTACGGCGTTTTCATAAGGGCTTGAGTTTTGAGTTGTACTTAAAATAATATTCTTAGATTTGGCAAATTCAGCAAAGTC
>NZ_JALNUB010000006.1:0-265615 GCF_023162025.1 Flavobacterium pygoscelis | reverse complement strand
TGTGTAATGAGGTGTTTTATTTTTATAGGTTCACCTTTAAATTCTAAATTGGGATAAGGTTCATCAAGATAGTTCCTAATATCATCATTTAAATTTATTTTTTTATCAAGTACGGCTTTCGCGGCTATATAACCTGTAAAAGTTTTAGTTACAGAAGCTATTTCATAAAGAGTAGAATCGTTTGGTTTGTTTCCTTTTCCGATAGTTAATTCTCCAAAATGTTTTATTGTTGATTCCCCATCTTTATACACTGCAACGGAAACAGAATGAAATCTTTTGTCATTTAATAACTGAAACGCATTTTTTGTAATCGCATTTTCAACATTTTGTTTATTGATTTGCTGAGCACTTTTACATCCAAGTAAGACAAAAAATAAAATAGTGATTAAATATTTCATTGTTATAATTTATAATACAATTTTTTGGTTAAATAGCATATATCGTTTCGCGGCTTTGCTAGGTTGCGAACTTCGTAACAGATTATTTTCAGTTAAAAATAAAATTTTTTGCGAAACATAAACGTGAATTTTGCACATATTTCGCAATCTTGCAAAACCGCTGTTGGCAGTAGTAATTATTATAATGTGATTTCGTGATACTTTTTTTTTGTTTTATTATTTTCCGTAAATAAGATTGATTCTTTTAATTTTTTGAAATTGTCATATTCTATTTCTACAACAATTTTATTTACAGAATTTATTATACCAAATTTGTTATTTTTCTTTACAACATATTCCTTTGAAAGATAAATATTTTCTATATAATCATAATCGCACGGAATAATAATTTTACCTGTAGAATTTATTACACCAAATTTGTTTTCATTTTTGATTATTTGATTTTCATTTTTTGAAAATTGTTGAACATCTTTAAATTTTACAAATTCATTTACATTAATTTCTTTTTCATAATGCTTGTCTTCTTCTAAATTGATTATATATTGTTTATTTTCTTTTGTTGCAAAAATTGAGTTTTTGTAAACATTGTAAAATTCATAATTTTCATTAAGAATTCTTTTACCACTTTTAGTGAATAAACCATTTTTGTTTTCATTATTTTCAACAATGTAATAATTGTCAAATAAAGTTCTGATACTCTTATAATTCATTGCTATTATATCATTTACAATGTTTGGATTTATAACACCAAATAAATTATCTTTTTTCACAACGTAATTTTCTCCAATATTATTATCTCCGAAAATTACAGCATCGTCAAAATAACTGAAGTATATTTCGTCATAAACAAAAGGTTTAATTATTGAATCTGTTGATGAAATAAAACCATTTTTTTTATTGCTTTTAGCAATAAAAAAAGAATTTACTTGTTTGATTTCATCGTATTTACAATTAATAATGAATTCATTTTTTGAATTTATTATTCCTATTTTTGAAGTTAAATTATTTTTTATGAGATATAAATTGTGATTAAAAATTCTTTCAAAATTATAATTTTTAATAGATTTTAAAATTATGTTACCATTATTATCTATTATTGAAGTTGTTTTGTTCGGAAAATCAACAATTGCATTGTTATTTTTAAATTCAGAAATTTGAGTAAATTGTATATTGCTAATTTGTTTTCCTTGAAAATTATAAAGCGTACTTAATGCTTTAATTTCTGCAATTATTAAATTATTATCAACTGAAATATTGTCAAACTTTGTTGGTAATATTACATTGTTTAAAGTGTCTAAAATTCCAATTTTATTTGCTTTTTCGACTCTTATTAAACCATTTTCAAGATAAATAACATTATCATAAATAATTGGAATTTTAATATTTCCTTTTAAATCAATAAACCCTCTTTTAAATTTTTTATTTATTTCATTTCCAACTTCGAAAAGATTTTTAAGTTGTTTTTTGTTGTAGATAAATGAAAATATAGGTTTTATTATTATATTTTCGGTGCTATCAATTACACCCATTTTTTTGTCAAAAGTTCTAAAAACTGCAAAGTTATTTTCAAAACCATAAACATATTCATATTTCTTGTTTTGCATTAATTTCTCTCTTATAAATTCAAATTTATTTTGACTAAAGGATAGAAAAGGAAAAAGTAAAATAAACAGTTTGAATATTTTCATAAATTATGATTTTGCGGTATTGGCGGATTCAAGGGTCTAGCGCAACAATGTTAATTTTTTTTAAATTAATCAAATTTAGTATTTTTCTTAGATTTTGTGCTTAATTTTAGAATAACTTTTTTGGCTTTTTAAGAAGCCAAAAGTTATTTCCAAACTTAAGCCTTTGTTTGATTCATTTTGTTGATTTCTTCGCTTCTCATTTGATTAGGTGTTTTGAAACCCAAAACCTTTCTTGGTCTGTTATTTAGATTGTTTTCTATGTTTTTTAGCTCTTCCATACTTATATTATTAAAGTCAGTTCCTTTTGGTAAAAACCTTCTAATTAATCCGTTAGTGTTTTCATTTGTACCTCTTTCCCAGGAGGAGTATGGATGTGCAAAATAAATATCCATTCCAGTTTTTTTAGAGAGCCATTTATGATTAGCCATTTCTATTCCGTTATCGTAAGTTATTGTTTTTCGGAGGTATTGAGGTTGTTTATTTAAGAGCTTTACAAATTCGTGAGTTACTGTTTTGGATTTTCTATTGTTGATTTTTACAATAATTAAAAATCTAGTTTTTCTATCTACAATAGTTCCAATAGCACTTTTGCGTGCTACACCAATCATCAAATCTCCTTCTAAATGTCCAGCTTCCAGGCGTTCTTCGATATATTTAGGTCTATCATCACTGACTTGGTCTTTGATTCTGGTTTTTTTTATACCATATTTCCTTTTGTCTCGTCTTTTGTGATGATGATAGGGAAGAAGTTTGATTAGTTTTTTACCCAACGTAGATTGTCTAAATCGATAAATATGTTTATAAATAGATTCGTAAGAAATGGACATAATAGGGTCATTTGGGTATAATACCTTGATTTGTCCAGCCATTAATTCAGGGCTAGTACCCTTTAATAAACTTCTATAAATGAATATTTTAAGTCTGGGATGTGAGTTTATTTTATCTTGAGTTCTTTTGATTTTATTGTTTTCTAAAGCATACCAATGTGCTAAATCAGCCTTGTAGATGTCGGTTGGCTTTAATAACCAAAGTTTTAATTCTTTGGTAATGGTGGATCTGTTTCGATTTACTTGCTTTGCAATGTAGCTTTTGGTCTTATTTTCCTTGAGTAAAGTCTCAATTATAATACGTTCTTCGAAGGATAATCTTTTATATTTTTTTTTCATAATTCAACAAAGATAAAATTTATCATTTGTTGCGTTAGGTTCTTGAATTCTCCCATTTAATTCGTTGTTAAGAAAATTATACTTCACTTCCTTAATACCAAATAAGCCGGTGCTGATGTGTCACAACCGCTTGAATTTAGATTGTATTATCTTTTTTGATATAATGATTTACCTTCCGATAATTTAGTTATAAAAGTGCAATAAAAATCTATCGCATTATTTTCCAAATTTTTAGAAAGTTATAATCTTTAAATAGTTTGTAGGTGAGTTTTTATTCTGCGGCACAAGCAAATCATCTAAGTTATAGTCTACTAGTTTCATAGAACATAATGATGAAATGTTTTAAGGAAACCAGTTCTAATTCCATTTAAACAGATATTTTTTTAATTCTTTTGAAAATGGCTTGATTTTGAAAAAATCTGGCAGGTTTTAGATAACAACAATCTTTCTAAAGAACTTTAATTTTACCAGTAGGATTCGTTTTAATTTTGATTAATCGGAAAGTAAAGCCATGAGTTAAATATTTTGTAGAACAATGGTTTTACTGAAACAAAATTTTAGTACTGGAATTGTTTAACCTCAAAGGACAACTGATATGAATTTAAGTACAACAAGTAAGAGAGTATATCTAGAGTTAATTTGTTTATTATACATACTGTTATTTGTCTATGCAGCAGTAAGTAAATTACTTGATTTTGAAAATTTTCAAGTTCAATTGGGACAATCTCCGTTATTAAGTGTTTTTGCTGGTTGGGCTTCCTGGGGAGTCGTGATTGTAGAGTTGATAATATCAGTACTTTTATCTTTTCAAAAATGGCGTCTTTTTGGGCTTTATGCAGCTTTTAGTTTGATGACTATGTTTACGACATACATAATAATTATTTTGAATTTCAGTCCTTTTGTTCCTTGTTCTTGTGGTGGGATTTTGGAGAAAATGGGCTGGACGGAGCATCTTGTTTTTAATATTGGTTTCATTTTTTTAGCACTGATAGGTATCATTCTTGCAACATCTAAAACAACAGCAGCTAGTGTAAAGAAAACGTATCGACCTTTAATTTTGAGTTCTTTTTTATTTGGTTGTAGTACTGTAATCGTTTCGTTTCTTTTTCTGTTTTCGGAGACGATTATCCACCATCGAAATACTTTTATTAGAAGGTTTCCTCCTTATCCAGCAACGGAAATTCAACAGCTTGATTTAAAATTTAATTCTTATTATTTTGCAGGTATTAATAATAAGCGTATATACCTTGGAAACTACACCACACCGTTCCAAATTACAGAATTCGATACACTTTTAAAATTTACAAAACAACATACAATTGATTTAGATAAAGTTGATTTTACTTTTCGTAGTGTTGAGACAAAAGTGCTAGATACTTCTTTCTATTTATTTGATGGAGTAGTTCCTTGCCTGTATATTGGAAATACAGCAAATTGGCAAGCCAAACTACAAGCGCCTCTTGGAATTCGATTTACACAAGCAGAGCCGATCAATACCAAGTCAATTGTATTTCGTGCTTTTTCTCCTGAGAACGGACAGAATATTTTAGGACTGTTTGAACTCGAAAAAAGGAATAAAATGCATCTCAAACCTGGTCTCTTACAAAAGCAAATCGATGGAGTATTTGACACTGATGGAACGCTTAAATACGATCCTGTGACAAAAAAAGTCGTGTACTTGTACAAGTATCGCAACCAATTTACGGTAGTGAACGCATCATTAAATGAAGTACGACGTGGTAAAACAATAGATACATTCAGTAGGGCTAAGATTCAAGTAAAGTACTTGACTAAGTCAAAAGAACGTAAAATGACAGCCCCTCCTCTTATTGTTAATAAAACAATGACTGTTTATGATAATTTGCTATTTGTAGCTTCTGCATTACCTGGTAAATATGAAGCAATAGAACTTTGGGAAACCGCTACCATTATTGACGTGTATGACCTAGCCAACAACAGCTATCTTTTTAGTTTTCCAATCTACAACATTGGCAAAGAAAAAATGAAAAGGTTTAATATTCATATTAAAAAACTATATGCGATTGTAGGAACGCATTTGGTTGTATATCAATTGAATCACCTATTCAAAAGTAGTTCGAATAAATAAAGAGTACTATGACTTATGTACTAGAATATAACCGGCCGGCTATCAGGGATAAGATCGAAAACCTGTTAAAAGAGTAGATCCTAATTTTTAAATTTATTACTATGAAAACAGAAATTTTAAAAATGATTATGCCAATGGCAGTCATTGCAGTAGCCGTAACTGGCGCTTTCAGTTCAAATGCAATGAATAAAAATTCAAAAGCATTTGCATTAAAACAAGGGTATACACATACGAGTCCTTCATCGGCTTGTAATATATCAAACATGTGTTCTGACATGTGTTCTGATTTTTGTACCGTAGGCGCAGAAGAGGTAAGATTATGGGGTAAAACCAGCCCCAATGCTACTACTTGTAATGTACCCCTTTACAAAAATAATTAAAATGTAGCATTAGCTGTAGGTGACAGCAGGAATAAATGACAATGCGGTTTCTAAATAAAGAAACCGCATTGCTTTTTTAGTTTTAGGATTTGTTGTCTTTTACAAAGAATCCTCTTTTTTTAAATAATGATTAAACCATTTTTCAATTTGCAGTGTCAAATGTCGCTGGTTAATTCGCTCCTCTAATCCGTGTTCTTCATTGGGGTATACTAACAAGGTATGGGTTTTTTGAAGCCTTCGTAAAGCCATAAAAAACTGCATGCTTTGAGAAGAATGTATTTGTGTATCAGATTCTCCAGTCCAGGACAAAAGAGGAGTATTCATGTGTTCAGCATTAAACAAAGGGGAATTATTCAGATACCCCCATTTATTGTCAAAGAAAGAAGTCCCCATCCGGAACTGTTGTGATTCGAATCGAAAGTAGTTCGGCTTGCCTGAAATTCCATTAGTTCGCAAATACAGGCTGTAAAAGTCTGAAATTCCCGCACCGGAAACAGCTGCTGTAAAACGATTGCTATGAGTTACAATAAAATTAGTTTCGTATCCGCCAAAAGAATGACCAATAAGGCCAATATGTGTCGGTGAGATCGATCCTGTTGATAGGGCTTCATTTACAGCCGCTAGAACACAATCCAAAGCAGATTGTCCGGGTTGACCTACTTGATAAACAATATCTGGGTAGAGTACGAAAAAGCCTTGCGAAGTTAAGTTACTCACATTGAATCCAGCCGAATTGTAAAGCGATGGATTGACATATTTGTGCAAGTTGTGTGCTTGATTCTCATAGATGCGAACGATCATAGGATACTTTTTTAATGGGTCATAACCGGCGGGATAATTGAGAACTCCTCTCATTTGATTTCCAGAAATATCTTTATAAATTATTGCTTTTGACTTTCCCCAAAGATAATGCTGTTGCTGTAAGTTACTTTGGAAAACGACAGTTGGAACTGTTAACATCCCAGCTTTGAACATGAGAGCGGGTGATTGGTCAAAAGTTTGTTCCAAATACATAAAAGAAGAACCATTTTTAGCAGTAGTCAAATAATCAACTTTTTTAGGTTGAAAAACAAGGGATTGAGTACCTCTTTTGCGGTTCCACACCGAATAACCGCTTTCACTAAAGTCAATGCGCTCCGCACTTAGATATAGTTTATCGTCTAAGTTGAAATAACCACTCGTGAAACCACTGAAGTTACTCGTTTTTTGTTGAGAAGGTTGCTGCGAAACTATTCTATAAACGATTTTATCTTCTCTACCATTGGTTAATCTTTTGGCAGTCCTTCCATCTGGTGTAATTTCCCAAACATCAAAGGCGTCATAAAGTAATAAAGAACGTTCATCCTTGCTCCAACCCGCGAATCCAAATGGATAGGTTTTATCATTTGCAACATATTTTTTCTCATAGAATTCGAACTTTATATGTTGTGTAATATTTGTGTAAGTAGCTTTGCTAATACTATATACCCACCAATCTCCATCTTTTAAATAACAAAAATAATCTCCTTCGGGTGATGCAAACAGCGTACCATCATTAGCGTATTTTTCTAAAAACAGTTTCTTTTTACCATTCTTGAGATCCATCAACCAATAATCCAAGTCTCTATACTCCTTGAACTGTGCTTCGTGGATTCTGGAATCAAATAGTAATGCTACATTTTGCAAACCGTTCAGCATCATCCCAGAAATCGCATGATCGGTAATTTGTAAAAAACGATTGTTTTTTGGGAACCAAACACCATTGTACGTATGATTTTCCATTAGTGGTCGCTGTACATATAACCATTGATCTTTAGTATTCCAAACCATAGCCGTATCTTTAGTAATGCTTGTCTTTTTATGGGTTTGAATAAATACTTTGTTACCATCGTCAGATAAAGTGAGAGCTTCGGAATCAGTCGACAGTAACATGTCTTTGGGGAACTCTTGATGGGTATTAGAATCAAAAGATTGTAATTTACTCTCGCTAACCGAATAGTAATACAGTTTAGGATTTAAGAGGGAACTTGTTGACGAATTACCGTAAAAACTCAAGGCAGTACCACCTTTATTCCACTTCATTTTACCAAAGTTTTCATTTGGGCTATTTGCAATTTTTTGTGTTCTAAAATTATCTTTCAAAAATATCAATTGAGCGATTGACTTTGTACTATTTTTAGAAGTGATGGCAAGAACAGTACTATCAGTATTAAAAGAATAAGTATTTATTGAATCAATTGTTTTTAGTATGTTCCCATTTGGCGAACAAATAAGTATTTTTTGATCCTTTTTAGAGTCAGAAACAACGATAAGGTATTGATCATCTGTCGTAAAAAAGTATTCGTTCACACTTTTCAAAGTTGTAGTTTGAGCCGTTTTTAAATTGAAAACTGCTAAGGAATTGGGAGCTGAATAATACGCAAAAACAGCTTCTTTACTAAACTTGCCTTGTTGTCCTTTCGGAAAAGAATGGGTTTGTAAGGTCGCTGTATTCTTTACAAACAAAGTGTCTTGATGCGAGGAATAGCTAGTGCTGTAGCTAATCCAAGTCCCATTGTCAGAGAGTAGTTGGGGAGTCAGTTTTCCCCAAAGCGGATAATCAGATGCTGTTACTACTTTTTTAATTTTTAGCTGAGCTATACAAATGCTTGAGCTAGATAAAAGTAACAACAGTATCATTCTTACAAAAAAACACGAGCGACCTAGGGATTGATATTTTTTTCTAGTTGTCATAAATGATGAATTAGTATCCTAAG
This sequence comes from Flavobacterium pygoscelis, assembly GCF_023162025.1. Classification (NCBI taxonomy): domain Bacteria; kingdom Pseudomonadati; phylum Bacteroidota; class Flavobacteriia; order Flavobacteriales; family Flavobacteriaceae; genus Flavobacterium; species Flavobacterium pygoscelis. The sequence goes on along the minus strand of NZ_JALNUB010000006.1, from coordinate 257,141 downwards.
TTCTGAGGAGATAAATTGGGATTCAATAGCAGTTCTGTTTCGGGTATTGGAAATAAGGCATCAGTGGTATTCCAACCGATCTTGTTACTCAAAGCGCTATCTAGCTTTCCGTAGCGTTTTAGGTCAAAAAAACGATGTCCGTGTTCGGTAAATAATTCTACCCGTCGTTCTTGTACTACAGCATTTAGGAGTTCATCTTGCGAGATGGCTGTCGTATTTGGTAATCCCGCTCGATTCCGAATGATATTTAGATCTTCTTTTGCACCAATCAAGTCTCCTGCACGGGCTCTAGCTTCTGCACGAATAAGATATTGCTCTTCTAATCGAAAAACAACGGAATATTCAGAAGAAAATGAAACAGATGAATTGTCCTTGTATTTACTGGCATAATACCAAGTCTTGTTTCCGTCGCTCACCGCAGTTGTCCAACTGATTTTGCGTTGATCCATTGGTTCAAAAGAGTTTAAAAGAGCATCGCTTAAAGCCGTGAAAGGGGGAGGACCAGCTGTAAAAATAAAGAGATTACCTTCTTCTGTTGCACTACCATAAAAAAACGGGGAAAATTGCCAAATGGTACTGCTACTGGTGTTCATGAAAACGGTATTGAGATCATCCTGTAATGCATAAGTTGCCGTATTGTTTAGTACTGCAGAAGCCGCATTAGAAGCTTCGGCCCATTTTTCATCAAATAAGTAAACTCTGGCAAGTAGCGCTTGGGCAGTATATTGGTCCGGTCGCACTCGCTCTCCGCTTTCGTCATTTTTAGGAAGCAAGCTGGAAGCCTTATCCAAATCAGCAATAATTAGTTCATAAACTTTAGCCACTGGTAGGCGAGAGGCAACTCTATTTTGCCTGTAATCAGTAGTAGTTATATATGGAATTTCGCCATAAAGATTTACTAAATAAAAATGGACTAGTGCTCGCACAAAAAGTGCCTCACCAGTTAGCTGATTTACTTTGTCTTGGGATAAACTTTTAGAGGCTGCAATACCTTCCAGCATAGCATTAGTATTGTAAACAACCCGATAGCTACTGGTCCATAAAGTTGCAACGGCTTCATTGGATGCCAGCAGACTGTTAGTATACAATCCAAACGTAGAATTTTCTGAATCACCGTAAAAAGTCAGTTCATCGGCATAATGACCCAATTGATTGGAAAGCCCAAGAGGGGAACCAGTCAATAAAGTAGAACTTCGTAATTGGGCATAAATAGCGACCATAGCTGCAGTTGCGGTAGTTGGACTTTCAAAAACCATAGGAGTAGAAAGTTGTGAGGATGGTTGATCCGTTTCTACAAAAGTATCACAAGCGCTTAGCAACATTATACAAGCAAGGTTATACCCAATAAAAATAACAGGTATACGCTTTTTTTGAATTTTAAATAAAAAAATTTTTGAATTAAATATAGGTTTCATAACAGTTAGTTTTTAGATTAATAAGTTAATTGAACGCCAGTGGTAATAATTTTCAAAGGAGGCAATACTCCTCTAGTTTTAAACTCTGGATCTGCGCCTTTGTAGGATGTAAAAGTGAGTAAGTTTTGCGCTTGTAAATTAATTTGACAAGTAACACCTTTTAGCCAATACGAAGGCAGCGTATAACTCAGGGAAACATTCTTCAAACGGATATAAGAGGCATCGCTTATAGTAGCATTGCTGTCACGATATCGGGTAAAAGCACTACTAACCGCCGTATTCACTCCAGTACTATATTGCTGAAATGGTCCTAAATCTCCTGGATTTTGCCAGCGATCCAATACATCTGTTGTTTGATTGTTCCTGCTGCCAGGTAAGCCAAGAGACGAAGCTGAATTGTAGTTGAGTTGCTTCACAAACTGGAAAAGGAAATCGAGTTGAATGCCTTTATAGTTGAGTTGGTTTTGCAAACCACCATAAAATTCAGGACTTAAATCTACCAAATATTGCCTGTCGTCTTTAGCAGAAAAAAGACCATCGCCATTAAAATCCTCAAACTCATACAATCCAGTTACTGAATTTAGACCTGTATAGTTATAAACTTTTACAATATTCAGCGGTTCACCAATAACGTACTGATTGGCATAAGTAGAACTGGCTAAATCAGGAAAACGAAGTAATTTATTTTTTAAAACACTAATATTGAAATTGCTACTCCATCCAAAATTTTTCCTTTGAAAATTCACAGTTCGCAACGTCAATTCTATACCACTGTTTTGTACACTAGCAGCAAGATTAGCCTGAATACTGCTAAAGCCCGTGGTTCCCGGTAAGGGAATACCAACCAACTGATTAGAAGAAGTATTACTAAACCATCCGACAGTCAAAAAAATCCGATCTTTAAATAAACCGAGTTCAGTAGCGATCTCAAACTTTTTGTTGCTTTCCCATCCAAAGTCGGGATTAAAAAGTCGTGTGGTTTCAATCCCTACCGTTCCTTGGTAGGGATTCCCATTGGAACTATACGTATCTAAATATTGGTAATCTCCAATTTGATCATTTCCGGTAGTTCCATAACTAGCACGAAGTTTTCCAAAACTCAAAAAGGATCCGTTACTGTCTTTTATAAAAGATGCTTTAGAAAATAACCAAGCGGCACCTACAGCCCCAAAAGTAGCGAACTTGTTCCCCGGTCCAAAACGACTTGATCCATCTCGTCGACCCGTGACATTCAAGAAATATTGGTCAGACCAACTAAAATTAGCACGCCCAAAAAAGGCTTGGTATTTATACTCTGTATCACCACTGCTCATGATGGTAAAAGTTGAGGCGGAAGCCAAGTCATAAATCAAACTATTGCTAGTAAATCCTTCCCCTGCTAAAACAAGCTGTTGCCCGTTGAGTTGATTGAAAGTGCTACCTACCAAAATGGAAATTTTACCTTTTCCAAAATCAGTATGCCAATTGAGTTGAGGTTCTATAATCCAAGATTGGCGCGTTGTAGTATTTGTAAATAAGGAAGAGAATTCACTGCCTAAACCATAGGCAGGATCATAAATAGTAGAAGGGAAGGTGCTACTTTCTTTGTGTTTCAAATCCGTATAGCCAAAGCTAGATTTTAATTCCAATTGAAATGGAAGTTGATAAGATAAGACAGCATTGGCAACTAAATCAGAGGTGTTGCTTAAGGATTTACCATTCAGATGGCTTAGTGGATTTTCCCAAGTACTGTTCTCCCAGTTGAGATTTCCTGCTGCATCATACAAAGCAGGTGCGTTGGGTGCCAACCTTCGCGAAATGGTGGTTAAGTCTGTCGAGGCTTGATTATTATCTTGTACCGTGTAACCTGCAGAAAAGTTGATGCCAAATTTTTTATTCTCGGAGGAATGATTCAAATTAATACGTGCATTTCCTTTTTTATAGCCAAAATTAGCAGGAAAAACGGTTGTTTCATTGCTATAGCTTCCATTGAAGATAAACTGAGTCTGATCATTACCTCCTGAAACAGAGGATTGCAAGTTCATGATGTTAGCTGTCCCACCAGTGAGTGCTTTTTGCCAATTGGTATTTCGAGTTTGATCCCATGTACCATTAACTTCATAAGCACTTGCTGGATAACTCGTGTATCCATCATTGGCAAACGCCTCACGACGCATTTCTAAATATTGCTCAGTATTCATCAAATTCATGAAGCGGGTCACTTTCCCAATTCCGTTGGAATAGTTGGTTGTAAATGTAGTTTTGCCTTTCTTTCCTTTTTTGGTTGTAATAAGTATTACGCCGTTGGCACCGCGGGAACCATATATTGCAGTGGCATCAGCATCTTTTAAGACTTCGATACTTTCAATATCACCAGGATTCAAATTGTTGAGCGGACTCGTTAAGGAGGGCATTACGGTAGCGGTAGCACTAAACCCCACAGGATCGCTGGAATAAGGGACACCATTAATGATATAAAGCGGTCTATTGCCGTCGGACCTCAAGCTGTTTTGTCCCCGAATTTGTAAGTCAAAACCCCCACCTGAAACACCAGTTGTTTGCGTAATATTAACTCCCGCCATACGTCCTTGCATCGCAGCTAAGACATTGGTAACGGGCTGCTTTTCAATATCCTTAGCTGTGATTTTAGCAATACTACCGGTACGTTCGCTTTCCTTGACGGAATAATATCCAGCATTAATACGTACTTCTTCAAGCGATGTCGCATCTTCTTGCAAGACGATATCAATCGTATTAAACGCATTGATTGGCATAGAAACCGTCTTATACCCCATAAATGAATAGACTAGCGTAGCAGTAGGGGAAGACGCTATTTGATATTTCCCATCAAAGTCTGTAATGACAGCCGTATTTGTTCCTTTGATAGTAACTGTGACGCCTGGTAATGGGCCACTAAAATCTGTAACGGTACCGCTTACGTGATGGGGTTGTAGTTCAAATTTTGAAACGCCTATGCCGCTGTGGGCTAGAACAGGTGTCAAGAATAAGTGCAACCCCAAAATAAGGGAATACACCATTGTCCTTAACACCTTGATTAATGAAATATTTTTCATAATATTGGTGTAGTTTAATGAAACGTTAGTTTTGTTCGCTATGGTCCTCTAGTTTAGCTTGCCGGCGAGTTAGGGGACTTTTTCTATGTATTGAGGTACCAATGCACTTCGTTTTTATATTATCATACGCGTATTAAAAGTTTTGAGTTGGTGGTAATACTAAATAAGCTGTAGCTATTTTTTACATCTTTAAAAACTGTTTGAACCATACATCCTAAGGCATATAAGGACTATGCATGCCACTATTAGTGCCGCTTTTATTAGTTTGTTATATTTCATGCTCACAATTTTTGTTTATTATCAGTCGTCTGCTTTCTGTAATCGGTTATCAGTAATGAGTTGCTGTTCAAACTAAATAACCTGCACCTTTTTATAATAAATTCAAATTAAATTAATGAGGTGTTTTGTTCAATAAACCTTTCGGTGCAGGTGTTTTTAAGTTAAGTTTAAACATAAAGAGCACTTCCAACTAAAAAACTTTTTTTTCTAGAAGGATAATTATACAGTTTGTTTTTTATGTAAAAAACTCCTTTTACTCCTCTTCTGAAACAAACTCTAAAATTTTAAAATACCATTTGGAAAATAGAAATAAAGACAATACTTTTAAAGTGCGAGTTTAAAGGGAAAAATCCTGAATCTATATACCAGAAGTATTTTAGGTTTGCTATATAAATGATGATTTATATTAAGTCACATTTTATATTTCAACGTAGGTTTTTACACACCAGTATTTATTATACTGATTGAAGAAGCGTCTTTTACGGATACTTCTGGGTGCTTACTACTCAAACACATTGTTTGTTTCAGTTTTTGGGCGACATAAAGTAGCTTAATTTTAACAGGCCGTTAAGGTGGTTTGGTGAGGGGTTTACATAAAAAAATCGTTCTCATAATTTATAGGTTTATGGTTTTGGAACGATGTATTTCGGGTATGAAGAGTGCTTGCAAAAAAAGCAAGGAGCGGCCTCACACTTTAGACTCAAGGGCGACCAAACCCATCTTTAAAATCTTTCGATTATAAAGTTACCACCTAAAGCTTACGTGAGAACCGCTCGCATGCCTTTGCAAAAGTAATAAACTTTATGACATGGAGCGACTTCACGATACTCTCGAAGGTAAACTTGGTCGTTTTGAGTCGAGATAACATCGTTTTAATTATGCCAAAAAGGCTAATTGTCAATTCGCTAGAACAAATATAATAAAATTAATCAAATACCCAACATATTGGGTAAAAATTTTATAATTTATGGAAAAATTAATTTGCTTTGAGACAACACAATATGATTTAGAATTTATAAATCATATAAAAGCAATACGCAAAGAGAAGGCTTTTACTAAAGATGAGCTAAGTCTAAAGATGGGAGTAGCTAGAAGTTTTGTAAGTAATGTCGAATCATTTACTCAACGACACAAATATTCTACGCGTCACATTGCTTTATTGGCAAAGGCTTTTGGTTTTAAAAACATTTCAGAGCTGATGAAGTTCCCTACTCCTCAATACGATAAAATTAAAGTTACTGTAAAACAAACCATGAATGAAAGCGGTACGAAGGCGTTAAGTTCAGAGGTGGTGAAGATTGAGTCTTTACAATAATTATAACATAATTTTAAAAAAAAACTCGTTTATAACAAACATGAATTCAAAATACGTTGGATGGCAGAGATATATTGAAGTGATTAAAAAAAAAGGTTATTGTGGCTTTGACAGAAACTGTAGTGGTATGTAAAATATAGACAAAAAATTGTATATAAATTCGGTAATTCGACCAAAATATTTAAGAAAAAAGATTACCTTTCAGCAATTAAATTTGTAGTTTAGTTAAAAAATTTCGTGGTGGATAAAAGCAACTTAATAACTGGGCAAAAAGTAATAGAATTATTGGCTCAGATAGAGCTAAATCCATAGATAAAAGGGCGTAAACATCTTGGACAGCGAGTCTATATTATTTGATACTTGTAGCGTATTTTATTTTTTTGATTCTTCTATTGAGACTTTTCTAAACTCTTTTAATAGTTCTTCAAACTACAAAGTTGATTTTCGAGCTCTTGCTCCGGCAGCTTTGATACCTTTATCAGTTAGTGATTCAGATTCTGTTTTGAATGTTTCGGATTCAGCGTTGATTTTTGCAACTAGATCTTTCATGGTTGTATGTATTAAATTATGATGTAAAAATAGAATTTTGCTCCTGAGACGGAAATGATTTGATGTTAAATTTATACCTTGATTGTACGATATAAGGCAGAAAATACAAATGATAATTGGTTACAAGTTACTTAAGAGTGATTACTCGATTTTAATTTTTGAGGAATCATTTTCTAAGTACCCGATTTTTACTTGTTCCAGCAGTTTTACATTTTCTGCAATAGTATTTTGAAAAAACTCTGCCATAATTTTGGCAATATAACTCGAATGTATATCGATAGTATTTTCCTTTAATAGCTTTTTTATCCTTAGAAAAAGTTCTTCGTTTAATAGAGCAATTTTACCCATGTCTCTCCCTAAGACTCTTGCAGCAATCCAATTTAAGTTAATATCCTTGTCTCCAAAAAGATCATTGTGGTTTTCATATATTTCATCGGCATACATATCAAAAAAGTGCTTCAGGATCATACTGATGTCTTTGATATCGTCCCGTCTTATTTCGTCCCGTTCTTGAAAAGCAATTAATTTGAGCAGTACAATACCCGGTAAAGTGCAAAATTTAAAGCGGTGTTTTTCTTCGAGCTGCGCTTCCGGAAGACCATAATCATATATTTCTTTGAAACCGGGCATATTAAGACTGGTAAGGCCGGTACCTTCAACCGTTATATTTGATGGTTTGGCTTCTATTTCTCCAAAAGGCATTAAATCTATTTGTATGATGTTTTTTCATTTAAGTACAAAACCATTGCCCATATAAGGGATGAATCCTTCCACATTGATGAGATATTCTCTAAGATCCGCATAGGTGTTTTTGTCATTTATAAAAACGGTAAAATCGATATCTCCAGTAACTCTGCTGGGTGGTATATCGTTTATGGCAGTCATCCAAACATCGCGTGCCACAGCACCTACTAGATAAAAGTCTATATTGTATTTGTGCAACCCATTTTCTAATGCAGTTAGCATTTCTGAAATAACAGGCTGTTGTTGCAATTGCTTAAAACTGATCTTGTAAATACTCATTGTATATCTTTTGTGCGGTTTCTGTACATCTGCGGTCTCCTTTATTCATTAAATCACCATAGGCTAGGAGTGGATGTACGGTGTTTGTGTTTTCTTGCTCGTCTCTCCAAAACGGTTTAAATATTTTGATATTGCCCTCTAAGTCCGGAACGAATCGGTAATTTTTCATTAATTCGCTTGTTTCTTCGTTGGTATATAATGTAAGTTCCTCCGGACGTAAATAATTGGTGAGAAGGTCACCTGCTGATTCGCCGCCCCACATTGTTTTTCCTTTTTTGAGAGGAATATCTTTCCAGTTATAAAAATCATCTTTATTAAGGAATCGGAATGTTCCTATTGCCAAGGTTGGCTTGAGGCGCTTTTCATATTCCAGTACCCATTTATCTAACAATATTTTCTTGTTCTCGATCAGTAGTTCATTTTTGGTTAGCTGAAGTATAAAACCTTCCTCTTTTAAGCCATTGAATATGGTGTTTAAAGTACCAATTCCAGCACCTGTTACTTCCGCAATTTCGCGATAGGTATTGTTGATACAATCCTTAATTAGAAATTGATAAATTACTTTTAATCCTGTTTTAGTAAAGGCTCTATTGGTAGTTTTATGTTTTAATTCAATAGGAGGATTACCATCAATGTAAAGATAGATTTCATTTTTGTTTAAAAAGATATTGCCATTCGCTTCGAGATAGGCAATATTTCTTTTGCGTAGCTCTTCCTTTATCTTCGGAAATATACGTTGTGCAACAATAATAAAAGGATTTTGTGAAACAGCCAATTCTTCTATTTTAGCTAGATGTAGGCCTCTAAGTTCCTTTTTAATAGCGGCATAAAGTTCGATGGTATGTTGATTTAAATGTAGCAAAAGTTCACCATCAATAGGACTATCATTGTGGTTTTCTTTCCACTCCAGATCTATCGCACCACCCTTTTGGATATTATTGATAGCATACTGTATGATTTCTTTTTCATTCATCTGTTCATTTATTTATACCGTTCACGAAAACGTGAACATTAATAATTAATGAACAAATATACTATTATTATCGTTATAAATTAGAAATACTATAGGAATGTTCTTTTTGGAGTTCTTGAATGAAATAGGTGGGTGGCATCCCAGCTCTGGCGAAAAAAGCATTGGTAAATCGTTGTGTACTACTAAAACCAACCTCTTCTCCCAACGCCGTATTCGAGAACTTTCTCATCATTTTATCCTCTTTCAATAATTGAATTAAATAATCAACTTTAAGGTCATTGATATAATCAGTAAATTTTTTTCCTCTAGAATGGAATATTACTTTTGAAAGATATTTTGGATTCGAGCCAAAAGCAGCGGTAAGTTTGGCTGCTGTTAAATCTTTTTCCAAAAATTTTTTATCATTCTCAAACTTTTCCAGTTGTTTCAGGAGTGCATTTACCGTGTCTTGATTTATTTCACTTATCCTATTAGTATTAGTTTTAGGTTCAACAGCAATTTCAGACTCACCTTTCATCATTAGCTCCTTAAATTTTTGCCTGTATAGTCTCTTATTCCTTATGTACAAATAGGCGATGAGCAGGAGCGATAAAAATAAAAGTGCAATAATACTGATGAAAATGATGTCATTGTATTTTTTCTTATTTAGAGCGTTTTCAATTTTTTGCTTCTCTAGCAATATTTTTTTACGGTCATACTCTTTGGTAATTCTACTCGATAAATATTTAAATTTGTGTAGTACGATGCTGTCTGCTTTAAGCAGTCTATTAATGTAATGGAGTTGAATTTTTAAATTGTTTTTTGACTGGTAGTAAAGAATCATTAAGCGATAGTTCTCAAGAAGATCTGGGCGAATGTATCCTTTATCTTTAAAAATAAAATCCACTTTCTTGAAATAGGATAGCGCAACTTCCGGCTTCTTTAAACTCCAGTAGCTTTTTCCAATATAGAAATAACCAACTGCCTCGTTTGCAAAGTCTTTTTTGCTCTTAATTGCTGGTAATGAACGGCCAATATTTTCAATAGCAATAGTATAATTATTTTTGAAATACTGATTAATTCCTTCTGAGTGATTAAAATAGGCATTCATTTCTTTATTTGTGAGCCGTTCCCCTTCTAAAATACCCTTCTCATTGGTATCTGTACATAATCCATAATTTCCAATGTGGTTGTAGCATAACCCTAGCGAATGGATTGAATTTAAGTACCCTCGAGTATTATTTTCTTTAAAATAAGCTATGCATTCGTTGAATAAGGAAATTGCCTCTTGATAGTACCCTAAATAATATTTTATTTGGGCAATATTATATTTCACCTTATGGATTAGATATTGATCATTCGTTTTTGAAATGTAGGCGTCTGCTGAAAGATAGTTATCTAAGGCATCAGTATGCTTTTTTTGGGCATAATATTCAATCCCTTTTGACAAATAAGAAGCACCAATTAAGTCATTTCGTTTCGTTCTTTTTGCAGCAAATATCATGCTGTCTGCATAAACGAGCTTTAAAACACTATGGGAGTAATGCACATAGTTTTTATAGCCATTTATAATTTCCTCTGAATTTTTTTCTGATATAGCCTTTATGAGAAAGGTTTGAAGATATAATTGTTGTTTTGCGGTGTCAGTGTCTGATGTTTCTATTCGGTCAAACAAATAATCAAAATTGACATTTTTGAGTGAATCTGGAATTTTAGATTCATTTTTCTGTGCATAAAATTGGCTAGCGAAGCAAAGAGATACTATTAGTAGATACTTTTTAATCATAGTTAGCATTAAAAATGAGGGACTATTCGTTCTAGAAAACTTCCTTTAAAAGCTATTGTATTACTGTATTTTTTTCAAATTAATTGCAAATAAATTATATCAAATATAAGGTAAACAATTGTTAAAGAGAGCTTTTTTGCAAAAAAAAAGGGTGTGTGGATTTTCTGAAAATCCATATCTTTTTCCTGAAAATCCATAAGTAACCAGTTGTGAAGCCGAAATTCTACCTATAGATTTGCTTTGAATTCAAAAGCAAAAATATTTGGCATCGTGCCAAATAAAAGTTCTGCTGACCCGGTTAAAATGAATGGACTATTAAATAGTCGGTCATATTTAACACATTTTAAAAATGAATAATACATCATTATGGTTAGTGATTTTACGATTACTAATTGTTTCCTTCATCTATAAAAGTTTTAATGATAAGAACAATGGTTCAGTTAAAAGTAATGCTAAGAAGTTGGGAAAACGGATACATAAAACTCAAAATTTGAGCTTAATGTATTATCAAATTGACATCATACGAGTAATCGTGTGTACTAAGCACAACACTATAAATTGATTTAAAAACAGATCCTTATGAATATAGATAGAATGGAATTTATAGCGTGGATGGAACGTATCATGGATCGTTTTGATATTTTGAACGAGAATATTAATGAAAATCAAAAGAAACGAAATAATATTGACGGTGAAGAATTACTAGACAATCAGGATCTCCTCCAAATGTTAAAGATTAGCAACCGTTCCCTTCAGCGATATCGCTCAACGGGTAAGCTACCGTATTATACAATAAGTGGAAAAATTTACTATAAACTATCCGATGTTCATCAGTTTATTCGAGACAGTTTTAATGCTCCAGGACAAAATTAAAAGCCAACAAAAGCCAAAATCTACCATCTAAAGTCAGTCTGTGAACAATGTGGTTTTAACTATTTATTTTCGATTAAGTAAATTTTAAAAAGCACTGACATGAAAGATGAAACTGTAAGTAATCCAAAATTAGGGGAGCAATTTTCGGATGTTTTGTTGGTATCTGATACCAATAAAAAGGAAGTAAGGGCAGTTACGGGAATTGGAAAAGATAACGAACTACAGTCAGTAGTTCCGGATAAAAAAAATGATAGCCAGTTCATGCGTGTGGATAGACAAGGTGATTTGTTTTCTAATTTTTTTTCCAACTTTTATCGGCAGTTAAAGGATCCAACAAATTTAATCTTTTTTAGAGTTCCAGAAAACCAAGCAATACACATAGCGAAAAGAATGCAGAAAGAAGTTGATAAACCTACGAAAATGGGTGGGAAGCAATTTGAACAACACGAGATAAAATTAGATTATAAACCTGAAAATAAAAATAGTATGGAAACTAAACAATCAACACCCGAAGTTGGCGAGTATCGCTACAAATTGGAACAAATCGATTGGAAAGCTATGTCTAATCTAGGATTAGGTCAAGAGCGTCTCGAAAAAATGAACTTATTAGAACCGCTGTTAAAAGGCTATAAAACCAATGAACTAGTTCCTGTAAGTCTTGATTTGGGATCGTCCATCACTCGAATGGACGCTAGACTATCACTACAAGAAAAAGAAAACGGACAAGTGGTTCTTGCCATTCATGGAATCCGAAAAGAACCTCAGTTAAACTACAAATTCTTTGGACATGAATTTACAAAAGAAGATAAGGAAAACTTACTCAAAACTGGAAACATGGGAAGAGTTGTTGATTTGATTAATCCCAAATCGGGTGAAACAATCCCTTCTATAATTAGCCTTGATCGTTTGACCAAAGAAGTTATTGCACTGCGCACAGAACATATCAAAATCCCAGAAGAAATAAAGGGAGTAAAACTAAACGAGCAGCAAAAGCAGACGTTGACAGAAGGTAAATCTTTGTATATCGAAGATATGATTTCCAAAAAAGGCGAGCCTTTCAATGCATCAGTTCAATTTAATGCGGATAAACGTTATGTTGAATTTCTTTTTGATAGAGCAGATCCCAATAAACAATCACAAAGTAAACAACAAGATGTACCAAAAGAATTTCGAGGAAAAGAACTTGACGAACAACAACATCAAAAACTTAAAGACGGACAAACCGTTTATGTAAGTGGTTTGCTTGACAAGAAAGGTAAGGAGTATCAAGGGTATATTACATTCGATAAAGAAACAGCCAAAACTGGTTTTTCTTTTGATAATCCAAATAAATTAAAAGAGAAAGCAACACCAAAAGAAGAAAGTAAAATACAAGTTGCTGTTAATTCAGAAGGTAAAACCAATGAGGCAACTAAGGATATTAAAGAGCCTTTGAAAAGCGGACAGAACAATCCTGACAGTACCAAACAGCAAGAACAACAGGAGAAGCCAAAAGTGGCAGCTAAATCAAAAGGTCGAAAAATGTAATTATTCTAAAGAGTCAAATCAATGAAAGTAGTAATTGCAGAAAAGCCTAGTGTTGCTCGAGAGATAGCCATCTTGTTAGGAGCTACTGAGAAGAAAGAGGGTTACCTGACAGGAAATGGATATCAGGTAACCTGGGCGTTCGGACATTTAGTGTCATTGGCAATGCCAGAAGATTATGGTGTAAATGGATTTCAAAGAGAGGCTTTGCCTATTTTACCTAATCCATTCTTACTAACTGCTCGTAAGGTAAAAAAAGATAAACACTATGTTCGTGATGTAGGAGCAATGAAACAACTGAAAACAATTGATCAACTTTTTAAAAATTGTGAAAGTATCATTGTTGCCACCGATGCAGGACGAGAAGGTGAACTTATATTTCGTTACATCTATGAATATCTTAATTGCAGTAAGCCTTTTGAGCGTTTTTGGATTAGTTCGCTAACTGAAAAAGCCATTCTCAATGGGTTTGATAACTTGAAACCAGGGAAGGATTTCGATGGTCTGTATCAAGCAGCAGTAGGTAGAAGCCGTGCAGACTGGTTAGTAGGAATTAATGCTTCACAAGCATTAACAATTGCAAGTGGAGGCGGTATTTATTCTTTGGGAAGGGTTCAGACACCAACACTTGCAATCATTTGTAAACGATTTTTAGAAAACAAGTCATTTGTTATCAAGCAATATTGGCAAATTGAATTGGAACATCGTAAAGAGTTTACAGATTTCAAAAGTCTTTCCACAATAAAATGGGAAGGCAGTAAACAAGCTGAAGACGCATTGAAATCGCTACAGCGACATGGGACAGCCACGGTAATTGCCATAGAAATAAAAACAGTCAATGAACAGCCACCATTGCTATTCGATCTTACAGCATTACAAAAAGAGTCTAACATTAAATTAAATTTAACTGCTGAGGAAACGCTAAATATCGCTCAAAGCCTATACGAGAAAAAATTCATTAGTTACCCTCGCACCGGGAGCAAGTATATTCCAGAAGATATGTGGGTAGAAGTATCTAAGCTTATCTGGATTTTGGAAGAGACAGATAAATTTAAAGGAGTAGTTGCTAAAATGAAGATAGGACGTTTACATAAACGAATTGTCAACGATTTAAAGGTAACCGATCACCATGGTTTATTGATTACAGATAAGATTCCTTCGGCTTTGTCTGCAAAGGAAAAAGCTATTTATGAAATGATCGCTTATCGTTTACTTGAAGCCGTTTCTCCTGTTTGTATCAAAGAGATAACTAATGTTGTCTTCCAAGTTATACACTATGAATTTGAATTAAAAGGGATTAAAATTATTGATGCAGGTTGGAGAGCTATAAAAGGCAGTTTTTCAGATGAAGAAAAGGATCCTCTTCAAGATTTACCAAATCTAAAAATTGGTGATGAAGTCAAGATTAAGTCAGCAAGAGTATTGGAGAAGAAAACTACACCACCTGCTCTTTATACGGAAGCAAGTTTACTCTCAGCAATGGAAAATGCAAGAAATCAGATCCGAAATGAAGAAGAACGTAAAGTATTACAAGGTACAGGAATTGGAACACCTGCCACTAGAGCAGCTATTATTGAAACACTTTTTAAACGAGATTATGTCAAACGAGATAAAAAGGCACTTGTACCTTCAGAGAAAGGATTAAAAGTTTACGAATTAGTAAAAGACATGAAGATTTCTAATGTAGCGATGACCTCCGAGTGGGAATTAAACCTGCAAAAAATAGAAAACAAAGAAGAGGATATAGCAAAATTTCAAAAAGAAATTGAGGCTTTTACAATAATGATAACACAAGAACTACTTGCTTTATCTATTGAAGTTGAAAATGAACCAGAACTAACTTGTCCAAGATGTAAAGTTCAGAAATTAACGATTCGGGATAAGTTGGTAAAATGCAAGGGTGAAAATTGTAATTGGGTTCAGTTTCGAAATATATGTGGATTACAACTCAATCTTATGGATTTAGAATCACTAATTACTAAAGGCAAGACAAGCCTCTTAAAAGGGATGATCAGTAAATCTGGAAAGAAATTTGATGCATTTATCTTTATAAATGAAGTAGGAGAGACCTCTTTTGTTTTTCCAGAAAAGAAAAAATGGAGATAAAGTTATTGAATAATTTCTATTTATTTGTAGCAAAAGATAACTATGAGTGAATGCTATAATTCACTGAAAAATGGGAGATAAATTACGTAAGGTCCAACTCATATTTTAAAAAGGAAGGGTATAGACTGGATAGGGCTGGAATGCAGTGGAGCGTAGGAACGGAGCATAACGAATTGAAGATTTATATAGTTGATTTATAAAAACCTCATTAATATAAATAGGATCATCTTCATTCCTAAGTATTAAATTCTTTGGTTCTTCTAATTCGTAGTGACCAGATCAGGATTGGTGCAACAGTTAATTTATTGTCCGCTCTATCCCGTCTTGCTAAAATTGGAAAACCAAATCCAAAAGTAGTAATCCCTTTTTCAGATTAAAATGCATCTGTTTGATTAATTAGGTTTTCAAATGCCTTGGTTATTCTAACTAATTGTGTTTGGTCTTCTTGAAAAAGAGAGTTTAAATCACGCATATTGTCTTTCCAACTTATTGTAAATTTAAGTGGCAACTCTGTCAGTAGCGATTTAATAAAATTGTTTGGAAGGTCTTTGTCAATATGAGAAAGTCTGTTTAAATCGAACTTGTATCTTGAATTTGCAGGAATAGCATTTAAGTGGACTCCTCTGCGGTTTCCTATATTTAGTCTTCTTTGTAATTCGGATAATAATTTCTCAGTTAATTCCATAATTGTTTATTGAAGCATTGTGTAAATTATGTTTTTATTCTCTTGATTTAAATATTCATTTCTACATCATCTAGTTCGTGGAAATGATTATTCTTCATTCCCGACATAACATTCCAATCTAAATAGACTTTAATTATTATTAATTGTGTTGAACTGCACTAATTGCTCCCTCTTCTGACTGTGGTGGTTCGCTTATTCCCATCATCATATTAAAATGTCCTTCGTGGTTGGTTAAAATAAAAATATCCTTAAATACTTTTTTGTAATTTTCAATTGTTCTTTCTTGTAACTCAACAAATAAATCATCATTAATACTATGTGAACCATCATTTATCCAACTAATTAGTGATGAACATATTTCTTGTTCTTCTTTAGTAATAAACTTTTGGATTAAATCATCATCGCCATATTTTCCTAGAAGTTTAAAATAGTTTTCAATTATTCTTCGCATGATATTTTGAACAGTAATACTCGATTTTACATTTTCACTTTTTAATTCTTGCCACAGTAATTCATAAGATGATTTTATTGGGTTTTCCATAATAAAGGATTGAATATTAGTGAACTTGTCGTTTTTTCTTAAAATCCAAAAATTAGTTTCTCTACAAAATTTAGTTCTTCCATCAATGAAAGATACTTCTTTATGGAAATAGACATTGTGCGTTAAAAGAATAATTTGTCTTATATTTCCTAGACCTGATTTAATGCTTTTGATTATATCTTTTATAAGTGTACCAACAACAAATAGTACATTGCTATCTAAACTTGAAATTGGATCATCAATAACTAAAATTCTTTCATCGGTTACATTCTCTACTAAACTGCCTCCTTTTGCCAGTTGTAAATAATACAAGAAAGTAATAAAAGTAATTTCGCCTTCACTTAATGTTGCTTCGGCTATTGTTCCGTCTTCTCTTTGAATTTGATAAAAACCTTCTTCTAAAGATGGCTCAATTTTGAAACTTAAAAATCCATAGGATTTTAAAAGACGGTTAATTTCATTAATAGTTGGCTGAATGCTCGTGACATTTTTACTCAAGTTTTTAATGACAATATCTAAATCACTAAACTCCTTTAATTTAGCAGTAAGTTGACCTTGAAGAACAGTGTTGCCAGTTTGGAATCCATTATTATCTGCATTAAATTTTACAACATCTGTTCTGGATTCTTCAATAATATATTTCCAAATTGATTGAGTTAAACTAATTTTTTCGGATTTAAAATTGGCAACAATCTTATTATGCTTAATAATCTCTTCATTAGTATTTGTAATTAATTCTGAAATTAAAGCTAATTGTTCTTTTACTGAAACTAGTTCAATGCTTCTGCTTGGTTCTTTTGTTTTATTGTTTAGATATTCTCCATTAACAGTATTATGACTAATTAAAGTTTTTAAATAGGCCGAAAATCTATCTGTATTTAATTTGGTCTCAGGGATAGATTTTTGATTTGTTTCAATATTATTCAATTCATTAACAAAATTATTCATCAAGGAATTGTACTGTTCTTTTAGCGTTTTTATAGTATTCAAATCACTTAAATACGTTTCATCAAAATAATCTTCTAATTGTTTTTTGAAATCATCTGTAATCGTTTTTTGCTGACAAAAAGGACAAGTATAATCTTGTTGAATATAGTTTCTACCTTGATTTACCCAATCGTTTAGGTTTAGTTTTTGAATAAGTTTTGCAATGTCGACATCGGCTTTACCAACAATTATTTTCTTCCAAATAGGGTCGCTTTCTATTTCAATAATTTTATCAAATGTAATTGCGTTTATTGGCGCTATACTTTGCGGAACTTTTCCGAAAATAGTTTTTGCTTTTTCTGTTAACTCATCAAAAGTTTCTAGCTTTTTAGTATTATTACTAAATTCTAACAACAGTTTATTTTTAAAACTTTCTTTTTGTAATGAACCCGTAAAAGCTTCTTTAAAAACAGTTTTATATTTTTTATAAATTTTTGTCCAAGAAGTTTCCTTAAAATTATTTTCTAGGGTTTCTTTTTTTTGTATTTGTGTATTTAATGTTTCTCTTTTTTTTACACCGTCCGCTTTTATAATTTTTAATTCCTCAACCTTTTCATTGATGGTTGCAATTTGTTCAGTAGTTGCTTCTCCTAATGTAAAAACACCACCAATTTTACCTTTGCCAAAGTTTCGTTCTCTAAATTCTTTGTTATAAACTAATGTTTTTAATTCTTGAGTGTTTTTCCATTTTGTAGTACAATTTTCGAATTTATCTTCTGAATTGTTATGCAAATAATTGGATATTGTTGTTTTCCCACATCCATTAGCTCCATAAATAAAATTTACTTTCTTCAAACCGTTAATTTGAATTCCAGTATCATTAAAAGAAGCTACTTTTTTAATTTCTATTTGTTCGAGCATAATTTATCTGTTTTCAACTATATTTATCTCTTCTTCACTCAATCCATACAACCCATATACCAATTTATCAATAGTTTTTTCGGCGGTTGCTATTTGTCATTTTAGGGTTTGGGCTTTGGTTTTGTTTTCTTCAAATTGATCCAACCACTTGATTATTTATGATTTAATCACATTCTAACTATTATTTAAATTTTTAAACTTTTCCTCGAACCATTGTTCGTCAATTCCATTCTTTCCAAGTTCCACTTTTAATAATTGATAATCTTTCGCGGTATCCTTCTCCAGCTTTTTGTATAGGCTCATAACAGTCAAGTAATCCCCGTAATTCAAGTATTGTTTTAATATTTTCGGACAATTCATCTCCTGCTTGTACATCTCTATTGTTAAGTCTTTCAACAACTTGTTTGTATCGCCCTTCAAAATCGCTTCGTATTTCATCCTCAACTGAGGTTTTGAGTTCTCTGCAGCTTTCAATTTCTGGTCCAAATCCTTTCTTAATTCCTCCAAATTTAATTCGTTCGATTTTTTCAAGTTCTCCAAACTCTTCTCTAAGTTCGTCTTGTTTTCTTTCAAAATTGTCCGCAAATTCTGATTCATTTCGGATATCGTTTTCAAGGTATCCCTCTTGTTTGCTAACGACGTTTTGTTGGTAATCAATTTCTGCTTCTTTGCTTCCAAATTCACTTCTAATGTCTTCTTCAGTTGTTCCAATACTGTATCTAAGTTCAATTTCCCCGTCAGTAGATCTTTGTTCTGTTGTAATTTCTTCTCTTCGTTGAAAATATCTGTCTTCCAAGTTTGAATAGTTCTCTTGAAGCTTAATTCTTCTTTCTGCAATTCTTTGTCTTTGAGATTCAAGCTCTCCATAGATTGTGACTTCAATTCCTGCTTGTATATCGTCCAATCTTGATCGATGCTCCCTTGTAGCTTCCTCAGTTCGTTGTATTTCTTGTTCAAAGAGTTGTTCAACTCGTTTGTATGATTGCGATTCCAAGCATCGGTTAACTGACCGTAAAAGGTTTTTAATTTGCGCTGCTCTACAGGTGAAAGATTCTTCAAAAAGCTTTCTTTGCTCTTCATCAATTTGTGGTATTCCTTCTGAGTTTCCAGAGTGAATTCGTATATACTCGGTGTTGGATTCGATTTCATTGTAAGTCCATTTTACTTTTGATGCTTTACTGATTTCTCGTTCTATTTCTTCTTCTGATAATTTTGGAATAATTATTTGAACTGTATTGATGCCTAATCTTTGTAGCTTATTTAATTTGTCGGTATCAGGTTTATGTGTAACCACAAACTCAATGAAAAGAATGGGCTTATCATCTTTATCGTAAAAAACAGCATCAGGTCTTATCCATAAAAATCGATTATCTACATTCGAATTTTTTCCACCATGAATTTTTCCGTTTTCATCTTCAAAAAAAGTTACTTCTCGATCAACTCGGTGAGCAATAATTGTTTCCTTTTCAGCTAATATCATAGGCTGTCCTTCACCACCTTTAGGGGGATATTTATAAACATCTGGAACAATTATTTTTTTTGTTCGCAAAAAATAAAAGTAGGCTAGTTTTTCTCTGTAT
Organism: Flavobacterium pygoscelis; assembly: GCF_023162025.1. NCBI lineage: Bacteria > Pseudomonadati > Bacteroidota > Flavobacteriia > Flavobacteriales > Flavobacteriaceae > Flavobacterium > Flavobacterium pygoscelis. Next base: position 237,612 of record NZ_JALNUB010000006.1, on the reverse strand, counting down.
TCTCTACTCGCGTGAACGCACTCTATTTTACTTTTATCAACATCTTTTATATGATGTCTAAAATAGCTTTTGTACTTGTTATTTTTTCGTTTGACCGCCTGCATTTCTTTGTCACAGCCCATACAATAATAACCCATTGCTCCACTTTTCGCTTGGGATATATGAATTTCATTACCCTCTACGTTTTTTGCCCAGTCGTTATCTTTTTCGCTATATTTTATTGACTTAGTTTCCAAATGATCTATACTATTAATTTCTAACTGTTCTCAACTATCCCAATTTACTCACGCTTTTTTATTAATTTTTTTGAGGTGTTTGTGAATAAAAAATGATATTATTTTGTTTTAAAATTACGATTGTTCTACAATTTTTATTTCCTCCTCACTCAAACCATACAATTCAAACACCTTTATGTCAATTGCTTTATCGGTTTTGTCGATTTCTTGTTTTAGGGTTTGGACTTGTAATTTGTAATCTTCAAAAAGATCCATCCATTCGATTTCGTCTTTTTTTGTAAGTGGTGCTGTTCCAACTGTTCTAAGGGATTTGTTGAGTTCAGTAATAAATTCAGCAAATGATAATTCTTGCCAGTTTTGAAGTTTTCTCGATATTTCAGTAAATTTAAAATTCGAAGTTAAATATTTCAGTAATTTTTGTCTTAATCCAAAATGTTCATCTGTAGATAAGATGATACTTTCTACTAATTCACTTACTCGAATTTTAATTGAACTTTCAAAAATTTTTATTGGAATTTTTTCTAAATACTGTACTTTGTATTCTTGATAACCACCTCTTCTAGTTATTGCCCATTGTCCCATTAAGAATTTAATTAATTTTGAATTTAAAATTGCTAATAGAACTTTATCATTTGCTGGAATTATAAAACCAGTCATATCAATAACATTTCCTTGAGACAGAGTGAAATTATTTCCCAATGAAACATTCGGATAGACAATATATTCTAAATTGAAGTTTATTTTTTTATTAATTTGTTGATATTCAAACCATTTTTTATTACCCTTTTTAACCCCTTCATTTATTATGGCTCTTGAGATTAGTTTGCTTTTGTTTGAATTTAAATACTCTATTTCTTCTTTTAAATCTTCTTCTGAACATAATTCATATTCACCATTTAAATTTTGGTAAGGAAAAATTATGTTATTATTTGATTTAGGTGTTAAATATCTTTTTAAGTCCTTTCCAAAAACATATTTTTTAGAATATTTTGTTTCTTCAATAGTTATAAAACCATCATTAAATCCAGTTTTAACGCCAACTAATGGTAAAGAAGAATATGATTTTAATGTTTTAGAATTATTTGATATTTTTTTAATCATTTTTGAAACTTCCCTAGAATAAAATTGAAAATCACTTTCCATAAAATCACTAATATGAATTGGATTATATGGGAGATTAAAAACGGCATCTTCAATTCTATTAAATTCTAATTTTGGTACAAATACATAATTGAATTTATAATCTTCTTTATGTTTTGTTTTTAGCGCAGTGAAAATTAATGGATAAGCACTTATTCCTTGAAAGACATCTAGATCATCAAAATTTATTACTTCTATAAAGGTTAAATTTTCAATCAGAAATTTTACCAATACTTTTCCGTAGCTGGCTTCAAAAAATTTGCCAGAAGAGATGTAAGAAATAATTCCATTCTCCTTCAAAATATTTGATCCTTTCTCATAAAAATATGTAAACAAATCTGCCTTTCCTGAGTATACTCTATAGTTTTTTGATAGAAATGCAGAATGTTCCTTAAATAATTCTTGTCTTACATAAGGAGGATTCCCAATAATCACATCAAAACCTCCTTTGGTAAATACTTCCGGAAATTCTTCTTTCCAGTTAAATGCTTTGTCGCCAGCAATGGCTTTGCTTTCAATCAGTGAGTTGCCACACTTGATGTTGTTGTTCAGGCTCGTCAGTTTGCGTTTGGGTTGTGCGGTTCTTAACCACAAAGAGAGTTTTGCTATCTCGATACTTTCCTCATTAAGATCTACCCCATAGATATTGTGTTCTAGGATTTGGTTTTCAATATCGGGAAAGACAAAGAAACCCCCAAAAAGTTGTTTATTGAGTTCGTCCAGATAGGCGTGTTCCTTGATCAGGAAATCCAAGGCTTGGTTCAGGAAGGCTCCGGAACCACAAGCTGGGTCACAAATAGTGAGTCCCAAAAGCCATTCGCGGTAGTCCTTGAGCTGCTGATCCAGTTTTATGATGGTGTTGGTTTGGCGGTTCTTGCGACCTTTGGCATACTCTTCGTCTATAATGCCCAATTCTAGTTTTTTCTCGGTACACAGTTTACCAATGGTGTTGTCGACTATGTATTTGGTGATGTATTTCGGAGTATAGAACACCCCATCTTTCTTGCGTTTGGTTTTTTGTTTGTCGAAATCCGTTCCTTCAATTTCTGCATTGACACTTTCGATTTCGTTCAAGGAATGTTCGAAAATGTGCCCCAGAATATTGACATCCACCTGACTTTCGAAATCGTAGGTTGAAAGTTTTAAGGTATGGCGGTAGAGTAGTTCATTGTCTATGATAATTGCATCGAGAATCGCATCGGGTTGAAAAAGCCCCCCATTGTAGGCAAAGATTTCTTCTTTCTTGTCGGTACCTTTGCGACCCGTATCGAGATAGCCAAAGTATTGTTTGTAGCGGTCGTAAAGTGGCATTTCGACATCTAGATCAGCCAATGCTTTCCATTCTTTGAGAACGGTATTGATGGAGTTTGGCGCTAGCAGTCCGCGATCTTCGGCAAAGAGAATGAACAAAAAACGATCGATCAATTTTTGTGATTTTTGGAAAAGAATCAGTTTAGTAGTCTTTTCAGGTAAATCATTAAGTATGATGTTAGACCGGTTTTGTTTAACTAAATCCCGGTACAATTCACGTTTGAAAACGGAATAATCGGAATAGAATTTTTTGGTGATATTTTCTTCTTCCACCACCGAAGCTTCTTTTATGCTGAGTGGTTTGTTGGCCAAGATATTTTCTTTGGCCAGACAGAGGTAGAAGATTTCGAATTCTGCGTGGGTGAGGGTAAATAGATTGAATTCTTCATAGTCCACGGCATTGTTGATGTAGAACCTCAACTTCTCGAAGTTAGAAGTAATGACATAGATACAACCTGTTTGGTTGGCTTTGTAATCAAAAGCTTGTTGGCGGATGCTTTCGAGGTCTTTGGTATTGGTCCCCTTAAGTTCGATTACTCCCAAGGCGTTTCCGTCTTTGAGAATGGCACCATCCACTTTTTTGGCTCCTCTTATGTTTTTGAGTTCCGTGGTCAGGTTGAAGCTTGGTGCCGGATTGAGTGTATAGCCCAAGATATCCACAAACAATTCACGTAAAAAACCTTCCTGGAATTGTTCTTCCTTGCTGTTTCGAATGTTTTCTTGAATAACAGCATTGTGAAAATACTTGGTGTATTTTTTATAGGCTTTCTGAACTTGTACTGTATCTTGTTGACTCAAATATTTTTTGAGTACGGAAGGCTGAAATAATGACATTGGCAACGCTTTTGTTTGAGAATCTAAAAATACACAATTTGAAAGGAGTGTAAGATTTTTGTTATTAACAAAGTTGGCTGATAAATTACACTACTTTCAAAGTTATGCGAAGTAAATGGGATTAGTTTACGGTTTTCCATACCTTGATATAATTTAATAGCAACTGGGACTTCGTTTATTCATTTGATTTGTGGTTATCTGGTTTACTTTGGTTGGTAAAATATAAATAAACACTTAATATTTTGACATAACAATACATACTTTTAGTGATATTAGTCTATTTAAAAAGATTCAAGAGAGTAATTGAGTTTCTGTAATTTAATCAGTTCATGCTTTGGACCTTATAGCATTGGTAGTTGCACAAAATAACTGTTTATGGTTTCTCTTTTTTCTCCATAAGGGGTATGAATAATTATCAAAATTGCTTTTGTAATCGTTTTTGTGTTACAATATAAATTGTAATATTTCAGATAAATCATTATTTCAAAATTTTTTACTTCAGTTGATTTTATAGAGTGAAAAATTTGAGTGCGCCAATTTTTAAAATAATTTCTTAAAAAATATCTTACTCGACCAATTCTTCGATAATTAGATCTATTCTAGTTGTTGGTTGAATAAAGAAGCTGAATTTTTATTTTTTGAGCCCTGGCGCATAATCAACTACAGAACTTAACGGGTTGAAATAAAATTTGTTTCCATTAGCTGTGACAATGAATTCTGTTTTGCTATTTTCTTATTTAGGAAAAACAATTATCAAGACTATTTCTCTGCAATATTAATTTAAGTATTTGTTTATGCAAAATTAGATATGTTTTTTGTTTATAGGTATTTCATTGATGATCTTTTTCATGTTGTTGTAGTTGTGATTTTCAAAAATAGCCGCAGCGTTTTGTAATTCAAGAATGTAAAAGCATTGTTGAGCAGGAGTGACTTTGTTGTTTTCTAAGAAATCTGCAATTGGGTCGGTTTTGAATCTTAATGCTCCCATACGACTTTCGTCTTACACACACACTAGATAAGCAATATCATAGAGTATTTTGGTTTTTCATTATTTTCTTTAAACAGTTACACTTCTTTACTTTTCAATAAAGTGCGGCCTCAAGTATCAGGTATGCTTTCTAGAAAGATACCAAAGTTTTCTTTTTGGCCCGGGTACTGTGAGTTACTTTATAATTGAATTTCGGGTTGTAAAACATTTTTTTGTTCGTTTTTAGCCAATTTTTATTGTATTCAAAACTGAATGCCTTTTTTTCTTTGGCTTGTTTAGTTCTTAGAATACCACTTAGTTTAGGTTTCTGCATTTGTTCCCAATACGCATAAACGTAGATATCGGTTTAGGCTGGAGAGATGTTGAGTATTGTTTTTATCTGTTTTTTTCCACCGCTCCCTATGGGCACCCTTCCATTGGAGGGGAATTATGAGGCTAATTGATTATTTTAGTAAGTCTAGATCTTGAAGTTCTCTTCCTAGTTCATCATCCGCAGCCAGTTTTAAGAAATCATTTTGAAGCCCTAAAACTGGGAGTACATTCAAATAAGCACCTAATGCTTCACTAGAATTTCCTTTTTCAATTTGGTATAATGTAGTTCTTGCTATATCAGCTCTTTTAGATACTTGTATAGCTGTTAGTTTTCTTCTTTTTCGAGCTAATTTAATATTCTCCCCCATTGGCTTTAAAAGGAGTTGGTGTTTAGGGAACAAGATTTGTTTTTTCGCACTCATTTATACAAACGTTCGTTAATATGAGCACAAACAATAAATTTGTATATAAAAACAAACATTTTGCGATTGTTTCTTGAATGGTCTTATATAAACAGAATGCTTAGTTACACTATTTGAAGATTATATATAAGTCTGCTAAATAGTCGATATTCTTTTCAATTACCCCACCTGTACCAAATGCTGCAAATCAGGATCATTTTTGATGCGTTCCAGTTCGGTTTCAATAATCAGAACAATATCCCGTTTTATCTGTTTATAATTAGCTTCTATTTCGGCTTTCATTTGATCGACTCCATTTTCATCAACGAAAGATAAGATTATCGGTATCTTCTTATAAGCTTTTGTTTCTGCAGCTACTTTCTTATTATCGACTACAATTTCAGAATGAAAAATTTTCTGTTCAATACGTTCGTCAAAGTTATCTGCAACAGCTCCTACAAAGATTCCTTGCGTAAGTGTAGAGATTTTAGAAGCTGGAATCAGGCTGTCTAATTGTGTGGAAATCGAAGTTGATTTATCGTTTCGATTAATGGTTAGACTTTGACGTTTTTGTAATACTTTCCCAAAGCGTTCAGATAGGCTTTTTGCGGTCTCTCCCACAACCTGCCCACTAAAGATATTACCCACGGTATTTTGGATCACCTTACTTTCTTTATCGCCGTAATCACGGGTTAATTGCGAATAGTCTTGAAAACCCAAACAAACCGCTACTTTATTACTTCTGGCAGTAGCAATTAAGTTATCCAATCCTCTAAAGTAGATTGTTGGCAACTCATCGATAATAACTGAACTTTTTAATTTTCCTTTCTTATTGATTAGTTTTATAATTCTCGAATTATACAAACCTAAAGCCGCCGAATAAATATTTTGTCTATCAGGATTGTTTCCAACGCAAAGAATTTTAGGTTCATCTGGATTATTAATGTCCAGCGAAAAATCATCTCCAGTCATCACCCAATACAGTTGAGGTGAAATCATTCTAGACAAAGGAATTTTTGCGGAAGCGATTTGCCCTTGCAACTGATCCTGAGCACCACCTTGCCAAGCATCAATAAACGGCGATAAATAGTTTTCGAGATCAGGGTAGGAAGTAAGGATGGTAAATACATCAACATATTTCTTGTTCAGTAATTCAATAGCATGCGGAAAAGTACAGTACTTTCCATTATCATAAATTTTCAGGTACCAGATTATAGCGGCTAGTAATATAATTGGAGATTCGACAAAGAAATCTCCTTGTTTTTGTATCCAACTTCGGTTGAGGTTTAACATAATCGTATAAGCCGATTCGTAAGCATCTGAGATATCCGTCATGAAATCCGGATTTATAGGATTACAGCGATGGCTTCTACTAGGGTCATCAAAGTTGATAATATAGAACTTTGGTTTTACCTTGTACTTATCGCTATGCTTTAGTAAATGATTGTAAGCAATAGTGGAAAGATCATCGAATTTAAAATCATAGATATACATTGAAAATCCTTTTTCGATATGCTGTTTGATATAGTTATTTATAATTGCATAACTTTTACCCGATCCAGGTGTTCCCAAAACAATAGAAGCTCGAAAAGGGTTTACCACATTAATCCATCCTTTATTCCATTTGCCCTTACAATAAAATTGCGTAGGCAGATTAACGGAATATTCATTTTGCATCAATTTGGTTTCCTGCATGAAACTTTCATTTTCGTTATTAAATACATCGTTCATGAGATTGGTACGAAGCAAACGGCTAATCCAAACGCCAGCCATCATTAACGAAATATAACCTGATGAGGTGGTCACGATATATAAAGAAGTAGCTAGGCTTGCGGATAGCTTGAGTAATGGTGTATTGAAAAAAAAAAGAATAAAACCAATAATTAAGACAACGGATATTTTAGACCAACTAATTTTTTCGTTTTTTACTCCTTTCGTTCCCAAACAGCTTAAAGCTAACAACACCAAAGCAAAAATCTTGGTGTAAAGGGTGTGAGAAAACAGACTTGCCGTCCGCTGAAAATTGCCTAGTATTTTATTAATGATTTCTAGGGTCCAACCTTTTTCTAAGAAAAAGCTATAGCAAAACCAGTAAAAGTGCATCAATAATAATAGAATGCTTACCGCACGCATGAAGGCCATTATTTTGGCGAGCCCTCTTAAATCGTCTTCTCCTTGCATGTTTAAACTAGTTAAAATTTCAGCAAGTGAATTTAATAGTTAGGATAAATCCATTAAACGAAGTGACTTCAAATGGCTATTAGTGGCGCTATTTGTCTGTCGGAGAACTTAAGAATCTATTTCTTTCCTCGATAATTTCTTCGTTTCAACTTTTTCTTCATCTGATTCGCAAAAGTCTGTTCTTCGTAATCTTCACCTTGAGATTCGGGCAATAAACTAGCAAGGCTTTCTGTAAGTCCAAAAGTAGTACTAGGTTGGGTTGACTGATTTCTATCAACAAAATCAAAAAGTGAATGTGGTTTTTCTGTTTGTATTTTAGTTTCCTTTTTAGATTCGAACGATGAACTCTTTATAGTTTCCTGAGGTTTTTGAGATGTTGTTTCTTTCCAACAGTCGTTAAAAATATTAGCAGATAAATTTTTACCCAATTGTGATCCATTCCAAACGGTACGTGATTCATGGTCGATAAAAGTCATTCCGTAAGTGCGTCCTTGGTCATTTCTTCGAACAACCGTATTTACACCTTGTTCTAGTAGCTGTTTCTTAAAATCGGTTTCATTAGAAGAGGTATGAATCGCAACTTCGATCGTTTTTTTTAGGATTTCTTTTGCAGGTTCAGTTTTCATTTTTTCTTTCGATTTTTCGAAATATTCTTGCAAACTATCCATTCCAGCTTGTTTTCCAAAAAGAGAGGATTTAAATGGATTAGTTGCTTTTTGTCCCATTTGATTCAATGCAAAATAGACAAGGCCTTGCTTTGGTATGCCATTGAGCTCTCCTTTTACTTCTTCAGCGGTTATATTAAAAAGAGAAAGTAAAGCGTTATACGCTCCTAAACTTTGATACTGGTAATACTTTGGAAGATGCCTAACTATTGATGCTATTTGGCTCTTTATATTAGCCTCTCTATAGTCAATTGGTTTGAAAATTGCTTCTTTTGGATTTCGATTTTTTGCAGTTGCAGGTTGTAATTGGAATTGCAGTTCTAATGAACGACAAGCTTCCATCGAACGTAATTTTTCATAGGAATCAGGTAGTTTTTTACCGTAACGATCTACACAGGTCGAAACAATATGAATGTGAGTGCGTTCAATATCTGTATGTTTGAATACAACATAGGGCTGATCTCCATATCCCATAAGTTCCATATACTCTTTTGCAATGTTTTTAAAGTCTTCATCGCTTACGTCGTCTTTTTGATTGGGATTGAGAGAGATATGTAAAACTGGTTTTTCTGTTCGTTTATTCGCAAATAGGTAAGGTTCAAAAGAACTGTATAATTGGTTGACGGTAAACTGTCCATTGACTGTTTCTCTTATTCTATGGGTGGCTAGTATTGTTCCATTTTCTTGATCAACTTTCAAATGGTTATACGAAAGCGCACCAATTATATTTGCTCCACGACCTATTTTTGCTATCATTTTTCTTCTTTTTTCAAATGTTTTAATTCAAACTCTGCTGTTAATTGAGCGATATAGCGGCATAACTGCGCTAGTTCTATCGTTTGTTTTTCCAATTTAAATAGATAGGCTGCTGCTTTTTTCTCGGAAAAATTACGGTACAGTATCTTCACAATTTGATTGTAATTAACACCAACAGCACGAAACTGACCATACAAAGTGGTTAAGCGCATATAATAATCCATTGCTGCCATGTCTACTTTTACCGTTTTTATTTGCTTTTCAAATAGAACCGAAGTAATAAAACGAGCTTTATTGTCTGCTCCTGAAGTTTCAAAAAGAGATAGGAATTTAGCATTTTCCTGATCCGTTAAACGAAAAACATAACGGTGTATGCTAGGATCCTTTTTGGGATTCCTACCACCTTTGTGTTGTTTTTTGTTCTCTTGATTCTCCATCATCATTCCAATTTTAATTTTTAGAAAACCCCGACTTTGGAAGGAGTTTTTAGCCCCGCCGCAGGGGGCAAGTTGTTTTGAGGCACGGAATTCATTTCGAGTGCCTCAAAACACAACTTGCTCTGTTCTGGTAAACAGATAATCCGTCCACCTGTCGGCGGAACAGGATTTAGTATAGCAGGGAAAAAACGGCTTTAAGCCTTTCCAGTTCGTACCCAGATATTGATTAGATCCTTTCATTGGTTCATTTTATTTGTATTTAAACAAAGTAAATAATAGAATTTTAGAATGTTGTAGAAGGAAGCATTGCCAAACAACGCCACTAAAAGCCAATAAATACCTTCTACTAAAACATAGATGTATTAGCTCCTTTATTTGTACTCATAAACAAACATAAATACATATTTAGGTACAGGAATAACAACACAACTACGCATGTAGTATTGTAGAAAAGTACTGTCATACAGCTATAATTAGCTATGAATTGAACTACCTAATTATAAGATTAAGTACAGACCTATTTAGGTTTCTAAGTACATCAGCGGGTCAATATTTATCTATTTACCTATCGATTTAAAGACACAGATAAGTGTATAGATACTTTGTTCGTTACCTACTTGACTACATAAAACCATAGGTAGCGAGGATTAGATATACTGTACTATGCAATTAAGTGAAGATGTACATCTACAATTAATTGAATATATAAAAAATTAAAAAAACTGAAATATGAATGCAAATCACAAAACAAAATTTATCGCCTTTTCTTCTCAAAAGGGCGGTGTCGGAAAAAGTACGTTTACAACATTGGTTGCAAGTACATTGCATTATCGATTGGGTTACAATGTTGCCGTATTTGATGCCGATTTTCCACAGCACAGTTTGATTAAAATGAAATCTCGGGATCTTGCCATGGTAATGGAAAATGAGCATTTGAAAAAACTAGCTTACAAACAATTTACCACCATCAACAAAAAAGCCTATCCCATTCTTCAACACAAAGCGGAAAGCGTATTGGAGGCTGCTCAGGAATTTTTAAATAATGCTGCTGTACCAATTGATATTCTATTTTTTGATCTCCCTGGAACAGTCAACACTCCCGGTATCCTGAAAGCTTTGGCTGGAATGCACCACATTTTTACGCCTATTACGGCTGACCGCTTGGTAATGGAGAGTACACTCATTTTTACACAACTTTTACAAGATGTAATTATGAAAAAAGGAGCAACTTTTATAGAAACTATCAATCTGTTTTGGAATCAGGTCGATGGCAGGGAAAGTACCCCTTTGTACGATGTTTACAACCAACTTATCGAGCAGTTGGGATTAAGTCTTATGCAAAGCCAAATCAAGAACAGTACTCGCTTCCGCAAAGAAAGCGAAGAGAATAGCAAAACCGTATTTCGTTCAACGGTAATGCCTCCCGATGAACGTTTGATGAAAGCTTGTCAGTTAGATCAATTTATAAACGAATTTTTAAAAATCATTCAATTATAGAATTATGGAGAAAAAAAATAAGAATAAATCTACTCCCGAAATTAATGAGGAGTTGATGATGAACCTGATGGTTGATGGTATAAAAAAGGAAGGATTTCAAATTCCTATAGAAAAGGAAATAGAAAATACTAATCCTAAAGAGCTTCCCAAGGTAAAAACTATGATTAAGGAAAAGAGTAGGGGTAAAAGGGGAGGCGAAGATGCTTACGAAAGTATCTTTTTCAAAAGAATCGATACCAATGCACGCGACGGAAAAACGGTCTATATCAGACCCGATTTTCACGAAAAACTTTCCCGTATCGTTCAGGTGATAGGTGAAGACAAGATTACTATTTATGCTTATTTAGATAATTTACTGGATTACCATTTTCAGGAATTTGGTGAGCAGATTACCAAGAGTTTTAATGATAAATACAAACCCATTTTATAAAGAAGTTATGGAAACAGTAATCGTAATTTGCTTGCTTATTGTTATTGTACTGCTGTTACAAGACAAAATTCTCATTAAAAAGCATCACGAGCAAAAGCCAATACAGCATAAAAACAATCCAAAGCTTCCTGATATTATGGGACAACCCAAGCCTCAAAGAAGCCTTGCTGTGCCAAAAAACGACAATGAAAGTCAGGAGCAAAAAGAGGAACAAATTAGTGATAATTTTGACATTGAAATCGACGAAAAAAAAATCGAAATACAAAGGCTACCAGAAGAGCTGGATGAAGTTTTTGGGGATGCACCTGATTTTGAGAATGAAGAAGAAGAATGGAATAGTTATGGAATTTCCGATGGCGATAACGGTTTTGCCCAAGGGGTTACCTTTGAAGAATTAAGCATTGTAAAAACGTTGTTAAAAAAAGAGAAAATGAGACCCTCTCAAAAGGAAACAGCAACAGTCCTACTTCAGAAAATACAAGGAACTGAATTATTCGACCTATTGGAAAATTCTATCGAAGATGCTTCTCAAAAAATAGCCAAGCTGCTAGACGGTACACTTTCTGCAGAGACGGATTCTGGTTCTTCTTTTTTGCATAAAAAGGATTTGGAAGATTTTGATATTGGGGAGTTTGTATAGGCTCCCCTTTGTTTTTTTATAAATAATTAGCTACTTAATCAATTTTAATTACGTTATCGTTGCCAAACCATTCTTTAGCTTTTAAAATTACCGATGCGTCTGGATTATGAAAATATACACCTAAACTTTCTTTAGCCCTTGTGCAACAAACGTAAAATAATTTCTGAGTTCTTTCTAAGACACTTGGAGTAGCTGTTCCCAAGAACATTTTTTCAAAATTGTAATTATTCCACCCTCCATTATCGAGAATAACTAATACATTATCAAATTCAGCACCTTTAGTTTTATGTTGCGTAGAAAATGGGGTTTGACCTTCTAAGTATTCATACAACTTTTGAAACTCATTAAATTTGACATCCATGACACGATTATATAAATATTCGTTATTCTCCTTAAATTTAAGTAATCTGTCGTCTATCACGGAAATACCTTTTTCGTGAGCATCAGTAATAACTTCCTCAATTGTTTTTTCTCCAACATTTATAAGATTATCGATATTCTCTTTCAACTGCCTTTTGTTGGCTATACTTCTTATATGTATTCTATAATCTGTAACTCTCAAAAATTCGTTATATTGCTTGTTTTTATAAAGAGATATACTATTCTGAATTTTGAACAAATGTTTAATTAAGTTGTCTCTTTTTGACCCTTTCTTGTTTTCATCATCTTTATCTTGTTTTTTATCGTCAGTCAGGGCATCTTTATTCATATAAATTTTCCTTACATCTGAAAACAGCTTGTCTTTTAATTTATTGTACAATTCTGCCTTTATTGGGTCTGCTAATAAAATATCTTTCTTTAAGTTTCTTTGTATGTTTTTCAACTGGAATTTATCGACTACAACATCAAAAGTGTCATTATTATCTATTGCAATTTCTGGTTTATTATTTTTTTTGTTATCCTTTATTTTTTTAAGGATGTCAGTCTTTAATCCAATGATAGGGTCACTATCGTAAATATCCATTAATTCTCTAAACCCCGCTTTGTCAGCTATCAAATTATGTGTAAGATTAAGCTCTTTTGTTTGCTTAGAATTATTGAAATCCCAAGCATAATTTTCCGCTAAGAACTTTTCTGCTTTGTCAATATCACCATCGGTTGAATGTAAAAACAACACTGTACCTTGTTTCACCAAACCTTCAGTCATATTAGGTGCATTAGTGTCAATAGAGGGTTCTTGTATAATACCATCTGTCCTCAACTTGTTTGCCAGATCAATAACAAGCTGAGGATTTCTCCTGTTCTGTTTCTTTGGAATTTCTTTTACTTTATCTTCACCATCACCTTTGTATTCATTTAAATTTCCGATTCCATCCTCATAAATTGATTGCATAGCGTCACCAAAGAAACCAATAGTATTCTTTCTTCCACTTTTCTTGAATTGAGTTAGGAATATATCTACAACCGTTTCACTTGTATCTTGGTACTCATCAATAAATATGAATTGGTATTTATCCTTTACAATACTGCTCAGCTTTGGATATTTGTCAAAAAGATAGTTTGCAATTAAAAGCAATTCATCGTGAGATATAATACCATCTCTTAACCTAATATACTCCTTATATTGTATTCCTTTTTCTAAATCCTCATAGAACGTATCAGGAATTATATCATCAATAGAAATTCTAGTAACTTCTTCATCATTATTCAATGAGATAATAGCTTCTTTAAGCTCTTTTTGAAAGTGCTTTATATTATCCCATAGAAAATCGTGAATTGTACATACATTTAGGTTTTTGTGATTAACCCTTTCTTCAATTTCTTTTACCGCTGCATTCGTATATGTCATGCAAGCAACTTTAGCAGTTGGATTTTCTAAAATTGCTTGACGAATTACACTTACTAATGAATAGGTTTTGCCGCTACCAGCTCCACCACTAAGAAGAAAATTTCTACCTGCATCAATTGATTGAAATATTTCTTGTACTTCGAGTTCTAAATCTAATCTTCCTTCAGCCATAACAAACCATTTTTAATATATGCAGGAATATTCCAATTACCAAATTTTTCATCGCTATGATATAAAATATCCAACGCGAAGTGAGTTTTCTTTTTGATACATTTATCAGCTAACACAAAAGCATTATTTGCAGCATCATCAAATAAATTTCTGTTTTTCAATCCTTGAAATTCTTCTTTTTTACCATCTACAAATGCTCGGTTAATGTGAATGAAAGCATCCTCAAAACTTCTTGCGTGATAAGAATCCTCTACCTGCTGATAACATAGACAAATAGTCATTCCGTCTATGACTTTTATTCTTTTTTCTATCGTGAGGGTTTTTAAATCATCCCAAGATGTGCCAGATAAAAAGTGTAATAAAGCGGTATTACTTGTTTCTGTTCCATTAGTCACTTGACAAGCTTCTATAATTGGATTACCATCTTTATTTTTATTCCCAATGTCTCCTTTTGCGTCAATGTCTGTTAAAATCAAAGATTTCACACCTAAAAAAGCAATAAACTTTTCGAAAATTTGTGAATATGCACCAACTTCAATAATAGATATGTTTTGAGATAATAATGGTAGAAAAGCATCTTCTTTATTTTCTGATTTTAGCCGAACAGCTTCTTCTAAATCAACCTTTCGCATAAAGGTTGGAATTAAGATTCTTTCAGTATCTCCCTCAATTAGAACTGCTTTATCTGCAAAGAAAATTTCAGCTCTACTAATCGTTAAATATTGTTTTAGAAATTGGTACTGACTTGGGTCGGCGTCATATTGCTTTCTCAAATCATTCAAATTTTTTGCAGTTACATTATTTTTTCCGTTTGCCTTCAAATATTTAATATCATCGAAATCGCTATCGGCAACAATATGAGATGAATGTGTTGTAATAATATATTGCAGTGGTCTATTTATTCCGTCTTCTCTAATTACACCTTCACCAAGTAATTTTTTTATATTTTTAATAAACACATACTGCATTTGTGGATGCGTATGTGCTTCGGGTTCTTCTATAATTAATAAATTGATGTCTGCTGGTTTTTTGTCTTTATCTCTTTTGAAATCTTGGACAAGAATTTCAATCTCAAAAATCATACTTATGAGGTTCATATAGCCTAAGCCATTGTAGTGCTCTGGCAACTTATGGTCATCGTGCGTATAAACAACCGTTGTATTCCCTTCCAACAATTCTCTATGCTGTAGTGTAGATATGATAGCAATTTCCGTATCGTTGAGTTTAATACCACCAAAATCTTGAACCTTTTTTATAACACCTTTGAATAGGTCTTTATAGATATCGCTTAATGTACTGTCTGTTTCTGATAGTTGGTCTTTAAAATTTTCTGTAGCCTGAGTTTTATCACTACTATCTTCTTCTTTTTTATACAAGCTTGAAGTTTGTTTTGAAAGTGTATTTTCTTTTTCCTTATTGGTTACATCTCTTCGTGCACTAATGTATTTAAAGCTAATTATATCTTTTATACCAATACCTTCTTTGTCAAGATTAATGAAATTCATTTCATTAACTGCATCGTTGCTAATATTATATTCAAAAGACATTTTATGAGTACGGAAATATTTGTCCATCTCTTGTTTTAAGAAGTCTTTTAGCTCTCGTGGTTTGTATTCCTGCTTTTTAGCATTCTTGGCTATCTCGTTTGCAGAAAAAATTGTAAAATCACTTCTTATTTTTAAAAAATCGTCATAATTAATTTTATGTTCAAAGCCCAAAACAATTTTATTATTATCAGGGTTCAAGTCCATTAAAACCCTACTAACATTTGACAAATCATCGGCTTCATTATATTCAATAAATAATTTTAGTTTAACGCCTTTATCCAAAAAATTTGGAGATGTTTCAACAGATAAAATTAAACCTTCTAATTCATTTTTAAAATCAATATTAAAATCATCATAAGAAAACTTGGTTTTTTCATTCAAAAATTTATCCAAGATCGTAAGAATCGAAGTTTTACCGGTATTATTTTTTCCAATGACAAGTGAAAGCTCGTCTTCCAGATCCATTGAAAAATCCTTCAGCAATCTGAAATTCTCAACTTCTATTTTTTTTATTTTCATAATCGCTTTTAATAGTTTCTTATTAGTTTTTCTACTTGATCTGCTTTAATCATTTATGGGTCATTTTCATAGCCTGCTCGGATAAATGTTCATTTTGTAATAACTCAACCATTTTATTGGATAACCACAAAATCAATAATTCATCTAACGGAACATTCATAAAATTTAAAAGATTTCCTAAATGTTTTCTTGGCAATAACCTT
This sequence comes from Flavobacterium pygoscelis, assembly GCF_023162025.1. Classification (NCBI taxonomy): domain Bacteria; kingdom Pseudomonadati; phylum Bacteroidota; class Flavobacteriia; order Flavobacteriales; family Flavobacteriaceae; genus Flavobacterium; species Flavobacterium pygoscelis. Next base: position 221,555 of record NZ_JALNUB010000006.1, on the reverse strand, counting down.
TTTCATTTTCTATTTTACTGATAAATGCATTGTCTAATTGTAAGGCGGCTTCGATTTCCTTCAGGAATAAAATATTACAGTCTCTTAATTCTTTTATGAGCTGTACTAATGACATTTTGAATTTCTAAGACTTGTCCTAATAATTCAAATTTAAACAAAATAGGAGAATAAATTACAAGTTTGACAAGATCATATTTTTACAGTCAAGTTTCAATACAGTTTAGCTAGAATACTTCAATTTCGCTTGCCAAATCGAAGTTGCAAAAGCCACCTGCAACCAAGTGATTCCATATAATGCCAAATTATTTTAACGTCTCTTTTTCTAAAACACCTTTGTTGGGAAATCCTGCAAAGTGCAGGAATTAAGAACAAATTAATCTATTAAAATCATGAAAAAAAACAGAAAAAAAGTAGTTCTGGTAGCGGTGACTATGCTGTCAGCATTTGGTGCATTTGCACAAGGAAACGGAACAGCGGGAATTACTGAGGCTACGCAAATGGTTACCTCTTATTTTGATCCTGCTACAAAACTTATTTACGCTATTGGAGCAGTTGTAGGGCTCATTGGAGGGGTCAAGGTGTACAACAAGTTTAGTAGTGGTGATCCTGATACTAGCAAGACTGCAGCGAGTTGGTTTGGTGCTTGTATCTTTTTGATTGTAGCGGCGACGGTTTTACGTTCTTTTTTCCTTTAGTTTTTGCCTTATGAATACTTACAATATTAATAAGGGAATAGGAAGAACAGTAGAATTCAAAGGACTGAAAGCACAGTACTTGTTCCTATTTGCAGGTGGACTGCTTGGGATGCTTATCCTAATTATGATCTTATACATGACTGGAGTCAATTCTTATTTGTGTCTGTTTATCGGAATCGGTGGGGGATCACTATTGGTGTGGCAAACTTTTTCACTAAACAAAAAGTACGGTGAACATGGTTTGATGAAAGTAGGAGCCAATAAACGACATCCACGTTATATCATCTGTCGAAAGCCTGTGCATCGTTATTTTAAGTTTAAATCCAAATTGTAATAGCTATGAGAAATAAATCAAAAGCAACTACGCTGGAAAGTAAGTTTCCGTTGTTGGCAGTAGAACATAATTGTATCATCTCAAAGGATGCTGATATCACCGCTTGTTTTCGAGTACAGCTACCAGAACTTTTCACAGTAGCCTCTGCGGAATATGAAGCCATTCATTCGGCATGGCACAAGGCGATCAAGACATTGCCCGATTATACTGTAGTACACAAACAGGATTGGTACATTAAGGAAAATTATGCTCCGGATATTGCAAAAGAAGATTTGAGTTTTTTGGCAAAATCCTACCAACAACATTTTAATGAGCGTCCGTTTCTCAATCACTATTGTTATCTGTTCTTAACAAAAACGTCCAAAGAGCGTATGCGATTGCAGAGTAATTTCTCTTCGCTTTGCAAAGGTGTCCTTATCCCAAAAGAAATAAGAGATAAGGAAACAATGCATCGTTTTATGGAATCGGTAGCGCAATTTGAGCGGATTGTCAATGATTCTGGTTTTATAAAATTAGAGCGATTGAGTGAGGAAGACATCATTGGAACAAATGATAAACAAGGATTATTGGAACAATATCTAAGTCTTTCAAGAGAGGAGGGAACACCAATGCAAGATATTGCTTTGGGAGCGGAAGAAGTTCGTATTGGAAATAAAAGACTTTGCCTGCATACGTTGTCTGATACCGATGATTTGCCAAGTTCGGTAACTGCGGAGACCCGTTACGAAAAGCTGTCCACCGATAGGAGTGATTGTTTGTTGTCTTTCGCTGCACCAGTTGGATTACTGTTACCTTGCAATCACATCTACAACCAGTATCTTTTTTTGGATAACAGTGAGGACAACCTTCGGAAGTTTGAGAAATCAGCACGAAATATGCATTCCTTGGCACGGTATAGCAGAGCTAATCAAATCAACAAAGAATGGATAGAACGCTATTTGAACGAAGCGCATTCGTTTGGTCATGCTTCTATTCGAGCGCATTTCAATGTGATGGCGTGGTCTGACAATCCGGCAGAACTAAAACAATTAAAGAACGATACAGGTAGTGCTTTGGCGTTGATGGAATGCAAGCCAAGGCACAACACTACTGATGTTGCGACGCTTTATTGGGCAGGAATGCCAGGCAATGCAGGAGATTTTCCAAGTGAAGAAAGTTTTTACACATTCATCGAACCTGCGCTTTGTTTTTTTACGGAGGAAACCAACTATAAAAGTTCGCCGTCTCCTTTCGGAATTAAAATGGCTGACCGACTTACAGGAAAACCCATCCATTTGGATATTTCTGATTTGCCAATGAAAAAGGGTATTATCACGAATAGGAATAAGTTTATTTTGGGGCCTTCAGGCTCTGGAAAGTCATTTTTCACCAATCACATGGTCAGGCAATATTACGAGCAAGGTGCACACGTTTTATTGGTAGACACGGGTAATTCCTATCAAGGATTATGCGAACTCATCAAAGGAAAAACCAAAGGCGAAGATGGGGTATATTTCACGTACACCGAAGACAATCCAATTGCCTTTAATCCTTTCTACACCGATGATGGCATATTCGATATTGAGAAAAGAGAAAGTGTCAAAACTTTGATATTAACCTTATGGAAAAGGGATGATGAACCACCAACTCGATCCGAAGAAGTAGCATTGTCCAATGCCGTGAGCGGTTATATCGAGCGTATCAAGCAGAAAGATGAATTTCCTTCCTTCAACGGATTTTATGAATTTGTGCAAGGAGAATATAGAAAGGTATTGGAAGAAAAAAAGGTACGAGAAAAAGACTTTGATATTGACAACTTTCTCAATGTATTAGAACCCTATTACAAAGGTGGAGAATATGATTACCTACTGAATTCTGAAAATCAACTCGACTTACTTTCCAAACGATTTATTGTTTTCGAAATTGATGCCATCAAGGATCACAAAATCCTTTTTCCAATTGTGACCATCATCATAATGGAAGTCTTTATCAATAAGATGCGACGTTTGAAAGGAGTTCGGAAGCTCATTCTGATTGAAGAAGCTTGGAAAGCTATTGCAAAAGAAGGAATGGCGGAGTACATCAAATACCTTTTTAAAACCGTACGGAAGTTTTTTGGAGAAGCGATAGTGGTAACCCAAGAAGTAGATGATATCATCCAATCTCCAATTGTGAAAGAAAGTATCATTAATAATTCGGATTGCAAAATACTTCTTGATCAACGCAAGTACATGAACAAATTTGATGATATCCAAGCCATGCTTGGTCTAACCGAGAAAGAAAAAGCGCAGGTACTTTCGATCAATATGAACAATGATCCCAATAGGTTGTACAAAGAAGTTTGGATTGGGTTAGGAGGAACGCATTCTGCAGTATATGCCACAGAAGTGAGTCTTGAAGAATATTTAGCGTATACGACAGAAGAAACCGAAAAGTTAGAAGTGATGCGTCTTGCGGGAGAACTGGATGGAAATGTAGAGCAAGCCATCAAAAGATTAGCTCTTGAAAAAAGAGAAAAAGAAAACAAATAGTAAACATTTAAAAACAAGTAAAAATGAAAAATTTAAAAATTATGGTATGCATGGCAATTTTATTTGCTGTGATACCGACTGCTAAGGCACAATGGGTGGTAACTGATCCTACTAATTTAGCCCAAGGAATTGTCAATTCAGCGAGACAGATCATACAGACTTCGAGCACTGCGACTAACATGATTAATAACTTTAAAGAAGTCCAAAAAGTGTACAATCAGGGAAAAGAATATTATGATAAGCTAAAGGCAGTAAACAATCTAGTGAAAGATGCTCGAAAAGTACAACAGACTGTATTACTTGTTGGTGATGTTTCTGAGATGTATGTAAAGAATTTTGGAAAAATGTTGAACGATACTAATTTCAATGAACAAGAATTAACGGCTATTGCTAACGGGTATTCCATCTTACTGAATGAAAGTACTGAACTTCTAAAAGAGCTAAAGCAAATTGTAAACTCTTCCAGCTTGTCACTTACGGATAAGGAGCGTATGGATATTATTGATAGTGTGTATATAAAAGTAAAAGAGTACCACAATTTGGTTCGTTATTTTACCAATAAAAATATATCGGTTAGTTATCTGCGAGCTAAGAAAGCAAACAGTAGTAAAAGGGTATTGGAGCTTTATGGAACTGCTAATCAAAAATATTGGTAATCATGGAATTTAGTAATCTACACCAAGTACTACGTTCGCTCTATGACGAGATGTTACCACTATCAGCTGATATGGCAGCAGTAGCAAAAGGTTTAGCTGGATTGGGTGCTTTGTTTTATGTTGCATTAAAAGTGTGGCAGGCACTAAGTAGCGCAGAACCGATAGATGTATTTCCGCTACTTAGACCTTTTGCTTTAGGACTCTGTATCATGTTTTTTCCAACGATTGTTTTAGGAACACTAAATGGGGTGCTTAGTCCAATTGTAAAAGGAACACATAGTATTTTAGAAAACCAAGTTTTGGATTTGAATGTTTTACAACAGCAGAAAGACCAACTGGAAAGAGAGGCAATGCTTCGAAATCCTGAGACTGCCTATTTAGCATCGGATGAAGAATTTGATAAAAAACTAGATGAACTCGGCTGGACACCTTCAGATTTAGCAACCATATCGGGTATGTATATCGAAAGAGAAATGTACGGGGTAAAGAAAATGATTCGGGACAGTTTTCGAGAGTTTTTAGAAGTGCTTTTTCAAGCTGCCGCACTAGTCATTGACACGATTCGAACTTTTTTTTTAATTGTGCTATCAATTTTAGGACCTATAGCTTTTGCTATTTCCGTCTGGGATGGGTTTCAGTCCACGCTGACGCAGTGGTTTACCCGATACATTAGTGTGTATCTCTGGTTGCCAGTTTCTGATCTTTTTAGCGCGATGTTGTCCAAGATCCAATCGTTAATACTCCAAAAGGATATCGACAGTTTATCCGATCCCAGTTTTATTCCAGATTCATCCAGTACGGTGTACATCATTTTTATGATTATTGGCATCATTGGCTACTTCACGATTCCCACGGTGACTGGCTGGATTATTCAGGCTGGGGGAGCAGGTAATTTTATGCGCAACCTAAACCAAACTACCACCAAAACTGGAAATATGGTAGGTGCTGGTACGGGAGCAGTTGCCGGAAATATTGGAGGCAGATTAATGCAGTAACAATTTAAAATTGAAGAAAATGGAATTTAAAACATTAAGAAATATCGAAAATAGCTTTAAGCAAATCAGACTGTATGCCATAGTCTTTGCAGTACTCTGTAGTGGAGTAGCAGGATATGCAATTTGGGAATCGTATCGATTTGCAGAATTGCAGCGTCAAAAAGTTTATGTATTGGATAACGGAAAATCATTAATGCTAGCGCTGGCGCAAGATGCTTCAATCAATCGTCCTGTAGAAGCTCGGGAGCATGTACGCCGATTTCATGAGCTTTTTTTTACGCTCGCACCTGACAAGGATGCTATAGAAAATAATGTGAAAAGAGCCTTCAATCTAGCAGACAAAAGCGCTTTTAATTATTACAAAGACTTAGCTGAAAAGGGATATTACAATCGGATCATTTCGGGGAATGTACAACAGCGACTTGAAGTAGATAGTGTGGTGTGTAACTTCGAAACCTATCCTTATGCTGTAAAAACCTATGCTAAACAAATCATCATTCGCTCTAGTAATGTAACCAAACGCAATCTAATTACCTCCTGCTATCTTGTGAATTCGGTGCGTTCAGATACTAATCCGCAAGGCTTCAACATAGAAAAGTTTACTGTAGTGCAGAATAATGATTTAGAAATTATAGAACGCTAAAATAAACCAAGATGGAAAATCTACGAACAAATATTGACTTATGGTTAGTAAAGGTTGATGAACGCTGGAGAGCGCTCCCTTTAAAGAAACAGTACAAGTATATTCTGTATTGTTTTATCAGTTATTTGATTCTTACGGTAGTTGTTACCCTTAGCGTTTGGTTTGAAACAAGAAAGGACAGCAGTAAGCTGGATGTGGAGCGTATTGAAAACGCTCTTCTCAAAAAGAACGAATCCACGACAAGGTTCGGGGATTCATTGCTATTAATTATAAAAAACAGAAAACATGAAAGAAAGTGAAAACAAAAAAAATACGGTCTTGGTTACGGATGGAAACTTAAATGAAAGTACAGATATAGTACGAGAACATTCAGCTAATAAATTAGAAAAATTTAAAAAGCCAATCCTGTTCGCGTTGATGAGTATAGTATTTCTTGGTTGTATGTATTTAATTTTTAAACCATCGGAAGACATAAAAAAGAAAGAAGGAGTAGGTCTTAATGATTCAGTTCCTCAAGCCTCTACTGTCGGCTTACAGCATGATAAACAAAAAGCCTATGAACAAGAATTGGTGGACGAAAAAAATCAACAAAAGCAAAATACGTTAAGCTCGCTTTCCGATTACTGGAGTGAAGGTAACCCCCATGACGCAATTGATGATGATCCTGAAAATGAAAAAGAAGCTAATGCCAATACTTCGCTGAATAGTTATCGCAATGCCAAAAAGACATTAGGTACTTTTTATGAAAACGATACTGCTGAGACACAAGAATTGCAGAAACAATTGGATGAATTAAAAGCACAACTGGCTAGAAAAGACGAAGCGCCTATGAATCCAGTAGATATCCAATTGGAGCTAATGGAAAAATCCTATCAGATGGCTGCAAAATACTTGCCTACGAATACAGCATCAACGGAAAAAACGGTACCTATTGCTAATTCTTCGAGTCAAAAGGAGTCGTTTATTTCAATTGTTCCTGCTCGCAAAAGTGCGGTTTCGTCATTGCATAGAGATCTTCCTGATAGCACTTTTATAGCCAATTGGAGCGAAAGTCGCAATCGAGGATTCATTACAGTTGGGAAAATAGAACAAGAGTCACAACCCAAAAATAGTGTTCGTGCCATCATTCAAACCACACAGGTAGTATCAGTGGAAAGTAATGTTCGTTTACGTTTGTTAGAGCCTGCCAAAATGCAAAACCGTATTATTCCACAAGGGACAGTATTGACGGCAAATTCAAAATTTAATCAAGGAAGGCTGCAAATGAAAATTTCTTCCATTGAGTTGGATGGCACTATCCTTCCAGTTGATCTTACTATTTATGGTTTAGATGGACAACAAGGATTATTTGTACCCTATTCCCCCGAAATGAGCGCTGTAAAAGAAATGGCTGCCAATATGGGGCAAACCTCAGGAAGCAGTATTATGCTTTCTAGTTCCCCTGGGCAACAAATAGCCGGCGATTTGAGCCGTGGTCTGGTACAAGGTATATCAGGTTATTTTTCAAAAAAAATGAAAACTCCAAAAGTAACATTGAAGTCAGGACTTCAAGTGTTTCTAGTCTCAAAAAATTAAATGCTCCCCTTTATAAAATTTAATAAAAAAAATATGAAAACAACAATAAAAGCTTTAATACTAGTACTGGTCTTAGTTTTAGGATACAGTACGGAATCAGAAGGGCAAGTGACTGTTAATAATGCCCAAAAATTGAATTTAGAAAAAATCGACCCATATAAAATAGAGGTAACTTACAATAAAACTTCGCATCTAGTATTTCCTGCTGCAATCCGATACGTAGATTTAGGAAGTGATTATTTGATTGCGAGCAAAGCAGAAGATGCGGAAAATGTATTACGAGTAAAAGCTTCAGTGCGCAATTTTGAGGAAGAAACCAACTTTTCTGTAATTACCGAAGATGGCCATTTTTATAATTTCAATGTGGATTACAATCCTCTAGCTGTAGATCTGAATTATAATCTTTTAGGAATGCAGAAAGGGATTAGTAGATCACCTACAAATGATGTTCTTTTTGAGGAACTCGGAAAGAATTCGCCTTCATTGGTAAGCGATTTAATGGAAACGATATATAAAAAAGACAAACGTATAATAAAAAATAAGGGAGCTAGAAGTTTTGGTATCGAATTCTTATTGAAAGGACTCTACATCGATGATGGCAAGTTCTATTTCCATACTCAAGTTACTAATTGCAGTCATGTCTCCTTCAATATCGATTTTGTTACTTTCAAAGTAGTGGACAAAAAGCTAGCTAAACGCACAGTAATACAAGAAAGGACGTTGAATCCACTGAAATTATATAAGCCATTGGGCGAAATTAAAGGTAAAACAGTAGAACCAAATATATTTCTATTAAATCAATTTACAATTGCTAATGACAAAGTATTGCTGATAGAGATTTATGAGAAAAACGGAGATAGACATCAGCTGTTAAAACTTAAAAATTCAGATTTGGTCAAGGCGAGACTAATAACGGACAGCAATTCTCGTGACTGAAATAGATGCTTTTGAAGGTGGCTGTTTATAATTAGTCTCTACAAAATTTCAAAATATTAAAATGGAAAGCAGGCTGTGTCACTCGTAATGACAGAGCCTGTTTTTGTTTGATTTACATATTTTATTATTTAATTAGCTTTAAATCAATAGCTTAGGTTTTTTAAAAATAATTTCTCTTAAATTTAGAAACTGAAAACTATAATAATCACATTATGTATGCAACATTAGTTTTAAGTATTCTAGCTTTACTAAGTGGTTTCGGTATGCGTTATTGGATTAACAGAAGAAAATTTTATAGAAGAAGTTCTTTGGGTGCAGAAGGTTTTTCCAGTTATGAAAAATCAGTCTTTATTTCATTTCTGGAACGTACAGGAAAATGGATAGCCTATATTCTAATTGTTTTTGGACTCCTTTTTTTGTGGAGCTATTCAAGAGAAAATAAAGATAGTAAAGAGATGATTCAAAAAGAGGTATCGTATGTACACGTTTAAAACCAAAATAAAATAAAGCGGCATTCTTTTGCTTCGTTTCTTTTGACGCTTATATTGAAAGAAAAGAAGTCCAGTAAAAATTAATAGGATAATGAATATACTATATTATAATCGCGACCTTTTTGGTGAAATAGCAAGAGCAATGAGAAGCTGCGCTATTGCTGTTTTGGTAAAATGGTTGTACCGCTTCCTGCAAAAAGACTTTTCCGACCAAGGGAAGGGAGTGTCTTTTTGCAGCCAAATTTTGGAGTAATGCAACCGGAATAGGTTATGTTCTAAAATTCTTAAAATTTAGAAAAAACTCTTTTCTTAAAAATAAAAAAAATAATTAAAGGCGACTGCTTCAGTGAGTAGTCGCCTTTAATTTTAAAATTTGTTTAATTGAAGTTAAAAACGTCAGTACCTATTTTTTGAAATGAGGCACACAGTTCAAAAGCTTTTTGTGATTTTATCTGTGCAGTACCGCCCAAAATGATAGATTGCAATTTGGCTTCATTATCCTTATAGCTACGTACATTTTGGTAGTAGCCTGTAACTGCGTTATAAGCTCCAAACAAAGTGCCTTTTGTCGTTTCCATTTGTTGTGAGTCGCTTGTCATAGCATAGGCAAAAGCATCTTCAACCGTGTTTTTAAAAACGGTGGATATTTCGTCCTCATTTCCGTTTTTAATATGCTGTAAGGTTTCCTTATTGGGACATAGTGCTAGTTGTATCAATTTTTTTGCCTCGTTGTCATTTACTCTTACTTTTGCCCATTCATTAAAAATCCCCTCAAGTTGATTACTAAATTCGTTTGCTAATCCCATTACTTTGTGAGCGTTATCTAAACGTTGTTTAGCTCCCGAAGTATGGCGGATGCGTACTACATTGCTCATATTTCGAAGTGAAGCGTTAAGCGTATTTTGGCAAACAATTCTAACAGGTGTAAAAGCTGCCGTAATACTTCCACTACCATCATGAGAAGTGGTAAGGAAAATGTATTTTTCTGTGACATCGTCACCATTACCCACACGAATATAGTCAGGTAATTTTGCAGTAATGAAAATGCGTTCCCCATTGCCCAATGCGCCTGCAGTCTCGTACATGATTCCATCTGTACCACCTACAATAGAATCAAAAAAACTAAAGGCCTCTCGATTTTGTACGATATGATAATCTTTGCCTACTACGCCCAATACAGTATTGTTATCATTGCGGATAGTAGCAAAATAATTAGGAACTTCCAGCTCATTATCTCTGATTTCGGTAGCGTTTGTATTTTCAATACTATTTGAGACTTTTGTTAAAATAGGGCTTTTTATTACCTCATAATCAAGTCCAGCGTGCTGGATAGCTTCCGAACTTGTAGGATAGTCTGTTACTATTTGACCTAAGCCGTGCCATGCTTTTTCTTGTACGCTAAAAAATGAATAACGTCCCGTTCTTTCGTTGAAATTTAAATTGTGTGCCATGATATTAAAATTTTAAAAGGTTGAAAAATAATTAAATAAAAGGTGTTAAAAAGGTAGATCATCGACCGTTTCATGTTCTGTAACTTTCCTCTTTTCTTGATCTGAGATGTCAAGTAGATTGTCTGTTTTCTTACCGCCTCCATGCAATTTAATAGTAGCCGTATGAAAATTTAAACTTGCTCTTAGTTCCCCGTCGTTCGCTGTCCACGCTCTAGTGCTTACTCTGCCTGTAAGCTCTACCAAAGCGCCTTTGGTCAGTATCTTCGCTACATTTGGACTTCGCCAATACGAGCAATCAAAATAGCTTGTTTGCTCTATGCGTTCGCCCTGTTTGTTGCGATAGCTTTCATTGATAGCTATCGAAAAGTTTACTACTTGTTTTTCCTGTGACGTTGTGCGTACTTCCGCATCCCATGTCAGTCTTCCGATGATGTTCATAATTTCTAATTTTTAGAGTTATAATTTTTTAATTAATTTATTCGGCAATGAGAGGAGGAGCTGTTTCGTTTCACTCTGTTTCCATTTCTAAAGCTGTTATTTTCCATGATTGACATTTTTTTTATTCGTCTAAAGAGTCGGAGTATGCTATGTTTCATTTCGAGAGCATAAAAGGTTAGTGTTTAGCAAAAACAAGGTTTTGTCAAATAAATACTATCCGCCTCGGCGGATGGAGATTTTTTGACAAACCCGTAGGGCATGACCTTTTTTTTGCGTTAAGAACACTAGTATACCTTTGCTCTTGAAATGGGACAGAAAAGCATATTCGCACTTGAATAAAAAAGGAGTGGAAGTTGTAGAAAAGGTCTGTTCAAAATGGTTCAATGTGTTCGAAAAAAGAGATCAGCCATAAAGAATGACTTCAAAACTTTAAGTTTTTTCTACTTTGCTAAAAAATCTGGCTTCGAAAGCCAGGTAAAAGGATCTTAAAAAATAATCAATAGTATTTTTTATGATTATTTTATTAGACATCCGACTAAGCTCTTTTTTAATGGAGTGGAGCGGAATTATAAATGTGCTTTGAGGATCAATTTTAAAAGTTCCATTCGATAATATTTTATTATAATATCTGGCTATGAAAGCCACGTAAAAGTATTTTAAGAAATAATGAATAGTATAACGCCATTATTTTTTAAAATTATTTTATAAGATATCCGATTAAGCTCTATTATAATGGAGCGTAGCGGAGTTATAAATGTGCTTTGAGGATCAACCTAAATTGTGAACTGTATAAATTATTTAATAAATATATTATTCTTGATGTGAAGGTGAAAGTTAATTCGTTGAATTATAGTTGTTTAGTACGGTTGGACAAAAATGGTCAAAAAGTGACTTTGTATGACATATAGTTTTGTTTACGCTGTATTGCTTTAAATTTAAGTTTTGGAGCTAAATGTTAAACGAGTAAGTGCAAAATAATTTTAGATTAAGAACAATGATTTGTACTTCCGCAATGCTATGGAATTATGAAGTGTAATAGAAAAAATTTAGGCGATGATCTATATATGGTCAAGAATTTACATGAAAGACTAGGAATTGTTGAGGACTATCTATTTAGAATTGGCTTTGTGAAAAGTCATCACATATTACTTACGGAAGGTGTTGAAACTGTTAAATGTGGTTCTAGTCTGCAAAAAGGTGAATTAGTCTATTTGTTTCACATTTTGATGGAAGATGGAATATTATATTTTGATCCAGTAGATAAGAAAAGGAACAGAAGGCTTTTTCAAAACTTCATTGAAAAAAATTTCACATACTTTGGAGACGGCGGTTTCCAGCATCGCATCTTAGATTCGAGTAGGCATTTTTCGGAATGTGTAGGTTATACGTATAGGGAGAAGCAATTGCGCTACCTTGAAAAAATTATTATGATATTGCTATCAAAGAAGGAATATTTAACTAAATCATAGTATGTATTTAAGGGGCTGCAATCTTACGATTCAGAAAATTAATTGACTATTAAAATGTATACGTTATGGGAAAAGAAGAAAAAGAAAAGAGACATGAAGAGATGATAATAATTTTAAAAAAAGTACTACTACCATTATATTCCAAATTAGATGAAATTGAAGTTAAGCTTGTATCTTCTAATAATAACAAGTTTCCACAGTATTATAGAAATGAAGATTTAAAAAAAGTTTTTGGATTTTCAAGTAACACTATTGTTAAGTATCGACAAACAGGAATTCTGCCGTATACTAAGATGGGTGATATATTTTTGTATGAGGCAAGTAAAATAGAAAAATTACTGAATAAGAATGGACATTGAAAATAGAAATAAAATCAAGAACTGGAGATTCTTGCGATACGAATAATTAGAACAAAAAAGGATTCCTGCGGGAATCCTTTTTTGTTGAGAATACCTGGTTTTTTAAAAGATATCTCTATTAGGAATGGTGATGAAAGACTATACGTATTTTTCCTTCAGTTTTTCCATGTCTTCCATTACGTTTACATCTAAAACCTTAGCATAATGTTGCGTTTGTTTAATATTTGTATGCCCCATCATTGAAGAAACATTTTCTATTCTAACACCATTACCTAAAGTTACGGTGGTTGCAAAAGTATGTCTTGCGACATACCAGGTCAGGTTTTTATCAATTCCGCATAAATCCGCAATTTCCTTAAGGTATGCATTCATTTTTTGATTTGATATTTGAGGGATTAATCCTATTTGTAAGTCTTTATATTTACTGATAATTTTAAGAGTGGGAGGGAGTACAGGTACGTTTGCTCTGATTGCCGTTTTTGTTCTGTTAGTCATAATCCAAAGTGCGTCATTATTGTCTTGGAATATATTATTTGAAGTAAGTTTTGATGCATCTACAGGAGCATATCCTGTGTAGCAACTAAAAAGGAAAGTGTCCTTTACTCTCTCAAGACGCTCCGTCGTGAACATTTTATTTTCAATGCGGTTTAACTCTTGTTGAGTTAGGAATACTGCATTCTTAATATTTAATTTACCATCGTAAAGTATAAATGGATTTTTATCTATCAAACCCATCCTTATGCAGTAATAACAGGCTGTTTTATACATTCTCATATACTTTACCACCGAATTGTTTTTAATGCCAACCCGCCCTTTATAAACACTTTCATATTTAAGGAAAGATTCTAGATTATAAATGAAGGCGCTAGATATTTCATTTAATGAAATATCTTGAATTCCATATTGCTTTTTCATAAAGATGGTCAGTAGTTCTTTGGAGCGTTCATATTTTTGGAAAGATGCTTTAGATCTTTCGTCTGTATTGACCTTTTTTTGAAAATAGTTATTATGCGTTTCTATCAGGTGTAAAATGCTTGTCCCTTCAGTTTTTGTTTTCCCTGTAAACTCATTTTTAAGTTGAGTCAAAGAGATTTCTGGGTCAACTTTAGTCAACTCATTAAATTTTTTTTCGAGGTTCAACTCAAATATGTCCAAGGCATGTTTGAGTACTTTTTCTTTTTCAAGTTTAAGCACATTTCGAAGGTTGTTAGTAAATTGCCATCTCTCTTTAGAGATACGTTTACTGGTGGTCATATCAATAGATTGCTGATTGTGGGAGATTCGCGCAAAGACAGGAGATTCTCCTTTTGAATTTGCTTTTCCGGCCTTGAGGAAAAAAATTACTTTTAACATAATTTAGGTTTTTAAATTAATAATCAAATTGATTTAAAAACTTTGAAAGTATCTAGCATTCACGGGGAATTCCCAGGGAATACTTGAATTTTAGTGTCCCTATTTTTAATGAAAAATAAGAGGGTCACTAATAGGGACACTAGCCTTTGATAGTATATGTGTCTTTTGAGTCTTGACAGAAAACAAAAAAGCCTTTAAATACTAGTATTTAAAGGCTTTTGACTTTTAAAGTTTCTTTTGAAACTCTATGTGGCGGAGAAAGAGGGATTCGAACCCCCGGACCTGTTACAGTCAACAGTTTTCAAGACTGCCGCATTCGACCGCTCTGCCATTTCTCCAATATGTCGCTTTCGTTATCTGATTGCGAGTGCAAATATAAGCACCTTTTTCGGTTTACAAAAACAATTTTAATAAAAATTTCAACTGTTTTTTAAAGTATTTTTTAAACCTTTCATTTCCTTTGTTTTAGCTTTGAAAATAATTTCAGAAATGAAACTAAAAACTTTTAATAACTAACGTATTCTGTTATTTCAAGTCCATAACCAATCATTCCAACGCGTTTTTCTTGTTTCGTATTAGACACCAATCTTATCTTTGAAATATCAATATCATGTAGAATTTGGGCACCAATTCCAAAATCTTTATTATCGATTTTTAATTTTGGTGCTTTCATTTCACCCTTTGTCTGTAATTCTTTTAATTCAGTGATACGATTTAATAAATTTACAGATTGCATATCTTGATTAATAAAAATAACAGCTCCTTTGCCTTGCTCATTAATTATTTTGAACATATCGTCTAACTGCTGGTCGGCATTATTTGTTAGCGTTCCTAATAAATCATTATTTACTTGAGATGAGTTAATGCGTGTTAAAATAGGTTCTCCTAGATTCCAGGTTCCTTTTGTTAATGCAATATGAATTTGTTTATTGGTCGTTTGCTGATACGCTCTTAAACGGAAAGCTCCAAAACGCGTTTCTATATCAAAATCTTCTTTTTTGATAATTAAACTGTCATGTTGCATGCGATAGGCAACCAAAGCTTCAATTGAAACTAATTTTAAATCAAACTTTTTAGCGACTTCTACCAATTGAGGCAAACGTGCCATAGTTCCATCTTCATTCATAATTTCAACAATTACTCCTGCTGATTTAAAACCCGCCAAGCGCGCAAAATCAATAGCAGCTTCTGTGTGCCCTGTACGTCTTAAAACACCACCTTGTTTTGCAATTAAAGGAAAAATATGTCCAGGTCTTGCCAAATCATGTGGTTTTGTATCAGTATTAACCAATGACAAAACAGTTTTTGCTCTGTCAGCTGCAGATATTCCTGTAGTTACACCATTCCCTCTTAAATCTACTGAAACTGTAAAAGCAGTTTCCATTGGATCAGTATTATTAGTAACCATTACGTGAAGACCTAATTCTTTACAACGGCTTTCTGTCAAAGGAGCACAGATTAAACCACGTCCGTGTGTAGCCATGAAATTAATCATTTCAGGAGTTACCTTTTCGGCAGCAGCCAAAAAATCACCTTCATTTTCACGATCTTCATCATCAACAACAATTATTATTTTGCCTTGACGAATGTCTTCAATTGCTTCTTCAATTGTGTTGAGTTGTATTTTATTTAAGTCCATTTCGGGTATTAGTTTTGTGTTGGGAATAGTTTTTTTAGTAGTTTTTGGAATGGAGCTAATATAACATCCATATTGATTAAACCTATATCATTAGTAGCTCTATAAGTCAATAAAATAGCTAATGGAGTCAGAATTAGAGAGGATAACCATGCGCCCATAAATGGAGTCATTCCGTTCTCTTGTGCTAATCTTTTTCCAAAAGTATTTATAAAGTGAAAAGTTATAAATATCAAAATAGCAAAAACAATAGGAAGTCCTAATCCACCTTTTCTAATAATTGCACCTAATGGAGCTCCTATGAAAAACATTAAAAAGCAAGCAAAAATAATTACAAACTTATCGTAAAGTGCTAATAGGTGATTGTTAATGTTTTTATGTTTGTTTAAAAACTCTGCATTTGATGCTTCTATTGAATAAATGCTATTCGCTATATTGCTATTAGCCATTTTTAAAACCTCTATTTTTTCAGCATTTGTGTATAATGATAAAATATCATTAGGTAATGGCTTATTCTTAGGTGTCGAAATAAATTTATTTTTCTTGGGAAATTCAATTTTACTATTGCTATTTTCAGCAAAAGAGAGAATATCAGTTTTTATGTTTTTATTTAATGAATCTAATGTGTAATTGAGTTCACTAATATTTAACATAGTGTTGGTATTGGATACGGATTCCTTATCAACATCTACTTTATTTAATTCAGATAAATCAATGTTTATAATTTGTTTTTTGAAGGAACTTTTCGCAAAAGGCATTTTATCGCGATCTTCATATTTTTTGGGTACAATATCTTCATAATAATAACCGTCATTAAGCACCAATTGTAGAATGCTAGACTGTTCACTACTTATCAATTTACCATTTTTAGCTTTAATTACGGTTTTACTGCCGTCACCTATTTGAGATTTTTTATGAATGGTGATTCCCGTGAGAGTATTTCCCTCTGGTCCACTTTTTTTATTTACTTTGATATTATAAAAACCAACATCATTAAATTGTCCTTCTGCAATTGCTAATGCAGGCTTGAGTTGCGCTATGTTTTTCCTAAAATTAATAAATTTATACTCAGCAAAAGGAATCACATTATTAGCAAAAAAGAAAGCAACAATACTTAATAAGATTATAAAAACAGTTAAACTTCGCATGGATCTTTGAAGCGAAATTCCAGATGATTTCATTGCAGCAAATTCATAATTTTCGGCTAAATTCCCGAAAGTCATGATCGAAGCAAGCAATATAGATAGGGGTAATACTAGTGGTACAATCCTTGGCATCGAAAAAGCCAAAAATTTAAGAACCATCAAGAAATCTAAATCTTTACCCGCAAGTTCCGATATAAATAACCAAACAGTTTGAAGTATAAATATGAAAAATAGGATTACAAATACCGTAGCAAATGTAGTCAGAAAGGTTTTTAATAAGTATTTGTCAAGAATTTTCACCTAATGCATTAATCTAATTTGTTAATGTAGTAATTTGGATATTTACTTCCCGCAAAGGTAAATTGATTTTTTGACAAAGGTTGATTCGTTTTGAAAGAATTAACCGTTAATGTTGTTTTTGTACCTTTTTTACCCACTTCAATTAAATTGTAAATGTGTTTGGTCTGCACATCAATACCTAATAACACCTCTTTTCTCTGGTCTTTTGGGTTTGTAGAAACTAATTTAATGTATTGAATTTTTCTTCCTTTTACATTTTGCAATATGTCCATATTGTATTTGTATCCCGTATTGAAAAAAGTCAACATTTTTGATGGTGTTATTGCATTGTCATCTTTTTCATTTACCGTCGAAACAGTCACTTCTTCATCTTCTGGTACGATAGTATAGGTTTTTTTACCATCAAATATTTTTGTAACGCCCATGAAATTTAAGACATATTGATTGCCTTTCATAATTACATTTCCTTTACTATCTTGGTTTATATTTTCTTTAGAATTATTTAAAGAATATTTAAAGTCAATGGTGATATTATCATAGCTTTTTACCTTAGCTGCAACTTGGTCTAGTAGTTCTTTAGCTTTCTTATCTTGTGCTTGCCCTGAAAATCCAATAAGGAATAAGGCGGTTATGAGAAGAATTTTTGAGCCTAAATTTTTTATAAAATCTTGATTTGTTACTTTCATTGTATTATTTATTTTGTTCATTATTGAAAAATTGATCAAGAGAACTCATATCTAGAATATTTACGCTTCGTGCTTTACTTCCTTCAAATGGGCCAACAATTCCTGCAGCTTCAAGTTGGTCAATTAATCTACCCGCTCTATTGTAGCCTAATTTTAGTTTTCTTTGTAATAAAGAGGCTGATCCTTGTTGGGCATTAACAATAATTTCTGCTGCTTCTCTAAATAAAGTATCTCTGTCGGATATATCCATATCAAGATTGATGCCACTATCTTCTCCAATAAACTCTGGAAGTAAATAAGCAGTTGCATATGCTTTTTGTGAACCAATGAATTCTGTTATCTTTTCAACCTCAGGTGTATCGATAAAAGCACATTGTACACGTACTACATCATTTCCATTGGTGTAAAGCATATCTCCACGACCAATTAATTGATCTGCTCCCTGTGTATCAAGAATTGTTCGAGAGTCAATTTTTGAAGTAACTCTAAAAGCAATTCTAGCAGGGAAGTTGGCTTTTATCAAACCTGTAATCACGTTTACCGATGGTCTTTGTGTTGCAATAATTAAGTGAATTCCAATAGCACGCGCAAGTTGTGCTAAACGAGCAATAGGAACTTCTACTTCTTTACCCGCAGTCATAATCAAATCGGCAAATTCATCTACGACTAACACGATATAAGGAAGAAAGCGATGTCCATTTTCAGGATTCAGTTTTCTTGCTTTAAATTTATCATTGTATTCTTTGATGTTACGTACCATTGCATCTTTTAACAAAGTGTAGCGATTGTCCATTTCTACACAAAGTGAGTTCAATGTATTAACCACTTTTGCATTATCAGTGATAATGGCGTCATCCATGTCTGGAAGTTTCGCTAAATAATGTCTTTCTATTTTATTAAAAAGAGTCAATTCTACTTTTTTAGGATCGACTAAAACAAATTTAACTTCTGCTGGATGTTTTTTGTATAAAAGTGAAGTAAGAACCGCATTTAATCCAACTGATTTTCCTTGACCAGTTGCACCAGCCATTAATAAGTGAGGCATTTTAGCTAAATCAACTACAAATGTTTCATTAGAAATTGTTTTTCCAAGGGCAATTGGTAATTCCATTTCAGCTTCTTGAAATTTGGCAGAGCCAATTACACTTTTCATAGAAACCATCGTTGGATTTTTATTAGGAACTTCTATTCCTATCGTTCCTTTCCCAGGAATTGGAGCAATGATACGAATTCCTAATGCCGAAAGTGATAACGCAATATCATCCTCTAAACTTTTAATTTTAGAAATACGAATTCCGGCTTCTGGTACGATTTCATATAAAGTAACTGAGGGTCCTACGGTTGCTTTTATTTGAGCTATTTCAATTTTATAATTTCGAAGTGTATCTACAATTCGGTTTTTATTTTCTTCTAATTCCTCTTGGTTTATCGTAATTCCTCCAGTTGAATATTCTTTTAATAAATCAATGGTTGGAAATTTATAATTTGATAAATCTAATGTAGGGTCAAATAAACCAAAATCAGCCACTAATCTTGATGCGAGATTCTCTTCAATTATATCTTCTTCGGGAGCGGTTTCAATTACAAATGATTCACCTGCACCAACCATAACTTCAGGTAATGGTGGTGGCATAATTTCCATTGCAAGAGGTTTTGCAATAGGATCTCTATTTATATCAGACGAGTTGTTAATAGTAGGCTTTAACGCTTCTTTATTGATTTCAAATTGAGTGCCATTAGTTTTTAGGTGAATAGTGTCTTCTTCATCAACAACAGCAAACTCTTCTAAATTGTAATCAGTATTTTTATTATTTGAAATTTCAGTATTAACAGTAGGGTTTGTTTCTTTTTTAGTATCACTAAAAAAGGATTGTATGCTTTCTGGTGATAACTTTATTTTGAAAATAATGTAAATTATTAATCCGAAGATTAAAGTTAATAAAGTTCCTGTTTTACCGAGGTAATCTTGCAAAAATAAATTTAATTCATATCCTATTGTTCCGCCTAATTCTGGTGCTGATGTTGCAAAAAAACCAAACAATATGGACAAAATTATAATTACGAATAAATCCCAAAACCAAGTGTTTTTTAATTTTCGTACACTAATGCCCAGCACCATATAAATTCCGGTAAGAAAAAATAAACGTACAAATACAAATGCAGCAAGGCCAAAGCCTTTGTATATTAATAAATTGGCTAAAAAAGCGCCAAATTTACCCAACCAGTTTTCTACGATCTCAGATCGGTCGGTTAATTCGCCAACGGCACTTTGATCTTGCTGTCCGTAAATAAAAAAGGAAACAAACGCAAACAATAGAGCTATAGAAAATAAAACTAATAAAGAACCAATAACAATTTTGTGCTGCTTGGTAAGTTTTATTGGAGTTTTTGTCTCCGCAATAGTTTCATTTTTCTTGTTTGAAGAAGCTGTTTTTATTGTTTTTGCCATTCTTTTTTGTACTAAAGCCTATAAAAATAGAGGCACATATATTGTTAAACCAATTGCGATTGCTGTCATTGCAGCAAAGAACACGGCTCCTGCAGCGATATCCTTAATAAATCCAATTTTTTCGTGATAATTAGGATGTATAAAATCTGCTATTTTCTCAATAGCAGTGTTCAAACCTTCTACACTTAAAACTAAACCAATAGCAAAAATTTGAAAGAGCCATTCTGTTTTTGAAATACCAAAATAAAACCCAGCAATGGTCATCAAAATTCCTAAGGAAAATTGAACCATTACACTGTGTTCCGTTGTGATTAGTTTTATAGCCCCTTTATAAGCATAGGTCATGCTCTTCATTCTACCTGTGATGAAGGTATTGTCTTTTTGAAATTCCATTAATGAAGTTTTATAATACTGCTAATGCAGCTTCGTAATTAGGTTCGTCAGCAATTTCGGCTACTTGCTCGGTGTGTATTATTGTTCCTTTTTCATCTAAAACAATAATTGCTCTTGAGTGCAAACCAGCTAAAGGTCCGTCAGTTATTTCTAAACCGTTCTTTTTTCCAAAATCACCATTTTTAAAATCCGATAAGTTAACTACATTTTCAAGTCCTTCTGCGCCACAAAAACGTTTTTGTGCAAATGGTAAATCTCTTGAAATGCATAAAACAGTAGTGTTATCTAATTGGCTAGCACTTTCGTTAAATTTTCTAACGGATGCTGCACAGGTACCTGTATCAATACTTGGAAAAATATTTATGACTACTTTCTTTCCTGAAAAATCTCCTAATGAAACATCAGAAAGATCAGTGTTAATTAATTTAAAATCACTCAATTTAGTGCCAACTGCAGGTAATTGTCCTGAAGTGTGAATAGGATTTCCTCCTAATGTTATTGATGCCATGATGTCAATTTTTTTGTGAGGTTCAAAAGTATGAAAATTATTTAAGATTTTGTTCTCAATTCTAGGTTTAAAGTTTCCCTTTTTTGGGTTGAAATAGTAAGTAGTATAAATTCTTACTGTTTAATTTCTTAAACAAAAAAAAACGTACTTGATTAGGAGTACGTTCTTCAATAGGGTAGTATGAATTATTTTATTTGTCTATAGCGCCTAAAACTCTTTTCATAAAAGTATTCAAAGCTTCTTTTTTATCGACTCCAGATTTTATTAATTTATTCACTTCTAAAGAACCATACATGTTTGAAATCAACTCTCCAATTACATCTAATTCCTCATCTTTAAGTGATGAAATCTCAGTCATTGCTTCTAGTACTTCAATAGTTTCTACGATATAATCTTCATCATTTTCTTCTATAAATTGAGTTAAATGCTTAATTACAGGTAATTTCATAGGTTTAGTTATTTTGTGTTTTTAAATTTTAATTTGGAATAAAACGGCTAAATAAATTAAACAATCTCTTGCACTAAATCAATAAGTACTTCTTGTTTATTAGTCTGAGTTTCATTTACTAGTTTACCATTTACAAAAGTGGCAAAAGTTGGCAGATTACTCACGTTAGCTAGTTTTCTAGATTCTGGAAAATTTTCGGCATCTACTAGAGCAAAAGTAATAGCTTCATTTTCAGCGGCTAATTTTTTAAATTTAGGTTTCATAATTCTACAGTTTCCGCACCAAGAGGCAGAAAATTGAACTACAACTTTCTCATTTTTTGAGATTAAATCCTGTAACGTATCTTCGGTTAATTCGATTAACATATTTTTGAATTTAAAAAATAATTTGTCATAGCATTATTTAAAACTGCTATGACAAATTACATTGTTATTAATTTAGTTTAAGCTTAAATATTCAGCTGTACTTTTTCTGTCTGCACTCATTGCTTCTTTACCAGCTTCCCAGTTTGCAGGACAAACTTCTCCTTTTTCTTGGATGTGTGTGTAAGCGTCAACCATACGTAAGTATTCGTTTACGTTACGACCTAATGGCATATCATTAACACTTTCGTGGAAAATTTTTCCAGTTTCATCAATCAAATAAGTAGCTCTAAAAGTAACATTAGATCCTTCAACAATTACAGAATCCGTTTCTTCAGAATACTCTGTAGAATCAATATCAAGAATTCCTAAAATATTTGATAAATTTCTATTAGTGTCAGCTAGAATTGGATAAGTTACTCCTTCAATTCCACCATTGTTTTTTGGAGTATTTAACCAAGCAAAGTGTACTTCATTCGTATCGCAAGAAGCTCCAATTACGATTGTATTTCTTTTTTCAAATTCAGGTAAAGCAGCTTGAAAAGCGTGTAATTCCGTTGGGCAAACAAAAGTAAAATCTTTTGGATACCAAAACAAAAGTACTTTTTTGTTGTTTTTTGTAGCTTCTTCAAAAATATTAATTTTTAAATTATCACCCATTTCTGAAATGGCATCTACTGCAATACTTGGGAATTTTTTTCCTACTAAAGACATATAATTTTAATTTAGATTGTTATTATTTTTTGTAGTACAAAAGTACAAAAAAAGGACAAGCTATTTGTATAAATTTATGGTATTTTCTTATCAAATCATAAGCAAAACCTATTCGTTATAAAGATACTTTTTAATGTTTTTTTTCATTTTATATTCTGTAAATTATCTGTTTGTAAAAAAAAATCCACCATATAAATGGTGGATTTTAAGCAAAACATATTAAATTTTAATTTAAATCAAAACGATCTAAATTCATCACTTTTGTCCAAACTTTGACAAAATCCTGGACGAATTTTTCTTTATTATCATCTTGCGCATATACTTCTGCATAAGATCTTAATATAGAATTAGATCCGAAAACTAAATCTACACGACTAGCGGTCCATTTTGTTACTCCAGATTTTCTATCTACAATGTTATATAAATTTTCTCCAACTGATTTCCAACTGTAATTCATATCCGTTAAATTAACAAAGAAATCATTGGTCAAAACACCTTCATTATTAGTGAAAACGCCCATTTTGGTACCATTATAGTTTGTACCAAGAACACGCATTCCGCCAAGCAAAACGGTCATTTCTGGAGCGATCAATCCTAATAATTGTGCTTTATCCAGCATTAATTCTTCGGGTTGAGCAGTGTTTTCTTTTTTCATGAAATTCCTAAAAGCATCATTGGTTGGTTCTAAAACGCCAAAAGAGTTTGCATCGGTTTGTGCGTCACTAGAATCTCCTCTTCCTGCATAAAAAGGAACTTTTACATTAAACCCACCATCTTGAGCCGCTTTTTCAATAGCTGCGCTTCCGCCAAGTACAATTAAATCAGCGATACTGACTTTTTTTGCTAATCCAGATTGAATTTCAGTCAATTTTGTAATTACTTTTTGTAATCGTTCTGGTTCATTTGCAATCCAATCTTTTTGAGGAGCTAAACGAATTCTTGCACCGTTTGCACCTCCTCTAAAATCAGAACCTCTAAAAGTTCTTGCGCTATCCCAAGCGGTATTGATCAATTCTACTCTTGTTAAACCACTATTAAGTAGTTTTACTTTTAACTCTTCAATTTCAGTTTCTGATAAAGTGTAATCTACTGTTGGAATTGGATCTTGCCAAACCAATTCTTCATTAGGAACATCAGCGCCTAAATATCTATTTTTTGGACCTAAATCCCGGTGTGTTAATTTAAACCAAGCTCTAGCAAAAACATCATTAAAATAGGCAGGATCTTTATGAAAACGCTCTGATATCACTCTGTATTTCGGATCCATTTTCATCGCCATATCGGCATCCGTCATAATAGGATTTCTTTTTACTGTTGGATCATAAGCATCAACAGGCATGTCTTCCTCTTTGATATTAATTGGTTCCCATTGCCAAGCACCAGCTGGACTTTTTTTCAATTCCCAATCATAAGTTAATAGCAAATGAAAATATTCATTGTCCCAACGCGTAGGATTTGTGGTCCAAGAACCTTCTAAACCACTAGTTATGGTATTAGCACCATTTCCACTTGGATTGATCCAACCAAAACCTTGATCATGAATTTCTCCGCCTTCTGGTTCTTTTCCTAGTTTAGAAGCATCCCCGTTTCCGTGCGCTTTTCCAACGGTATGACCTCCTGCAGTCAATGCACAAGTTTCTTCGTCATTCATAGCCATTCTTTCGAAAGTAACGCGAACGTCATGTGCCGTTTTTAAAGGATCAGGAACCCCATCAACTCCTTCTGGGTTCACATAAATCAATCCCATCATTACAGCTGCTAAAGGATTTTCTAAATCTCTTTCTCCAGAATACCTGCTGCCTTCACTTCCTGATTTTGCTAACCATTCTTTTTCAGCTCCCCAATACACTTCTTTTTGAGGATTCCAAATGTCTTTTCGTCCACCCGCAAATCCAAAAGTTTTAAAACCCATTGATTCGTAAGCCATGTTTCCGGCTAAAACGATTAAATCTGCCCAAGATATTTTGTTACCATATTTTTTCTTGATAGGCCATAATAACCTGCGTGCTTTATCTAAGTTTCCGTTATCAGGCCAACTATTTAAAGGTGCAAAACGTTGATTTCCGGTTCCACTACCACCACGGCCATCGGAAATTCTATACGTTCCAGCAGAGTGCCAAGCCAAACGAATCATCAATCCACCATAATGACCCCAATCTGCAGGCCACCAATCCTGGCTTTCTGTCATTGATTTTTTAAGATCATTTTTTAATGCTTCTAAATCTAATTTCTTAAACTCTTCAGCATAATTGAAGTCATTTCCTAAAGGATTTGTTTTTGAATCATGTTGACTTAATATATCTAAGTTTAGTGATTTTGGCCACCAATGTTGATTGGTAATTACTTCTTTTGAAGTATCTTCTTTTTGACTAAAAGGACACTTGCCAATTTCGTTAGAATGTTCCATATGTTTTTATTTATTCGTTATTTTCTAATACAAATTTACTCTAAAGATAGATAATTTTAATTGATTATGATTATAACTTTTTATTAAATCATAGTTTTTTGTTATATCATTAAAAAATATTAGAAAATGAGCAAAATATTGTGAAATTGGAAACAATAATTGAAATACAGCATTTTAAAATTAAATTTTTACTTCTGATACTAACTGTCTAATTTTGATGTTAAAAGCAGCAAAAATTAAAGTCATGAAAGGACTAATAATATTAAAAAAGGCATAAGGCAAATAATCTATAGTTGAAACCCCTAAAGTTCCAGCATGATAAGCTCCGCAAGTATTCCAAGGTATTAAAACAGAAGAAACAGTTCCTGCATCTTCAAGAGTTCGACTTAAATTTTCTGGTGCTAAACCTTTATTTTTATAAGCTTTTGCGAACATTTTTCCTGGAACTACTATGGCTAAATATTGATCTGATGCCGTTATGTTTAGTGCTAAACAGCTTCCTACGGTTGCTGCAAATAAACCAAAAGTAGTATGCGCTAATTTAAGCAATGATTGACTAATTCTTGACAAAGCACCAATAGCATCCATGACACCACCAAAAACCATTGCACAAAGAATTAACCAAATTGTACCCAGCATTTTTTGCATTCCACCAGAGGTGAAAAGTGTTTCTAATGTTTTATTTTCCGTTGGTACAATTACCTCTGCAGTAATAGCATTCATAATTCCTTTATATGCCGATTGAAAAGTCATTTGTTCTACTCCTGCGATTTGATTAATGATTTGTGGCTGAAAAAATAAAGCAAAAAAGCCAGCTAATAATGTGCCTATTAATAAAGCAATTAATGGTTCTGTTTTTCTAACAATTAAACCAATAACAATTACAGGTACAGCAAATAGCCAAGGTGAGATTGTAAAAGAAGTTTGAATATCTGTTAGTAGTTTGGCTATATCAACATCACCCTTAATATCTACTGATAAACCTAGAATAATAAATAAAATAAGTGTGAGGATATAAGTTGGTATGGTTGTCAATGCCATATAGCGAATATGCGTAAACAAATCTGTTCCGGCCATAGCAGGAGCAAGGTTTGTTGTGTCTGACATTGGTGATAATTTATCTCCAAAATAAGCACCAGAAATTACTGCGCCTGCTACCATTCCTAGATCAAAACCTAAAGCGCCACCTACACCAATTAGTGCAATACCAACCGTAGCACTAGTAGTCCAAGAACTTCCTGTTGCTATAGAAATTATAGAACATATGATTAAAGTAGCCGGTAAAAAAATTGCTGGACTTAGGATTTGTAAACCATAATAAATCATTGAGGGAATGATTCCGCTAATAAGCCAAGTACCGGCCAACGCACCGACCATTAATAATATCAAAATAGCGCCAACGGTAGCTTTAATATTTTCGGCTACTTCTTCCATCATTTTGATAAAAGTAACTTTGTTAAAAAAGCCCACTATTGCAGCCACTGCAGCCCCTAGTAATAAAACAAATTGATTACTGCCGCTTAAAGCTTCATCGCCAAAAACATAAACATTAAAACCTAACATTGTAATAAGTGCCGCAACAGGAATTAAAGCTTCTCCAATTGATAATTCTTTATTTCTGTTAATTTTGGTATCCATTCTATATCGTTTAAGTTTGCAATATAGATAAAAATGTTGCTATGAGCCTAAAGTGAATTTTTGAAAACTCCTATTTCAAATGATCTTTAAACTCTTTTTCAACTCCAAATTATAGATGTAATTTAGTATTATTAGTTTTTGAATTTATGGGATTATTTTAATGTTTTGTAAATAATAGCATTTATATAAAGCATTATTTTTTTTTAAATAATTTCTTTTTTTATAAATTGCTAATGGTCACAGGTAGTGTTCCTTGGCATTCAGAATCTAACAGTAATTGATTGGCTGCTGCTTGTTGAAATTCTTCAAAATCCTGATACATTTGTATAATTCCCAGTGCTGAAGTTACGTTTGGAATGACTTGTAAAACATAAGGATTACCAAAGACATATAAAATACATTTTTTAGATGAAAATATTTTTTTTAAAAATTCTAAAATAGAGTCTTCTAAGTCAAAATTATTTAATGGTTTTGCTTTTGGTACAAACAAGGATATAATTAACGTATCAAACTCTTTTAGATTTTCTTCTAAATTAGTTAAGCTAATTTCGTTTTCAATTTCAAAAGAAAATTCTGGAGAAGATAAATTGGGAGATAAATTTTTAAAAAATGAATTATCACAGTTTTTATAGAGGCTTATTTTGGCTAAACTGTTGTTTGCTTTTGCAGAATAAACAAGGTCTGTATTTTGGTTATCTTTAATTTTAGTAATGCAATTTTGGGCTATTTTTAAATTTAATTCTGAGGTTTTATCAAAATCAAAATTGATAGTGGAGTTTTGTATGAAATTAAAATTTTCATTTAAAATGCCTACTTTTTCTTTACATTTCCACAAACGATTATAGCTTTCTTCAATTCTTTGAGGAGAAGCGTTTTTTAGAATTTCTTGAATTCCTTCTCTAACATTTACTGCAAAGCACAAGATATCGTTTCCAGCATTGAAAGCTTCCCACTCCAATTGCCCTTTCTTTTCATATAAATCAGAAACGCTTCGCATATTAAGTGCATCAGAAATTACTAAACCATCATAATTTAATTGTTTGCGTAAAAGGGTTTCTATAATTGATTTTGATAAAGTTGCAGAAGTGTCTTTTCCTTCATTTAAAGCAGGAACAGCTAAGTGACCAATCATTATCGAATCTACATTATTCTCGATTCCTTTGATAAATGGAACTAGTTCGTTTGCTAATAATTGCTCTAAATTTTCCTCTAAAATGGGTAATCCCAAATGAGAGTCCACATTAGTATTTCCGTGTCCAGGAAAATGTTTGAGGCATCCTAAAACACCCACATCGTTCATTCCTCTAAGATATTCTAAAGCAAAATCACTTACCTTTTCTTTGTTTTCACCAAATGAACGATAGCCAATTACGGGGTTATTTGGATTATTATTGATATCAGCCAAAGGAGCTAAATTATAATGTATTCCAACTGATTTTAGATCTAAACCAATCTGCTTTCCAACTTCGTAAACTAGATGGGATTGCGATTTTGGCAATGCACCAAGAGTAATAGCATAAGGATATTGGGGTGTTTTTTCGACACGCATGGCCAATCCCCATTCGGCATCAATACTCATCAATAGTGGTGTAGGAGCACATTTTTGATAACGAACGATAAGTTCTTTCAAACGCTGGCAACTGTCATCGTTTAGAATTACTTTTTTCTTGGTTTCATAATTGGTAGCGGCACTGGCTCTACTATGAAAAAAAGTTAAACCACCAATATTATGATCTCTTATTAATCGTTCTGTTTCTTGAATATTTTCTTCGGTATCGTTTATAAAAACGGCTGGAAAAAAGAATTGTCCTATTTTTTGTTCTAAAGTCATTGTATTTAATTTAGTAGTGCCAGATAAAATTTTAAAAATTTTCAGCGAAGATTATTATTTTACTACTCATTTTGTATCGTGTTACAGCATTGTAAAAATTTTACAATTTTACATTAGAATTTTGTAGATTTTTTTTAGAACCCTTTTATACCGTTTTCTTACCAAATTCCTTTGGAAAAACTAAAAAACGAGATAATATTAATCCTGGAATAGTTGCCAGGAACACCCAAATAAAGAAATTTCCATATCCTAAATATTCTTGAATATAACCACTTATCATTCCCGGTAGCATCATTCCAAGTGCCATAAATCCAGTCGCAATAGAGTAGTGGGATGTTTTAGATTCGCCATCTGCAACATATATTAAATACATCATAAAAGCAGCAAAACCAAAACCGTAACCAAATTGTTCAATTATTACTACTAAACTGGTATAAGTATTCATTGAATAATCTATGTTTGCATAAGAATTATTTATGACAATGTGCATGACATCTTGTGGCTGAAAATGTGATAATAAAACAAATCCTATTATAGGCAAGTGCATCACTAAAATCATAGGAAGGAGCCATTTTCCTAATCCATCTTTAGAAATAGCAATTCCGCCTAAAATCCCACCAATCGTTAGTGCAATTAATCCTAAAGTTCCATATATAATACCTACATCTTCAGTCTGTAAACCCATTCCACCATTTGCTATTGGATCTACTAAAAAAGGAGTTAGCATTTTTAATAATTGCGATTCTCCTAAACGAAATACAAGAATAAATGCTAGAATTAATCCGATTTGTTTTTTCTTAAAAAAACTGCTGAATACTTTTCCAAAATTTTTCTCTTCCTTTTCGCCTAAAGCAATTGGAAGCTCTGTTTTTGGCGTAGCAAAAAAGTTGTAAAGTGTTAATAATGACATTACAATTCCAACGAAAATCATCGTGTAAGACCATGCCTGAAAATTATTACCAAAGCGATGTTCTAAATAACCTGCTAATAATATAATTAAGCCATTTCCAGTTAGCATTGATGCTCGGTAAAACGTGCTTCGAATTCCTAAAAAGAAAGATTGTTGTTGTTTCTCTAAAGCCAACATGTAAAAGCCATCACTGGCAACATCATTGGATGCCGATGCAAATGCAGCCATCCAAAAAACAGCTAAACTCAGTATGAAAAATTGGCTCGTGGGAATAATAAAACCTACTATTAAAAATGCAATCGAAATTAGTAATTGCATCAATAAAAACCATTTTCTTTTAGTACCATACAAGTCTATAAATGGACTCCATAATGGTTTTATTACCCAAGGTAAATAAAGTAAACTAGTATAAAAACCAATGTCTTCATTGCTTATTCCCAGGTTTTTGTACATTAATACAGAAACGGATATGATTATTACGTAGGGAAATCCAGAAGCAAAATTTAAAACGGGAATCCAATACCAAGGTCTATTATCTGTTTTCATCTAGGGAAATTAAAGTCAGTTAAGTTTATTGTGCAAATTGTAGTTCTGTAGGTTCACTTTCATTACCATAATAGTCTATAAATGTGATCGCATAAGTCGCATTTTTATCAAATTTGTCAGTAGGAATAACAACCTCTACAGTATCACTATTTTGTTTGTAAGCTATTTTATTACTAATTTGAGTGGCATCGTTAATATCAATTTTTATACTGGATGGAGCACTATAAACCATTAGATAACGCACTTTACTATATAAAGGATATTGCACATTAAAACGCGTCGATAGAGAATCTGTAACGATATTAGTTGGTGATGGTACAATGACCATTTTTTTAACAGAATTTGGCACCACTATAGGAAGCGCTGGATATTTATATTGATTTTCTATAAGTAATTTTGTAACACTTTGATTCCTATTTATAAATGATTTAGCGCTAAAAAAAGCATTTCCTTGAATGTTTTTATAGTTTCTTGCATAGTCAATTTGATTTGGAATTTCTTTTGGATTATTCCATCTTTTGTCAGAATCTGCGTTGATTTTATAACTTCCGTTTCCAATATAAACGGCTACATTTTTGGAGTTTTCTGACCACCAGCGTAAGAGTTTTGAATAAGAAGCTTTTGGGTGATCCATACTCCAATACAATTGTGGTATTAAGTAATCAATCCACCTGTATTCCATCCAAGCCATTGGATCTGCAAATAAATCATCATAATTGGTTTGACCAGATTCTGTTTCTGAACCTCTAGAATCTACAGATTTATTGCGCCAAACTCCAAAAGGACTGATTCCGAATTGTACCCAAGGTTTACTGTTTTTTATGGCAATAGCAATGCATCTTACAAAATCGTTTACGTTAGATCGTCTCCAATCTTCTAAGGACATTCCGTCTCCATATTTTATAAAAGAGGCCGCATCGTTAAATTTTTCTCCTGGAACTTTATACGGATAAAAATAATCATCAAAGTGAATAGCATCTATGTCATAATTAGCCACTACTTCTTCAACAACAGCCGTTAGATGGTTTTGAACCTCTGGAAGTGCAGGGTTATAATAATATTTTCCAGCATATTTAATCATCCAATCTGGATGTTTATAAAAATCATGCTCAGGACTTAATTCTTCCGTTTTTAAATTCATTGTTGCACGATACGGATTTAACCAAGCATGAAATTCGAAGCCTCTTTGATGTGCTTCTGTAATCATCCATTCTAATGGATCAAAATAGGGGTTGGGTGCCTTTCCTTCTTTTCCAGTTAAATATTTGGACCAAGGTGCTAATTTTGATGGATAAAAAGCATCGCCTACACTACGAATCTGAACAATGACAGCATTATAATTTAATCTCTTATAAGTATCTAAAATCTCTAAATAATCGGCTTTTTGTTTGGCAACGTTATCTGTGCTCGTTTTTGGCCAGTCTATATTTGCTACCGTTGCAATCCAAACGGCTCTAAATTCATTTTTGGGATGGGCTACCAATTCTTGTGCATTTCCTTTCGAAAAAGAGCATGTAAGAAAGGAAATAACTAAAAGAATGTGCTTGTAATTGTTCATCAGATTTTTATTTATAAAGTAATCAAAATTAGTTTTTTTAGTGAAATTTACCAGAGAAATAGGTTTTATAATTTGACTTATTTTCCTGCTTCAATTTCTTTGCCAAATTAGAGTTGCTCCTGTGTAAAATGTTTAATAATGATTTTAAAATTTATACTTTAAAGAATAATTTATATTTATAAAATCCCCATAAAATTAAACTCCAAAACACTGCGTATCCCACAGCATAAAATAGAGATGCATTTAACGGATCACTAAAAAGAGGAACGATGTTAAAATCGTATATAAATTTTTGAAGATTAATTGGTTCACTCGTTCCATTAGGATTTTCAATTTTGATAGCGCTTAAAGCTCTCGGAATTATTCCAGAAAAGAAAAATACAATCATTGGATTTACACCCCAAACTAAAAATAATTTAGTCCATCTTTTATAATCTGCTACATCAATGATGTAGTATAAAAGTGTTAGGCACAAAGAGGCAATTCCTGCTGTGTATAAAACATAAGAACTACTCCACAATGATTTGTTTATTGGAAAAACAATTCCCCAAATTAGTCCTAGAATTAGCAGAATAATTCCGGCAATGGCTGTTTTTTTAACTATTTCTAATTTTTCAATTGGTTTATTTAAAATCTGACCAATATACATTCCTAAGATTCCCGAGGCTATTGCTGGTAAGGTACTTAAAATCCCTTCTGGATCCCAAGTTTTAGAGGAAGCCCATAAATGACCATTGAGTACTAAATTATCTATCCAAGCAGCTAAGTTGGTCCCTTTTTCTAAATTTGCTGGCCCAAATCCGGGAACAGGGATTAAGGTCATCAGAGCCCAATAAACCAGCAAGATAATGGATGCTATTACAAGTTGTGTTTTAAGATTTGTTTTTAAATATAATAGGGAACTAAAGAAATAAACAATTCCAATTCTTTGTAAAACTCCTGGAATTCTAACGTCTTCATAAGCCGGAATACCACTATAAGCCAAGAATAATAGTATTGCTAATAATAGAAAAACTAAGTACGATTTAATTTTTAAAGTGAAGTTTCCTAAAAGGGCATAAGCTACTGCAAATGTTATTATCAGTCTTGCAATTAATAAAGGAATGCCTTCTAATGATAACACTTCAATTCGACTAAAGAAATTTAAAAATAAACCCAAACAGAAAATGCGTAACGAACGAACCAAAATTTTATTAAAAACGGCATAATCCAACAGTTTTGAAGGCATAGCAAATGGAATTGCTGTTCCCATTATGAAAATAAAAAAGGGGAAAACTAAATCAGTAGGGGTACAGCCGTTCCAGTCGGCATGTTCTAACGGAGGATAAATATGAGACCAACTTCCGGGATTATTTACAATAGTCATCAGTAAAATGGTAAATCCTCTGAAGACATCAAGTGAAATTAAACGTTCTTTTTGCATGGTATTAGTTTGGTTAGTTTTAGTTTTTTTAATACGGGAAAGAAATTTTCCCCATAGATACGGAAGGAATTCCTTTGAGTTTTCCAAAATTTGATTTTCCTCCAGAAACAGTTTCATTAGCCAGAATAGCAAATAGTAACGCTTCTTTAGCATCTCCCGAAATTCCTAAATCATCGGTTTTTGCAAAAGTACAAGGCAATAATTCTTTAAGCCATTGCACTAATAATGGATTGTGTGCACCGCCACCAGACATGTAAATAGTAAATGTTTGAGGATCATAAATACTGGTATTTATTACAAAATGTATAGCCTCGGCAATAGTTTCAGCACTAAAGCGAGTTAATGTTGCTAATAAATCAGAAATTGAAATGTTTGTTGTGTTGCTTTGGGCTTGAGCTTTTTTTACATAATCTATATTAAAAAGTTCTGGACCTGTAGTTTTAGGAAACGACTTTGTAAAAAAATCATGTGATTTTAAACTTTCTAAAAGTGACTCATTTACCGAACCCGTTTTAGCAATTTCTGCATCTTGATCAAATGATTTATTTGGAAAATGAAGTTTTGTAAAGGCATCACTCAAGGTGTTTCCGGTTCCTGTATCGGTTACAAAAACCTCTTCTGGATTACTAGAAGTAGGCAAGTAAGTGAAATTTGAAATTCCGCCCATGTTGAGCATAATTCTATTTTCTCCTTTTTTTGAAAACAGGAAGTAATCACCATAAACGGCTAAAGGTGCGCCTTCGCCGCCCGCGGCAACATGTTTTTGTCTAAAATCAGATACGGTTATAATTCTTGTTTTAACTGCTATATGATCGCCATCTCCAATTTGCAATGTGGC
The DNA here is from genome assembly GCF_023162025.1 of Flavobacterium pygoscelis. Classification (NCBI taxonomy): domain Bacteria; kingdom Pseudomonadati; phylum Bacteroidota; class Flavobacteriia; order Flavobacteriales; family Flavobacteriaceae; genus Flavobacterium; species Flavobacterium pygoscelis. Next base: position 187,858 of record NZ_JALNUB010000006.1, on the reverse strand, counting down.
ATTTGGGAATTTTTCTTGTTGGTGTAAAATCTTAGGAGCATGAAAAACTGTTTGACCGTGGGATGCGATTAAATCGATTTTATCTGCATCAATTTGCCATTTATTTAAACATTCCAAAATCATATTCGCATGTAGAATACCAATCCATTCATTCAGTAAAACGAGTTTTTGAAAATCAATTGTTTGTTTTGCAAAAACAGATCTGATTTCCAATTTTATGTCTTCGGAATAATCAACAGTTTCAAATTCAATTAATTTTACCTCTGTTTCTTCACCTGAAGCTGAAATTTCACATAAAGCCACATCCAAACCATCTAATGAAGTTCCTGACATCAAACCAATAATTGTACGTGTTGGCTTTTGTGCAATTTGATAAAGAGATTCTATATTTGAATTCATAATTTAAGTAATAAAAATAAAGTCTTTTTTTGACCATGTAAAAAAATAAAGAATATCAACGTTTTGCTTTATTGATTTTTTAAACGCATAATAGATATCTTATTGGGTAAAGTTAAAAGTTTTACATCCGATTATAAAAATTCATGCAATTTAATTTTTAGACTTTACGAAGCTATTTGATAATTGCATCTTGAATTATTTGTTGAATTTCTTCTCTAATTTTTTCTTTTGCTAATTTATTTCCTTCGGCTGTAACTTCAGGATAAGTTCTGTTAGATAGAAAAATATAAACAATTTCGGTTTCTGGATCTACCCAAGCAATATCTCCAGTAAAACCAGTATGACCAAAACTAGCTTTCGATACACAACCACAAGTGGGACCATCTTTTCCTATTCGTTTATCAAAACCTAAGCCTCGTTCTACACCTTCAGCGGCGTAATAAGACGTATTAAAAGCATCGAATGTTGCAGCAGAAAAATATTGAATATTACCATAGTTTCCTTTCTGTAAATAAAGTTGCATCATTTTAGCCACATCCATTGCATTCGAGAAAATTCCGGCATGACCCGCAACTCCACCTTCCATTGCTGCGGCCATATCATGTACATATCCTTGCACCACTTGATGGCGAAAATAAGTATCTATTTCTGATGGTGCGATTTCATTTTTATTGAATTTTGTCAAGGGATTGTAAAGCGTATAATTCATACCAAGGGAACTATAAAAGTTTTTTTGACTCAATACCTCAAGTGGTTGTTTTGTTTTTCGCTCTAAATATTCTTTTAAGATAATGAAGGTAAAATCACTGTATTTGTACTCCTTTTTAATCGATAAAGGACTGTTAGCAATGATTTTCATAATCGTATCATGATAATCATTTCTAATATAGAGATCGTCAGCTACTTTGGTAGAAAATGCAGCGCTTGGAACTTTATGATAATATTTTTCTAATGGTTTATTATTGCTATCCAATGTTGCTTTATAAAACGGAATCCAAGCTTGAAGCCCTGCATAATGGGTCAGTAAATCTTTGAAATTGATGTTTGCTTTATTTGATTTTGCGAAAATTGGTACCATTTTTTTTAATTCTGTATCGAGCGTAACTTTTTTTCGGTCGTATAATTGCATCACGTTTGGAAGCGTCGAAATCATTTTAGAAAGTGAAGCTACATCATATAAATCAGAATTGATTACTTCTTTTGTGCCTTCATAAGTAAGATGCCCGTATGATTTTTGAAAAATAACATTTCCTTTTCGAGCAATTAAAACTTCCATTCCTGGAGTCATTTTACCATCAATTGCTTTTTGTGCGATACCATCTATTTTAGCTAAAATTTTTGGATTTAAGTTTTCATTCTCAGGAGCAGTAAAACCCAAACGATTTAGTTTAGTTGTCGATAAACCATCATTTACACGGAAAGATTTGTTGATCGATACAGGAAGTTTTCCTTTGGCTTCGACCGCACCAAACACTACTTCTGCAGAAACTATTTGACTTATATCAGAGTTTTGGTAGGAGACTACGAGTCCTTCAATAGCATCAAAATCTGAAATAGGAAGTAAGGTGTAAGGTTTAGCAAATACATCTAGAATCACTTTATTGTGCTTTGCAATTTCTTGTAGCCAAAGCATTTCTGTTTCGGTAAAGTCTTGTTTGGCCCAAGTTTTATTTTCTTTATGAAAACCAATAATTACAATGTCGTATTTTTTTAATTCCGTGTTTAGGCTATCAATACTGTTACTTGCCAATTCGGTTACATTGGTATATTTTTTTAGTGTAGACACAAAAGTACTATTAGAATCATCGCCTAATTTTACATAGGCTATTTTTTGACTCAAATCTTTTATAGGAAGAATTTCCTTCTTGTTTTTTAGGACGGTGATTGCATTTTCGTATAATTTGTAATTTAAAGCATCATTTTGAGAAGGGTTGATATCAGCAATAAGATTTTTAATTTCTATTGCTTTATAATTGTTTAAGCCTGCTTTAAATTTGTAACGCAATATTTTTTTGACAGAATGTGCAAGACGTTCTTCGGTAAGAATTCCTTCATTATAATAAGATTCTAATTTTGTCATTGCAACAGGAACATTTTCTGGACCTAACAACATATCATTTCCTGCAAGAAGTACGGCTAACTCAAGATCGCCTGGACCTTTAAAATCCGTAGCGCCCTTCATCGCTAAACCATCGGTTATAATTAAACCATCAAAACCCAATTGATTTTGTAACAAATTCGTAACAATATTATAGGAGGCCGAGGAGGGATAATCAGCTTTAGTTTCTAAACTTGGTATATTAAGATGTCCCACCATCACTGAAACTAAACCTTCATCAAACATTTTTTTATAAGGATACAATTCTACGCTATCAATTCTATCTTTTGAAAATGTTACTAATGGCAACGTGTAATGCGAGTCAGCAGAAGTGTCGCCATGACCTGGAAAGTGTTTCCCAGTACTAAATACACCTTGACTTTGAACCCCTTTCATTAATGCAACCCCTTTATTTGCCACATTAATTTTGCTTTCGCCAAAGGAACGATTTCCTATAATCGGATTTTTAGGGTTGGTATTTATGTCTAGCACAGGACCAAAGTTAAAATGGATTCCCATTCTTTTTGCTTCAGCACCCATTTGTATTCCTACTTTTTCTATTAAATTTAAATCTTGAATGGCTCCTAAGGTCATGTTCCAAGGGAAAACATAAGTAGAATCTAATCTCATACTCAAACCCCATTCGGCATCCAGACCTATAAAAAGAGGAACTTTTGCTTTAGCTTGGTATTCATTTGTTAATTTCGCTTGTCGAACCGGACCGCCTTGAAAAAAAATAATTCCACCCACTTTATAATTCTCTATTAAGTCTTTAACCTTATTTTCATGTATAGAATCTTTATTGGAATATGCAGAAACCATAAAAAGTTGACCAAGTTTTTCTTTGACCGATAATTTATTATAGATGCTATCTACCCAACGTGTTTCAGAATCAGAATCTTTTAAAAAATTTTTTCTTTCTGATTTATTTAAACCCTTATAAACCATAGTATCGTTTCTAAAAGAATCTGTTTTTAAATTCCCTGTTATAGTTGCTTTTTTTGTAGTTGCACAATTGGTAATTAAAAATAGAAACGCAATGTAAAGGCTAATCTTTATAAAGTAATTTTTCATTTAGTTTATTTTAAGCGAATTGCGTACCCATCATTTCTTTTTGATAGACACAATTCATTAGTCAGTAATTTTTATCTTTAGTAGAGCTAAAAGCTTATTTTTTTTGCACTATGAGAACTGGTTATTAATAAACCTAAATAAGTCAACAGTCCGTTGAGTACTATAAGTTCGTTGTCAAATACATATCCAGAAAATAAGGTTCTGGAATACTCATTTATTAAGTACGTAAATAGGGGAGAAAGTAAACAGATATATGGCACTAATCTATCGTTTACATTTCTTGTTTTCTGAAATAAGCCAAAAGCATATAATCCTAACAATGGTCCGTAAGTATAGGATGCTACTCTAAATATCATTCCTACAACTGAGCTGTCATTGATAGAATTAAAAACAAGTATCACCAAGAAAATTAGTGTGGAAAAACTGATGTGAACTAAATGCCTAATGCGGACATTATTTTTCTTTTTTTGATTTTCTTCTTTGTCCATTCCTAAAAAATCGACACAAAAGGAGGTTGTCAAAGCTGTTAAAGCAGAATCTGTAGTGGCAAAAGTAGCTGCAATAATACCAAGTAAAAACACGATTGCCGGAACTATGGAGAGATGATTTAAAGCTATTTCTGGAAAAAGCAAATCGGTTCTTGGTTTGCCAGTAACTAAATCGGTTGGTATTGCTATTCCGTTTTTATTGGCATAAATATAAAGTAAAGCACCAACACTCAAGAAAAAGATATTAATAAGAACAAATATTCCTGTAAAGGTGAACATGTTTTTTTGGGCTTCACCAATATTTTTGCAACTCAGATTTTTTTGCATTAAATCTTGGTCTAAGCCTGTCATAGCGATGGTGACAAACATTCCGCCTAAAATTTGTTTTACAAAATGGAATTTACTTCCTAAGAAATCATCAAAGAAAAATATTTTTGAATAGTTACTGTTTTTTACTTCTTCAAATGCGCCAATGGCACTTAAATCCATACTGTCGCAAATAAAATAGATTGTCAAGAAAACCGATGTTACTAAGAAAAATGTTTGTAAAGTATCGGTAATAATAATTGTTTTTAGTCCACCGCGATATGTATAAGAAAAGATAAGTAGTAGCGAAATTAAAACGGTAACCGCAAAAGGAATTCCGTAGTAATCAAAAACATAACGCTGCAACACAATAACGACTAAGTACAATCTAAAAGCAGAGCTAATGGTTCTACTAATTAAGAATATTGATGCAGCAGTTTTATAACTGTAAAAACCCATTCTTTGCTCAATATAGCTATAAATTGAGGTTAAGTTCATTCTGTAATACAACGGCAATAATAATTTTGTAATTACTATAAAGCCAATAGCATTTCCTATGATGAACTGAAAATATTTAAATTGTTCCCCACTGGCCGCACCAACTTCGCCAGGAACTGATATAAAGGTTACCCCAGAAAGAGCCGTTCCAATCATTCCAAAAGCTACTAAATACCATTTAGAGTTTTTATTCGCTGTAAAAAAAGCTTCATTTCCATCATCTTTCCGACTCACAATATGCGAGATATAAAATAATACTCCGAAGTAAACAAGAATAAGAATTAGGATGGCGCTTGGTGTCATTTTATGTGGTGGTTAGTTTGGTAATTTACAGAGCGTAATAGCTATTTTTGGAATTAATGTTCTAAGTTTTTATTCTCAGCTAATAGAACTGCTCGTACACTTTTGTGTTTGTTTAATAATTCAGAAGCTAATTTTTCATCAATTTTTAGTTCTTCGACAATCATTTCTACACCTCTTTGTACTAGTTTTTTATTAGATAACTGCATGTCTATCATTTTATTACCGTACACTTTTCCTAACTTTATCATTACCGAAGTAGAAATCATATTGAGAACCAGTTTTTGTGAAGTTCCTGCTTTCATACGAGTACTTCCTGTTAGAAATTCTGGACCGACAACAATTTCTATAGGAAAATCAGCTTCTTTAGAAATTAGACTTTCGCTATTGCATGAGATACTTCCGGTGCTAATATTATGTTCGCGAGCCATTTTTAAACCCCCAATAACGTAAGGTGTATTTCCAGAAGCAGCAATACCAATTACAAAATCACTACTGGTTATAGCATGTTTTTTTAAATCCTCCCAAGCTTGATTAAAATCATCTTCGGCATTTTCTACTGCTTTTCTAATTGCGTAATCGCCTCCAGCAATGATACCAATTACTAAATCATGTGAAACTCCGAAGGTAGGAGGACACTCAGAAGCATCTAAAATACCTATTCTTCCAGAAGTTCCTGCACCAATGTAAAATAAGCGTCCGCCTTTTTGCATTTTAATTACAATGGCATCTACTAGTTTTTCGATATTCGGAATTTGTTTTTTTATCACGCTTGAAACCTTCTTGTCCTCCGCATTTATTCCCATGAGTATTTCCTCAGTACTCATTTTTTCTAGATTAGCGTACAGTGATTCTTGTTCGGTATCAGGATTGTTTTTAGCCATTTTTTTATTTTTTAAAGGATCATTGTCATTCTAGTAATTCGAGGTCGACATTAATTAATTTTTTATTTAATAGATAAGATACTTCGCTCTCATTTTTTTAAATGAAGCTAAATCTTTTTGCCAACTCTCTCTTATCTTATTTTCAGGAACACCATTTTCTATTTGTTGTTGTAGATTTTTGGATCCAGCTAATTTTGTAAAAAAAGCATTGAAGAATTTAGTTTTATCAGTTGTATTTTGATACGCTTTGATAAGCCATTTAAGTTCTAATTGTGTCAGTTTTTTATTAGATGATAAATCTTCTCCAAAGCATTCTTTACCATTATGCATGGGATCTTTAGCTCCAAAATTTGGTTTTGGAGTAAAAGTATAATCAAAGTACTGTTTGGTTAAAAAAGGCGAACCATAAATTTGGAATTGCTTCTCTGTTCCGCGTCCTACACTTACATTGGTACCTTCAAAAAGACATAAACTAGCGTATAAATTAATAGCTTGATCGTTTGGTAAATTAGGAGAAGGTTTTATGGGTAAACTGTAAGACATTGTATGTTTGTAGTTAAGGCAAGGTATTACAGTTAGTTTGCATTGAGCAGCATTTTTAAGCCATTTTTGACCATTAATCATTTGGCCATATTCTCCAATTGTCATTCCATGAAGCAACGGAATAGGGTGCATGCCAACAAAACTTGAAAAATCTTTTTCTAAAAGTGGACCATCAATAATAGCTCCATTTGGATTAGGTCTGTCGAGTATTATTAATGGAATTCCATTTTCAGCGCAAGCTTCCATTACATAATGTAAAGAAGAAATATAAGTATAAAAACGAGCGCCAACATCTTGTAAATCAAATACCATTACATCAAGTGTGGCTAATTGATCTTTCTTAGGTTTTTTATTATCGCCATAAAGCGAAATAATAGGTAATCCTGTTTTAGCATCTTTACCATCAACTACATGTTCGCCAGCATCTGCAGTTCCTCTAAAACCGTGTTCGGGTGCAAAAATAGTTTGAATATTTATTTTTTTCTCAACCAAAAAATCGACAACATGTGTCTTATCACTTAAAATCCCAGTTTGATTGGTAACGATTCCAACTTTTTTGTTCTTTAATAAAGGAAGGTATTTCTCAAAATTATCTGCACCAGTCTTGATCGTTTGGGTTTTAATTTCTATATCAATTTTAGCTGTATTTATACCAAGAGAGTTGCTGTAAGTTGTTAGGCAACTTAAAGCAAATGTGATAGCTATACTTCTTTTTATAAATTTGATCATTTTAAACAGGAGTTTATTGTTGGTAAGCTTAAATTTTAAGTAAAAGTAACTTTTATACTTAATAATTCCTTTTTCATACAGCTTAAAGGATTACAGTTATGGATACAGTGAACTAGTTAAACGAGAATTAATGAGTTTTTTTATCGTTTAATTAATTTATAAAAGAGCAATATTTATATAACTAGCTCTAGGTTTGATCTCTAGAGCTAGTTAATTTATAGTATTACCAACCTGGATTTTGTTTTAATTCTACTCCCTCAGCAAGGAATAAACTAATATCATTTGTTGGGATGGCTGATAAGTAGTGCTTTGGTGCGATAAAAGTTCTAGAAACAGTGTAGGGTATCACGTAACCGTTTGCATCGACTTTTGTTTTAGACGCAGTTCCTATTAATGAAGGAATTCTTGCTCCTAATAATACATCTGGATTTTTGGTACCGTCAAGATAATCTCCTTTTTTCCAACGTAAAATATCTGCTTTTCTAAGACTGGTCCAGCTCATGAATTCTAATCTGCGTTCGCGGCGTATTTCCCAAATAAGTGGACTTACAACTCCCGATATCTGCTCTAAAGCGGATGTTCTCTGAGGATCGTTAATTTGTATTCCGCCCACTGATGCATTAGAGCCATCTGTAGTCAAGGTAGCAATACCAGCGCGTGCTTTAACTTTATTGATTGATAAATTAAGATCTGCATTGGTCGCTGTTCCAAGTTCTGCACAAGCTTCTGCATAATTTAAATAAACTTCACTTAAAGTGAATATGGGAGCGTCAATTTGGTTTTGACCAATAGTTGTCACCTCAGTCCCAGTGGCAGCAGGATTATTATACAATTGAAATACATAACCCGTAATTGATGTTAATCCGTTTAAGGGTTTGTCAGAATAGGCATAATCAACATTTCCAAAAGCTTTAGCAAAACGAGGATCTCTATTTGCAAATACATTTGTAATCGTATTATCTCCAAGATATTCAGCATTTCCTCCGATTTGTTTTACCGGTAAACCATTTATTGTTGTATAACTTTCTGCTGCAAATTTTGATAAACCACTTTGTACGGTAGAAGTATTAGTGTAGGCTTGAATAGAGTTACCCAACACACCTCTAAGGTATCTTTTGCCTAAAATTACTTCGGTGTTATTTAGTAATTCTAAAGAATTATATAACGATTTCCAATCGGGATTTAATTTATATGCCGCATTATTCATAACTGCCAATGCCGCATCTTTAGCTTTTTGAAGGTATTGAGTTCCTGGTTGTGCAAGATTGTATTTTCTATTAGTTCCTTCGTAAAGCGCTACTCTACTTAATAAAGCATAAGCAGTATATTTATTTACAGTAATGTTTTTATCATCAATAGGGAGCATCAAAGTTGTTGCTTCCTCTAGATCTTTAATCACATTATTAATTACTTCAGCTCTGCTAAGTGCTGGTTTATACACTTTAGCGTCATCTTGATTTAAGTAGGCATCAGTATAAGGAACGTCACCAAATTCTTGTGCTAAGCGGAAATAACTAAAAGCTCTAAAAAATTTTGCAACCCCTAAATAGTGGTTTTTCTTGGCTTCCTCCATAGAGACAGCAGGCACTCTTTCAAGCATTAAGTTACAACGACGAATCAAAGTGTAATATGAATTCCAGTTTGCGTTGGTTGCATTAGCAGTAGTATTGAATGTAGTAAAAACATTCATCGCTAAATTATCATCAAAATTATTTGAATTATGAAAATAAAAATCAGCAGTTGTTCCTGAATTATTTCCGTATCCTAAAAAGGTATCATAATTTAACCAAGAATAGGTTTTAACATTGTTTTCAGAGGTCCAAAAATTACTATCTGTAAATATATCTTTTGGTGGTGTGTCTAGAAAATCCGAGCAGCTAAAAGACAGTCCTGCTAGTGAAAGGGCAAGAACGGATAGCTTTATCTTAGCGTTTATTTTTAAATTTCTCATTTTCTTTAATTTTTAATTTAATTTTTAAAATGCAACTTGAATACCTACCGACCATGTTTTAGAATAAGGGAAAGTTCTTCCCCAAGTCGCCTCAGATTCATTAATTTCTGGATCTACAGGTAAATTACCATCTTTAAAAGTCAATAGATTAAGACCAGAAACATAATATCTAAATTTGTCTACACCAATTTTTTTAGTCAATGTTTTAGGTAAAGTGTAACCAACAGTTAAACTTTTTAATCTTAAATAAGCCATGTTTAGCAAGTATCTAGATTGAGCTACAAAGTTGTTAGAGCCCGGAGCGTAGGTTCCAAAAGCATTAGCATCATGTTTTGGGTATGGATTAGGGTAATAAGCATCTGTATTATCGGGTGTCCAATAATCATTCATATTAGCATACATCGCATCTGTTCTACTGTAAAATGGCAACACTAAATCAGAAGTAGCCCAATATTGTCTTTCGCCAACTCCTTGAAAGAAAGCATCGATATCAAATCCGTAAACATTTCCACCAAGACGTATTCCATATTGGTATTTAGGAGTTGCATTTCCAATAACACTTAAATCTCCAGAATCATCTGCTGTTCCTTTACCTCTTGTAATCTTTCCGTTTCCGTCAAGGTCTTTGTACATAACATCTCCTGCACCATATTTAAAGGTACCAGAACGAACATCTTTATAATCAACACCATTTACAATTAATCCAGTAGCATCTATAACATCAGAAGATTGTATTAGTCTTTCTGTGGTTAAACCCCAGATTTCACCAATTTTTTGTCCTGCATAAAAAGAGCCTAATAGTTTAGAAGAGTTATTCCACTCGGTCACCTCAGTTGTATAATCGGATAGTGTTAGATCTGCATAAACACCAATGTTTTTGGTGATTTCTTTATTAAAATTAACTCCTAATTCCCATCCTCTAGTTCTAAGATTTCCAGAGTTGGTATTAGCAGCTGCTTGACCAAAAGAACCTGGAAGCGTTTTCCCTGGAGACAAAACTCCTTTGGTATCTCTTTGATAATAATCAAATGTCAAACCTAACATGTTGAATACTCTTACATCTAATCCAATATCTTGAGTCGTTACTTTTTCCCATGTCAAATTTGCATCGACATTACTTGGTAATGATACTGAAGGGGGTACAGTAGATCCACTTCCTAACCAAGTAGGATTTGAATTGGTCATAATTGGTAAAAAGGCATTGTTGGCAATGTTTTGATTTCCAATAGATCCGATGGATGCACGTACTTTTAAATCATTTAACCAACTGCGTGTACTTTCCATAAATTTCTCGTTTGAAATTCTATATCCAACAGATGCTGAAGGGAAAAATCCCCATTGCTCTTGTGTTGGAAATTTTGACGAACCATCATAACGACCATTCAATTCTAATAAATATCTTCCATCATAATCATAATTAACTCTAGCGAAGAATCCTGCTATAGCATACTGCGACAATCCAGGATTAAGGGTTGAATTAGAAGAAAGGGGTGAGGTAAATTGATCCCCAATGGCTAGGTTAAATTCGGGTTTGTTTTTATCCAACAATGTATTTCTTCGAGCATAAGTTCTTTCAAATGATTGCCATTCTGAGTTTAATCCACCTAAAACTTTAAAGTTGTGTACGCTATTTAGTGTTTTAGAATAATTGGCATAAACGTTTGCTACATTAATGATGTAAGAAGACTTTGCTTGAGCAACAAAATCATTCCCAGATTCCATCATTGTTGGTATTCCAGCTACTAAATCGGCAGCACTTGTCCACCAATCCCATAACGGAATTTGCCCACCATTCATTTTATTACTTAGGTAATTGTTATCTACACTGTATTCACCAATTATATTAAAGTTTTTTGTAACCTGAGCAGTCAATTTAGCACTGATTCGAGTGTCATTTTCAACTCTTTCATTCATTGACGCATTATTCATATAACCTGGTGCATGACGAAAAGAAACACCTTTGTAAGTACCGTAAGGAAAATAAGATCCCCAACGCATATAATAACCAAAATATCCATTACCAGCCGTATCTAATCCGCTATTGTAATAGTTAAATGGTGAGTCGTATTTCTGGATGGAAGAAAGGATTTTGAAATCTCCTGTTAACCAATCTGCTAATTGGGTACTCATACCCATATTTAGGTTAATCCTTTGATTTGTTTCGGTATTAATATTCATAACTCCTTGTTGATTGGCCACTCCTAAGGAAACTATAAAGGAACTTTTTTCGGATAAAGAACCTTGTGCAGAAAAGTTATGATAAGATTGAATTGCATTCTTTTTAAGCATTTCTTTATGCGGATCCCAAACTCTATAAAAATATTCTTTTCCACCAATAACTTCAAAATCTTCGCCTAAAATCATGTTTTTATCATTACTATTTCGTGATGAAGCATATTTTTGTTGCCAATTTATAATTCCTGGTAGTAATGTTTTATAATTCATTCCAAACGATTCTGGATTTGCATTTCCTGCGCGTTCCTGTGCCTGAATCATAGCTGGAAGTTCTACAGTAGGATCATTAAACTCAATTAGAGAGATAGGATTGCTCCAACCGTAATTATTACTATATGAAAAACGAACTTTTCCTTTAGAATCTTTCCCATTTTTAGTCGTAATTAAGATTACACCAAAAGCGGCACGAGCACCATAGATAGAAGCCGATGCTGCATCTTTTAAAACCGACATAGAGGCTACATCTTCTGGATTTATCAAAGACATATCAGACGGGACACCATCTACTAATACTAAAGGAGATCCAGTTGCAGTACCATTTATAATTGTTCCGGCTCCACGAATGTTTATATTAGAAGATTTACCAATATTACCAGAATTAAAAGTAATGTTTAAACCAGGAGTTGTACCCTGAAGTCCTTTACTTATGTCAGTTAGAGGTTTGCTACCAAGCGCTCTTTCAACATCTACTTTTGCAACTGCACCTGTTAAGTTTGCTTTTTTCTGAGAGGCAAAACCAACCACTACAACTTCATCTAAATTTAATGTGTTTTCTAAGAGAGCAACATTTACTGTTTGTTGTTGCGCAATTTTAACTTCTTTCGTGGTAAAGCCCATATAACTAAAAACAAGAACATCATTTACGGATGCATTGATTAGATATTGTCCGTCCATGTCCGTAACACTGCTTTTTGTTGTGCCTTTAATTAGAACTGTGGCACCCGGAATTGGGATTCCATCTGCATTGTTTGTAATAGTTCCAGAAATTGTTTTCGTTTGTGCAAATGTCAATTGTACTAAAAAAAACAATAATGAAATCAGCAATGATTTTTTCATAATTATTTGGTTTTTTTATGGTTATAGTACAAATATATTTAAACGCACTGTATTTTTGCAACATTTTTCGAATTATTTTAATATTTTTGTCGAATAACGCAAGATAACGCATAATTTTGTTGTTATTTTATAATTATTTTGCTAACTTATGATAGGATATAACTTATATTAAATCAAATATTTTATACATTTGCCTCCTATCTACAAAAAAGAATATGTTAAAAGCAGAAAGACATAATTACATAAAAACTAAACTTGCTGAGGAGCATCGTGTTAGTACTATTGAATTAGCTTTAGATTTGGGAATTTCAGAGGATTCTATTAGGAGAGATTTGAATAAACTACATGAAAAAGGCGCGCTTGAAAAAGTATATGGTGGCGCAATTCCTATTACTGAAAAAAACAAAAGTGTTTTTGATATTGTGATAACTAATGAAGACAAGAAGAAGAAAATAGGTTATAAGGCATTGTCTTTATTACATGATGGGCAAGTGATCATAATGAGTGGTGGTACTACTAACTTAGTTTTTTCAAAACTCATTCCAACAATGTTAAAGGCGACAATATATACCTATAGTTTGCCTATAGCGATGCAATTATCGCAATACCCTAACATTGATTTGATTTTTATTGGTGGTAAAATGCAAAAGAATGCAATGGTTACTATTGGTATTGATGTTTTGCAGGTTCTTTCAAAAATTAAAGCAGACATTTGTTTTATGGGGGTTAGTAGTATCGATATAAAGCAAGGACTTACTGAAGAAGGATATGAGGTTTCGGTTGTCAAAAAAGCAATGATAGAATCATCAGATAAGGTGATAGCAATGTTTACTTCGGATAAATTGAATACTAAAAAAGCACATGTTGTTTGTGATTTAAGTAAGTTAGATACCATTGTGACCGATTTAGATCCAGAGGAGATCAAACTAGAAGAGTTTAAAAAATCAGGTGTTTCTATTATCTAATTGTATCTAATTAATTTTGCGTTTTTATGCGTTATTTTGTTTTTATTTGTTAAATAATGCAAAATAAAATAATATTTTTATTTTTTGTATATATTTGTTAAACTATTTTAACTAATATCATCGATTATGAAAGACAATGCTTCCTTGGCTTATGATGTTCCTGGCAAATTTGAGGAAACTCGATTTGAAAAAAATCATAATGTAATTTTTAAAAGTGCAATCGAGGCTTCTCAAAATGTTGCACAAGAAATAGCACAATTAATACGATATAAGCAGTCTTCAAACGAATTATGTGTGTTAGGATTAGCTACAGGATCATCGCCTATAAAGGTTTATGAGGAATTAGTTCGAATGCACAAAGAGGAAGGATTGAGTTTTTCTAATGTGATCACTTTTAACTTAGATGAATATTATCCGATGACCAAGGAAAATCGCCAGAGTTATCACTATTTTATGCATGAACATTTGTTTAATCACATAGATATAAAGCCCGAAAATATAAATATTCCAGATGGAACTGTTACATTAGACAAATTAAACCAATACTGTTTAGATTATGATAAAAAAATTATGCAGCTTGGAGGGATTGATTTTCAGTTATTAGGAATTGGGCGTACGGGTCATGTTGGTTTTAATGAGCCAGGATCTCACATTAATTCTGGAACTAGAATTATAACCTTAGATCATATTACTAGAATTGATGCTTCTTCGGGTTTTAATGGTATTGCAAACGTTCCTAAAAGAGCGATTACCATGGGCGTTTCTACTATTTTAAGATCAAAGAGAATCGTACTATTGGCTTGGGGACAAAATAAAGCTGATATTGTAAAAAGGACAATTCAAGGAGACATTAGCGCAGACGTTCCTGCTACTTTTTTGCAAAATCATTCGAATACCACTTTTGTTTTAGATCAGTTTGCGGCTTCAGAACTTACACGATTTAAAACCCCTTGGTTGGTTGGAGAATGTATTTGGACACAAGAATTAAAAAGTAAAGCAATTATTTGGCTTTGTAATGAAACCAAACAATCGATACTTAAACTCACCGATCGTGATTACAACAATAATGGTATGTCTGATCTATTGGCGCTCGAAGGTTCTTCCTATGATCTCAATATAAATATGTTTAATGTTTTACAACATACTATAACTGGTTGGCCTGGAGGAAAGCCCAATACCGATGACAGTAATAGACCAGAACGTTCTAATCCTGCCCAAAAAAGAGTTATTCTTTTTAGTCCACATCCAGACGATGATGTGATTTCTATGGGAGGAACATTTTCTAAATTAATAAAGCAAGGGCACGATGTACATGTTGTGTATCAAACTTCGGGCAATATTGCTGTGACCGATGATGAAGCTTTGAAATTTGCCGAAGTTGGTCTTGATTTTATAGGAGACCATTCTAATGGTATAGATTTTTTATCCGTTATTGAGGATTTAAAAAATAAAACTGAAAATGAAACCGATTCTCTAGAAGTAAGAAAATTAAAAGGGCTTATTAGAAGAAGAGAATCTTACGCTGCCACTAGGTATATAGGTCTTAAAGATGAAAACACTCATTTTCTTGATCTTCCTTTTTATGAAACAGGACAAATAAAGAAAAATCCATTAGGTCCAGAAGACATCGCAATTGTTGCTGAAATAATTTCAAAAATAAAGCCACATCAAGTTTTTGCAGCGGGAGATTTAGCAGATCCGCATGGTACACATGAAGTTTGTTTGAATGCCATTTTTGCAGCAATGAAAAAATTAAAATCAGAATCGTATATGAACGATTGTTGGTTGTGGTTGTATCGAGGTGCATGGCACGAATGGGATATTCATGAAATTGACATGGCAGTACCATTAAGTCCTGATGAAGTTTTGATTAAAAGGCATGCTATTTTATACCATCAATCTCAAAAAGACAGAGTAATGTTTCAAGGAAATGATTCTAGAGAGTTTTGGGTTAGAGCCGAAGATCGAAATAAAAATACAGCAAAAACATACGATGATTTGGGTCTAGCACAATATGAAGCTATAGAAGCTTTTAAACGTTTTGATTATTGATTTATATATTAGAGGCAAATTTTAAATTATGAAGTATATATTAATTCTATTATTATCGGTTTTTGTTTCTAATGCTCAAATACAAAAAGAGCAATTAGACTTAATGCCTTGGCCTCAAAAGATAGATTTGGGTACTGGAACTTTCGCTTTAAACAAAAATTTTAAAGTTAATATTACTGCTAATCCAAACTCCCGAATTTTTATAGGAGCAACTAGCTTTTTGCGTAGGTTAGATAATAGAACAGGATTATTTCTGCCACAAAATTTTTTGACTCAAATTAATGAAAGCCCAGAGGCTGAACTACAAATTAATTGTGGATCAGCTGGTAAAATAGAAATTAACGAAAATGAAAGCTACGAACTTATTGTTACGTCGAGTAAAATAACACTAAATGCACCAAATGATTTAGGAGCTTTACATGGTTTAGAAACTTTGTTACAATTACTTCAAAACAATAGTACTTCTTACTATTTCCCTACTGTTTCAATTACTGATGCTCCACGATTTACCTGGAGAGGTTTAATGATTGATGCCTCAAGGCATTTTCAACCAGTAGCTGTTATTAAGAGAAATTTAGATGCTATGGCAGCTATGAAAATGAATGTTTTTCATTGGCATTTAGCCGATGACCAAGGATGGAGAATTCAAATAAAAAAATTACCTAAACTAACTGATTTAGGTTCAAATGGAAATTTTTATTCCCAAGAAGAAATAAAAGATATTGTTAGATATGCTGATGAGAGAGGGATTCTTGTTGTTCCAGAAATAGATATTCCTGGACACGCATCGGCATTATTGGCTGCCTATCCTGAAATAGGGAGTAAGGTAGATAACGGAATTGGTAGTTATGCAATTCAAACCAATTCAGGGATTTATAATGCTGTTTTAGACCCTACAAATCCTAAAACCTATCAATTGCTTGAAGAAATCTTTGATGAGGTTTGTCCCTTATTTCCTGGTGCTTATTTTCATATTGGAGGGGACGAAAATAACGGAAAAGAATGGGCCTCAAATCCTAGAATTCAGGAATTTATGAAAAAAAATAAGTTTTCTGGAAAACATGATTTACAAACCTATTTTAATATGAAGTTAATTCCGATGCTAAAAAAGCATTCTAAAAAGCTTATGGGTTGGGAAGAAATCATGACAGACAATATGTCTAAAGATGCCATAATACATGCTTGGCGTGGCGTAAATGAAGGACTACAGCCTGGTGAATCATTAATTAAAGCGGCAAAAAGCGGGTATAATACAGTATTGTCTAATGGGTTTTATATCGATTTAATGCTAAGTATAGCAACACATTATCAAAATGAATCGCTCTCTAAAAATGCGCTATTAAGTCCTGAGGAAAAAGCAAGAATATTAGGTGGTGAAGCAGCAATGTGGAGTGAATTAGCAACACCTTTAAATATTGATTCTAGAATCTGGCCACGAACAGCAGCTATAGCAGAGCGATTATGGTCTAACGAAAACGTAAATGATTTGCAAAGTTTGTACAAGAGGTTAAAAACAATTTCCTTTAGGTTAGAAGAGGTCGGAATTACACACATCAGAAATAAAGAGGTTATTTTAAGAAACATTAGCAACAACCAAAATACAATAGCCTTAAATGATTTTTCGAATGTTTGTGAACCTCTAAAAAATTACAAACGCAATGGTGGAGGTAAAAAATACCGCATGCATTCTCCACTAACACTTTTTGCAGATGCTTGTACTGTAGATGCTTCTGACGCAATTGATTTTAATTTTGCTGTAAAAAAATATTTAGACAATAAGAATATAGAAAATGAAGTTGTAGTAACTAACTTTTTTAGAAAATGGATTAAAATGAATACTGATTTAATCATTGTAAGTAGTAATGCTCCATTAGTACAACCTCTTTTACCATTATCCCAAAAATTAAGTGAAATTTCAGAGCAACTGTTACTTTTAATAGAAAAGAAACAGAATAGTGATAAGTCGAAACTGAATATTTTGATAGAACAAGCAAATATTCGAAATGATGCTGATGTAGAGTTGGCTGTGCTTTCCGGTATAAAACTGCTTTTATAAATAACAAAGAAGATGTTTACTGAGTTTCCTATTTTAAAACCTTTTTTAGATTAGCTATACACTCAAATTTTAGAAGTTTTTATAGAATGATTTTACTATAATTTACTTTTTTTTAAAATAATTAATTACAATATATATAAATGACTATTACTCAAAAATTATTAGAATTATCAACATCATTAGAAGGAACACTTTTGCACGATGAGTTACATAAAATTTTGTACTCTACTGATGCTTCTGCGTACAGAATCTTTCCTATTGCTGCTGCCATTCCAAAATCTGAGTTAGATATTGTAAAAATTATTCAATTTGCATCCAAAAATAATATATCTATCACACCAAGAACAGCAGGTACTTCTCTCGCAGGACAGACGGTTGGAGGCGGGATAATTGTTGATGTTTCTAAGTATTTTACAAAAATTGTATCTTTTGATCCAATCCATAAAACAGTAACAGTACAACCGGGTGTAATTCGAGATGAATTAAATTTATACTTAAAGCCACACGGATTATTTTTTGGCCCCAATACATCAACATCCAACCGATGTATGATTGGAGGCATGGTAGGAAATAACTCTTCGGGAACAACCTCTATTCGATATGGAGTGACCAGAGATAAAATAGTTGAAATAAAAGCAATATTGAGTGATGGAAGTAGCGCTGTATTTAAAGAAATTAGTTCTGATGAATTTTTAGAAAAAACAAAAGGGGAAAGTTTAGAAAGTGGTATTTATAAAAGTATTTATGAGGAGTTATCCAATACAGATCAACAAATCGAAATTATAAAGGAATTTCCAAAGCCAGAAATTCACAGACGTAATACAGGATATGCAGTTGATTTATTACTAAAGTCAGAACTTTTTGGAGGAACAGAAAAAACAATAAATTTAGGCAAATTGCTTTGCGGAAGTGAAGGAACGCTAGCTTTTACCACTGAAATTACATTGAAAGTAGAGGAATTACCGCCAACAAATAATGTGATGGTTGTAGCTCATTTTCATAGCATTCAAGAAAGTTTAGAAGCTGTAGTTACGGCCATGAAACATCATTTGTATACTTGCGAAATGATGGACGACACCATACTAGATTGTACTAAAAACAATAGAGAGCAAGCTAAAAATAGATTTTTCATTCAAGGCAATCCAAAAGCTGTTATCATGCTAGAAGTGGCTTCGCATACTAGTATGGAAGATGCCGAAAATCAAGCGGATGCATTAATCACTGATCTTCAAAAAAACAATCACGGTTATGCTTTGCCTAAAATTTTTGGCGCTGATATTGATAAAATAAATGAACTTCGTAAAGCAGGTTTAGGGCTTTTAGGAAGTATTGTTGGTGATAATAAAGCAGCCGATTCTATTGAAGATACTGCTGTAGAATTAAGTGATCTACCCAATTATATTGCTGAATTTTCAGCCATGATGGAGCGACACGGTCAGAATGCTATTTATTATGCGCATGCTGGTGCTGGCGAATTGCATTTGCGTCCCGTATTAAATTTAAAAACAAAAGAAGGATTGCATCAATTTAGGAATATAGCAACAGAAGTTGCTGTATTAGTAAAAAAATATAGAGGTTCGCTTAGTGGTGAACATGGCGACGGAATTGTTCGTGGTGAATTTTTGCCTTTTATGATTGGTGACAAAAATTACGAATTGCTCAAACGAATAAAAAAAGCCTTTGATCCTCATACCATATTGAACGTTGGTAAAATTGTTAATGCCTCTAAAATGGATGAGAATCTAAGAGTAGAAGCAGGAAGAGTAGAACCCGATGTTAAAACGATTCAGGATTTCTCAGATAGTTTAGGGATTTTAAGAGCTGCCGAAAAATGCAATGGTTCAGGAGATTGTAGAAAACTACCTTCGGCCGGAGGAAGTATGTGTCCAAGTTATCGGGCAACTCGTAACGAAAAAGATACTACTCGTGCCAGAGCAAATGCCTTAAGAGAATATTTGACTCATTCAGAAAAAGAAAATAAATTTGATCAAGAGGAATTATATAAAGTATTTGAATTGTGTGTGAGCTGCAAGGCTTGTGCTAGTGAATGTCCAAGTAATGTAGATGTAGCCGCTTTAAAATCAGAGTTTTTATATCAATATCAAAAAGCAAATGGATTTTCTTTGCGAAATAAAACGTTTGCCTTTAATGCGAAATTAAATGGCTTAGGAAGTCTTTTTCCATCCTTTACTAATTTTATTGTTAACCTTCCTTTTGTCAAAAAAACGATGGGAATTGCTTCTCAAAGACAAGTACCACTTTTAGCAGCCAAAACTTTTAGAAAATGGTATGGAAAAAATTGGAATTTAGAAATAACGGAGTCATTTACAAAGGGAAAAGTATGTCTTTTTTGTGATGAGTTTACCAATTTCTATGATGTTTCGATAGGAATAGATGCGTATGAATTATTGACAGCATTGGGATATGAAGTTATTTTAGTAGATCATGAAGAAAGCGGAAGAGCTTTTATTTCAAAAGGTTTCCTGGAACAAGCCAAAGCAATTGCTAATACGAACGTAGCCATCTTTTCAGATTATATTAGTGCTGATTGTCCTTTAATAGGAATCGAGCCTTCGGCAATATTGACATTTAGAGATGAGTACATTAGATTAGCAGATGATAAAGAAAATGCCAAAAAGTTAGCTACAAATGTGTTTACCATTGAAGAGTTTTTTAAAAATGAAATTAACTCTGGTAAAATAACTTCAGAACAATTTTCTGATGAGGTTAAAACCATTAAAATTCACGGACATTGCCATCAAAAATCTTTAAGTTCTATTGAAGCTACTTTTGCAATGTTAAACTTACCCAAAAATAATTCAGTTACCATTTACAATTCTGGATGCTGCGGAATGGCTGGCTCTTTTGGATATGAAAAAGAGCATTATGAAATCAGTATGCAGATGGGAGAGGATACTTTGTTTCCAAAAATACGTACGACAGATTTAGGTGTAATTATTGCTGCTGCTGGAACAAGTTGCCGCCATCAAATATTTGATGGAACCAATAGAAAAGCCTTGCATCCAGTCACTATTTTGAGAAATTGTTTGTAATTGTTTACTTTCTTTTGGACGTCCTGTAATTTTAATTTAATGACTATTTTTATAAAAATGTGTTGCTTTTTTTGAACTAAAAATAATCCTAAAACTATGAAAAAAACACTCATTTTTACTTTCTTCTTACTGCTTTGTTTTTCTGTCAAAGCTGCTAAAATTGATACTTTAGAGGTGTTTAGTGTAGTAATGAATAAAAATATAAAAACCTGCGTAATCACTCCAAATGGGTATAAAAAAAGCAATAAAAAGTTTCCAGTAGTCTATCTCTTGCATGGCTATAGTGGTAATTATGCAACTTGGGTTAACAGTTTTAAAGATTTGGCAAATCAAGTAGACCAATATAATTATATAGTAATTGGCGTAGACGGAAATTATTCTAGCTGGTATTTCGATAGCCCGATAGATGCTACTTTTAGATACGAAACCTACATTGTTGATGAGTTGGTGCCTTTTATTGATAAAAAATATAAAACTAAAGCCAATCGAGAGGGTAGAGCAATATCTGGACTAAGCATGGGCGGTCACGGAGCATTGTACCTATCTTTTAAACACCAAGATGTTTTTGGAGCAGCAGGCAGCATGAGTGGTGGAGTAGATATTAGACCATTTCCAGAAAATTGGGATATAAAAAAACGTCTCGGATCCATAACTGATTTTCCAGAAAATTGGGAGAAAAATACGGTTACTAATATGCTTGATAAGCTTGAAAATAATAATTTAAAACTCATTATTGATTGTGGAGTTGATGATTTTTTTATTGACGTAAACAGAACCTTACATCAAAAAATGGTGGCTTTAAAAATAAACCACGATTATATAGAAAGACCCGGGAAACACAATATAGAATATTGGGAGAACTCCTTAAAATTTCAATTGTTGTTTTTTAATAATTTTTTCAATAAAACATAAATAATTGATTATGAAATATTTGTATTCTAAAATTCTTTTTCTTTTTATCATTACTTCTTGTTTATCCCAAAAAATAGATAAAAAACAAGACATCAAATTTGTACACCTTACAGATATACACGTAACCGAAGGAAATGATAATGATTTTTTATTGCAAAAAATTATTAAGGAGATTAACCAATCGACTAATGAATTTGTAATTATAACAGGTGATTTAACCAATCGTGGGGATGACGATGAACTCAATCGGGTACACACTATTCTTTCAGGTTTAAAAATTCCTTATCACATTATTTCTGGCAATCATGAAACTACGTGGAGTGAAAGTGCAGCCTTGACTTATAAAAAACTTTGGGGAGCAGATCGGTTTGCTTTTTCAAAAGGAGATTACCTTTTTATTGGTTTTCCTTGTGGACCTTACATGAAAATGGGCGATGGTTTTGTAAAAAAAGAGGACCTTTTGTTTTTAGATAAAACCATAAAAGATAGTCTTATTAATAGTTCTAAAAAAGTATTGAGTTTTTCACATTATCCTTTAGATAATAGCCTGAGTAATTATAAAGAAGTGCTTACTGTTTTAAAAAAATATCCAACCGTTGCTAATTTTTGCGGTCACGGTCATACTTTAAAAGAGTATAATTTTTCGGGTTTAAGTGGGGTTATGGGAGCATCTATTACTTCTCGTGACGGAAAAACCCAAAGTTATAATGAAGTAATTGTTAGTAATGATAGTATTCGTATTTTTAAAAAAGAGCTTGAAAAACCAGCTACTTTTAAATTTTCTGTTTCTGCAAAACCCTCAAAAATTGAAATTACCGAACCAGAAGAAAAGCAATCTATTGCACCTTTTATTCAAGATGTAGCGTCTATCTATAGTGTTCCAAGTTTTGATAAAAAAAATATTTATTTTGCCAATTCTCTTGGACAAATTCAGTCTGTAAATCTGGAAAGTAAAACTTTGAACTGGAAAATACAAACAGCTAATTCAATTTATTTTACCCCAACAATTGTCAATAAAACGATTGTTGTAGGAACAATTGAAGGTCAGATTTTAGGGTTTGATAAGTATTCTGCCAAAGAGAAATGGAATATTGCTGTGGGAGGAATTTTAGTAGGTACACCAATTGTAGAAAATAATAGAATCTATACGGCAAGTGCTACCCAATTTATTTGTGTAGATGCTGTTACAGGACGCATGATTTGGGAAAGCAAACTACCATTGTCTTACTCACAAGGAAAACCATTAATTCATGAGAATACTATTATTTTTGGATCATGGGATACTTTTCTATATTGTTTAAATAAAAATACGGGAGCACTTTTATGGAAATGGAATAATGGAAATGGAAAACAAGAGTTGTATTCGCCAGGGAATGTTAATGTAGTAGCTTCAAAAAACAGACTTTATTTTGTTACTCCAGAGCGTTTTCTTACTATTTTAGATATTAATTCAGGAAAAACTTTATTGAGAACTAACCAATGGAAAGTTAGAGAATCGATGGGGAAAAGTGAAGATGGTACCCTTTTTTATGCTAAAACAATGGATGGAGAATTACTACAACTTCCTTTAAATGATAATTTAGAACTGACGGAAGGTAATCTAAAAAAAGAAAGTAAGATTCTCGATTTAAAAATTGGGTATGAACATAATCCTGCTGCAATTCTAGAAAAGAATGGAAAAATCTATTTGGGAAGTCGAAAAGGAGAAGTAATTATTGTCGATGCTAAAAAAATGATGATTATTAAAACAATTAAACTAGGGAGTTCTAGTATTAATGGCTTTTCAATAGACGAATCAGGTAACGTTTGGACTGCATTAATTGAAGGAGGAATTTATAAAACAGATTAGTTTTTATTTTTTTTCTTAATGAGTTTCAAAAAATGCCGAATCAAATCTTTCAGAATTAAATTTGTTTTATACATTTGGATTTTAAATAACAGTTGCATTATTTGTAAAATAAAAGAGTGTTAATTACAGAATATTAATTTTTAATGATAAAATTCATTTTATGGCGTTAAATGGTTTGTTTAGAAAAAAGACAGTACAAGATATTTTAAAACAAGTAGAAAAGAATAACGCTGACGGACATGATGCTTTAGGTAAACATTTGACTGCACGAGATTTGACTGCATTTGGTATTGCCGCAATTGTAGGAGCAGGTATTTTTAGTACCATTGGAAAAGCAAGCGCCGATGGAGGTCCAGCTGTTATTTTTCTGTTTTTATTTACTGCCATTGCCTGTAGTTTTGCTGCTTTTGCTTATGCTGAATTCGCTTCTATGGTTCCCGTTTCTGGAAGTGCTTATACCTATTCTTATGTTGCTTTTGGAGAAATTATTGCTTGGATTATTGGTTGGGCATTAATAATGGAATATTCTGTTGGTAACATAACTGTTGCCATATCGTGGAGTGATTATTTTACTGGTTTACTCAAAAGTGGTGGCTTAGAACTTCCTCAATGGGTTCAGATGGATTATTTGTCTGCTTCTAACGGTTTTAATGATGCAACTGCCCTTATGCAAAGTGGGAAACAATTTGCTAATTTAAGTCCAGCTTTACAAGATGCCTACACCGCTTGGACCACTTCACCTGTTATTGGTTCTTTTCACTTTGTAGCTGATCTTCCAGCTTTACTAATCATTGTTTTAATTACAGCTTTGATTTATCGCGGTATGAAAGAGTCTAGAAATGCAAGTAATATCATGGTAGTTGTTAAGTTATGTGTGGTATTATTAGTTATCGCTGTTGGGATTTTTTACGTAGACACAGCCAATTGGGATCCATTTGCTCCAAACGGAGTGACAGGAGTTCTTAAAGGTGTTTCTGCTGTGTTTTTTGCTTATATTGGTTTCGATGCTATTTCTACAACTGCCGAAGAATGTAAAGATCCACAGCGCGATCTTCCTAGAGGTATGATGTGGGCCATTATTATTTGCACTATTTTATATATTTCAATTGCTTTGGTACTAACAGGAATGGTCAATTTTAGTTTACTAAATGTTGGTGATCCTTTAGCGTTCGTTTTTGAGAAATTAGATCTAAAATGGATGTCGGGTATTATTGCTGTAAGTGCCGTAGTTGCTATGGCAAGTGTTCTATTAGTTTTTCAGATGGGGCAACCTCGTATCTGGATGAGCATGAGTCGTGATGGTTTGTTACCAAAACGTTTTTCAAAAGTACATCCTAAATACAAAACGCCTTCTTATGCAACAATAGTGACAGGTTTTGTGGTAGCAGTTCCAGCGTTGTTTTTAAACTTGACATTGGTTACCGATTTGTGTAGTATTGGAACTCTATTTGCATTTGTTTTGGTTTGTGCAGGTGTTTTGGTTCTTCAAAATAGAACGGATATTCCTCGCGGAAAATTTAAAACTCCTTATGTAAATTCTAAATTTATTATGCCTGTTTTAATTGTGATCGGATTAGTATTTGCTTTTGGTTTTAATAAAAAAGCAACTATGGATTTTATAACAAATGAAACTCAAATCAACAATTCGGAGGCTATCATTACCTCTTTAAATAAAGAAGAAACAAATAAAGTATATGACTATTTAGTAAGTATTGATCCAAAAAACAAAACTGTTGGAACTCCCGATTTAGAGCTCTTATTAAGTAAATACCATAAAGACGATGCAACTTATTCTAGTGTTATTGCCGGTATGCCCATTGCAGATTCTGTAAAATACGAAAGTGGTTTTGGCTTGTTTAAGCATAAAATTCCAATGTGGATTTTCCTAATTGTTTTAGTAGGTTTATTAGTTTGGTCTTTTAAATCAAACTTATCTTTAATACCATTATTAGGCTTAATTTGTTGTCTTTATATGATGGCAGAATTAAGTGTATGGAATTGGATTTATTTTGGCATCTGGCTTTTATTAGGCTTAATTATTTATTTTAGTTTTAGTCGTAAAAACAGTAAACTAAATCACATTACAGAATAGTAATTACTCATAAAAAAAAACCGTCTAAATTAGTTTAGGCGGTTTTTTTATGAATAATAAATAAATTTTTATCTTAAATAAAAAGTAAATTAGTTAAAGAATTTCAAAAGCATTTTGGTACGTAATTACGGATTCACTTTTTATCCAACTAAAATTGTTATTTTGATACTCAATTTTATTTAAAAATTGCTCTTTTTTAAATTTTGATACGAAAAAAGTAAAGTCATCTAAATCCAAACGTTCTGTTTCTACCTCTAATTCTACGGAGTGTAACAAGCCCATTGTCTTTTGATGAATGTAAATGCCTCTTTCTAATAAATCGAGGTCAAAGGCTGGATTACTATCTATTTGATATAAAGGAAATAGTACCAACTCATTGAATATATCGTTGGGTTTTATTTTTAATACTTTACGGCGATTGAACCAAATTTCGATGTGGCTTTTGGGCTTGTCTAAAATTCCGGTAACAACTTTTGCATTTATATCTAATATAGAACTAATTTTATTGTCCTTTAATTGATGATAAAAAAAAGGATCCAGTATAAGATCAGTAAGAGCACATTTTTTTTTTGAGGCTACAGCAGACCATTTTTCAAGTCTAGAATCATCCAACTGTATTTGTCTAATTTCGATACCTTCTCCGAAAGTATTTATCTTAATTTTTGGCAATTTGGTATTATATTATAATTTAGACAAAGGTATCACTTAATAGCTTTAAAAATAGTTACACTCTTAGATAAACTAATGTTTTAGATGACTACTAGCTAATTCCTAAAACACTCTGTAACAATAATGCTTTTTATAAAACAAGAAATTATTGTGTTAGGTTCATTGTTTATAATTAGTACTATTCATTTTTAGGGAATAACATCAATTCAATTTTAATAATTCTATTTGCTTGAAAAATTCAATTACTTCTTTTTCAAAAATGCTTACGGGTATTTGATGACCTAATTCGTTGTGTATAGAAATTTTGATATCTACAGTAGGAAGGCGATTTTCTGCTAGCCATTTTAAAGTACTGTTGGCTTTAATGACTTCATCTTGACCACCCAAAACAAATTGTAGAAATGCTGGTGTATTTTTAGAATCTATTTCCGGAATATTTTGAGCAATAGGTCTATGAGGTAAAGCTGGATTAAATAGTAAAGCAGGACATTTGATAGTATTTGCAATGTAGTAAGCCATAAATCCGCCCATACTACTTCCCATAATAAGATCAAATGAATGTTCATTATTATTTTTTAGCAATAATTTAAAAATATTTGGATCACTATTATAATCCATGTCTGGTGCTATTACGGTGGCAAAACGTTCTAAAACATCTCTTTTTTCTGGACTTAGTTTACTTTCTAATCCATGTAAATATAAAAGGGTCATCGTTATATTATTTTAAATGTTGCTTGTAAATAGTTGTTTTATTGAATTTTGATTATTGTGAAAAAATCTTGTAATAAAATTCAAATTACAAGATATCAATATAAAGTGTTTTATGATGTCAAATAACAAAAATAAACTTATAAGTTTTTTTTTATTGATTAGAATGTTACTCTAAACAATTAAAAGTATTGCTTAATATTTAACTTCTCATGCTTAGTGACTCTTGTCTAATTTTATAACTTTATTTTGTAGATCAAACAATCCATAAAATTGATCAGTAATTATGAATACAAGAAATTATTTCTACCAACAGTTTCTACAAATGATCTTTTTAATAAATCTAAACTTCAGATGTACCCAATTGTAAATTATCTAAAAAGTATTGTCATTACGGTTAAACTTTACAGAACTCTTTTAATTTTTTGATTTTTGTAATTAAAGGTTTTGTAAAGCAACAACTAGAAACCTCAGTTTTTGAAATAAAGGCGAATGAAGCACTGAATATTAAAAAGGAAATTTTATCGCAACCTTAGAATTATCGGCGGATGTGGAAGGTTTTTTTGTAGTCTATAAAAACGAAATTATTACTGACATTGCTTTGAATAAAAATGATTTGAGTTTTTTCTATACGTCGAAATTTTTAATTTTGAATGCCGTAAGTTTTGATTGGATTGTACGTGCCTTCATACAACTAAAGGAGGAATTATTGACCGGCGACCGCATTATGGAAATTTGTGTTGCCTTATTTCAAGCTATTTTATTGAAAATTATTCGATTATAAAATAAAGTAAATGAAGTGTTGTCACGAGCTCGTTATATTTCTTTTCATTTTAGAGAATTGGTTCAAAAACACACTGTAAATCATAAAACCATTTCGTATTACTCGAATCAATTGAAAATATCCGATAACTTTTGAATAAATGTGTTAAAGATCCTACTGGCAAACCACAAAAAAGTGGATCAACGAGATTATTATATGGAACAGGCAATTATTGTTACAAGATCATTCTCGAGATGTAGCAGGTATCGCTTTGGAGTTAAATTATCAATCTCCTTCTTATTTTCGCGCTTATTTAAAAAAGTAACAGACTATACGCCCTCTGAATTTCGATTACAGATTGCCAAATAGCCCGATGCTAAAAGTGTTATAAAATTTATAGTGTTTTCCCAAAAGGATTATTCCAAATCACATCTATAGCAATATAATTTACTCCAGATATTTTACTGCCTTTACCAATTAAATTGTAACCATAACCAAAATCAAATGTAAAAGGAATTTCGTGAGGTGTTAACTGATAATAAAGTCCAAATCTACTATCCTTATATTCAAATTTAGTCCACTCGCTAGTAGGTTTGTATTTTTTACTTGTTGCAAAAAGGGCTTCAGCACTACCAATTAAATGATGTACTTTTTGAGTTCCTAAATCAATATTTATTTGAGTTTTAAAGCGAGTACGAAATTGATAATCTTCATTACTTTTTGTGAAATCAGGATTAAAAAATTTTCTATATTCTTGGCGAAAGGTATTTTTCCATTTAATAGTGCTATTTCCTGTCAAATAGGAATAACGGCCGTAAATTCTGAATTCTTGTTTTATGGCAGGATCAGCAACGTCATAAGGAGCGCTAGATTCATATTCATTTTGTCGTCTGTAACTCAACGCATACGAATATTGCCAGTGTTTGGCATAGCGATTAGAGAATTCCTGATTCAATACTAATATTCCCATTTTATTAAAAGGATTATTATCGTCTGGCGTGCTTTTTCTACCAATACCTATATAAGTAGTGGATTCTTTTTTATGAACCGTGTCTAATGCTTGCTTGATTCCAAAAGCAAACCAAGAGGCATTATTCCCTTTTCCTAATCCTGGAGGACTTAATTGTGCATAAGAACTAACAAACAACATAAACAGAATTCCTGTGATTATTGTTTTTTTTATGTTTAAAAAATTTCTCAC
The DNA here is from genome assembly GCF_023162025.1 of Flavobacterium pygoscelis. Taxonomy (NCBI): domain Bacteria; kingdom Pseudomonadati; phylum Bacteroidota; class Flavobacteriia; order Flavobacteriales; family Flavobacteriaceae; genus Flavobacterium; species Flavobacterium pygoscelis. The sequence goes on along the minus strand of NZ_JALNUB010000006.1, from coordinate 158,977 downwards.
GCGATTTTTATTTTTAAAATTTATAACTAATTCCTGCTTTTACGGCAAATGGTGTTCCTGGAGTATAACATAATTCAGATACGGAACTAGACTCATTTTTAAGTCTTGTTTCAGTTTCAAATTGTGCTTCATTCCATTTTGTATCCAGCAAATTTAATACTTGCAAATTGACTTCCCAACTTTTTCTTCCATAAGCCAAAACAAGATCATTTACAAAATAGCCTCTAGTTTTTACTGAATTGTCTTCTGTTGCTGGTTTGGCGTCCATATAACGGTATCTCAAATTAGCTGAGAAACCTGATGGAAGTTTTACTGCAACGCCACCTGTACTGGTAAATGCAGGAACTAACGGGATGTAATTTTCTCCTTTTGATGCATCAATCGCACGAGCATTAGCATAATTAATATCACCATCTAAATACAACCAGGATAAAGGTTGGTAGCGAATACTAAGATCAGCGCCTAAACGACGGGTTTTTCCTGATGGTTCAACAACCGCTTCATCACCTACGTACACAAATTCTTGTTTCAAAAACATATACCATACTGCTGGCTGGATAATCATGTTTTTTGTAGGACGAATAATTACACCTAAATCACTACCAATAGAGTAGGGTAAGATGTCTTTTCCATTTTGTTCTACAACTACTCGTACATCGTTAGAGTGGAAACCCATTCCTGATTTCAAATACCATTGCAAATTGCTGTTTTGAGTATAGGAAATGTTTAATTTTGGACTTACTCTTGTTGCAGAGGCATCTTGTCCTGCAGGTAGACTATTCAGACGATCATGCAAATTAAAAACAAAATGATCCACACGTACTGCTGGGTTAATAGTCCATTTTCCAATTCTCCAATCCATAGTGGTATACGCATGTACATTAATTTCTGTAGCGGATACGTCAGAGAGTCTATTCAATAATAAATCACGTTGAAATACATGACTCAATTGCAAATCATAAATATCGTCCAAACGCAAACCAGCACATGATGTCCATGTTATTTTGCTATTTTCTAAATCAAAACGACGAATGTATTTATTATCGAAACCGTAAATACTACGATTGTCAGTTTGCTCAATTTCATCACCATAAACTGGATCATTCAAGAAAAAGGTGAAATTAGAAAACAGATTAAATTTGTATCTAGAATAGAATAAATTGCTAGAAAACTCTTCATTTTCATTGATAAGGTTTCTGTAGTTTACAGCAACATTTGTTCTTGATGTACTTCCGCCTTCTGTAGGATCAATAGAACCCCAACGGTCAATTATTCCTTGGGATACAGCGCGTTCTGGAATTTGTCCTGATGCATTCCAACCCGAACTAAACGTAGAACCTAAAATAGATATATATTGTTTACTGTCTATCCATTGACTGTATTTTGTCAATATATTAATGCGATTAAAATTCTGCTTTACAGCAAATGGACCATCGGAATAATTAAATTCACTCGCCACATAAAAATTTTTGTCTTTAATTTCTCTATTTAATAGATTAATCATCGTTAGAGCGCGCATCGTGTTGAAAGATCCACCTTCTAACTTGAAAAGGTTGTTTTCTAACTTGTCGAAGGTGCTGAAATTCACATAACCTGAGGTGTTAAAATCACCTTTGTCCGCGTAATAAGCGCCTTTTCCAAAATCAATATCCTTGATCGTTTCTGGAATCAGAAAATGCAAATCAGCATAACCTTGTCCGTGTGCATGCGATACCATATTTACCGGAATACCATCGGCTGTTACACTAACATCAGTTCCGTGATCATTGTCAAAACCACGCAAGAATATTTGTTCGGCTTTTCCACCGCCAGCGTGCTGAGCAATAAATAGTCCTGGAACTTTGCGCAATAAATCTTGTGCTGAGTTTACAGGAGCCATTTTTAAATCGACTTGCATGACTTGTTTTCTAAAATCAGCTTGATTGATGATGATCTTGCTAAGATGCACTGTGTCTTTTTCTGTTTTTGTTGAATCTTGCTTCTTTTCATTCTGTGCAAATCCATTTTGTGTTAATAGCAAAATTGCTCCAAGAGCGAAAAGCCTAATCGTATTTCTCATTATTTTATTTCTAATTGCAAACAAACAAAATATTGTCGTGAAATCCATGTATATATCAAGCAAAAGCAGAGAAAGTTATTTTTGAAACACGACAATATTAAAGTTTCTAATTTATATTTATGCTTAAAGTTATTCATTTCTAAGCGGTTGTGTTTTTGGCTCAAATCTTGTAAATACTCTTTTTAAAGGAACAATTACCCACATTAGTAATACAAAAAGCAATCACTGTAACTAAGATAAATGGAATGTAAAAAAAATGAATCTTTAGCAAATAATATCAGTTTTAAAAAACTAATTATTTCTTAAAATTGCCATTCAATAGAATCTAAATTTATCTAAAAAGCTATATGAAATCTAAATTGAGATAGCTTTTTTTTATAAAATTGAAAAATTATTGCGATAATTTAATTCGTAAAAGTATATGTGTTTTAATTTAAATTAGTGGTAGATATTCTTTTATAATTGTTTTTAAAATAATGAAAAAACAGTGAGTTTAGAATATAATAAAATTTCATTTCATTATAAATTTAATTAGCAAGTATAGTTATTTAAAATGCTGATTTATAAATAATTAAACTTGTTTTATTTTGCTGAAATTAAAAGTTATAATTTCATTTTGAGCTATTTATAAAAACCGTTATTCTATTTTTTTAGTAATGCCATAATTATAGCGAGAATTGAATTAGATTATCAAATATTTAAATCAATAAAATCCTTTTTTTATACATACAAACTGTGTAATCTGTGTTCCATTTTTTAAGTTTATTTTACGAAATAAAAAATCTATAAAATCAATTTCATTTAAATGATTATTTTATAGAAAAATATCTATTTAAAATTGTGATATAGAGTTTAACTTTAAAGGAATTTTTACCAATTAATTTTAGTCAATAATGCTTTTTTCAAGATTATTATTAGGATATTGCTATAGCAAAAATAAATTGCTTAGAAAGAAGATAAGTAATCCATACACACCACTATAAATAATGAAAATACTGCATACTGCCGACTGGCATTTAGGGAAAAAACTAGATCATTTTTCCCGTTTGGAAGAACAAAAAAAGGTGATGAATGAAATTTGTGAAGTTGCAGAAGATCAACTTGCAGACGTAGTTATCGTGGCAGGCGATTTATTTGACACGTTTAATCCTTCTGTAGAAGCAGTTGATTTACTATATAAAACCTTAAAAAGATTGACCAATAATGGCAAGCGTCCTGTAATTGCAATTGCTGGAAATCACGATAGTCCAGATCGAATTGACTCTCCTAATCCTTTAGCACGTGAATGCGGAATCCTATTTGTAGGAAACCCCGATGTTACCATTCCTACGATAAAAATTGAAAATGGTTTTGAAATTACGCAGTCAGAAAATGGTTTTATAGAAATAAAATTGCCTCAATTTGATTATCCAATTCGTGTAATTACCACTCCTTATGCAAATGAAATGCGTTTAAAAACCTATCTTGGAGCAGATAATAAAGAGCAACAATTGAATGATTTGTTGCAAGATTCTTGGGCGATTTTAGCTAATAAATACTGCGACAACAAAGGTGTAAATATCTTGACTACTCATTTGTATATGTTAAAACGTGGCGGTGAAATCCTAGAGGAACCAGATGGCGAAAAACCGTTGCGAATTGGTAATGCCGATATTGTTTACACCGATTGCATTCCGCTTCAAATGCAATATACCGCTCTTGGCCATTTGCACCGTTTTCAAAACGTAGGCGGACATTCCAGTCCTGTTGTGTATTCTAGCAGTCCTTTATCGTATAGTTTTTCGGAAGCAGGTCAAGATAAAAAAGTCGTACTAATTGACGTAGAGCCAAATAAAGCGGTGAAATTTACCGCTATTCCGCTAAAATCAGGACGTGTTTTACATAGAAAACGTTTTGAATCTATTGATGATGCGGTAGAATGGTTGTTAACAAATCCGTATTGTTTAATCGAATTGACACTTGTAAGCGATACTTTTTTTACAACGCAAGATTTGAAACGAATTCACGAAAGTCATGACGGAATTATTTATATTATTCCAGTGGTTAAAAAGGATTCGAATCAGGATTTACAAATACCTAAAGTAAATTTAGAGCAAGATATTCAGGGATTATTTACTGATTTTTTTAAGTCCAAATACAAGCAAGATCCTAACGAAGAAGTATTGGATTTGTTCAATGAAATTGTAGGAAGTCAAGCAAAAAACGAATAAAAAAAGGTCTTATGTTACCATTAAAATTAAGTATTACTGGTTTGTATTCTTATCAAAAAAAACAAACTATTGATTTTGAAGAGTTGACCAATGCTGGTTTATTCGGGATCTTTGGAGCGGTAGGTTCTGGAAAATCTTCCGTTTTAGAAGCTATTGGTTTTGTTTTGTATGGCGAAACGGATCGTTTGAATAAAACCGATAAAAGAGCCTATAATATGCTCAATCTTAAATCAGATCGTGCCAATATTGAATTCGAATTTTTGAATTATCAAGAGCGAAAATTCAAATTTGTAGCTGATTGGAAGCGAAAAAAACGATTTGAGGAGACAACTTCTATAGAACGATTGGCTTATGAATGGAAAGACGAACAATGGATTCCGTTGAATTCTGCGGATGCGACAACAATAATTGGACTTACTTATGAAAATTTTAGAAGAACTATTATAATTCCACAAGGGAAATTTAATGAATTTTTAGGCTTGAAAGGAAAAGAACGTTCGGATATGATGAAGGAAATTTTTCATTTAGAGCGTTTTGATTTGAGTTATAAAGTTTCGGCTTTGCAAAAAGAAACATCAAGTAAATTAGACTTTTTAAGAGGAGAATTATCTGGCTTTGAAGCGATTTCTACCGAAGCCATTACAACTTTACAAAACGAAGTTATAAGCGCCACTGCTGAGTTACAAAAGGATAAAACAACGTTGATTTTAGCTGAAAAAGAAGTGAAAGAACTTGCTGTTTTGAAAGCGAATTTTGAGGATTTAGAAAAAAAGAAAGAGATTCTTTCTAAGCTGAATCTTGAAAAAGTTGCGATTGATGCGCTACAATTAGAAATAGATTTATTCGAAAAAACAGAACGAAATTTCAAAGCGAATTTAATAAAGCTAAAAACAGAGAAAACGGCTTTAGAAAAAGCGAAGGAAAACCTGCTTTCGACTGAAAATCAGAAGAAAGTAGTAGCGGAGAGTAATTTAAAAAGTAAAGCTACTTTAGAAATATTACAGCCTGATTTAGACAAACTCGATAATTCTAAGAGCAAATTTTCTGATTTAGAATCGATAGAAAAAATCAGAATTGCAAATGCAGAAGTTGCTGTTATTGATAAAAAAATAAAGGAAGCAGAAGTGCTATTTTTAGAAAGTGAGAAAAAAGAAAAGGAGTTGGTTGCAAAATTAGGCTCTATTCATAATCAATTGGTAGATTCCAAAAAAAAGCGATTGGACGCTTCTTTCTTATTAGAGTTAGGAACTTGGTACCAACAAGAGCTAAATCTTAAGAATAATTTTGAAGAGAATTATAAAAAGCAAGTCACGACACAAAAGGAATTAAATTCAAAAATAGCTGCTTTTCAACTTTTAGAAGTACCTTTTGAAAACTGGAAAACTATTTTAAAAACAAATTTAGAGACACTTTCTTCCGAAAAGGAAATAGCGATTGAAACAAAAACAAAACTTTTAGTTTCGAAAGAGTTAGTGCAGTTTGCAGAAAATTTACATGATGGTGAAAATTGTCCGCTTTGTGGTTCCCAAGAGCATCCGCATTTGATGCAAGGAGAAGATGTGTCTAATCAATTAGAAATCATTTCAACTACAATTACTGATTTAGCGGATAAAGAAGCAAAAATCATTTTGAAAAAGGGAGCATGTGAAAAATTAGAATTCGAAATAAATCATTTTCAAGAGCAATTAAAAGGAATTGAGAGGGAAAGTAAAAGCATAGAAAATCAGCAAATAACTCACTTTTCAAAATTCATATGGAGCGATTTTGATCCAAAAGATTCACAGTTTTTTGAAGCAAAAAAAGCTGAACAGCAACTTTTAGAAAAGGAGATAATTGCTTTAGAAGTAAACGAAAAAGAATTTCGCAAGCAGCAAGAAACTATTGCTTTGGCACTAAAAAATCATAACAGTACCAAAAACGAATTAGAAACAAAAAAAGCTTCTAAAAGCGGTGCAATTGAAAATGAGTTATCAAAATTAAAAGTGCTATCACTTGTTGATTATGAAGGGATTACACTAGCTTCAATTCAAGCTGAAAAAATAGAATTATTTAATAAAAATTTAAAAACAGCAGAAGATTATAAGTTTATAAACGATGCTATTAACAAGGAAAATCTAGAGTTATCAGCTTTAACTGCAGTTTTAAAAACTATTCAATTACAAGTTGTTGATAGTGAGAAGGCTTTGCTAGAAACCCAAAAAATCATTAGTGAATTACTTCAAGAGCATCATTTTTCTTCTGTTGAAGAAGTGAGAACCATACTTATTAAAAATTGGAACTTAGAAGCTGAAAAAGAGAAAGTAAAACTTTTTGCGGTGAATTTGCAAACTGCAATAAATTCTGTTTCGGAAGCGGAGAAACTGTTAATAGGTAAAACATTCGATTGTAAACTTCTAGAGGAAAAAACGGCGCTGGTTGCTGCAGTTCAATTAAAATATGAAACCCAATTGGGAAAAGTTTCTACTTTGCAAGATAACTTACAGCGAATGAATGCCGCATTTGTAGAAAAAGCAGAATTATTAAACCAATCTGAAGTTTTAAATGCACGCTTTACTAATTTAGGAATTTTAGCTAATATGTTCAACGCAAGTGGTTTTGTAAACTATGTGTCGAGTATTTATTTGCAAAATTTAGCAGATGTTGCTAATGTTCGCTTTCATCGAATGACTAAAAATCAATTGAGTTTAACGATTAATAGTTCTAATGAATTTGAAGTGATTGATTATCTAAACGATGGAGCTTCTAGAAGTGTAAAGACGCTCTCGGGAGGTCAGGGTTTTCAAGCTTCCTTATGTTTAGCATTGGCATTGGCAGAAAGCGTTCAATCATTGAATAAAAATGATAAAAATTTCTTTTTTATAGATGAAGGGTTTGGTACACAAGATCCTGAAAGTATATCAATTGTTTTTGAAACCTTACAGTCCTTGTATAAAGAGAATCGAATTGTGGGGATAATTTCGCATGTTGGTGAATTACAAGAACGAATTCCTCGCTCAGTAAATGTTATTAAGGACGAGGAAAAAGGAAGTATCGTAAGCGAAAGTTGGAATTAAGTATTGCAATTACATTTATAAAAAGGGAGAAATCAAACGAACTATTTTTTCCCATAAATGAATGCGTTTTGGTCTGTTAAGCCAAGAAATAGCATCAATTTGTGCAGATTCTTTTAAATCATTTTCAAAAGCTTCTTTAAGTTGCTTCGCTATATTGTTGCTATAAATCATTGCATTGACTTCAAAGTTCAAATCAAAACTGCGATAATCCATATTTGCCGAACCAATAATGGCCAAATCATCATCAATTACCATAGTTTTTGCGTGAACAAAACCTTTGTTGTATTTGTAAATTTTCGCACCATATTCAATTAATTCTGTATAATAAGAACTTGCAGCTGTATTGACCATTTTAGAATCGGAAATTCCAGGAATCAAAACCTTTACATCCAGACCGCTTTGAATGGCGATAATTAAAGCATCCATCAAACTTTCGCCCGGAATAAAATAAGGACTTGTAATGTAAATACTTCTTTTGGCACAACTAATGGCTTCTAATAGCGAATAAAATATTAGCGGTTGACCACTATCAGGTCCAGAAGCCGCTATTTGAACCACATCATTTTCAATAGTATTATTTTGTGGAATTTCAGGAAAATAGCTATTACTGTACGCTAATTTTTTGTTGCTACAAAAATTCCAATCGCATACAAAAAGATATTGCAAATAGGAGGTAGCTTGTCCCTTAATCATTAAATGAGTGTCTCGCCAGTATAAATTATTCTTAATTTCTAAATCATTTCGATACTTATCACTCATATTAATACCGCCAACAAAACCAACATTTCCATCAATGATTACAATTTTTCTATGATTTCTATAGTTGATGCGACTAGCTAATGCATACCATTTTATTTTGTAGAAAGGTGCTGTAGCAACTCCAGCTTGATTTAGTTTTTGTATAAAATTTTTACCCAAACCATGACTTCCAAAATCATCATATAGAAATCGAACTTCTAGACCTTCTTTTGCCTTTTTAATAAGGATTTCGGCTATTTGATTTCCAGTAACATCATTTTCATAAATATAATATTCAATATGAATGTGTGACTTTGCGTTTTCTAAGGCATTTACCAATTCTGGAAATTTTTCTTCTCCATTAATAAGTAATTTTACTTCATTATTTGCTGTTATGGGACTACTGCCGGAACGGCGAATAAATTCTGTTAGTGTTAAATATTTTTCCTGAATTAAACCCGAATCTCGTATAGAATCAGACTGTTTATTCATTTTGTTCCGAATTTCTAATCGCATTGGTTCATCTTCTACAATTTTTTTGGTGTATAGTTTTCTCTTGCGATAATTAATTCCAAAAGAAAAATAAAAGATCATTCCCAATACTGGAACAAAAATTATAAAGAGAATATAAGCCAATGCTTTTGTGCTACTTCGTGTATCGTAAAGTACTCTCAAAATCACTAAAAAAGTCAATAGTAAATAAGCTGATTGTATGATTAATATCCAATTCATAATACTATTTTTAAGCGGGAATACTAGTTGGAGCCGTCTTTTTTTCTCGAATTAAATAAATTCCGATTAAGATTAATACACCACCCAAAATGTACCAAAAATTAAATTCTTCACCATCTAAAATTCCCCAAATTATGGCTACAACTGGCAAAAGATAACTCGAAATACTTGCAAAAACGGCAGAGGTATTTTGAATCAATTTAAAATACAGAAGCATTGCAATCGCTGTTCCAAAGATGGTTAAAAAAGACATGTAGATTATAGGTTCTATGTAATTTGGTTGCATTTCAAAATTTTGAATCATTCCAGTGAAATACAGAATTACTCCAGCAGGAATCGCCCAAAAACTATAAACAGCCGCTGTTAATTTTATTGCATCTAATTCAGGTAATTTTTCTTTTACAATTAGCGAATTTACTGCGTAAGAAGCGCCTCCTAAAACAATCAACATTGCATAACCAAACTGAGAATTTTCAGAATTTCCTTCAGAAAAAAAGATTAAACTTGCAGCTCCAATAAATCCGATTATAGCACCAATTACTTGCTTTAACTTGCTTTTAATTCCAAAAAATAGAAATCCAAAAGCCAAAATAAATATAGGAACTAAGGAATCTAAAATTCCTGCTAAAGAACTACTAACTTGGGTTTGAGCTATTGGAAATAAAAACATTGGTACAAAATTCCCAAAAAATCCAGCGATAATTACCCATAATAAAGTACTTCTTCTCATTCGTAAAAGTGCAGGAATACCTATTGCAGCTAAAATTAATCCGGAACCAACTACTCGAATTGCACCAATTTCATAAGGTGAGAAAACTAATAATGATTTTTTAATCAAAATAAAGGAACTTCCCCAAGTTATAGAAATAAAGAGTAACAGAAACCAACGATTGTTGTAGATTTTATCCATAAAAATAATACCTAATATTTTAGACAGCAATGTACTATAAAATAAAGCCTAATGGCGAATAAAATTATCTAGTAGACTCAAATTAATAACTGAAATAATGTTAGAAATCATTAAAAGAAAAGACGTAAAAACAAGATCTAATTTTGTAGAAAAATAGGTTATTTGTATTAAGTCCTGAATTTTAAAATTTACATATCCAAAGTTTGCTCGCCACCACCATTGATGAAAATAACTTGACCACTTGTCCAGCTTGAAATTGGCGCTGCAAAATAAAGAACGGCCCCAGCGATGTCTTCTGCTTCACCCAATCTGTGGATAGGTGTGTGTTTCAACATAGCTTTTTCCAAATCTGGCGTTAATACAGTATTTAAAGCGTGTGTTCTTGTTGCTCCAGGTCCAATTGCGTTTATTCTAATATTGTCTGGTCCATAATCAAAAGCTAGGTTACGTGTCATGTGGTTTATTGCTGCTTTTGATGATGCGTAGGCACTTATTGCAGGACTTTTATTGATAGAAGCCATGGAAGACATATTAATAATACTACCGTAACCCGCTTTTTTCATATGTGGTGCAACTAATTGACAAAGACGCCACATACTAAAAACGTTCATATCGAACACTTTTTTAAATTGTGATACTTCAATATCGTAAGGACTTTCTTTTCCTGCTCCACCGCCACCAACATTATTTACCAATATTTCTATGCTGCCAAACTTTTCAATAGTTTTATCTACTAAGTTGATTAAAGCATTGTCATCAAGTACATTACAGTCAATTGCTATTGATGTTCCGCCATTATCATTTATTGCTTTTGATGTTTCCTGAGCAGCTTCCAAATTATAATCTGAAACCACAACTTTCGCGCCATAAGCAGCTAGTATTTCGCAGCATGCTTTTCCTATTCCGCCCGCTCCTCCTGTTACTATTGCTGTTTTTCCTTTTAAGTCAAAATGTTTTGTGATATCCATTATTGTATTTATTTTAAATTGTTAATTGTGACCTATCTGGTCTTTTTATTGTAATAATTTTATTTTTTATAAATTGATTTTCCTTCTTTAATCGTTTCTACTACTTTGATGTTCTTGATTTCCATCGGTTTTACTTTTAATGGATTTTTGTCTAAAATCACAAAATCAGCTAATTTTCCTTCGGTTAAAGTTCCTTTTAAATTTTCATCGAAAAATTCGTAAGCCGCGAAAGAAGTAATCGCTTGTATTGCTAAATAAGGAGTTGTTCTTTCGGCTTGACCGATAATTGCACCCGAACGAGAAACACGATTCACAGCGGTCCAAATGGTGAAAATTGGATCAATAGGAGTAACCGTAGCATCCGAATGATTGGTTGGTTTTAAACCTAATTTTTTTGCCGAAACCATCGGACTTAAAAAATCGGCACGTTCTTTTCCTAAATTTTGTACGTGAATATCACCCCAAAAATAAGCGTGATTCGTAAAAAATGAAGGTTCCATATTGTATTTTACAAACCTATCTAATTGTTCCGGACGCACAAATTGCGAATGAATTACAATAGTTCTTCTGTCTTTATTTAAAGGTTGATTTAGTTTTTCGCAAGCCAATTTGTGCGCTAATAAAACCATATCAATCGAAGCATCGCCATTACAATGAATAAATAATTGATTGTCTTTGGCGTAAGCTGTTTCGAACAATTTATTTATGGCTTCTTGTGATAAACTGGGTAAACCTCTACAATCGTGGTGGCAACCTGGAACATCGGTTAAAAAAGGTTTGCTAAAAAAAGCCGTTTTTCCTTGTGGCGAACCATCAGCAACAATTTTTGTTCCTTGTGTTTTAAATCCGTTTTTATAGGTTTTGAATAGGAGTGAAGTGTCGGCCAAATTACTATCTAATTCGGAATATCCCGCTAAAGCAATCAAATCGATCTTCATTTTTCCAGCATCGGCTTGTGATTGAAAAAATCTAATAGATTCTCGACTCGTCATTCCGTCTTGTGCAGTAGTTATTCCGTTTGACGCGTAATAATCTTGGGTGGTATCGAAAAATTCAGCTTGTTTTGAATCTAATTTTTCCATCATTAAACGCACAAAAGGATACATAGCCGTTTCTTGCACTAAACCTGTTGGATCATTAGAATTAGGAAATCGAACAATTGTTCCACCATCAGGATCTTTTGAATTTGATGAAGTATTTAATTCCTTTAAACCTAAAGAATTTGCGACGCCCATATGTCCGCTTGTATGTTGTAAATACACGGGATTATTGGGTAAAACTTTGTCTATGTCTTTCTTGGTTGGATGTCGTTTTTCGGTTAATTGGCCATCGTCATAACCCCAACCAAAAATCCATTCGCCATCTGGAATCTTATTTTTTTCTTTATATTCCTTTAAGTTTTTAAGAATATCGTCAATATTTTTGATTTTTCCGACGGGTTCTGGATTCAAATCAACTTGTCCCATCGTATTAGAAACCATTCCAAAATGACTGTGTGGATCGATAAATCCTGGTAATAAAGTCTTACCTTTTAAATCAATTTTTTTGGAATCTTTAAACTGAGATTCGGCATCCGATTTACTTCCGACAAAGACAATTTTTCCGTTTTGAATTACAACAGCTTCTACATATTTTGGAATATCTTCTTCCATGGTAAGAATGTCGCCATTATAGAATAATTTTGAAGCAACTATTGAATTTTCACTTTTTTCTTTACAGCCTAATAAGGAAAACAGCAACATTATAGATATGATCTGTTTCATAATTTAGTTTTTTGGATGCTTTCATAAAATTAACTTTTTTTATTAAAAAAATATGTTTCCTATATTACTTTTTTAAAGTTCTAAAGGAAACATATCTGCAAAAGTGAATTGATAATCTTTTTTAATTAATCATCTCAATATTTAAAGTTTTATTCTCTAAGAAAGTAAACTTGCAATCTTTGTATTTTGGTGGACCAAATTTCGGTTTAAAATTGTTAGAAAAACCATACGCTTCTTTCGGAATTCCCATAAAATTACGATTGCATTCGTTGTCTGAGTTTTCATCATGATACATAGAAATAGCATATTCTCCCTTTGGCAAATCAGTGATAGTGATAAATGCGGTGCTTTTATTAACCTTTATAGCGTAGTTTCTTATACTTCCAATTTCTTTCAAAAAATTAGTCTCTTTGTTAAAAACACCAATTTTAATTTCTCCTTTTATCTTTTCGATATTGGAAACTTTGATAATTAACTCTGGATTTTCGGATGAAAATAACGTAGAAATAAGCGTAGTAAATAAAAATAAGATATTCATGTTTTTGTTTTTATGATGGTTTTACTGAAATTAAAACTATTCTCATTCCTAATTCTTAGGAAAGTCTAGATTAACTTCAAAAGAATTATTTTGAATAGGTATATAACTACGTTAGCAAATTTGTTGCCAATTGATAACTTATAGACTTTTAATTTAGTTTTTTTTTAAAATTATAAATCATTTATTGTTATTGTTGTCAATCCCGTAAGAAATCAAATTTATTCAAATCCTTTTTACATTTAATTTTCAAAAAAACATCAATTTATATAGCAATTCGAAATTCTAGGTTTACATGTATACAGCTTCAAAAACGGCTAAGGACACTTTTTTATCAGAACTTAAAGTAAGCACATCGTTTGTAACACTATAATTTTTAGCTAATTCTAAAACTTTTAATAGTTTACTTTCATCATTACCTACATTTGGACAAATTTTCATTGTTACAGCTATATTTTTAAAACTGATTCTATTATTGCCTTCTAAAGTATATTCACCAGATAGTGTATTGCAACCCGCAAATCCAGTAACAGTTTTATCATTCATTCTGAGTGTAATAAAGATTTCACGTTCTTGGTTTTCTTTAAAAACGACCTCTTTACCCTCGATTGATTTAAGTTTCCAATATTTTTCGGTAATGCTTCCGATAGTAGATTCGTTAGTAGTTTTTATTGTTGAATTACAACCAGTAATTAGTAGAATTAATAATAAGAGTGTAAAAGATTTTATTTTCATTTTTAAGTTATTTTTGATTTAAATGTCATTAAAGAATATTTTAAGTATTGTTCTAAAAAGATAAATTAGATAATAATCAGACATTTTTTTAGTAATCCACAAAGATAGCAATACTTATTCATAGTCACTTTAAAAGAAAATAAGGCTATAGTTTTAAATTCATTAAATAGTTTTTCAATATTTATTATTAATGAATTGTCAATAGTTTTAATACGACTCTTTAATAATTTGACTTTCTTTTATTCCAATAGAGTTCAAGCTTTTTATTACGCTTTCCATCATTGGTGGAGGACCACATAAATAATAATTTGGTGTATCCTCTTGAACGTATTTTTTAATTATTTCGTTGTTTATATAGCCATGTTCATAACCTTCTACCCATTCATCAGAAAGTACATTTATAAAGTTTTTACCTAATATTTTGTCAAAATAATCTTTAGCAATAATATCTTTAGCTGTTTTATTAGCAAATATCAATTTACTATTACCAATTTCTCCATTCATTTCTAAGACTTTTAAAATGGCGATAAAAGGGGTAATTCCTGCGCCACCTGCAATAAAAAAACCTTCACCATGACTTTTGATATCTCCAAAAGGATCGTTTAATAAGAGTTCATCTCCCACATTTGCACTAAGAAATTTATTGGTGACTCTTTTTCTAGAAGGATAGGTCTTTATAGTAAATTCTAAATAGTTCTCTTCTGGCAAGGAAGTGAATGTAAAACAACTCAACTTATCGCTCCATTCCGGTTCGTTAAAGGATATATCTGCTGCTTGACCAGGAATAAAAGAGTACTCATTTGGTTTTTCAAATTGTACTTTTAGTACATCATGAGTTATTTTTTCGAGAGAACTAATTTTTACAATTTGCGACATAATTTTTATTTTAGGATTTTTAGTATAAAAAAATAAATACTGCAGGTTTATCTCATTTGTTGGTAAAATAAGAAAATTTTATTGCGTAAAATAGACTTGCTTTAATCTTTTTGGATCATCTGTAAGAAATAGCCCTCTGAATCAAAAACTAAATCATAGAAAGCACCATTATTAATTATACCGACTTCATAAATAACTTTACCATCATAATCGATTGTTTTAGAAGCTTCATTTATTGGAATTTTCGGATAATTTTTTTTCAAATATTTTTTGACTGTACGTGGTAATTCATTGCTGATTAAACTTATTTCTAAAGCTTTAAATTGTCCATCCTTATAATACATGGCTGCATTTTTTACAGCATTTACTTGAAATTTTCCAATAAATACCAGTTGGTCTTGATCATCACCTTGATAGGTACTGCTCCAAATAGCTGTTGTATTAGGAAATTGTTTTTGAAATGCAAATTCTACTTCAATTGGTATTCTTTCAGAGTTTATTGTTTGATAATTTTGTCCCAAAGCTGTCAAACTTAGAACCATTACAATTGATACTATTAAACTTTTCATTTTTTTTATTTTTGAAATTAAAGTTTTTTACACTCATAAAAATATTTTCTAGTCGCTGTAAAATATATGTACTTGAAAAGATTCTTTAGTTAATAAGGTGGATTTTTTTTGTTGAAATAGTCTTTAAAATTGGTTAAGTATTTGTTATAAAGGTATTTATGAGTTTTATAAAGGTATGAATTAAAATGAATTACTACAATTTTAGAAATGCTTTTTTTGTATTTAAAATTTGATTTCTTGTGAAGAGCCTTACAGATTGATGGAATTATAAGGTTTGTTGAAACTTGAAAATTAAATAGTCAAGATTATTTCTGTTTTTAATATAAAAGCAAATACTATTTAACGTTTTGAATTTATAAAAAGTATATACTCTGTTAGGTTTATAAGCTTAGTAATAATGCTTCTTTAAGCTTTATTACAGACATTAATATCCAAAAATATTAAAAGACTACTTTTGATTCCTAATAGAACAGAATAAAGTTATAAATTTTAATTCTCATTTTTTGTTAAAAGATTGATAGACTTAAAGTGTAGTAATAAGAGTGATATCATAATTCAGTTTATCAATTTAATTGTTTCTGAATATTATGGAATTATAAGCTTTAATTACTTAAATCTTAAACTTATAGTTGTGTCTGATTTTATTTTTTTCTTATATTAGCTCAATAAGTTGATTTTAGGCTATTTTTCACAACTAAGCATAAAAAAACCCCAACATCTGTTGGGGTTTTGTGACCTTGACTGGGTCGTAACTTAACTACTAGTTTCCTTGTTTTTTAAGACTTTACTAGCTGTCATTATTTTAAGGGGGAACTATAGGGGAAGTATATGGGTATCTACATGGACATTAAAGCGAGGCAAATTAGACAACTTTAGAAAAAGATGGGTTTCTTATATCTAAAACGAAACTTCCTTTTGCATTTCCCTTTTTATCATCTATACGTTGCTGGTATATGTGTTCTGGGGCAACTTTTAATAATTCGACTAAATCTAAAAAATTTATACTCCAAACTCCATTTATAAATTCGACTTCCTTTTTTGTATTACCCATTACAAATTTTACCGACTGCCATTCTACCCAAAAATAAATTATTATCTGTTTATAATGCTTCCAATATCTTTCGGCATCTTTTCGATTAAATACAACCGCATATGTTGGATCTATTCCATATAAATCTTTAGCTTTAAAAAAAGGAGTATTTTGTGTTTTTAAATCTGCTATTAAAGTATTGTCTTTTAATAAGTCTGGTGCATAAGGATTAGTGTTTTTTTCAGGATTAATAATTAACCCTAATTTATTTCCGTATTTATTTACAAATGCTTCTTCTATTTTTTCTCCATCTTTGCACCATAGAATTTTATTTTGTAAATCTTGCGGAGTAATTTCGACACCATCTTTATTATACTGTTGGTAAGCCATAGTCAAGATTTTTTAGGTAAATCTTGTAAATAAATACATTCTGGATTTTTTTTAATTGTATTTTCTACAAAAACTCTAAAATCTTCTTCAGAAACTTCTTCTATACCTGTCAACTCTTTTAATTTTTCCCAATAGAAAGTATTATTTTGCGTAGATTTTCTTCTTGCCCATTTTTTAATTTCAGTACCATTTCGTACTCTACTAGAAGAACTATTTTCGGAATTATCGCTATTTTTGACTTGTAATAAATTACCATCAGAGTTACAAAAGTCTACAGCATCTATAGAACTTCCCCAACAGCATACCCATCCGTAGTCGCAAAGTTTTATCGATAAATATTCTTCGAGTAAATCTCCAATAAGATTTTCTATCGACATTTGTAAACTATGTCCTTCTACAATTTTTTTTAATTCTTCCGCAGAAGTGTCTTCTACCCTTAACGAAAAAATTAGTCCTACAATGGGATCAGAAAAGGTTTTAGAAGCATTTCCTACTCTTAAAGAAGGTCGATTATTATAAGCTTTATGATAGGAATCAATAAACTTAATTACATAATCTTTCAAGGGAACTTGCTGCTCTACTTTATCAATTTTTTTAGGATAAGCAAGTTTTGGAAGATTTCTAATATCGCTAAAAGCACATTTTAAGAGAGTTTCTAGGTCCTGCGAATAGTTTTCTCTACAATGCGCCTTAGCATAAGTTATTATAGCATCTATTTCAAGAGCCTCTGTAAATTCTGTATTTATATTCATCAGTAAAATTTTTACCAATGATATGAATTATTTTACAAAACTAATCAAATAAAGAAAAGCTATTTTCTAATAAAGTAATTCCCTCCATTTTTCTTACAAACTCGTCATAACTAGTTTTTAGGTATCTAGAATGTTTAAATTTTGTGTAATCTTTAGTTGTTAAATCAGATAAGTGTCCTTTTATTTCTCTTCCAATAGCTTGCCCTAAACCGACAGGTACTGCATTACCAATTTGTTTGTACTTATCAGTAGTATTACCCGCTAAAACCCAATCTAAAGGGAATTGTTGTATTACCTTATATTCTTCTACACTTATCGGTCTTATCTCTTCGGGGTGACATAAATCAGTAGCAGGCATAGCTGGATTAGTTACAACAGTTGGCGAGGGTCTATTCCAATTTAATCTTCTCATAAAACCAGTTTTTCCGCCACCAAGATAAAAAGCTTTTCCTAATGCTTCCATCTGTAAATCAATAGGTAGGTCTTTCCAATTTTGCCCACTTTTTAAATTTTTATATAAATTTGCTCTTTTTTCCGAATAGAAAATAGATTCGTGTTTTTCAATGTTTTCTAGAATTTTAAAAGCTTCTTTTATGGTTTTCCACTTAGGTAATTCATACTCTCCATTCTCGGAGTGGGTAGGAGTAAGTCGATTTACTTTTACAAGATTTTTGGTTCCAATTATTACGACTCTTTCTCGAATCTGTGGTGTACCAAAATTAGCAGAATTATAAAGATCAAAATTAATATTGTAGCCAGCATTTTCTAATCTTTTTATAACATAATATAGAGAAGACCCTTTTTCTTTTAGGATAGATTTTGGGATTTTTTCTATAATATCATCTTTCTCGTCTATTTGCAGTATAGAAGACATAAGTCCTCTAACGTTTTCTATTACAAAATACTTTGGAGAAATTTCTTCTATAATATCCAAATATTTTAGAAATACATTTCCTCTGGAGTCAGCAAACCCTAATCTTTTACCAGCTGTACTAAAAGCTTGACATGGAGGCCCACCAACTATAACATCGACTTGTTCTTTATTTGCTAAGCCAGAATAATTTATAATATCATCAACGGAATAATTTCTAATATCTCCAATAAGGCCAATATTAGGTTTATTTAGAGTTATTGTATTTCTACAAGCTTTATCAAATTCACAAGCCAACACAACGTTAAAACCTTCTTTTTCTAATCCTATATCTAATCCTAGTGCACCCGAAAAAAAAGAAAGGGTATTAAGCCCATTTTCTTTATAACTAACACCAGAAATTTTATCTTTAATTACTTCTTTAATCATTTTGTAAAAGTATAAAATTTAATTTTCATATTTAATTTTAAAGCCGTTTTAAGCATGTTTTTTTTAAGAATAATAACTTGTGCCTTAAAGTAAAAACAGTTGCTTAAATCAAACTAATTCTTTATTAATGCACTGTTTTAAAATAAATAAAAGCGGTCAGATAATATTGTTTGTATTATCCAATTCCGCTTTATATTAATGGTCAACTTACTTTGGTTAACCTTGGCTATTCTACTTGTTCTAGTTATTTGTTTTTTATTATATAGCTATATATCTAATATTACCCTTATTATACAACCTATTAGTTTTCTTCTCTAATTCTAGGAGAATTATTGCTTTATAATCCTTTTCACTCGCTACAAACGATTTATAATTATCCATTAAATCATTAAAATATTTAGATTTATTGTTTGGTAAAACCTTTTCGTTAAAGTCCATTATTGTCCTATAAATTCCGTTAGATTTCATTTCCGAGTATATCTTCCATTTTATAAAATCATTGTAAGAGATTTTTTCTGTAATAGTTTTTTCTTTAGAAATAGTATCAACAAATTTAATATTACCTAAGTATTTTTTTAGTTCGTTTGGAAACATATTCCAATTAGATTTTAAAAGCGAAAGTTCATTGTAGTTTTTATTAAAAGATGTTCCACTAATTTTTTTTATGCTTATTTCAAACCTAAAAAATAGAAATTTATTGATTATATTTTTATTTAAATCAGTTTGTTGTTTTTGCATAATTTCAAGATATTTGTCATAAATCTTTAAGATGTAGTTGTTAAATTTAAAGTAGACCGTTGTACAATTTTTATCATCTCTTTCAGCATTTCTATATTTTACAAAGCAATTTAGTATATCGTTATTAAAGGATTTTAATAACAAAGTAATTCCAATTTCTAATTTGGTAACTTTAAATTTAGTCCAAATCTCTCCTTTTTTTAAACCTAACTTACCACCAAGAATCTCTATACAATCTACAAACTCAAAATAGTTTAGGTCTTTTCGGCTATTTTTATCGAAATACCATTTTCTAATACTTCCATTGATTGATAATGTGTAAGTTTTAGCTTTTAAGTTTTCCGTTAACAACATTCTTAAACTAAACATTCTTGATTTATTAGTTATATTAGTTTGCCAACCTTTTTTAAAATTTAATTCGGATATTTCATCATGATCAAAATTTACGACTTTCCATTTATAATTATTTAAGATAAACTCTGGATTAAAATCTAAATTCATAATTTTTATGTTATCAATCATATAAGTTCTTTTTTAAAAAATTTTCTAAATCTTTTCGAATTACAAATACAAAACCCCTAGAAGAACTTTTAGCAAACTTTAATCCTCTAGCTCTATATCTATAAATTGTTCTAGTGCTAAATCCGTATTCTTTATTTATATCTTTTAGATTTAATATATCACTTTCTAATTTGTGAGTAATTGCATCTCTTATTATATCTCTATCTACTTTTTTTTCGAATTCCAATTTTCTCTTTATTATGGCAAGTTCAAGTAGTTTTCTCTTGATAAGTTTCTGGTTAATTGTACTAACTTTATTCATATTTAAAATTTTACAGAGTTCATTGCTATTCTGGAAGTCTCTTCATCGGAATTCATATAAATTTGGGTTACTCTAATGTCCGAATGCCCCATTTGCTCTTTAATTATATTTATAGGAGTCTTATTTATAGCTAAAATAGAACCAAAGGTATGTCGTGCCACGTGGAAGGTTAAAAGTTTATTTATTTTAGAAAGTTTAGCTATAAGTTTTAAGTCTCTGTTTACAGACACGTTTTCTCTTCTATCAAAAACAAAGTCTGTATCTTTTTTAGATTTTAGATTGGAAGATTTTAAAATCGGTAAAGAATAATCATTAAGAAAAACGGTAACCTCTCTTTTCGTTTTAAGCATAACAGTTTTAATCTTTGCATTTTCGATTATGTTTTCTTTTTTTAGATTCATCACATCCGAATATCTTAGACCAGTATAACAGCTAAACAAGAAAAGCTTACAAGTTAATTCTAGCCCTTTAGTTAAATTCCCAAGTTCCAGATTAGCAGATACTAATTTTTTTAATTCCTCTCGATTAAGAAAAGTATCTCTTGTGTTTTCTTTTGGTCGTTTTACATTTTTGCATGGATTATTGTTTATTAACTCATCGATTACAAATTTATTTAATACAGCTGAAAAACATTTTATTCTAGTTCCAATTCCACTATTTCCAACTCCTTTCTCAGTTTTTAGATAATAAATAAAATCGTCTATAAATTTTGTATTTATTTCATTTAAGTATATTTTAGATTTATACTCTTTCAATTGTTTTCTAAATAATTCGTAATGGTATTTAGTTCCATCACTTAATTCTCCAAGACCAAATTTTATTTTAAAAAATTCATCAAAGTGATAATAAAAATCAGGATTTATCTTTTCTTGCACAATTCCTTTTACTCTATTTTTTACGTTTTCTAAAGTAAATTCTTCATTGTTATTATCCATTTCCAATAGGATATTGTAAATTCTATTTTCTTCTTTTATTAAAATATTTTTTAAAAGAGAATCTTTTACAATTCTCTTTTTTTCATCCCATTGGATTATGTTTACATGTTTTCCAGAAGGTATTTTTGTTTTACCATTTTTAAAAATAATTTGGAAATATAATGGATGTTTATTTACATCATCGATTTTAAATTTGTCTTTTCTTAAAATCGTTTTTACAGAAAAAGAGTTTCTCATATTATAAAATTTAATTATTGCTTTGTATAGTTAATAGTCGCCACGCAAAAATATTTTTACGATAAAAGCTTATTTAACATTTATTTAACATTTTGAAAAAGGTTATTAAAAAAGCGACCATCTTGTAGTCGCTCATTATATGCATGTTATACTGTAATTATATTCGGTATTTGTAAAACCGTTTTAAAAACTTCTAAATGTACTTTTTGTACTAACTAAGTTTTAACTTA
Organism: Flavobacterium pygoscelis; assembly: GCF_023162025.1. Taxonomy (NCBI): domain Bacteria; kingdom Pseudomonadati; phylum Bacteroidota; class Flavobacteriia; order Flavobacteriales; family Flavobacteriaceae; genus Flavobacterium; species Flavobacterium pygoscelis. The sequence goes on along the minus strand of NZ_JALNUB010000006.1, from coordinate 137,394 downwards.
CATGTAATTTCTTCTAAAAAACTTGCCAAGTTTAGTTTTAAAGATTTTTAATAGTTAACAATATATAGAGCTAAACTAATAAATTTAACAATGTGACAACTAATTTTATTTTGTTTTAATATTTAAATTTTAAAGTTCTGTAGAATTAACTTTAAGATTTAAGATTTTGGTATTATTTACTAAGGGGAATTATAGGGGAAGTAAAAGTGTCCAATATTGTCTATTATTGTCCAATAAAGTCCATAAAAAAACCCGCTATTAGCGGGTTTTACTGTAGTTTAAGAATTTTCATTCTTCATTTTTGTGACCTTGACTGGATTCAAACCAGTAACCTCTTGAGCCGTAATCAAGTGCGCTATTCAGTTGCGCCACAAGGCCATTTGCAAGTGGTTATAAAAACCTGATTGCGGGTGCAAATATAGGGATAAAAGTGTAATTTGCAATAGTAAAATAGTAAAAAATTAAAAAAATATGTCATTAAAAAATTATATACTTGATATTCAAGGTTTTCCAAAAGAAGGAATTTTGTTTAAAGACATTACTCCGCTGTTAATTAACGCCGATGCGAGCAAAAATTGCCTTAAAATATTGGTTTCTTCTTTAAAAGATAAGAAAATAGATAAGGTGATAGGTGTAGAGAGTCGAGGGTTTTTATTTGGTATGCTAATCGCACAAGAAGTAAATGTGGGTTTTGTTCCTGTTAGAAAACCCAACAAATTGCCCTATAAAACAATTTCTGCCACTTATGATTTAGAATATGGCACCGATACTCTCGAAATTCATATTGATGCTATTCAGAAAGGAGATCGTGTCGTGATTCACGATGATGTGCTGGCTACTGGAGGAACCATCAAAGCTGTTTGTGAATTAGTAGAACGCTTAGGTGGTGAAATTGTACAATGTAATTTCATCATGGAATTATCATTTCTAAACGGTAGAGAGAAAGTGAAAGAGCAAGAAATTTTTGCCGTAATAAGGTATTAATCTAAAGCGCGAGTGGTTACATAATAACGAAAACCAATAATTGCCATTTGCCATTTTGTGGCTTTTGCCAAGTCTAATCGTTGTTTTGTAAAACTAGGAAGTATAAGTTTGTTGATTTGAGCTAAAATTTTGTACATACTTTTTTTTCAAAGATATAAAAAAAGACGGTCTTGCTGGAGACCGTCTTTGATTGAAAATATCTTATTGTTTTTTAGTTGTTATTTTAATAATTTTTTTGTCCTCATCGGATTTAATAACCTCCATTTTTTGGATTGAATTTGGACTTATCTTATCTAATTCCGATTTTGAAGATTTTACACCATTAATATAAATTTCTGCTTCCTCTACAGATGGTTTATTTGAAGTTGCCTTAACATACACAATTTTGGTGGTTGTTTTACTTACCTGTTTGTTGTTTAAATTAGTTGGATCGGTTTTTTCTAAATTTAAATCACGTTGGTTCGTTTTCAATTTGGCATTTCTCTTTATACTTAGGGTATCAGTAGTCGATTTATTTTGAGTAAATGAAAATGTTTTAGGAGTTTTTGCTGTGGTAGCGACTGTTGATGTAACAAAATTTTCGTCCTTAGTTGTAATTTCATAAGCACCGTTTTCTCCAGCTAGACCATATTTTATTATTGCATCTTTACTATTTAAAGTTTTTATAATATCAATTTCTTCATCTAATGGGATATTTATTGCATTTCCTCTACCTTGAATTTCATTATTAATTACTATTAATAATTCCTTACGATTAATTTTCATACTATTTAGTGACAAGGAATTATTATCTGTATTCTTAGAATTAGGTAATTTTGCCTTTGTATCAGTCAAATTAGTACTAGATGAAATAAAAACCTCAATTTTATTGTCTTTATCTTTTACTACTTTAATTATAAAAGGTAAAATTGGTTTGTCTTGACTTATTTCATGTACTGTTTTGTAGCTTTTACCATCGGTAGCAGTAACTTTTATACTAGTGATCTCATTTTGAGAATTTCGTTTTATTTTTTTTATTTTAACTTCAGTCCCTAATTCACTTTTAAATAGATTGATGATTCTATCAAGATCTAAGTCGGTTGATTTTTCTGTAATTTGAGCTTCTAATTGTATTTCCAATTGCTCATCAGTATTGGAGGTTTTTAGATTTTCTAGTTTTGGGTTATTTTTCTCTTGTGCAACAGCCCTGACTTGAAAGAGCATTACAAAGGCAATTAATGCTGGAGTTACAACGGCATACTTCCAAGAATTCCTCTTTTTTGATTGATTTTTGTTTAACATAACAATTCGTTTTTTAATTAATGATTGATAAAAATGATTGGTAAGGGAAACACAATTTTCTTGTGTTGTAATTTTTAAAAGTGTGATTTGATAGGCTTTTTTGTCTGCTATTTTTTTTGTAGCCTCATGATCGGCTATGAATTCTAAATTTTGAAGAATTGCTTTTTTGTAGAACCAAATAAAAGGATTGAACCAAAAAACGATACAAAATATTCTCGAAATTAGCACATCTACAGTATGTTTTTGCTCGCAATGTATTTTTTCATGCTCTATAATGTTCTTTAATTCAGTTGGATTGTATAAAGACGAATTGTAAACGATAGTATTAAAATAGGAAAATGGAGCAATATTATCTGTGGTGTCAATAAATTTAAAATCGGCTTGCTTTTGAATTGTTTTATTTTTAAAAATATTTTTCAAACTGTAAAATTCAAAAGCAAATCTAAGAATCAATAATAAGAATCCAATTCCATATATAATTGCAAAAAATAAATACCAATTGATTGTAAAAACGGCTGTTTCATTAATTGTTGTAATAGGAATTTTTGTCCAATCTATTATTCTTACACTTGGTTCTAACAATATAATTTTTGTGTAAAAAAGTAAAGGCAATATAACAGCAGTACATAAACCTACTATTAAAAACCAACGATTAGTGGTGAAAAAAGTTTCTTTGCGCAGCAATAAATAATAGGAAAAATAGAATAAGACAAGTAGTCCGCTGGATTTAAAAAGATAAACAAATAATGGTTCCATGATAAAACGGGAATTAAGTTTTAAATAATTTAAAAACGTATAATTTTACTCTTTTTGGTTTTCGATCATGGCTAAGATCTCTCTTAATTCAGCAGCAGAAATTTTGTCTTCTTTTGCAAAAAAAGAAACCATGTTTTTATAGGAACTATTAAAATAATTGTCAATTGCAGTATTCATAAATTTTTTTTTATACTCTTCAATTGGCACAATAGGATAATACTGATGGGTATTTCCAAAGGCATTGTGAGCAACAAAACCTTTTTCTTCAAGATTACGGACAATAGTAGACAACGTATTATAATGGGGTTGATCTTCTGTTATTTCGGCCATTACTTCTTTGACGAAAGCCTTTTTGAGCTTCCATATAATGTGCATGATTTCTTCTTCTTTGTTGGTTAATTTTTGCATAGCTCTATATTTTGTCATTCTGAGTTTAGACGAAGGACAAACGTACAACTAAATTTTTAGTTGTTAAACTATTTTTATAGTTATTTAACTAAATTATTAGTTTGTAAGCTGATTATTATAAAATTTAATAATAATTAAAAAAATAAAAACCTGTAAAAAATTGAAAATAGGCAATGCATAAGAGTTTGCGTGAGGGATAGAAGCTGGCTACCATAGTAGCGCGTATAGCCCGACAGCATTAGTAAAAGGGGCTAAATAACACTACTGTTTTTTAGCCCCTTTTACTAATGGAGTCACGCCCAAAATAGAAATTGGAAATTAATTTTGCTCTTTCTGTACTAATTTTTGCAACCAAATACATCCCGCTAATGAAAGCATTCCTAAAGTTCCCATCACAAACCAATTGGTTTGATAACCAAAATTTGCAATGATTTCTAGTCCAGTTTTAGAGCTGGCAATGTGAGCCAAACTAAAACTCATCGTAAATAATGCCATATAGCGACCTTCGTGTCCTTTTGGGGCTCTACTTAATGCAAATGAATTGGAGAATGGAAAAATAAACATTTCGCCAAAAGTGATAAATAAGATACTCACCACAAGCATTCCCGCCCAAATATTGATTAATAAAACATAAAAACTAATAGACATTAATAACGAACCCCAGAGAATAATCTTGATTTTATTGATGTTTTTTCGTTGACTAAAACTGACTATTGGCATTTCGAGAAAGAATATTAACAAACCGTTTAGGGATAATAAAAGGCCACTTTGAAATTCAGTTAATCCAAATTTTTCATTGTGGTACAACGGTAAAGTGGTGAAAAGTTGAAAGAAAAGCATGGCTGTAACAAAACACACAAATAGAAAAATCCAAAATACTTTATCTTTAAAAACCGAAGCTGGTATTTCGGTTTCGCTATTCGTAGCATTCAAATCCGCTGGTTTTTTGCGTTCTTTTACCAATAAAGTAAAAATTAAAATAGATACAATACAGGAAGTTCCGTCAACCCAAAACAATCCGCTGTAGCCTAAATTCATAATGATCAATCCACCCAATGCAGGCCCGGCCGTGAATCCTAAATTTACTGCTAGCCTAACAAGAGTCAATGCTCTAGTGCGATTTTCGGGTTTTGCATAAGTTCCTAATGATACAAACATGGCAGGACGAAACATATCTGCAACGGTCATAATAAAGAACATTGCAAAGCATAACCCCCAAAAAGTACGCACATATTGAACCGCAAAAAGTAATAATCCGCTGGTAAATAAACTAAAAACCATGATTTTATAAAACCCTATTTTATCTGATAATTTTCCGCCTAGCCAAGAGCCTAACATCGAACCAAAACCAAAACATACCATAATCCATCCTACTTGCGCATAGGAAAAATTCAAATCTTCTTTCAAATACTTGGATAAAAACGGCAAAACCATTGTCCCAGCTCGATTGATGAAGGTAATTAAAGTCAGAATCCAGACCTCTCTTGTAAAACCTCTGTAATTATTAATATAGCGACTTAAAGCAGTTTTAATCATAAAAATATTTTCTATGTTGCAAATTTACAATGTTTTTCAGGAGCTTTTTCCAGCTATCCGCTACAATCTTTTCTTTTTTAAGAAAAAAAGAAAAGGATTTTCGCTTCTATCTGGGCTAGGATATGGTGCCAATGAGAGGTGTTTTTTTTCATAATTAATTATTAGAAAATGATTCGTAATAGAGTAGCAATAAATCTGCGCTAATTCATTTTTACTGCATTTTTAGAGTTTTAATTCGACATAAAATACTTTTTTTTCATCATTATAAATTCAAATTCATAGGTATTAGTATGATAATAGCATAAATATAAACGTTGTAGCTTTCTAACTTTTACGCTATTTTTGTGTAAAAATATACAAATGAGAATCCTATTATTTTTTGTTTTATTCCTGCAAGTCCAAATTGGTTTTTCTCAAGAAAAATTTGATGACAATGTAGTGACTAAATTCCAAGAGGAATTAAATGCAGAATATGCAGATGCTAAAACGAGCCCACTAATGCCTGAAGATTTAGCAACATTTAAAACCTTAGATTTTTATCCTGCTAATGAAAAGTTTTTTGTTGTTGCGAAATTTGTTCGTACCAAAAAGGAGAAACCATTCGAAATGAAAACTTCTACCGATAGAAAACCTATGTATGTAAAATACGGTGTAGTTTATTTTACAATTGATGGGGCCAATTTCAACCTAAATGTTTACAAGAATATTGCACTTTCACAACAAGAAAAATACAAAGATCATTTGTTTTTGCCATTTTCAGATTTGACTTGTGGTAACGAAAGTTATATTGGTGGAAAATATATTGATTTAAAAATTCCAAAAGGAAAAAAGTTGGTGATCGATTTTAATACTTCATATAATCCTTATTGTGCTTACAATCATAAATATTCTTGTCCGATAGTTCCTTTAGAAAATGATTTGAATATTGAGATCAAAGCAGGAGTCAAAAAATTTCATGACTAATGGATTTTTTTAATCTACATACGCATAAAGGAACAAACCAAGCGAATGTTTTGGAATTAGTGAATCAATATCCTCGAGAATTTGATTCTGAAATACCGTATTATTCGATCGGAATTCATCCATGGTACATTGATAAAGAGCAAGTAGAAGTTGATTTAGCAATTATTGAAACCAAATTAAAAGAAAGAAATTGTCTTGCTGTTGGTGAATGTGGATTGGATAAAAGAATAGAAATTCCGTTAGATTTGCAACAAATAGTTTTTGAAAAACAATTACTTTTGGCACAAAAATATAATAAACCAGTTGTTATTCATTGCGTAGCTGCTTTTCAAGAAATTATCGAAACCAAAAAAAGATTGCTTATTTCAGTTCCGATGATTATTCATGGATTTTCAAAAAACGAACAGCTAGCAAAACAATTATTGGATAACGGATTTTATCTTTCCTTTGGGAAATACTTATTACAATCCCGAAGTTTGGGTACAGCATTGGAAACTGTTTTTAAAAATGTTCCTAATAATCGTATTTTTCTAGAAACCGATACGGTTGATGAAGGAATTGAAAAAGTATATGAAGTAGCTGCTAATTGCAAAGAAATCTCAATTGTTGCGATGCAGGAAATAGTAAAAAGTAATTTTACAACAGTTTTTAATAATAAACATCAATAAAATGCTTTAAGTTTTCAAAAATTTAAAGAGTAAATAATAAAAAATGACAGAGTGGACAGAAAGAAGTGAACTTTTATTTAAAAAAGAAGGTTTAAATAATTTACAAAATGCAAATGTTTTAATAGTAGGATTGGGCGGTGTAGGTTCATTTGCAGCGGAGTTTTTGGCTAGAGCAGGAGTAGGAGCGATGACAATTGTAGATGGAGATGTTGTCGATATTACCAACATTAACAGGCAATTACCAGCTCTACATTCTACTGTTGGACAACCCAAAGTAACTATTGTTGGAGATCGTTTGATGGATATTAATCCCGAATTGAAACTAATACGTGTAGAGGAATTCCTTTCGCCAGAACGTGCTTTTGAAATCGTTACCGAAGAGTTTGATTATGTTTTGGATTGTATTGATAGTGTTACTCCAAAACTGAATTTAATCATTGGTGCCAAACGAAAAAGAGTGAAAATCATTAGCAGTATGGGTGCTGGTGGGAAAATGGAAGCCGCTAAAGTAAAAGTAACAGACATCAGTAATACGGTAAATTGTTTTTTAGCAAAAACCATCAGACGACGTTTGAAAGAAGTTAAAATTGACAAGTTAAAAGTGGTTTTTTCATCAGAAATTCAAGATGACGCGAGTTTAAAAATGACAGACGGTTCTAATTATAAAAAATCATTTTACGGAACGAACAGTTATATGCCAGGATTATTTGGTTTATATGCTGCCGAAACGGTAATTCGTTACTTGCTTAAAAAAGAATGATCAGTTTTTAGTGCTTAGTATTCAGTGGTAAAGTAATAAGTTTTAATCTTTTTGATCATTGGCAAATTTTATTTTTTGGTAAATAGTAAAAAATAGTGACTTTATTACTTTGTGTCTTGGTGGCAATGCGAATTTGTTTTATAATAATAATTAAAAAAGACTTTGTGTCTTAGCGCCTTAGTGGCAAAACAAGAATGATACAAACTGTAATTTTCGATATGGATGGCGTAATAGTAGATACAGAACCCGTACACCGTTATGCCTATTTTAAACATTTTGAGGAATTGAATATTCCAGTAACTGATGCGATGTTTACTACATTTACCGGTAATTCTACTCGTAATGTTTTTCAAAATTTAAAAGAAATTTTTAATCTGGAACAAGATGTAGAAGATCTGATTAAAAGAAAACGAACTATTTTTAATGATGCTTTTGATAGTAAAGAAGATTTAGAATTGTTAGAAGGAGTAGAAAAACTAATAAAAGATTTACACGAAAACGGAATACAATTAATATTAGCTTCTTCAGCCTCTAAAGTTACTATAGAACGCGTTTTCCGTAGGTTTAAATTACATCCTTATTTTACACATTTAGTAAGTGGTGAAGATTTTCCTAAATCTAAACCACATCCTGCTATTTTTGAGCATGCGGCTTCCTTGTCAATTGCACCAAAAGAGTGTTGTATTGTAATTGAAGACAGTACAAATGGAATAAAAGCTTCTACAGCTGCAGGAATTTTTTGTGTTGGGTATAATAGCATTCATTCTAAATCGCAAGATTTATCTGAAGCAAATGTTATTGTCAATAATTTTAATGAATTAAATTTCGATAAAGTAAAGAATTTAGATTCTAAATTAAGAAGTAATTAACAATTTTGAGCAACTGAATTTGTAGTTTTGCGAGTCACAAAAAAAAACGATTAATCATGAAAAAAATAATTATTGCCCTTGCTATTCTTTTAGCCAATTTTACCGTTGAGGCACAAATTCAAACACCTCAATCAAGCCCAAAAGCGACCATTAATCAAACGGTTGGATTAACAGATGTAGAAATTGTTTATTCAAGACCAAGCGCTAGAGGTAGATCTGTTGTTGGAAATTTAATTCCTTTTGGAAAAGTTTGGAGAACTGGAGCAAATGAAAATACAACAATTTCTTTTAGTGATAATGTAATTATCGATGGTAAAACATTAAAAAAAGGTAAATACTCTTTATACACCATTCCAAAAATAGAAAGTTGGGATATTATTTTTTATAAAACAACGGATAACTGGGGTAATCCAGAAGAATGGAAAGAGGAGAATATTGCTCTTAAAGCTACTGTTAAGCCAGAAACTTTAAATAAAAGTGTTGAAACATTTACAATTGGAATTAGTGGTTTAGACAATAATTTTGCTTATTTAGATATCTCATGGGAGAACTCTTATGCAGCTTTAAAATTTGAAGTACCTACACAACAAAAAGCAACAGCCAATATCGAAAAAGCATTGTCAGGTCCAGGTGGAGCAGATTACTTTGCTGCAGCACAGTTTTTATTTCAATCTAATGGTGACAATGTAAAAGCATTAGAATATATAAACAAGTCGTTGGATATGTCTAAAGAAAAACCATTTTGGTATAATAGATTAAAATCATTGATACAAGCAAAATTAGGCGATAGAAAAGGAGCGATTGAAAGTGCTAAAGCGTCACTTACAGCAGCCGAAGCTGCTAAAAATCAAGATTACGTAAAAATGAATAAAGACAGTATTGCAGAGTGGAGTAAAAACTAAATTTCTATTATACTCAATATAAAAAATCCCGTTTAGGTATAATCTAAACGGGATTTTTTATGCTTTTTTTATATGTGTTTATAATAATTTAACTAGTAACTCGTACTGTTCCAACTTTCAAAAAAAATAAGAAGATTTTGTAAAGATTAAAACATTTAAAAATATATTTACTAAAAGTTATTGTTTGTAATTTTCTTTATTTCTTAAATTATAAAAAATAAAATATATACCAATTATTATAAATGGAACACTCAAGATTTGACCCATATTTAATTGCATCTTATCTTCAAATTGTACTTGATTTATTTTTACAAACTCAATTAATATTCTCATCAAAAAAATTAAAGTTATTACCAAGCCAAAGTAAAAACCTCCTCCTAATTTTATATTTTTAGTTTTATAAATTGTATATACAACTAGAAAAATTATTAAATAAGATATCGCTTCATAAAGTTGAGCTGGATGTCTAGGAATATTATCAATTTTTTTAAATATAAAGGCCCAAGGTATATTTGTTGGATTACCAATCATTTCAGAATTCATCAAATTTGCAAGCCTTATAAATGTCGCTCCTATTGGTGCAACTAATGCTATTAAGTCAAGTACCTTAAGATATTGAATTTTGTATTTTTTTGAAAATAGATAAAGAGAAAATATTAAACCAATTGTACCTCCATGACTTGCTAAACCTGCATAACCTATGAATTTATATCCTCCATTTAATGTTTTTTTAATGGGCAATATAATTTCTAATAAATTTTTTGAATAATAATCAAAGTCATAGAATATGCAATGCCCTAATCTAGCTCCAACAAAAATTCCAAGTATTCCATATATAAATAATGCTTCATAGGCATTATCATTTAAATTTTCAGTTTTGAAAATCTTTTTTAGAACCCTCATTGAAATGATTAAACCACAAGCAAATAAAAGGCCATAGTATTTTAATGGGAATCCTAATATGTTAGCTATTTCTGGATCAAAATCCCAATTTATATAAAATGAAATCATATTAGCAATTTAAATATATAAATAAAAGTACTACAAAATAATCAATCATTATAAATTTGTTTGTTATTATTCTATAAAAATTAAACCGCAGATTCTCTAATTATAAAATTAGCTAATCTGCGGTTTATTAATTATTCATTTATTGTTTCTAAAACCATGGGTTTCTGATTTCTAAATATAGTACTTTGGAGGAGTAAAGAAATAAGAATAGTTAATGTAGCGCCAATAAAATTCAACCATAAATACCCTAATTTTTCTTGTCCACTTGGATAAATATAAATAGCATAATAGTAGATAATAAAAATGGTGATTTGGCTTACCACTGCACTATAAAAGATTGCTTTAGACTGTACGTTTTTTAAATAAAAACCAACTAGAAAAATTCCCAACACAGTACCATAAAATATAGATCCAATAATATTTACTAATTGGATCAAATTTTCAAATAAAGTCCCAACACAAGCAAAGAGTATGGCTATAACACCCCAAAGTAATGTAAAGAATTTGGTTGCGTATAAATAATGACGTTCTGATTTCTCTTCTTTTAGATTTCTTTTGTAAATATCAATAGCAGTTGTAGAGGCTAATGCATTAAGGCCCGAAGCAGTAGAAGACATGGCGGCAGAAATGATTACAGCCAACAATAAGCCAATAAGACCTTTGGGTAAATAGTTTAATATGAAATGAAAAAACACATAATCTTTATCATTGGTTTCACTGTTACTATCTGCTTTTAGAATTATTTCTTTCGCTCGATCTCTGAGGTCTTTTTCTTTATTAGAAAGTGCTACTAATTCCTTTCTAAGTATCGGATTATCATAATCTTGATTCAGCTGATCTATATACAATAAGTTGATTACCTTTTTATCTTCGGATAAATCATCTAATTTTTTTTCTAAAGCATTGTACTCTCCTTTGAAAGCTGATTTTTCAATCATGGCTTTATTGTTCGGATTAAAATTTAATGGAACAGGATTGAATTGAAAAAAAACAAAAACCATCACACCAGTCAATAAAATGAAGAACTGCATAGGCACCTTTAAAAGCCCATTCATAATCAGTCCCATTTGACTTTCCTTAACCGATCTTCCTGATAAATAGCGTCCTACTTGAGATTGATCGGTTCCAAAATAAGCTAATGCCAAGAAAAATCCTCCCGTAATACCACTCCAAAAAGTATATTTTTCTTCGGGATCAAAAGAGAAATTAACTATATTCATTTTGTCATTCGCACCCGCAATATGCAAAGCACTAGTAAAAGTCATGTCATTTGGTAAGTAATGCAAGATTAGGAAAAAGGTTATAAACATCCCTGACATAATCACAAACATTTGTTGTTTTTGGGTTACGTTTACTGCTTTAGTACCTCCAGAAAAGGTATAAATTATGACTAATACACCAATGACAATATTCATATACGTAAGATTCCATCCTAATATTGCGGATAAAATAATTGCTGGAGCATAAATTGTTAGTCCGGTTCCTAACCCCCTTTGAAATAAAAATAAGATAGCTGCTAATGATCTAGTTTTTAAATCAAACCTTTTTTCTAGATACTCATAAGCAGTGTAAACTTTATATTTGTGGTACAAAGGAATAAAGGTTACACAAATTACTACCATAGCAATAGGAAGTCCAAAATAAAACTGCACAAATCCCATCCCGTCATGGTAGGCTTGTCCTGGTGTCGATAGAAAAGTAATGGCACTTGCTTGTGTAGCCATCACTGATAAACCAACTACATGCCATGGCGTTTCATTGCTTCCTAAAATAAATTCTTCTACGTTTTTACTTCCTTTTGTTTTCCATGCACCATAAATTACGATGAATAATAAAGTGACGATAAGAATAATCCAATCAAATAATTGCATAATTTAAGAGTATAATTTCATGATTAGATAAAAAAACATTATGTATATAACATTGGCTAGAAGTACCCAAGTATAATTCTTTGTCCAGGTTTTCGTTTTTTTTGTTTCCATTAGAATTGATTATTACTTTTTTGTTGAAACAGGAATAGTATCAGAGGATTGAATCGAAATGATATTAGATAATAATTTGTAAGCGCCAGTAACGCCTTCTGGTAATTCTCTAAAAAAGCTCAAACTCGTGTAAATATAATGTCCTTTTCCGTAAGATGCAACGAGTAAAGCACCATTTTTAGGTGTCTCTCCTTTATCATTTGATGAAAGAATAGGAGTAAAGGCTTTGTCAAATTCGTTTGGATAATATAAACCTTGCTCTTGTTTCCAACCTTCAAAATCTTTGGAAGTAATTTTGTTTGGAAAATTTAATACAGGATGATTGGGTGCTAAAAATCGAACTTCCGCATCTTCTTCCGTAACACGATCTTTAGATAGTTTTAGCGGGTAAGGAGCTATATTTTCGGTTACAAGATCGCCGTTAGTATTATACTGAACTACCATAGTCTTTCCAGATTTTACAAAATCAAAAAGTAGGTTTTGTTTGAATGCTAATCCGTTGATTGTATTATAGGCACGAACGCCAGTCATAACCACATCAAAATCAGCTAATTTTTCAGCGCTTATTTCTTCTGGCTTCAATAAGGTTACTGCATATCCTAGTTGCGTCAAACTACTTGGAACTTCATCTCCAGCACCCATGATATAGGCTATTCTTTCCCCATTAATTTTTAAATCTGTTTTAATCAATTTAGCTTCTGCAGGTTTTAAAACTTGTTGTTTTGTTATATGATCATAATTGATAAAAATCTGTTCTTTATCAAATCGTTTATTGTCTACAATAGCAATACTTTTTAGAACTCCTTCTTCAGGTTTGCTCGGAGGAGTTATTTGAAAAGTTACCATTTGTTCGGTTCCTTTTTTGGCAATATCAAAAGGAATTGATTTTGGCTCAACGCTCCAACTTTTAGGTAAATCAAGTTGCAGGTTACCTTTTATTCCATCTTTTCCTGCTCTAATTTTGACAGTAACATTCTTAATTTTATTGTCTTTAAAAAGTAGTACTTTATCAGTTATAGCGGTAGTGACTTCTGGTACAATGTCAAGGTAATTGTATATCTCTCCCTTTACATCATCATTGTATTTGTAAACAACAATTCGTTCAAAAGGCATTTCTATTCCGTTCACTTTCATATTAAACACCACTTTTACTTCGCGAATAATATCTGGTATACCTCTATTTTTTTGATCATTTACAGTGTACATTCCAACTGTTCCATTTTCTTGTAACCAATAAGGTTGTGTGTAATTGATAGCTTCTGGTAACTGTAAATCTAAGTTGATGTTGTTTAAAATATTATTTTTTAACTCTAAATTTTGACTTGTTTTTATTTCATTTGGTAATGTGGTTACACTCAATAATTGCATCGGAACTGAACTTCTATTAATAGCCTCGAGTTTCAATTTGATATTAGTTCCTGGAGTTGCCTCTTGATTTTGAGCAACAGCTTCTAAATACAAACCAGAGCATGCTGCAATAATTTCCTTTATTTCGGCTGATTTTAGTGGCGACCAATGATTTTCATCTAATGCCTGAATCATACTATAGGCTTTTGCGAGATTAGGAATGCTTAACGATGGATTTTTGTGGTCAAATTCAGCTGCAATTTTTGTCAATAATTCTCCAATAGTTTTTCCTCCTTTTACACGATTCCATGATGTGTCAATTCCTTCAAAAAGCGATTTTTTATTTTTTAAAGATTCTCCATTTATAAATTCTAAATATTCAGTGTCTTCACCACGCACACCAGTGCTTCCAAAACCTTGTGACTGATGACGGCTGCGGCTCAATGCAGCTATTTCTTGATTTGATTTACCTACAGAAGGGTAGTAAGCACCCGTTTGCATAGCCATTAAATTGGTTTTGTCCGCTGCATTGTACTTTTCCATACTTCCATAAAACCACCAAGAAGTATTAAAAAACTGGCGTTTTGCTTGCCAAGGTTTTACATATTTTAATTGTTCAGGAAAAATAGTCGGATTATTAGTTAAATTAAAACTTTCTACACTTAATAATGCTGATGCGGTATGATGTCCGTGAGTTGTTCCCGGTGATCGATGATCAAAACGATTGATGATTACATCAGGTTGAAATTTTCTGATTGCCCAAACTACGTCAGCTAGTACTTTTTCTTTATCCCAAATTTGCAAAGTTTCTGTTGGATTTTTAGAAAAACCAAAATCATTAGCACGTGAAAAGAATTGCTCACCGCCATCAATTTTTCGGGCTTCAATCAGTTCTTGAGTGCGTATTACGCCTAATAATTCTCGAAGTTGTGTACCAATAAGATTTTGTCCACCATCGCCACGAGTTAAGGATAGATAACCTGTTCTTGCTTTTTGCTCATTTGATAAATAGGAAATCAAACGGGTGTTTTCATCGTCTGGGTGTGCAGCAATGTACAAAACGGAACCTAAGAAATTTAATTTCTGAATTTGATTAAAAATTGCATCAGAAGATGGCTTTTTGGGATTTTGAGCACTTATAATTTGAAAAAATATTAGCAATGCTGTTAGGACTATAAATTGTTTTTTTTGCATTTTTATTATTTTAATTTGCAATAGCTCCAAATGTAAGTATTAAATATTTTTTTCTGAAATGTTTTTTACTTTCTTTATATATTGTTGAACTGGTACAAAAAAACGAGAGAGAACTAGTTATAGCTCTCTCTCGTTCGATTCAAAATTGTTATGAATTAGTCTCTATCATGTCCACGACCATGACTGTTTTTGCGACCGTGATCATGATTATCTCTTTTATTATCATGTTTTCTATACTCTCTGTGATTATCGTATTTTTTATAACTATTATGGTGACGATCGCTTACATAAACCCTACGGTTATTATTATAAACTACAGGTCTATTCCCATTATATCCTCTGTAATATTTTACTTTATGATTTCTAAAATTATTATAAGGTCTTGAACCATTATAATCATTTAAGACTACTGTACGACCAGAATATAAATCATAGTTTCTATATTGTCTTGGTAGTGATCTGGAACGAATCCAGCTCCCGTTGCCATAATAAATAAACTGTGTGGCTCTTACATCATAGTATGCTTCTACATCTGGCAAATAATAATATTCAGCTTCAGAATAACCTGCTGGAGCCCACGCTGGAGCGGAACCAATATTTACATTAACTGAAACTTGTGCATGTATTGAACTTGATGCTAAGAGGATAATTCCTGCGGCGATTAGTTTTAATGTTTTCATTTTTCTTTAATTTAATTGAGTATATTTTATAATGGAATTGTATTCCTATTGAGAGATTTTCAAGAACTGTGCCAATGCAAAATAATTAACTTTTTTTTTAGATTTAATTATTCAGATGTTTTAATTGCTTTATAATAACTAAAGTTTAAAAATCTTTAGCAGAATGACTTATAGTTTATTTAATGTTTTTTATGATCTTTTTGATGCCCCTTAAAACCTTTTCTATTATCATGGTGATCCTGTTTTTTATAATAGGTTTTATTTTTTTGTACAAAAACTTTTCGGGATCCAATTGTTCTTTGTGGACTTCCTTTATATCCTTTACGATATTTAATTTTATGTTGTTTGTAATGCCCATAAGGTTTGTCACCATGATAATCCTTTAACACTACTTTATAGCCCTTGTATAAATCGTAATTTCTATAACGGCTCGGTAAGTTTCTAGAACGAACCCATTTCCCTCCGCCAAAGTAGATAAATTGTGAAGATCTAGTATCGTAATAGGATTCGATATCCGGTAAATAGTAATAGTCAACTGCATTATATCCTGCAGGACCCCAAGCTGGAGGTTTACCAATAGTTACGTTAACAGAAACTTGTGCTTGAATACTACTTGAAAAAAAAAGTATAATTCCAAGTGCGATTAGTTGTAGTGATTTCATATGGTAATGTTTTTAATTACTAATTCCATTTTTTTAGATTATAGTGTTACTCTTTTTAGTAGTAGCCAAACTGTGTGCCAGAATGTGTTATAAAAAAAATGTACTGACGAATATGAATATTTAATTATAAAATTTATTGTTAATCATTTAGTATTAATATAGTTATGCCATAAAAAAAAGGAAATGATTTCTCATTTCCTTTTCTAAATATTTTTGTGATTCTTATTACAACAAAAGAATCAATAATAATATGATAATGATAATTGCACCTACTGATAAATAAACACCATTACCTGATGATTTTAAATCTGCTTTAATGGTACGAACTTCTTTTCTTAATTCTTTTTTTTCTGCTGAACTTAAATCAGACTTATCCATTGCTTTTATTTCTTCAAGACGATCAAGCATTACTTTAACTTCAGCAGGAACTTCTTTAGGATTGTTAGAAATTGCTGTTGGATTTTTTTCTGCAGCTAATACTTGGTTTGGTACGAAACTTAATGACAACACCATCATCATTAAATAAAAGGTAACTTTTTTCATTTGTTTTTGGTTTTTAATTATCAGATAAAAGTAAACATTAATCATTTGAATAATTTTATACAATTAGATATTAAAGTTATATAATTCACATTATATAAATTAATAACCAATTTATAAATTCCCACAAAAATATATTTGATAAAAATGCTACTAATATTATAGAATCTCTTTCAAAAGAGTTGCCTTATATTTTTATCAGCATTTATTTTACTATAGCTTGAATTAAATATTGCTCCATAATTTTATCAGCTTGCTTTTCTCCATATACAGTATTGTATGCAGTCGAAGTAATCACAATTACAAGTGGTTGGTCTTTAAATATAAAAATTTTATTACCACCGTTACCGCTTGAATAATAAACTTCATAATTTTTACCATTTACGTTATATGTTTTATTCCAGAACAAATAACCATAATATTCTTCCTCTGCTATTTTCATTTGGTGTGATAAACTTTTATCAACCCATTGTTTTGTCAAAATTTGTTTGCCATTCCAAGTGCCTTTGTTTTTATATAATTGCCCAAACTTTGCAAGGTCAATTGAACGTAACTGAACGCCACCTGCTGTGTTAACCACCTTTTGTGGTGTAAATTGCCATCTGTAATTTGTAATTCCTAATTGCTTAAATAGATTTTGGTGTGCATATTTTTCTAAACCATTAGGAACCTTTTTATTAATGATGTCGCCAAGAACTACCACACCCGCTGTAAAATAGTCCCATTGCTTTTGGGCTAATTTTGTTTTATCAATTGGAAGATTTAAAGTAAATTCAATCCAATTTTTAGTGGGATACATATTTTCTTCGTTTCCTGCTGATTCTGAATTTATATCGGAACCATCGAAAATAGAACTCATTGTGAGTAAATCTTTCAAAGTAATGCTGTCTTTTGCTACAGCATAATTTTGATAATTATTAAGGTTATAAAACTCATTCAAAGTTTGTGTTTCCGATTTTATGTAATTGTCTTTGATAGCAATCCCTAAAAGTGTAGATGCAAATGATTTTCCAACAGACCTTGTATCGTGTAATGTTGCTCTATTTGCTGCATTAAAATATTCTTCAA
Source organism: Flavobacterium pygoscelis (assembly GCF_023162025.1). Lineage (NCBI taxonomy): Bacteria > Pseudomonadati > Bacteroidota > Flavobacteriia > Flavobacteriales > Flavobacteriaceae > Flavobacterium > Flavobacterium pygoscelis. Next base: position 119,783 of record NZ_JALNUB010000006.1, on the reverse strand, counting down.
GGAGTATTTTACCTTCTTTTAGCACTACAATACTTGTAATGTCTTTAAAGGTTTTAGCTGCAATTTTTCGGTTCAGCTCTTCAATTTTTTGGATATCAATTTTACTGTTTGAAATTTGTAACTCTTTAATTGGCTTTATACTTTGAACTTTAACCTGTTCTTCATTGAAAATAATTTCGGGAATTATAATTTTTAATTGTCCTTCGGCAATTAGGTTACCAACTATAAGTTCATTATTTTTTAAGTAAGGTCTAATTTCAATTTTAAGTAAATGTGTTCCGGTGCTAAAAGCATCCTCTCCGCCATTATAAAAAAACCTATTCCATAAAAATCTACCCCAAGAGTCTTCATTATTAGAACTTATTAGCGGAACTCTAAAAGTTGTTTTCTGTTTTTTGCTGCTAGCATTTCCGGCTCCAAGATTGAGGTTTTCAATATACACTATTTTGTTATCCACGATAAATGTAAATTGATAATTTCCATTATTAGTAAGCTCATCCGCGGATAATTGAGGGGAAATTAAATGAAGATAATTCGTTAATGAATTACCCATAAAAACTCTTATGTTTAGATCCGTTTTATCTTTTATTTCAAACTCTTTTAGAAAATCAGTTTGCTTTATATTTTCAATAGGAACATTATTAGACATAAATGCAATTTTGCCAACGTTTGCTTTATGAATTGTAAAAGTAATACTATCACTTTTCACAAAATCTATTTTCTGTGCCAACGATTTAAGAGTTATCAGTAAAATAGTTACTAAAAGGGCAAATTTTTTTATCATATTTTAAATTTTAATAATCAATAAATTAAAAAACAATTTATTGATAAAGTACCGTTCTTGGTTTTGCTAATTGAAAATCTTGAAAACCAAAATCGGTAGTGTCAAAAGAGTTTGTTTTAAAAATATTTTGTCCACTTCCTGGAATTGAAGGGTAGTAGCTTAATGAAAGTTGGAAAGAACTAAAGACTAAATAATCGTTGCTAATAATTATTCCGATTCCAACTTTAGAATAGGCTCTACTCTCGTGTAAACCTTTAGTAGCAGACCCAAGCATAGCAATGGAATAATTAAAGTAAGGATTGAGTCTAAATCCCCAAAGATCCCAAGGAGAATAAAACTGAGTTTGCAGCGTGACAATGGCTTTTTTAGTTCCATATTCAGCTATAGAAAATCCATTAAGGCCATAATTGTCATTAATGGAAATTTGATCTCCTTTTACAGGCACACGATTGGATCCTAAAACTAATTGTGGCTTAGCAAATTGTCTAACTTTCCATCTTCCCATGGTCATAAGATTAGTAAAATAATTGGCTTGGAAAGAAAATGCGGTTTGTTTTGGATTTGATTTTTCAAAAAAACTACCTAATTCAAAGTTTGCACTCAAAAATCCCCAACTATAAAAATTACCAAAAGCGGCACGTCCTCCCAAGTAATATCTTCCCGTACTATTTTTATACTGATAGCCACCCGTTAAGCCATAAATTTTTCCAATGGGAACATCTTCAATAATTCCATTTTGAAATATATAACGGTCTCGAATAAACTTACGGGAAGAAATACCAATTCCAATAAGTCCCATTTTTTGATTAGAATAAAAATTGGTGCTATCGTATGCTATAGAAGGACTTTCTAAATATTTTATATTAGAAAAACCTACTGATGTAATTAAGTTTGTAGTTCGTTCTCTCTCCGTATTTCCTTCAAAAAGTTTGAAAGATCTTCCCATCCAAATATCGTGCGTACTGTATTTGAAATTCTGAGAGGCAAATTTTAAATTAGCATCTTGAAGGCTATCTCTTCTAAACTGCTGATCCAGGTAAATTCCACCAGCCCATTTTGTTAACGGAGAATAAAATGGACGATCTATAGCAATGCTTTTACTATAGTAATTATCCAAATCAATTTGGTAGCTAATTTTAGAACTTATAAAAGTGTTTTTTATATTAGGAACCGTATAGGCAACATCGTAAGCATTTTTGCCATCACTAAATCTATTTTTAAATTTATTTTCCAGTTGATGACCAGTACCCAAAATATTGCGTTCAATTATTTTGAAATTAACTTTTGTATTTGAAACAGAACCTTTTGGAATAAGACTCCACGAATCTAAAACCCGTATCGAAATATCTACAGAATCTGGACTGTTCCCAATTGCTTTTGGATTAATTTCAACCCGATTTATATACCGTTGTGTACGAATTAAACGTTCAGATTCTTTTACTAAATAACTATCAAAAGCTTGATTTTTTTTAATCAATAATAAATTCATTATGGCAAATCGCTTGGTTTTTAAGTGCAATTTGTTTCCACTTCTTTCCGCCCAATTTTTAGGTTTTCTTGCAGTATCTGTCTCTGAATATCCAAAAGGATCAAGCGTAACAATATTTATGTTTCGAATTATTTTACCTTCAAAAGCGTCAAAGTTTCTTTGAACCTCTTTAATTTTTTTTTTGTTTAAAACAGGAGCCCTAAAGATAAGCTTGTGCATGACACGCGTGAACTTGTTTTTTTTAGAGTAATTTTTAATGTTATTGTAAACTGCAGCTGTGTCTTTCTTTACAGTTGTTTCTTGCGCTATTGCAACTTGAAAACAACTAAAGAATATAAAAAATAAAACTAAATTTATTTGTTTTGGCATGATTTAAAGATCCATATTAAATAATAAAATATTTAGCATTTTTTACACTATTAAAATAGTTAACAAGGTACACAACTTTATACAAACTAATTAAGTTGTACTATTAGGGTTTTTTTCGGTTGTGGTTTCGGTAAATACAGGAACTACAACATCTGCTTTTATTATATTTTTATCTGGAACAGTTTCTGAATCGAAAAGTGGTAATTTAATCTTGCGCCAAGTATATGTTTTAGGTAAATGATCCCCCATTAAATAGCCCCAAGGTTCTAATGATTCTATTCTGTCAAAAATAACTTTTAAAATAGCTAATATTGGAAGTGCTAAAAACATACCTGAAACTCCTGCAATTGCACCACCTATAATAATACCTATTATAGATATAAAAGCATTTATCTCTACTTTAGAACTTACAATCATAGGTACAATGATATTATTATCTATTAATTGAACTACGACTGTAATTGCAATTACACCTATAATTATAGATAAATCAGGTGTTCCTGTCAAGGATGCAAGTATGCTTAATACACCAGCAACAAGAATTCCGATATAAGGTATCAAATTTAAAATTCCTGTAACCAATCCTAATAGAATAGCATATTTTACACCAATTAGCATGAATCCAACAGTTGTCATTGCCGAAACTAATATCATTTCAATAATCAATCCTACGATGTAACTATTGATGGCTACTCTAATATTGGTTAAAATATCTTTTAATTTCTCATGATTTTCTTTTTTAAATAGTTTAGATAAAAAAAGTAAAAAATGAGTTCTGTATAAAAGAATTAAAAAGGTATAAATTGGAATTAATGTTAAATTCATCAAGGTGTCTGTAAAAGACATTAAAGTAGTACCAATTAACTCTTTCCCTTTTTGAACTGAATCTTCTGTAGCACTGTCAATATATTTTTTTTGCTCGCGAGTACTTAAATTAAAATTATCATGAATAAATCCTTGAATATTATGAAGATGAATGCTTATATTTTTTTCTATTTTATCAAAATCATTTGTAAAATCACTTATTTGATAAGACAATACCACAAAAAGACCTACGAATACCAATACAAATAGAAGTACTGCAATCATTACGGCTACTACATGTGGTAACCTAATTTTTGCTTTCAAAAAGTTTACAATAGGATATAAAAGGATTGCAAACAAGAGTGACATCATTACTGGAACTAAGATGTTCTGACTGATATAAAAAATAAAGGTAATTGCTATTAGTCCCAGTAAAACCAGAGTTAATTTTGCATAAAATGGAAATTTTAATATATCGTTCATTGTTTTAAGTATTGAATTAGAACTTGTAAAAAGTAGGTTATTTTATAACAACAAATATGTTCTATTTTAAATAATAATCCCTTATACTTTTTTTAACATAACTTATATAATTATCACTTTTTTATCAATATTAAATCTTTAATAAAACAAAAGACATTAATCAAATTAATATCAATTGAAAAATATTTAATCAACAAAATCTTTATCTTTAAAATGATCTTTTAGAATCGATATTCCTTTTTGTAACATCAGGTTATTTGGATAAATGATGAGTTCTCCATCATAGGTTTTCAAAAAAACATGAAAAGCACCAATATCTTCTATTTCTGCTATTATTGGAAAATCTTTATCATGGATTTTTATTACATCACCAATTTTAAAAGGGAAAGAAAAAAATAAAATTATTCCTGCAGTAATATTACTCAAAATAGACCACTGCGCTATCAAAGCGACACCTACAACTGTCGTAATAGAAGAAAAAGCCCAAATAATATCCTGTGGCTTAACTCCCCATATCAGTATTAAAGCAATAATTGCTAAAACGTAAAGGAATAAATGCATGTATTTGACCACTAGATTTGTTCTATGTTCTAAGGTGTGGTTTGTTTTAGCATAACGCAACACTAATTTTGTAGTGGCAGTACGCAATAAAATTAGCAAAAGAAGTAAAACTCCACTTGCTATTAATTCTTTTGAATACTCTTGTAATGTTAACATGTCTTTAATTTAAATTAAGCTAATTTACTCAAATATCCGTACACTTTATCAGTAGGCATTCCCATGACATTCGCATACGAGCCTTCAATTTTAGAAACTCCTACAAAACCAATCCACTCCTGGATACCGTAAGCACCAGCTTTATCGTAAGGCTCAAAATTATCAATGTAATACAAAATGGCTTCGTCACTCAATGTGTTAAAGGTTACTTTTGTTATTTCATGTAAAACTGCTGTTTTTTCTTTGGTTTTAAAACAAACCGAAGTAATAACTTCATGTGTTGCATTTGATAATGATTTTAAAATTTCAAATGCATTTTGTTTGTCCTTTGGTTTACCCAAAGCTTGGTTATTGTGCCACACGATGGTGTCGCTAGTTATCAGAATTTCATTCTCCAGTAACTCTCCTTCAAAAGCACATGCTTTTAATTGAGATAAGTAGTCGGTAATTTCGTGTGCATTTAATTCTGGCGGATAGATTTCTTCAATATCTTTTAAGCGTATTTCAAAATCTAAGTCTAAATCCTTTAAAAATTGTTGCCGTCTTGGTGAACTTGAAGCGAGTATTAAATGATATTTTTTTAATTGATTTCTAAGCATTGTATTTCATATTTAAACTGATAACTACTACGGATATTATACCAAAAAACAGAATCCATTTTAAGAGGGAACTTAAAGTATGAAACTCTTTCTTGGATTTTGCGGTCCAAATTTTTATAGAAAAAAAAACTAAAGGACTGCAGACAAAAAGCAACAAGTAAACGCTAACCAAAAGTAAATCTAATAAGTACTTGTTAATGTAATAAAGAAGCGAAAACAAGGGGATAAGGCTTAATATAAACACTATTATAGTTGTGTTTTTTTTGCCTGCTACAATTGGTAGGGTGTTCATTCCTTCAGCATAATCGCCGTCGAAATCTTCTAAATCCTTAACAATTTCTCTTATAAAATTAATCATAAAGGCAAAAATGGCGTAATCTAATAATATTGAAAAAAAGATTTTCATCTGTTGTTGATTGTCTAAACCTGTAGCAGGGAAAAGATCAAATATTCCAATAATTATAACACTAAACGATAACAATAACGCCACAACAATATTTCCTATGATCATCATTTGTTTTAAACTCGTTGCATACAAATAGAGCGTAGCGGCTATTAAAATGAAAATAGAAGCAAATCCTGGTTTTTGAATAACATTTGAAAGATAAAAACCAATACAAACGCCAGTTACAGTAAGAGCAAAATAGATATTATAGGCTTGTGTTTCTGAGATGCTTCTACCAACGATTACTTTATTTGGTTTGTTTTCATTATCAGTATTTTGATCAAAAATATCATTAATTACATAACCACCAGCAGCTATTAAAATAGTTGCTGCTATTAACAAACCGTATTGCCAATTGGCTAATGCCAAAGGAATATTTTGTAATTTAAAAAAACCAAATCTAAAAATAAGCTGCATTATAGCAAGCATTAAGAGGTTTTGGTACCGAATAAGTTTAAGAAAATGCACTTTTTTGCTGTAAATTAATATTAATATATAAAACGTATTAGGAAAAGGAACTACTCTTTTTTTGATTTTTTCTAGTTAACAATCAATAATTAATCGTGTTTTCCATCAAAATGAGCCATCCATTTTCCTTGTGCTTTCATAACTTGTTCGATAACATCTCTTGCCGCACCTTTACCACCGTTTTTATGCGAAATGTATTTAGAGATTTTCTTTATTTCGGGACTTGCGTCTTGCGGACAAGTCGCTAATCCTACTAGTTTCATGACATGATAATCAGGAATGTCATCACCCATATATAAAACCTGTTCTGGTTTTATTTGATAAACATCAGTATACTCATCAAAAGTTTCTACTTTGTCAGGAGTTCCTAAATAAATATCTGTTATGCCAAGATTTCTAAGTCGAACTCGAACACCTTCATTGCTTCCTCCAGAAATAATACAAACGTTATAACCACTTTCTACAGCTGCTTTCATTGCATAACCATCACGGATATTCATCGTTCTAAGGATTTCTCCTTCATTAGTCACAAAAACAGAACTGTCTGTAAGTACTCCATCGACATCAAAAATAAAAGTAGTGATGTCGTTCATTATTTCTTTATAACTTTTAGCCATTATTTTGTATTGATTGGGTTAGTATTTTATAAATTGTAAGGTGATTTGTATTGGTTATAAAAGTTTCCTGTACTTTAATAGTTTCAATATCATTGCGTTTTGCTGGACCAGTTTGAGCTTCGTTAGGAGAAAGTGCCAATATTTTATGAGCAGTTTCCACAATTAAAGGTTTTAATATATCAAATGGTACTTGATTTTCTTGACAAATTTCATTCCCGATTTGGTATAAATGATTTGTAAAATTATTAACAAAAACAGCCGCAACGTGTAAAGCTTTGCGTTGTTCTGAATTTATCGCATAAATACTTTCTGAAATAGACTTTGCGATTGTATTTAATAATTGAAAATCAGTTGCGTTTTCACTTTCTAAACAAATAGGAATAGTTCGAAAATCAACTTCTTTATTTTTAGTGAAGGTTTGAAGCGGATAAAAAACACCTTTTCGATTTTCATTGTTTAAACTACTTAAAGGCACACTTCCTGAGGTGTGAACTACTAAGCGATTTTTGAAAGGAAGATTTGAAACCACCTCTTGAATGGCATCATCATTAACAGCAATAATATATAAATCTGCTTCTAATAATTCATTGTATTCAGTTGTAATTCGATCGTAATCGAGCAAATGTACTAGGCTTTCTCTCTTTCTCGTAAAAACCTGAATAAGTTGTACTTCATTACTCGCTTTTTGAGCTTTTTCAAAGGCAAAAATTAAATGCTGTGCTACATTTCCAGAACCAATAATAATTACTTTAGTCATTTGGCAAAATTAACAAAAAAAACGGTTTCATTTCATCAGATTTCAGTGGGAATCAAAAAATGATATTTTCAAAAAAAAACGTTCAATTTATTGCTAAAAAAGAAGCTGATTTTTTGGTTTAAATTAACAAATGTGTCAATATGAAAGTCAACAATTTTAAGTACTTTTGTGGCAATTTACATAACGTAATCCCATAAAAATGGATAAAAAAATATTTTCTTTTTTGTTTTCTACTCGATTAATGGCTTTTTTATTTATCGCATACGCAGTAGCCATGGCTACCGGAACTTTTATCGAAAGTAAATACAATACCGACACCTCAAAAATTCTAATTTATAATTCGTGGTGGTTTGAAGCCATTCATGTTTTTTTTCTAATCAACTTTATTGGTAATATTAAACGTTACCAGCTTTTAAAGAAAGAAAAATGGGCTACATTAATCCTGCATTTGTCCTTTATATTTATAATTTGTGGTGCTTTTGTAACGCGCTACATTAGTTACGAAGGAATGATGCCTATTCGAGAAGGTGCTTCTGAAAATCAAATTTTTTCAGATAAAACTTTTTTAACGGTATTTGCAGATGGTGAGTACAAAGGTGAAATGAAACGTAGGGTTTTTGAAAAACAATTGCTACTTTCTCCCGCTACGAATAACAATTTTAGTATGTCAGAAAATTTTGCAGACACAAAATTTGAAGTAGAGTATCAAAATTTTATCATGGGCGCCAAGGAATATGTAAAACCTGATCCGAAAGGAATACAGTATTTAAAAATTGTTGAAGCTGGTGATGGCGGACGTCATGAACATTTTTTGAAAGAAGGGGAAGTGCAAAACATTCATAATGTTTTGTTTTCATTGAATAAATATACTGATGGAGCCATAAATATTACTACAACAGGAAAAGAGTACACGATACAAACTCCTTTTGAAGGTAATTTTATGCGAATGGCAGATAAGTTAGAAGGAAAAGTGGCAAAGGATAATGTTCAGCCATTAATGATGCGTTCGCTTTACAGTATCGGTGATATGCGATTTGTATTTCCAGATCAAGCCGTAAAAGGAATAATTGATTACGAATCGGATAACGATTATAAAGCGAAAACCCACGAAGATGCATTAGTAATTAAATTACAAGCTGAAGGACAAGAAAAAGTGGTTACCGTTATTGGATCTAAAGGTAAAATAGGAGATCCTAAGACAGTTAAAATAGGAAAAATTGATTATACCTTTTTCTACGGAAGTAAGGCTTATATTTTACCTTTTAAAATAAAATTAAATAAATTTATTGCACAAAAATATCCTGGTACAGAAAAAAGTTACTCTTCCTTTGAAAGTAAAGTAACCGTTGAAGATGAAAAACCATTTGACGCCAGAATATTTATGAATAACGTTTTAGATTATAAAGGATACCGTTTCTTTCAATCGGGATTTGATCCAGATGAGAAAGGAACTATTTTATCAGTAAATCACGATTTCTGGGGAACAGGACTTACTTACATTGGTTACTTCTTATTGTATTTTGCTATGATGGCGATAATGTTTACCAAACATTCTCGTTTTGCTGATATTAAACGAAAACTAGAAATTGTAAAAATGAAGAAAGCAAAATTATTAACCATTCTGATGCTATTATTTAGCTTTAGTAGTTTTGCTCAAGAAAAAGAACACGATCACGCAGACCATGCGGGTCATGCTCATACCGAAGCTGAAGCAGTTCCCGAAAGTCACACCAATCATACTAAGAAGGCTTTAAGTCAAGAGGAATTAGAAGGTTTAATTTTAAAATTTAAAGTCCCTGAAGCACACGCTTCTAAATTTGGACGATTGGTTATTCAAGATGGTGGTGGGAGAATGAAGCCTATTAATACATTCTCTTCTGAATTGTTGCGAAAAGTAAGCCACAGCAATAGTTATAAAGGAATGAATTCCGATCAGGTATTTATGTCAATGACACAATATGCCGGTTATTGGATCGAAATTCCAATTATTTACCTTAGAACTGGGAATGATAGTATTCGTAAAATTATTGGTGTTGATAAGGCAGCAGAATTTGCTCCTTTTGTATCTTTTTTCGATGACAAAGGGAATTATAAATTATCTAAATATCTAGAAGAAGCGTTTAAATCCGGAAATCCGAATCAATTTGAAAAAGATTTTATTGAGACAGATAAGAAAGTAAATTTAATGGAATCTGCTTTAAGTGGAAGAATATTAAAAATTTTCCCTATTCCAAATGATAAAAATAACAAATGGATTTCTTTCTTAGAACTCAACGAAGCAGGCTTAAAAGGAATGGAAGCAACTTACACCAAGAGTGTATTGCCTCTTTATTTTGGTTCATTGTCTAACGCTGCAAATTCCAAAGATTATAAAACTGCTGACGAACTATTGGAAAGTATTCACGGTTTTCAAAAACGTTTTGGTAGTACAGTAATGCCAAGCGAAGAAAAAATCACTTCTGAAATATTGTATAATAAATATGATGTTTTTCAAAAACTACCTGTTGGTTACATTATTGCATCTATTTTAATGTTGTTTTTTACTATTTTAAAAATATTTAAAGAAAGAAAATCTTTGAACTACTTGGTGAATTTCATGCATGTCACCGTTCTTTTATTATTTTTAATTCACACTTTTGGATTAATTGCAAGATGGTATATTTCGGGTCACGCACCTTGGAGTAATGCGTATGAGTCTATAATATATGTGGCATGGGCTACTATGTTTTTTGGACTAGCTTTTGATAGTAAATCGAAACTAACAGTTGCTTCCTCTGCCTTTGTAACGGCAATGATATTAGGAGCAGCTTATATGAACTGGATCGATCCTGAAATTGCTAATTTACAACCCGTTCTTAATTCCTATTGGTTAATGATTCACGTTGCCGTAATTGTGGCAAGTTATGGTCCTTTTGCATTGGGAATGATTTTAGGTTTTGTTTCTTTATTATTGATCTTTTTTACCAATGAAAAGAATAAAGCTAAAATGGATTTAAACATTCAAGAAATCACTTATATCAATGAGTTAGCTTTAACTATAGGTTTGATTATGTTGACTATTGGTAACTTTTTGGGAGGACAATGGGCTAATGAAAGTTGGGGACGTTATTGGGGTTGGGATCCAAAAGAGACTTGGGCCTTAATTAGTATTATGGTTTATGCCTTTGTTATTCATGCTCGATTTGTACCTTCATTACGCGGTAAATGGTTTTTTAACTTGATGAGTATGTTTGCCTTTGTATCGATTTTGTTCACGTATTATGGTGTCAATTTCCATCTAGTTGGTTTGCACTCTTATGCTAGTGGAGAAGCACATTCTTTAAGTTGGATTTGGTATTCAATGGGAACTATTTCTCTAATCGGAATATTGACGTATCCAAAATATAAAAAGTATTACAAGAAATAAGATTAGTATTCTTTTCTATAAAAAAAAAGGTTCAACTGTATGGTTGAACCTTTTTTTATGCTTCTAATTCTTTTTTATAGAGCTTATAATATTCTAAAGGTGGCATTCCTGCTATTTCCTTAAAACTAGTAAAAAAGGGATTATAGGATGTAAAACCAACTTTTTTCGACAATGATTCTAAGGTATTGTTACTAAGGAAATTTAATTCAATAAGATGAATGGCATCGTGAATTCGGATTAATTTTTTAAATTCAGAAAAAGAGAGAAAAGAGTGGTACTTAAAAAGATATGAAATGTGGCTTTTTGGTATTTTTAAGTTTGTAGACAAATCTGTAATACTTAAATCGGCATTTCTAAACAACTCAAATTGTAGTGCTACAGTTTCAATCTGAGAAATATAAACCATTATATTTAAATCTATTTTTTTTTTAAGAATTGAATGTTGGCAGTTTTTAAGTTCGATATCTGAATTGATTTTCCAAATATCTTTTAGTGCTAAGTTATTATTTTTATTCTCATTAAACTTTTGATGTAATAAATTGTATCCGAAAAGAATTTCGGGAGAAATTAGAATTTTGAATAGTATTACAGCCCAAATTAATGCAGAGATCCACTGATACAAAAATCCCTTAATACTTTCATTTGAATATATTTCTACGCAAACGGATATAAAAAGTCTTATGAGCGTTAAGATTAGCCCAACAAATAGGAATAAGGTCCAATTATTTATTAATTTATTTTGCTTTTGAAGTACTTTGATTTCTCCTCTTCTACTCCAAATTTTTGTTTTTAGAACGTCAAAACATAAAAATATATATGTTATCGCAAAAATAAAAAACAAAATATATAATACTATTTCTAAGGAATGACTTCCGAGATTAATTTGATCTTGACTATTTATTACCAATAACAAAGCAATTGGAAAGATAAAATGCAAAAGATCTTTAGGATAAATTTTATTTTTATTTTCTGCTAAATTTTTAAAATAGAGATAACATATTGGTATCACTATAATCGAAGCATTAGAGTATTTTGAAAAAGTAGTTTTAAAAGAAGGATCAAAAATAAAATAGGTCAATCCCGAGAATAAAAAGCGAAGTGAAATAATAAGAATTAGAATAATGATATATGGATTCATCATTCTATTTACAGTGTAGTTTCTAAAAATTAGAAAGGCTGTTGTAACACCAATTATTCCCGTTACAATAAAAAGTAAGCTTGTTAACATTTTCTTGTTTTATTAATTTATAAAGTAAATGTGCCGTAACAGAAAACAATAAATGTAATGTATTTAATAATACTATATTTCTTTCAAATAGAAATTGATTCTATGGAGATCATTTTTCCTTAATCCTTTTTTTTGACCATTAAAAATTAATTTAAGAGTTACTAATAACTGAAAAGTTTTTACTAATTAATCAAATATTCGTTTAAAAGCATTTTTTATCGATAAAAGGTGTTAATTTTATTATAATATTGACTTAAATTAATTTCTATGAAATATTTATTACTCTTTTTTTGTTCTACATTTTATGGTCAAATATTGCATCATCAAATGATTTCTTCACAAAGTAAATCTGCAACTTTATCTAATGGTATGCTTGTCAAACAAACCGTTGGTCAACAAAGTGTAATTGGAAATTCGAAGGGTGATTTTATTGTCATACAAGGCTTTCAACAGAATTATTGGGCAAAATTGTTGACAGATGTTTCCATAAAAGGAAATTTAGTTGTTACTACTTATCCTAATCCATTTATTACTAGCATAAATTTTGAATTTTCTAAACCTATTAAAGAAATTTCTATAACTGTATTTGATATTGGTGGTCGTTTATTATTCAATCAACTTAAAGAAGTTAGGGAAGGTATGTTAACATTAGATTTATCGGGCTTACCAAACTCTCTTTATTTAGTTAAAATTACCAATAGTGAAATTAATCAATACGTTAAAATCATTAAAAAATCATTATGAAAACAAAACTACTTTTATTTAATTTACTTATTTTTAGTCAGTTGGTATCTGCTCAAGAAATATTTTTTAAAGCTGGAATAAACCTAACTTCCTATAGTTATAGTAGTTCCGCTGAAAATCAAATTTTGAAATTAAAAAGTAAAATTGGAGCTAATTATGAAATTGGATATCAAGAAAATTTCAAAGAAAAGTTCAGTTATCAAGCCAGTGTTACCTTAAACCAATTTAATAGTTTTAGTACAAATGAAGTAAAAACCTATTCTTGGAATACTACTTATATAGGCTTAAAAAATGGTATTGAATATGTTCTTTTTAAAAATCAAAAAAATCTTTCAGTTGAACTTAAAGGAGCAGTAAATCTTGCAACAATAATAGATGGTAAGGAGGAGATTAACGGTGTTATTTATGATATAAAAAAACTTCCAGAATTTAAAGGTTTATTTTTTCAACCCAGTATTGGTTTAGATTTAAAATATCCTATAAATGATAATTGTATAGTTAATTTAGGTTATAATTTTTCGAATGCCTTTAAATTTTCACATCCTACCGATGAAAAGTTAGCCTTTATTACAAATCAAATTCAATTTGGACTTCATTTCCCTTTATAAAAAACTTATTATGAAAAAAATCTACTTAATATTAGTTTTTATAGTTAGTACCATTGCGCATTCGCAAACAAATGGAATCAGCTATCAAGCCTTAATTTTGAATCCAAATGCTCAAAAAATGCCAGGTATAAATCCTCCTAATACAGCATTAATAAATCAGTCAGTTTGTTTGCAATTTAGTATTGAAGATGAAACGCAACAATTAGAATATAAAGAGACTATTAGCGCCGTTACAGATGAAATGGGTATGGTTAATTTAGTAATTGGCTTAGGAAATCAAACGGGTGGTTATGCTATTAATTTTAAAGCTGTAAATTGGATTTCGGGTTTAAAAAAATTAAAAGTTGGTGTAAATATCACAGGTAATTGTTCTTCTTTTATGGAAGTTAGTGATCAAGTTTTCAATGCTGTTCCTTTTGCTTTTTCAGCTCAAACGGTTAGTGGAATTGTGGGTATTGAGAACGGAGGAACTAACGCATCTAATATTGTGGATGCCAAAATAAATTTAATTCTAAATAATGTTGATAACACCCGTGATTTTGATAAACCCATAAGTAATGCTACTCAAAGTGTTTTAGATTTAAAAGAAGTGCTACTTAATAAATCAACCAATGTTATTGTTGATGGTTCTTCAGATGTTAAATATCCAACTGTTAAGGCATTAAAAACCTATGTAGACAATCAATTTTCAAATGGTGTTGTGGTTGATGCAGATGCTACAAACAAAGGTAAAATACAATTATCTGGTGATTTAGCTGGTACTGCATCACTTCCTAAAGTGCCCGGATTGTTATTAAAAGCAAATATCAATTCTCCTGCTTTTACCGGAACGGTTACCGGAATTAATAAAGCGATGGTAGGATTATCAAATGTAGAAAACACGGCTGATGCAGATAAATTGATTTCAACAGCTACACAAACAGCTTTAAATCTTAAAGCGAATATCGATTCTCCCGCTTTTACCGGAACAATTACGGGAATTGATAAAGCAATGGTGGGTTTATCTAATGTAGAAAATACTGCTGATGCCGATAAATCGGTTTCTACAGCTACGCAAACAGCATTAAATTTAAAAGCGAATATCGATTCTCCCACTTTTACGGGAACTGTTACCGGAATTGATAAGGTAATGGTGGGTTTATCCAATGTAGAAAATACGGCTGATGCAGATAAATTGATTTCAACAGCTACTCAAACAGCATTAAATTTAAAAGCGAATATCAATTCTCCCACTTTTACCGGAACGGTTACCGGAATTAATAAAGCAATGGTAGGATTATCAAATGTAGAAAATACGGCTGATGCAGATAAATCGGTTTCAACAGCTACTCAAACAGCTTTAAATTTAAAAGCAAATATCGATTCTCCCACTTTTACGGGAACAGTTACCGGAATTAATAAAGCGATGGTGGGTTTATCTAATGTAGAAAATACGGCTGATGTAGATAAGTTGGTTTCATTACCTACACAAACGGCATTAAATTTAAAAGCGAATATCAATTCTCCCGCTTTTACGGGAACGGTTACGGGAATTGATAAAGCAATGGTGGGTTTAACCAATGTAGAAAATACGGCTGATGCAGATAAATCGGTTTCAAACGCTACACAAACAGCATTAAATTTAAAAGCGAATATCGATTCTCCTGCTTTTACCGGAACGGTTACCGGAATTGATAAAGCGATGGTAGGATTATCCAATGTTGAAAATACGGCTGATGCAGATAAATCGGTTTCAACGGCTACGCAAACAGTATTAAATTTAAAAGCGAATATCGATTCTCCCACTTTTACGGGAACAGTTACAGGAATTGATAAAGCAATGGTGGGTTTATCTAATGTAGAAAATACGGCTGATGCCGATAAATCGGTTTCAACGGCTACGCAAACAGTATTAAATTTAAAAGCGAATATCGATTCTCCTTCTTTTACCGGAACGGTTACGGGAATTGATAAAGCAATGGTGGGTTTATCTAATGTAGAAAATACGGCTGATGCGGATAAATCGGTTTCAACGGCTACGCAAACGGCATTAAATTTAAAAGCGAATATCGATTCTCCCTCTTTTACCGGAACTCCCAACTTACCAGCAACTACAATAGCTGCAACACAGTCTGCAGGAAATAATTCTACAGCAATTGCCACAACTGCTTTTGTTGGAGATGCCCTAAATACTGCCATTAACGGAAATTTTGTTGATATAATATCTGATCAAACTATTGCAGGTACAAAAACGTTTTCTAATTCTATTCAAATACAGGATCAATTACGCTTTTTAAATTCTTCTGGAGCGGTAAAATGGGAATTGTATTCCTCTGGAGATGACATTTCATTTTCGCAATCTGGTGTTGATTTTAATCAATTTATGGTAAAATCTAATGGGGAAGTTTCCTCTAGAGGAAGTATGACTGTCAACGAGTCTGGAGTTACCGGAAAAGGTCTTATTTTATCTGATGATGGTGATTTTGTAGATATGAATGATGGATACGGAACTTTAAGGTTCTCCTCTGGTGTAAAAGTTACTGATGCAAATAAAGGAGGTGCTACTGTAATTACATTAGGAGCAAATGGGAGAATTGAAGCAACAAATCAAATAGTTGCTGGAGAAGTTACCTATACAAATATTGATGGAACAATTGGTCAAGTATTAGCTACAGATGGTTCTGGAATTACTTATTGGATGACGCCAACAGTACCTACAAATAACGATTTTGTAGATCTAACAACTGCACAAACTATTCTTGGAGTAAAATCTTTTGATAAAGATATGGTTGTAAATGGCATTACAATAGGGAGGGGAAATTTTAATGAAAATTCTAATACAGCAATAGGCTTAGGTGCTTTACAAAATAATGCTGGTTATGCAAATACTGCTGTGGGAAGGGCTGCTTTACCAGCCAATGCGGATGGTAATGGTAATACAGCTTATGGTTATTTATCCCTTGGAAATAATGTTTCTGGAAACAATAATGTTGCTATAGGTTCTCAAGCATTATTATTAAATACTAATGGTTCAGAGAATACTGTAATTGGTCACAATGCTGATGTATCCGTAGATGGAATTTCTAATTCTATTGCGATTGGGTTTGAGGCAATTGTTACTACTTCGAATACCATCCAACTAGGGAATAGTAATATAGAAAATGTAAAAACGACAGGAACCTTAACTTCTGGAGCCATCACTTATACCAATACAGATGGAACAACCGGACAAGTTTTGTCTACTAATGGAGCTGGTACAACTGTATGGGTTAATGCTGCACATGAAATTACTGATGCATCCGAAGAAATTTTATCAACCTTATCTCAAACAACTTTTACGCTTTCACAAATTCCATCTACAAAAAGCAAAGTAAAAATGTATGTGAATGGTATAAGGATCAGCAATACGGCCTATAGTGTTACTAATGACGTTTTGACCTACATTCCAGCAAATAATGGAAATGCTATATTGAGTGATACTGATAGAATTCAGTTTGATTATTTTTATTAAACAGGGGTAGAGATATCAAAACAAAAATCAGAAAAAAATGAAAAAATATTATTTAATAATAGGTTTATTTTTCTCGCTAATGAGTTATGCTCAAGGGAATTATACCATTACTAATTTAAATGATGATGGTGCTATTGGAAGTTTGAGATATGCTATTGAAAATACTACAGCCACTACCATTGATTTTGATTTAAATCTTATGGGAACTTTGACATTAACAGGTAATTTACCAAATATTTCTCGAGATTTGACAATAACAGGAAATGGAACTAGTAATTTGATCTTATCTGGTAATAATTCTTATAAAATGTTTCAGGTTACTAATGGTGCATTATTGACAATTTCTAACATTACTTTTACAAAAAATGCAGCGGGAATGGGTTCGATTTTTAGAGCCCAGAATAATAATTCGGCTGTAATGGCGAGCAATATAAACATAATAGATAATGTCAATACTTATGCTTTTTATACCAATGATTCATCTACAATAACTATTTCTAATAGCACATTTATCTCTAACTCTAGTGTTTTATTTGGAAGTAATTATGGAAGTACACCTAATACTACATCAGATATTGAAACGGATTATTCCAATAGAATAACTGTTTTAGGATGCACATTTACTGCAAATTCTGGAACAATATTTAACACAGAACGTTACGTAAAAATAGATAATTGCAATTTTTACAATAATACAGGTCAAATAGGAAATTTTCGAGGTCTAAATAGATACCAAGTTTTAAACTCTACTTTTATTAATAATTCTGCAGGATCTTTATTTTCTTTTTATTCAGATATAGTTTATGGTACTTTTTTGGCTACATTAGGCACAAATCAGCACTTATTTGAAGGCAATACATTTAAAGATAACTCGGGTACAATCATAAATACAGGAAGCGTTAATGAACAAAGTTTAACCACAATTAAAAACAATATTTTCATCAATAACGGAACTACTTATTCAGGAACTCCAGCAGTAATTATTAATAATAGCTTAGATAACTTCTTCAATTCAATTGTACATTATGTATCTCAAAGTACGGTGAGTATTACCATGAATCGTCCTGTTTTTAATACAAATTCTGGAATTGGAGATTTAGAAACTACAGATTTTGAGCTTTCAATAGTTGGCGGTAATGCAATTTTAGCTTCTCAATCACCTTCTAATATTAGTTCAAGCGGAAATACATATACATTAGGAATTGCACTTTTAGGAGAAATTTCTGGGGAAGAAGTGCTTACTGTTTCTCCTGTAACCAATTCTATTTTTGATGGTAGTTTTAATATTGCAAGCAATATTCAAATTAACAATTCGGTAAAATTAAATTTTTTAGACGATGATTCTGATGGCGTTTCTAATTTTCTAGACCTATGTCCTAATACGCAAGCCGGCGTAAGAGTTTATCCAAATAATGGTTGTGAGGATACCACATATCCTTTTATAACTTATTTTGATTATAACTCTTACTCTATTAATTACCTTAATAATTTTACTTCTACAACAAATCACAATTTGTATTTTTTAAGTTATGATAATAATTGGAATAGTTCTCTAAAAAAATTGACCCCTCAAAAGGTTTTATCGGATATATTTTCATCAACAGAATTAAATTTAGAAAAATTAACTACTGATGGTTCAAATAATATCTTTATTTCATGTTATAATAATACTAGTGGAAATTATCAAATAAAGAAAATTAATCAGGAAGCTGCAGTAGAAACTATTTATAGTTTCAACAATGAATACTATATTCAAGATTTTACAGTCGATAAATTGGGTGTTGTTTATTTGTTTTTATATAATAATAGTACAAATTCTAGATCTTTAAAAAAAATTAATTCAGACGGAACCTTAATAACTTTAGAAAATAATTCAATTGGATATTACCAATATTTGACTATTGATGGATTAGGGAATCTATATTTTGTGTACAATGACAATAATTTTAGTACAATAAGAAAAATGACAAGTGATGGAAATATTTCTGATTTCTACACCGATAACAATACATATATTCAAAATTTTAAATTTGATAGTTTAGGAAATATGTATATTGTTAGCAACAATAATATGTCTAATTTTTATCAAATAAAAAAGATTTCTAATACGGGAATTGCTACAGATTTATTTACATTAAATGATGGTTATATCCAAAATATTGCAATAAACACAATGGGTAGTTTGTATTTTTCTACTTATAACTTTATTACAAATGAGAGAGCGATTAACATAAGGAGTGATGACGGAATTATAGTTTCTTATTCTGATTTTTTAGGACAAGAATTATATAATGATTCATTTGGTAATATCTATTTTTCTGATAATCAAAACAAAAAAATAATAGCTACAAAAATGACAACTCTTGCTGCCGATTTATCAAATTTTGCTGCTATTAATAAATATTATTTCGACCAATCATTTACTATAATTAATCCAGACAGTTCTAGTAGTGGTGCATTTACTTTTACCAGTGATAATACAAACGTAGCTACGATAGCGGGCAATACCATTACTTTTACTGGTATTGGAACGGCAAATATTACTGCAAATCAAGATGCAGATGCAAATTATGAAAGCGGTTCTATTTCTACTTTACTAACGGTAAAGGGTTCAAAAGTGGTATCTAAATATGGCGTTATTTCTGAGAATGATACTAATTATGTTAATAAAAATGGGAGCATAGGAACCGTAAATGCTGTTGATGCTAATGGAAAAGAAGTAAAAGTGAAAACTCAATTATAAATAAACAATTGAATTGAAGAAATACGATATAGTCTTATTTTATAAAGTATCTAATAAACTATGCTAATTTTATTTTACAACATAAAAAAAAGGTTCAACTTGATGGTTGAACCTTTTTTATTAAACTAGATTTTATTTATACCTTTCCTAAAGTATATAATTTTTCCATTGTAGGAGTTAAGCTTCCACCAGCAGGTTCTAATGTAATTCCAAAAGCTTCTGCTTGATCCGTATTGTTTACTGCAAACAGTTTTTGATCATTCGAATCAAAATTATCTAACAAACCAATACTAGTTGGCGTAAGCGGATTTAATTTCAAAGCCCAAACTTGATAAACCATTCCTTCTGGAGGTTCTGGTAATCCCGCTGCGTCAATATAAACCACTTTTGTGTCCTTATTCCAATATACTTTTGCCGAAGATTCTGGAGCAACGCTTTGTCCTCCAAGAGCAACTACAATATTTTTTACATCTCTTACTACTGCCAAACTGGTTTCGCTTGCCTTATTTTTAAGTTCTAAATTTTTGAGGTCTTTTTCTAATTTTACTTTTTCTACATTGGCATTAGCAACTTGATTGGTAGACATTTCCATTTGGTTGTATTGATATCCAATTCCAACTAATAATAAAACTGCTGCCGCCCAACCTATATATTGAGACCAATTTCTGGTAGGTTCTAACTCAATAACCTTAGAATGCTTTAATTCTAATTTTTCTTTTATTTTCTCGTAATTCGCTAAAGAGTGAAATGGTGAAAAACTAGATGATAATGCTACAATTGCTTTCTCTATAGCAATGATTTCGGCATCAATCTCTGCATTATTTTTTGCCATTAAAGCAACTTCTTCGTTTTCAGTTTCATTAAGCAAACCGTAAACATAGAGTTCCAAGACACCTGATTCTATATATTCTTTTGTTTCCATTATACTTTCAAATAATTTCGTAGATCGTTAATACAATTTCTATTTTGCGTTTTAACTGTTCCTAAAGGAATTGCCAACTCATCCGACGCCTCTTGTTGGGTGTAACCTTTAAAAAACAGTAAATCTATTATTTGAATACATTTTGGTTTTAGTCTTTTTACAAATTCCTGTAAACCTATTGTATCCACTTTGTCAGACAATTTAGAACTGTCTTCAAAGTGATTTACGAAATTATCAGTAGAAAGGTTTTTTTGACTGTTATTAAAGTTTTTAGAACGAAGTTTATCTATAGATGAATTTCTAGCAATATTCAAAATCCAAGTATAAAATCTTCCTTTACTTTCATGGTAACTATCCATGTTTTTCCAAATTTTTACGAATACTTCTTGTAGTACATCTTCTGCCTCTTCTCTATTTTTTATCAAAACATTAATGACAGAAAATAAGCTTTTGTGATACATATCATAAAGATGTGTAAAAGCTCTTTCATCCTTTTTGTAAATTAATACCAATAACTCTTCCTGACTCATATACTTATAATTTTACTAATGCAAACTTATGCAATCTTGCCTACAATTAAAGAAATTAATATTGATTATTGTAATTTAATAATTTCGTTTTTATGCGATTGATAAACAAACTAAAAAAAACATAACATTATTGTTATCATAAAAGTATCAAAATATTTGATTTAACTATAAAATGTTATTTTACTTTTATTTTTGATAAAAATATTCAATTATGCAAACACATTAATTTAATAATAAAGAAATAGATTTTTGTAAATTGTAAACTATAAATATACTAAAAAATAAATTTTGCTATTTCAAAATAGAATAATTTTCTTTAAGATATATTTATATTTAAAAAGGTAATTTTCTGTTTTTATGGATATTAATATTAATAACAAATATTTATTTTGTGCAAAATATGAAATAGAATTTTTATAGCATATAGAATTTATAGTTAGTACTTTTTTTATATTAAGTAAAAATTAATGTGAATTCTTAAAGAGTTATCAATCTGTATTATGAAGCTGAATCGACTGATTTAATCTTACTTTTTTTTAACTTCTGTTTAACTAAAATAAGTTTTAATGAGACAATTAATTGTTTAATTTTATAAAAAATTAAATTATGAAAAATCTAGTATTAATAGCGAGCTGTGCTTTGTTTATGTTTAGTTGTCAAAATCAAGCACAATCAAAAAAAACAAAAGCTAACATGAATGAATCAGCAGTAGTTGCCAAAGAAAATATTTATCAGTTTAAAGTGCAAGATTTATCAGGAGATATGTTTGATTTTGCTACGCTGAAAGGTAAAAAAGTATTGATTGTAAATACAGCTTCAAAATGTGGTTTAACACCACAATACAAAGATTTAGAAGCAACTTATAAAGAATACAAAGACAAAGGTTTTGTAATAGTAGGATTTCCTGCTAATAATTTTGCCTCACAAGAGCCAGGATCTAATAAAGAAATTGCTGCTTTTTGTCAGCAAAATTATGGTGTATCTTTTCCTATGATGGACAAGATTTCTGTAAAAGGAGATGATATGGCGGCAATCTATCAGTTTTTGACTCAAAAATCTAAAAACGGTTTGCAAGATTCGAACGTAGAGTGGAATTTTCAAAAATACTTAATTAATGAAAAAGGAGAGTTAGAAAAAGTAATTGCTCCTCGTACTTTAGTTACTTCTCCAGAAGTTATAGACTGGATAAAAGCATAATTACAAAATATAGATTTTAAAAAAAAGCGATTTACACTTTTATGTAAATCGCTTTTTTTTTGATTAGGATATTTTAATAAATTAAAACTTTTCGTTTCTAAAAATTTCAGCTACAGCCGCTTCGTAGTTTCGAATACTTTGTGCTTTTTTTATTTTCTTTAGCACTTTATGAGGATTAGAAAAAGTAGCAGAGAAATATTCCCATAAATGATACATTTTTAATAAAATGTGAGTCGAACCAGATAGGGATTCGCTGTATATGGCATATAAAGTATCATGAAAAGCATTGAATAATTCAATCTTATTTTCAGGATATTCGATGGTATTATTTTTTATCATGCTTGGCAAAAAGGGATCAGAAATCAACCCTCTACCAATCATCCAATGATCAATGCTAGGAAAACGCTGTTGCATTTCATGAAATTTAGTGACAGATGTAATATCGCCATTGTAATAGAGTTTGTGCTTGGTGTTGTCTATGCATTGTTGAAAAGCGTCCAAATGAACACCACCTTTGTACAGTTGTTTGCCAATGCGGGCATGAATCGCAATATTTTTTATAGGATAGGTGTCTAAAATAGGTAATACATCAAGGATTTCTTCACTGTTTTCATATCCCAAACGCATTTTCATAGATACAATAATATCAGATTCAGAATGCGCTCTTTGTAGAACGTGATTAATTTTTTCTGGATTACTAATCAAGCCAGAACCCATTCCGGATTTAGTAACCATTGGATAAGGACAACCTAAATTCCAATTTAATTCTTTATAACCTAATTCCCGAACATATTTGGCTACGAATAAAAATTCGTCAGCATCATTTGTGATCACTTGCGGAATAACTTCTAAATCGAGATTATTCTCAGGAAGTAAGTCTCTTTCGTAAGAAGGTTTGATCACCATTTTACCATTTAACCGGATGTAAGGAGAGTAAAAAGTATCAATGCCACCAAAAAGTTTATTTTGGGCATTTCTAAAACGAAAGTCGGTAAATCCTTGTAAAGGAGAAGAAAGTAGGGTATAGTCCATGAAAAATTTAATTGTGCAAATATACTATTCTTTCTACACTTCTGTTTTTTCTGGGAGTAATAACTTTTTATTCCAATATCAATTGCATAAATACAGAGTCCAACCAACGATCAAATTTATAACCTGATTCCTTGATGATTCCTGCGGTTGTAAAACCAAATTTTTCATGAAAATGCACACTGCTTTGATTCTCAGCATCAATTACTGCAATCATGGTGTGAATATTTTGATTTTTAGCAAGATTAATTAATTCTTTAAGGAGTATTTTTCCAATTCCTTTTCCGTGTTGATTTTGATCTACATAAACTGAATGTTCGACGGTAAATTTATAAGCTTCCCGAAAGCGGAACTCACTATACATACCAAAACCAACTACTTCTCCGTCTAATTCAGCTACAATGACAGGGAATTTTTTTGCGATTTTTTCTTCTAGAATTGCCTTTTGCTGTTCTAAGGTTCGTATGTTATAATCATAAAGTGCAGTAGAATGAAGAATGTTGTAATTAATGATCGTTAAAATCGCTTGGGTATCATTATTAATATAGGGTCTAATAGTAACAGACATAGTATTTTATTTAGTATTTAATTCTTTTAGCAAGGTATCGGCGTCTTTTGTATTCCAACCCATTTCTTTTGTAATTGCAAGTGCATTTTTAGCGTAAAGTTGTGCTGATTTTTTATCTTTAATTTTAGCATATAAGCGAGCCAATACCAAATTTGCTTCAGCAGAATTGTTTAATTCAATTGCTCTTTTTCCCCATTCAATTACCTTTTTTAAGGCGGTAATATCTTTTATTTCAGTTTGATATATTTGAATAATTTCTAGCAGTTTACTGGCTGTATTCCAAACGTATTTTTCGGTTCCTTCCAATGTAGTTTTTTGATATAATCCCCAGTTTTTAGTGCGTTCTGCTACTAATAAATCATATGAAAAAATAAGCGAATCTATTTTTTGTAATTGAATGGTTTTTGCAACTTGTCTTTTTTGAAAGTAAGCAGTACTATCAAGATTTATAGTGTAAGGTTGCAATAATTCTGAAACAATATTAGTGATTTTTGCATCCACTCGTTGTGGTGAAGTTATTTTTTCAAATTCTTTTTTATGATTTAATACATATTGAAATTCACGAGACTGAATATCCGTAACACCATTCGAAATAACGCGCCAATTGGTTTCTGAAAGCAATTGCTGATCCGTTTGAGTCTCTAGATAAAGATGTGTTGGTTTGGATAACTCGGTACGATCTGCTCCTTTTCTAAGGGTTTGAATATAGGCCAAACAAGTAGTTACGTTACTTGGATCATTCAAAAACTGTTTTTCTAAATAAGGCAATTGCAATTTAGGGTTTAAAGCATTCGTAACTTCATTCATAAAAGTTTCTATTTTCATCTCTCCCTTTATACCATACAAAAGAGTTTCATTAGAATCTATAAATAAAAAAGTAGGTAATCCATTGGTATTATATTGCTCTTTAATTTGTTTTCCCTCTTCTTTTTCGATGTCTTTCCAAATAGAGATGTAATTGGTATTCATAAAAAGTTTGACTTTAGGATCGCTAAAAACTGTTGCTTTCATCGTGTTACAGTGGGGGCACCAAGTAGCATAAAGCATAATAAAAATAGGTTTATTTTCCTTTTTAGATTGCACAAGGGCTTCCTTATAACTTATTTCGGTTGGATTTAAGTTTGCTTGTGACCAACTAAATTGAAACAAAAAGTATAGTGAAAAAGTGAAAATAAAACGCATAATGAATAGAATTATCGGTTATTTAAAATGAATCTCAAAAATAAGAAAACTAATCTACAATAAGGAATAAGCTGGCTAACTTTGTATCTTTACGTTTTTAAAAAATGAATTCATGATTTACCCCAAAATACCTTTAGCGCAAAGCATTATCGAACTTTGTTTGGCTAAAGGAATCACGACTATAGTAATTTCTCCCGGTTCTAGAAACGCTCCTCTAACAATAGGTTTTGTAAACAATCCCTCATTTCAGTGTTACAGTATTACGGATGAACGCGCTGCAGCATTTTTCGCATTAGGAATGGCACAACAAACCAAGCAGGCTGTGGCTTTAGTATGTACTTCAGGATCTGCATTACTGAATTATTATCCGGCTTTTGCAGAAGCATTTTACAGTCAAATACCATTGATTGTTATTTCTGCAGATCGTCCGCAAAGTAAGATAGATATTGGTGATGGGCAAACTATTCGTCAAGAAAATGTTTTCGAAAATCATTCGTTGTACAATGCTAATTTGCAAGAAAATGTTTCTGAAGAAAATGACGCTAAAATAAATTTCGCCATAAATACAGCATTATTAAAAAAAGGTCCCGTTCACATTAATGCTCCTTTTGAAGAACCTTTGTATCAGACGGTTTCTGAACTTTCTGTAAATGTAGTTTTAGACGTATCGGAGGATTTTCTTCCAATTTCTGTTGTAGAAGATTTGTCAGAATATGGCAAAATTTGGAACCAATCCACACGAAAAATGATTTTGGTGGGTGTAAATGATCCAAATGCTATTGCTGAAACTGCTATTAACGTTCTTGCAGCAGACGAGTCGGTTGTCGTTATGACTGAAACGACTTCTAATTTGCATCATCCTACTTTTATAAACAACATCGATACCATAATTACGCCTTTTACAGATGCTGATTTCGAGGATTTTCGTCCAGAGATTTTAGTGACTTTTGGCGGAATGATTGTTTCTAAACGGATTAAGGCTTTTTTACGAAAATACAAACCTAAACACCACTGGCATATTGACACTTTGAGAGCTTATGATACTTTTGGAGCCTTAACAAAGCATTTTGAAGTTGATCCCAATTATTTTTTTGAAGCTTTTTTTCCATTGGTAACCGCAGTAAAAAGCGATTATTTTATCAAAATGGATAAAGTAAAAAAATTACGGGAAGTAAAGCATGAACTTTATTTAGATAAAATTCCTTTTTCTGATTTTGTAGTTTTTGATACAGTTATTAAAAGTTTGCCAAAAAATTCTCAGTTACAAATAAGCAATAGTTCTGCCATTCGATACGCGCAGCTAATTGATATTGACCCAACTATCGAAGTGTATTGCAATCGAGGGACAAGCGGTATTGATGGAAGCACTTCTACGGCTATTGGTGCGGCTGTTGTCAATGATAAACCAACTGTTTTTATTACCGGAGATATTAGTTTCTTGTATGATAGCAATGCACTTTGGAACCAATATATCCCAAAGAATTTCAAAATCATAGTAGTAAATAATGGTGGTGGTGGAATATTTAGAATATTGCCAGGACACGAGGAAAGTCCCGTTTTTAATACTTTCTTTGAAACTTCTCATTGTTTAACTGCGGAACACTTAGCCAAAATGTTTGGTTTGGAATATAGTTTAGCGAGCGATCAAAAAACTTTAGAAACTAGTCTGAATGCTTTGTATAATCAAAATCTGAAACCATGTATTTTAGAGATTTTTACACCCACATTGGCGAACGATAAAATTTTGTTAGATTATTTTAAGGAGTTGGTTTAATTATTTTATTTTTCTCTTAAAATAGATATTTAATTGTTTAAATTTGAGAATATAAACTAATTACTAAAACTAACCTTAAAATTTTATTATGAGTGCAAGAGAAGAATTAATTGTAAAGTATGCAGCCGATTTGAAAGACAAATGTGGCGTTACTCCAGATATGGATTTATTAACGAAAGTAACCATTGGTTGCGGACCATCGATTTATAATGCCGATGCTGCAACGGTTGCAGGAAGTCAACAAGCAGAATTGGATACGGTGAAGAAAAATTTCCTGATTAAAAAATTAGGACTTGCGGACGGACCCAATTTGGATGCCGGAATCGATGCCGTTATGGAAAAATACGGTCGTTCTAACAGAAACAAATATAGAGCAGTAGTATATTATTTATTGACTGTTCACTTTAAAAAAGAAAGCGTTTACAATTAATTAAGACATTTTTAAATTTAAAAAGCGTTCGACTCTTTAGTCGAACGCTTTTTTTTATCTCTAACTTTTACTCTTATTTATAGATTTCAAAGAAATATTTTTTCGTTTTTGATAATTGTTTTTAACGAACTGGTACAGGAAAAACAGGTAAGCTAGAATGTCCCAAAGCATCAACTGTTTGAACAGCAAAGAAAAAATTATCTTTTGAATAAGGAATTTCTATTTTGGTGTCTTTTGTAAAAATTGTTTTTTCCCACTGTGATGAGGAGGTTTCTCTAATAAGAATATTGTAACCGAAAACTTCTTTGCCTTCTGGAGCTTTCCAAACCAAAGTCGAAAAGTTAGTTAATTCTTTTACCTCAATTCCTACGTTTGTTGGCGCTTTTGGTGACCATGCTAAATTGCTAAAGGTAGCCAAGTTGGAGCAAGTCACTTTTTTTAGGTATTCAAAATCCATAAATTCAGGAAGATCACCATATTGAATATTATTTTCTTTTCTTACATCTTGGTGTTGGTGATCAAAGTTTTCGTTCATTTCACAAAAACGAATCGCCGTAAATCCATTTTGACTGAACGGAGTGTGATCGCCACCACGAAGAAAACGGTCGTTGCGATAAACTAATTTAATATCTAATTGATCTACATATTGATTGGTAACCGTTTTAATATAGCGTGCTAATTGTCTTGATGGACTGTCATTGTCGCGATTAGTTGATTTGCGCATTTTAGATTCTGCTTCTGTCTCTAAATACGGAATTGTTTCGCTAAAAACGCGAACTTGTGTATTGTCTCTTAATAAAGTACCGCTTGACAAACTGTTTCCAATCATATCATTATTAATCATAGCAACTACATTCCATTTTCTTTCCTTTGCTGCATCAGCTAAATGTTTTGCTCCATACAATCCTTGTTCTTCTCCAACAACTGCAACAAAAATCAATGTAAAAGGAAATTCTCTTTTGCTCATTACTCTAGAAAGTTCCATCATAGCAGCAACTCCCGAAGCGTCATCGTTAGCGCCTGGCGCATCAATTTTTGCATTCATCACATCAGATGCACGAGAATCTAGATGTCCACTGATAATTAATACGCGATCATCATTAGGATCGGTACCTTTTAAGGTAGCCATCACATTTCCTAGTTCACTGTCGGCGGCAATCCGTTTTCCATCCGCTTTAATCGTAAAAAAGTCTATTTTCGAAGTTAATCTTCCGTTAGAGGATAAAGCATATTCATCAAACTCTGATTTAACCCAACGTTGTGCTGCTCCAATGCCGCGCGTATTACTTTTGGTATCGCTCAAGGTATGTCGCGTTCCAAAAGAAACGAGCTTTCGAACCGTTGCTTCCATATTTTCCGATTTTACTTCGGCAACCATTTTTTTAATTTCAGGATCATCAACTGTTGTCTGAGCGTAAGTGGTGTGAGATACAATTGTAAGTAGTAATAAGTAGCAAATTGAGGTTAATTTCATAAGTGGTATTTTTAGTTTTCTCAAAGTTAATAAAAAAGTAAAATAATAGGGAACCGAAATTAGTTTTTAGTATTTGTTGAACGCAAATCATTCTTAGGAAAAATTCTAAAGAAGTTGGATGAGTTAAAATAGGACTTTATATTACAATAAAATATCCCACCTTTTCAGAATGGGATATTGTAAATATAAAGTGTAAAAAATGTTGTCTAGCTTTATATGCACTTATTCAAGCACTTTTTTTACTCTTTCAACGGTATCTAACTTTGATAAAGTCAATCGTACAATGCTATCTTCTTCAGCATGTAAATCATGAGGTACATTGGCATCTAATGATATTAAATCTCCTGCTTGTAAAATCATTTTTTCATCGTTAACACCAAAAGTAATTGTCCCTTGATGAATTTCTACTGTAATAGGAAAGCCTGCTTTATGCTCTTTCATGGCTTGTCCTTTTTTAAATAAAATTCTAATTTCCTTTGCTGTATCTGTTTCCATCATTACTTTGATAGCAACTTTGTCTTCATTGTATTGAAGATCTTTTCTTAAAGAGGCAGTTTTCATTATTTGAAATACGTTTTATAAATTAATAAGTGTTTGTTTATTTGGTCAAAACTTTCTTGACATTCTTTCAAATCAGAAGAAGGTAAGGTTTTTAATAAATCTTTAATTGGAATTAAAAAATTATGCAACTGATCATGTGCTGCACCAGTCATTGTGCATTTTTGAAAAATCATTTTAAAATCTAATTCTAGATTCTCCGTAAGTTTTTTATAAGCAGCAACATTATCCTTTTCAGTAAATGAATTCATGGTTTGTTGCATTTTTTCTACTCCTAAAGTTGTTTCTGGATTCGCAATCCAACGTTCACCATTGTCCAATACAAGGGAATGATCTTCGGAATGATGTTCTTCTTCTATTTCTTTATTTTCGGTGGTTGGGCTCGCGGACTGAATTTCCTTATTCTGTCTTTTACAAGAATAAGCAGTGGAAAGTGCTACAATTAGAATTATAGAAAGTGTAATCTTTTTCATAATAGTATTTAAGTTGATTTTTAATTGTAAAATAGAACTGATTTACTAGTAAATACTAGCGATTTAATTAATCTTAAAAATAGCAGTTTATAAGTTTAAATCAAAATTATTTCTTAATTAAA
Source organism: Flavobacterium pygoscelis (assembly GCF_023162025.1). NCBI lineage: Bacteria > Pseudomonadati > Bacteroidota > Flavobacteriia > Flavobacteriales > Flavobacteriaceae > Flavobacterium > Flavobacterium pygoscelis. The sequence continues at coordinate 89,773 of NZ_JALNUB010000006.1, read as the reverse complement.
TCTTTGTACCTTTGTACCTTATATAGTCGATAAAGACTAAGAATTTTAAGAAAATGATTGAAATAGGAAAATACAATACGCTTACCATTTTAAGAGATACCAAAGTAGGTTTATTTCTTGGAACACCCGATACGGATCCAGAAGGAATACACGATATACTTTTGCCAAACAAATATGTTCCAAATGAATTTGAAATAGGAGAGGAGCTGATTGTTTTTGTGTATTTAGATCATGAAGAGCGTCCCGTTGCTACAACATTAGAACCTTATATTTTACTGAATGAATTTGCCCTTTTGAGAGTGAATTATGTCAATCAAATTGGTGCTTTTATGGATTGGGGAATGGAAAAAGATATTTTAGTTCCTTATAAAGAGCAAGCGCGTCCTATGGAAAAAGGAAAACGTTATTTGGTTTACCTTTACATGGATGAAAAAACAAATCGTTTAGTAGCTTCTAGTAAAACCAATCAATTTCTAAAAAATGAAAATCTTACCGTTGAAAAAGGCGAAGAAGTAGATTTAATTGTCTCGCACATTACAGAAATTGGAATTAACGTAATTATCAACGAAAAGTACAAAGGACTTTTATACAAAGATGAAGTGTATGATGATGCCATTCGTACTGGTGATCGCATGCGAGGATATATAAAGACGATTCGTCCCGATAATAAAATAGATGTAGCACTACAAGTTCAAGGATATGAAAGTATAGAGCCTAATGCCGAAAAAATTCTAGACGAACTCAGAGCCAGTAGAGGTTTTCTACGATTAACAGACAACTCTCATCCAGAAGATATCAAAACAGTTTTGAAGATGAGTAAAAAAACCTTCAAAAAAGCGATTGGTGCACTCTACAGAGAAAAATTAATCGAAATCAAGGAAGATGGAATTTATTTGGTAAAAGAATAATAAAAGAGAAAGACTAATCCAAAAATGATTAGTCTTTCTCTTTTTAATGCTTTTTCAGAATTTTAAATTCGACGGAGCAGTAAAATAATAGAGGTTTAAAGTAATATTATCCGATTATAAAATAATAGTATTATCTATTACTATTTGAAAAAGCAATAACGTAAATTTAAATTACTTTAAAGTTTTTTTGTCTTTATAAAACCAATCGGTTGCTTAATAGTGCTTATCTAAGTTCACAGTCATCCAGTGGTTGTTTTTATATATTGAAAGAATATTTTCTAGATTATTTTTAGTAATGCCTCACTCATGCAAGCGCAAGAAAATAAATCTTTTATTTAACCGTAGGTGTTACTTTTTAGAATTTCCTAAGATAACAAATGATGGTATCATATGCTCATTTCTTCCTGTTTTTAAAATACTATAATTTTTTATAAACATAGAAAAAGGAGCGACAACATTTATTAGTGTTTGCAATACATTCTTTTTTTAAGTTAATAAATCAGTGTAGAATCAATAATTAAATCGATAAATAATTGGTATTTATTAGATTAGCTTGTTATAAATTTAAAAATAATTTCAATTAGTAAGCGTTAAAAATTACTTTATCGGTTGATTTTTAACATTTTAGCCTCTTTAATCAGATAAGGATTACTACAAGCTTCTCCTAATAGAATAGATATACTGCGAAAAATGATTTATTTTTACGCTAAAATAATTTAAATCAATAATCATGGATTGGATTACTGCCAAAGAATACGAAGATATCACTTATAAAAAATGCAATGGTGTTGCCAGAATAGCCTTTAATAGACCGGATGTGCGCAATGCTTTTCGCCCAAAAACGACTGCAGAGTTATACAATGCTTTTTATGATGCACAAGAAGACACTTCAATAGGAGTAGTTTTATTGTCTGCTGAAGGACCGTCATCAAAGGACGGAATTTACTCTTTCTGTAGTGGTGGCGATCAAAACGCACGTGGACACCAAGGGTATGTAGGAGAGGATGGACAACATCGTTTGAATATATTAGAAGTGCAACGTCTCATTCGTTTTATGCCAAAAGTGGTTATTGCTGTGGTTCCTGGTTGGGCTGTTGGTGGCGGTCATAGTTTACATGTAGTTTGCGATCTTACTTTAGCGAGTAAAGAGCATGCTATTTTTAAACAAACGGATGCTGATGTAACCAGTTTTGATGGAGGTTACGGATCTGCCTATTTAGCCAAAATGGTTGGACAGAAAAAAGCCCGTGAAATTTTCTTTTTAGGACGTAACTATTCTGCTCAAGAGGCTATGGATATGGGAATGGTAAATGCGGTTATTCCGCACGATGAATTAGAAGATACGGCGTATGAATGGGCTCAGGAAATTTTACATAAATCGCCTATGGCTATTAAAATGTTAAAATTTGCAATGAATCTTACGGATGACGGAATGGTTGGCCAACAAGTTTTTGCTGGCGAAGCTACGCGACTTGCCTACATGACCGAAGAAGCCAAAGAAGGTAGAAATGCATTTTTAGAGAAAAGAAAACCAAATTTCGAAAAAAAATGGCTTCCTTAATATATTCAGCTAATTTTAGATTTCTTAGGAGTATTCCATTTTAAATGTATTGTGAAAGCAATAGTATTGTTGTAAAAAATTCTAAATTAAGATTCAATAATTGTATACTGAACTGTGAGATCAAATTGGAGTTTTTGCATTATTGAAAGAATAGCTTCTTGTTAAAAACAAATAAAATTAAATGGAAAATTTTACAAATAAAACAATTGATATTAAACAACTTCCTAAATTTGAGGAAGTTGTTTTTACGGCTTTGCATCCCAAATATTTTAGAGTGGTTTTGATTAATTTAGGGATAGTGATTGCTTTATTTATATTGGCTCCAATGGTTCTATCAGTTATTAATCCAGAACTATTCTCTGGAAGAGTTTGGTTAATTTTAGGAATGTTAATTCCAATACTTTTGATTTTTATTGTATCCTTTTCCATTAGTGGATTTAGAAAAAAAGGATTTGCCTTTAGAGAGCATGATGTATTGTATAGATATGGTGTGTTAGCAACAAATACAATTGTAATTCCTTATAATAGAGTACAACATGTTGCATTACATGAAGGGTTTATGTCACGATTGTTTGGTTTAGCCAAAATTGAAATCTTTACAGCAGGAGGAAGTTCTAGTGATATTGCAATTCCCGGAATAGCCAAAGAGGAAGCAGAAAACATAAAACAGCTGCTAATGGGTAAAATACAAAAACAACTGTAATGAAACACGACTTTAATCAACCGCAACGGCAATCTCCAATTGGCGTTTTGGTTATGTTTGTTGATACCCTACAATTATGGGCTCGTGGTTTATGGCCTGTTTTACTGGTTTACATTGTAAAATTTAAGGATCTAAATACGATTTACCTTGGTCTTGGAATCGTTTCGTTTTTACTAATAATTGCTTTTGTTGCTTATTTAAAATACTTGAATTTTAAATTTTATTTAGATGATAAAAATGAGGAGTTTGTCATAAATGAAGGAATTTTAAATAAAAAGAGTACCATTATTCAATTGGACAGAATTCAACAAGTCGATATTAATCAGTCCCTAATTCAACGAATTATAGGCGTTTATGAACTTAATGTTGACACTGCAGGAAGTGCCAAAAAAGAAGGTAGAATTCGCGCTATTTCACATGCACTTGCCTTGACTTTAAAAGCAAGATTGCTGGAGGATGATGCTGTAAAAGAAAAAGAAATAAGTGAAGAAGCAACAGTACATACCCCAATTAATCAAAATCAACCTTTTGTAAAGATTAGCTTTCTAAGTTTGTTAAAAGTTGGAATTACAACCAATTATGTAAAAACATTCGGTTTAGTTTTAGCCTTTATAATGACAATTTTTGATAATGTAAAAAGAATAATTCCAGAATATGAAGTTGATGATGAACAATTAGAAAACTTTGTTGAAAGCCAATCGACTATTCAATATGTTGGATTTGTTTTTTTAATACTGATATTGTTGATATTGATTATCAACTTAATTCGCGTTGTTTTTAAATATTTTGACTATAAAGTAACCAAGCATAATGATTCTTTGCTATTATCATTTGGATTACTAAGCACTAAAAGCACGATAGTCAAGCCAGAAAAAGTACAAATTGTTACGGTAACTCGAAATTATTTCCAGAAAAAATTTGATGTTTTAGAGATAAAAATAAAGCAAGCAACGAGCAGTGATACTGATATTAAAAAATCTATTATTGAAATTCCTGGTTGTAACGAAAAAGAGAAAATAGCTATTTTTAAGCTTTTATTTCATATCCTGCCTGAAAAAGGAATAGTATTGAAACCAAACTATCGCAAATTGGTTTTTGTACTTTTCTTGTTTATTATACTTCCGGTTGGGCTTTTTTTTATTTTTGCTTTCTATTTAGATTCAACCTTACTAAGTTATAGTTATGTAGTGCTATTTTATATTGTGTTTATTGGACTCGTTTTGTGTTTTGGATTTTTAAATAATAGACTTTATATTAATGACAACTTTATTATAAAACAAAGTGGCGCTTGGGATATTGATAACGCAATTATTGAGACTTCAAAAATTCAAGGAGTAACCACTTCACAATTATTTTGGCATAAAAGAGCAGACATTGGTTCTGTAATTATTCATACAGCAGGAGGAGATTTAGCTTTTCAATTAGGTAATTTTACACTTATAAAACAATATGCCAATCAATGGCTGTACGAAATTGAAACTTCGGATAGTAATTGGATGTAATTGCGAGAGTACGGTTCTGTTTTCGAAAAGACACTAAAACTGTCCCATCGCCTAAGCGGGAAAATTTTTAAAAAATAGCATACCTTCGTGGTAAAATAAATTGAGTAAAATGAAACATTGGATTGAAGCAGCGCGTTTGCGAACATTACCATTATCGGTATCTGGAATAATTGTAGGTAGCATGTATGCCTTGCGCCCTACGGATAATATAGAGACGCCTACAGATGTTTTTAGCTGGACTATTTTTGGTTTAGCCATATTAACGACTTTAGGATTGCAAGTGTTGTCAAATTTTGCTAATGATTACGGAGATGGTGTAAAAGGTACAGATAATGCCGATCGAGTAGGACCATTACGCGCCATTCAAAGTGGTGCGATTTCGCCTGGCGCAATGAAAATAGGAATTGCGATTACTTCTTTTTTAACATTATTATCAGCTATTACGTTAATCTATTTTGCTTTTAGCGATACTAACATTTGGTATTCTTTATTTTTCTTAGTTTTAGGTATTTTAGCTATTGTATCTGCAATTCGGTACACTGTTGGTAATACTGCCTACGGATATAGAGGATTTGGAGATATTTTCGTTTTTGTATTCTTTGGCTTAGTGAGTACCATAGGTGTGAATTTTTTATATTCAGAGCAATTAGATTTTGATCTTTTTTTACCAGCGGCAGCAATTGGCTTATTAAGTACAGGTGTTCTAAATTTAAACAATATGCGCGATGAGGCATCAGACAGAAAATCCAATAAAAACACTATAGTTGTTCAAATTGGCGGAGAAAAAGCAAAAAAATACCACTTTTTTTTGATTGTAACCGCAATGATTTTGGTTATACTTTTTGCGATTTTAAGCGACTATCGTTTGGATCAATATTTATTTTTGTTAGCTTTCATTCCGTTAATTACACACTTAAACACAGTTTATAAAAATCAAGATCCTAGAGCTTTAGATCCTGAACTGAAAAAATTAGCATTAAGTACGTTTGCACTTGCAGTATTGTTGGCACTTTGTATGGTATCGCTAATTCCAGATTTATTTGTCAACCTCTTTTTAGGAGGAAGATAAGTAGCTGCAGTATGCTTACAAAATAAATTAAGATAATCCATTTTCGCATTCCTCGAAATAATAGGGGTAAGAAAGTATTTTAAAAAGTCATTCAAATGAAAATAACATTTTATGGTCACGCTTCCGTAGGGATTGAAATTAGTGGCAAGCATATTCTAGTGGATCCTTATATTTCTGAAAATCCAAAAGCGGCACATATTGATATTAATACTTTGAAAGCTGATTTTATTTTATTAACGCATGCGCATGGGGACCATATTCTGGATGTTGAGTCAATTGCTACTGCAAATAATTCAGTTATTGTTTCCAATGCTGAGATCGCGGGATATTATGCCGCAAAAGGATTTCAATCGCATCCTATGAATCATGGCGGAAGTTGGAATTTTGATTTCGGCAAGCTAAAATTTGTAAATGCTGTTCATTCTAGTTCGTTTCCTGATGGAACTTATGGAGGGAATCCGGGAGGTTTTGTAATTGAGGGCGAACACAAAAATATATATATCGCGGGTGATACAGCACTTACCATGGATATGAAACTGATTCCGATGCGCACCAAACTTGACTTGGCTATTTTGCCTATTGGTGATAATTTCACCATCGATGTCGATGATGCCATTATCGCATCTGATTTTCTCCAATGTGATAAAATAGTAGGCTATCACTACGACACATTCAGTTATATAGAAATTGATCACGAAGCAGCTATTCGAAAATTTTTCGATAAAGGAAAAGATTTGATGTTATTAGAAATAGGCGCTGCAATTGAATTGTAATTTTTTAATAAAACTTCCACCCTTCAAAAGGCTAAAAGTTTTATTAAAAAATTACCTTAATGAAAAATAGAATACTATGAGAGGATTTTTTTTGTTGCTAACAGCATTTGCTTTCCAAGTTAATTTTGCACAGAAAGATGGTTATTGGGATAAAACTCGAGCCACTAGCGAAGAAATTACAGTCTCAGCGCGGGACCGAATAATTATAAAAACGCAGGATTTCCCTGAAGGAACAACTGAAATTGTTTTTAGAATTACCCTTTTGGATAAAAATCAAGAAATGGCGAGTAGTTTGGTTTCTGTTCTTAAAGCCATTCCTGATCCCACCGGAATTTCCCAAGGTTCTGCTGGAGCAGTTTTTATTCTTTCTAAAATTTCAGGAGACGACAAATGCAAATATGCCATTTTCTCCTCTGCAGATTTAGCTACAAAATACAAAGAAAACGGTAAAACAGAAAACGCGTGCTTAGTACAAGATATACCTGTTAGTAAGGATGCTAAACTTCTTTCAACTGATAAATCGGCCTGCATGAAATCAAATTCAAGTAATTTATGGTTTGGATTTGAAAGCAAAAATTGGATCATGAATCAGAAAGTAGTTCTAGAAGTAGTTCCTTGGGTTGATAATAAGTTGAGTCGTGGCTGGACAGCAGAAAATAGAAAATCTATTATCGATCAGTGTAAAACATCAAATCTGGCTCAAAAAATGAGTAATTCAGATGATTTTTGTGTCTGCATTTTAGATAAAATACAATCGAAGTATAAGTATAAGGAATTTCAAAAATTATTGGCTGTAGAGCGCGCTAAAGCATTTAAGGATTTTGGCAACAGTTGTTTTGGCGAAAGTACTCTTTCTTCAGATGTTTATGAAGATTTACGCAAACAAGCAGCCTCATTATCAAAACAAGGGAAACCTGGTGAAGCAATTACTAAATTAGCAACGATAATTAATGATAATAAAGCCAATGCACTAGATTATAACGCTATTGGAAACAATTATATTTTGACCAAACAATACGGAAAAGCAATTAAATTTCTTAAAGAAGGCGAGAAGCTCGATGAATCAGAATTATTAATAAAATTAAATTTAGCACACGCTTATTTATTAAATGATAATTATTCAACAGCCAAATCTATTTATAAGGAATACCAATATCAAAATGTTACAGATAGCTTGAGTTGGACTGAAAAGATAAAACAAGACTTTGAGACATTTAAAAAGGTTGGGATAGAAAACGACGATTTTAAAAGAGTTTTAAAGTTGTTCAATTGATTTTTTATAAAATGAACTTCACTCTTAAAGCATAACCGAAAATTTTTATAAATGCTCTTTTGAAACTTATAAAAACATAATCAGCTTTGCAGCTAAGAAAATATGAAAGCAACATATCATAAATATATTCTAAATTTCAAACGTCCTTCTGGTACCTCTCGTGGTGTCATGAATGAAAAAGAAACTTGGTTTATTGTACTTGAAAAAGAAGGAAAAAAAGGAATAGGCGAATGCGGAATTCTCAGAGGATTAAGCATTGATGATCTACCTGATTATGAAGTAAAATTAAAATGGACTTGTGATCATATACACCTGGGAAAAGATCTGCTTTGGGAAGCACTTTTGGAGTTTCCTTCCATACAATTTGGAGTTGAAATGGCCTTTGAATCTTTAGTCAGTGAAAACCCTTTTTTACTCTTTCCTTCAGACTTTACAAGTGGTATAAAATCAATTCCAATAAACGGATTGGTTTGGATGGGAACAGAGGCTTTTATGAAGGAGCAAATTCAAGAAAAATTAGCCGATGGGTTCAAGTGTATCAAGCTCAAGGTCGGTGCAATAGATTTTGATAAAGAACTACAATTATTACGCTTTATAAGGCAGCATTTTTCTTCAGAACAAATAGAAATTCGAGTTGATGCTAACGGCGCATTTAGTTTAGATTTAGCTTTACATAAGTTAAATCAATTATCTGAATTTGAACTACATAGCATTGAGCAACCAATATCGAAAAACCACACTGACAGTATGGCAGATTTGTGTGAAAACACTCCTTTTCCTATTGCTTTAGATGAAGAGCTAATAGGTGTGTTTACATTAGCAGAGAAAGAAGCTTTAATACTCAAAATAAAACCACAATATATCATTTTGAAGCCTAGTTTTATTGGTGGTTTTCGAGGGACACAAGAGTGGATTACTTTAGCTGAAAAATACAAAATAGGGTGGTGGATTACCTCAGCTTTAGAGAGTAATATTGGATTAAATGCAATCGCACAATGGACTTTTTTGCAGCATAATTTAATGCCGCAAGGATTAGGAACTGGCGCACTTTATACCAATAATTTTGACTGTCCGTTACAAGTAAAGCAAGGACAATTATGGTACGAAAAAGAAGTGGATTGGAAATTCGATTTAAACGGATAATGAAATGTCAAATGTTTTTTTATAACTAATTTATTCCTTAAAATTAGTCTGATTTTAAAGAACATGAATTACTAATCCTATAATTTTAACAGCAAAAAACCATTACAAATAGTACTATTTGTAATGGTTTTTTGTTGTTAAATACGGTCATTATTTTTTTTGTCTTTAAAATTTGGAAAAATCTAATGAGATTCGCTGTATTTTTTTAAGGATGCTACAGCTTGTTTTTCTACTTTTTTCTGGAAAAATCCTGTCCAACCTAATAGATATCCTGTAATTCCAAATGCTTGTTTTGACCATTTCCAAATGTCAAATTGATCCGTTTGTTTAATAATTAATCCCTCTTTAAATTGAAACTCAGATAAAACTGTATTGACTACAGTTCGTTGGTTTTTAACAAATTTATAGGTAGCAATCCATCTTACAGATCCTGTATATTCGTCTGCTTTGATAACAGAAAATTCAATTTTCATGTTTCCTTTACTCTTCTCAGTTAGCATTTTCCACATTTCACAAACCTCATTCCCCTTTAATAAGCCAAAAGCAGGATCCCTAAATTGAATGTTTACATCATAGTTTTTGCACATAGTTGTAGCATCACCATTTGAAAAAGCGGTGTAAAATTCAATAAGTATATCTTTGGTTGTTCTCATTTTTATAAATATAATTGAAAGTAAAAATACTCTATTTTTTCAAATATAAATTTGAATAGATTTAAAAATTTGTAGAAATAAACTGATGCAAAATTTAATTTTAGAAATAACATCAACAATTAAAGTACTTTAATCTTTAAAAATAATAATGCTACTTAATAAAATAAAAAAGGATTGCTTAGTTTCTGGTGTGTTATATGGATGACGTATTAAAACAAAAAAACTTTCCATAATAATATGGAAAGTTTTTTTGTTTAAGAGAATTTCATTGCTTGTGTTTAATTTTTAAATTAGTCACGAAGCATTTCATTATCTATAGTTTTCTCGGTTTTCTTAGTTACCACATTTGTAATTACAAATTGCAAAAGTGTTCCTAATATCCTTTTTACTGGATTATGTGTCGATCCAACTAGCACTTTTTTTGTTAAATATCCGGAAGCAATACCTATTACGTTACTGAGAACATTTCCTCTAAATTCTGATGACTGAGTCATTTGTCCAAAGGCTTTTTTTATTATGTTCACAGGTTTTAAACTTTCATACGTATAATAGTATTGATCTTTAAGTTCTAGTAATTCTTGATCTTGCTTTAATTTTAATAACTGTATGGCTTCTTTAAGCGTTGTTGTGTGATTATTTTTCATATTAACTTTTTTTAAGCATTCTTACAATAATAAAGTTACTCACTCGTACTTTAATCAGCGCATCTCTAAAAAGATAAATCAAGATCGATATTAGTAGATAAAAACTAGAAACTGCAAAAAAGCCATAATATACTTTTCCAAGCAATTCACCAATCCATATAGAAAGACCAATGTTTACTAAAAAGGCAAACATTCCAAAAACAATAGAAACGGCTATTCGAGAAATCATTGACGACAATACATCAGCCGTTTTATCAACTGCTTGCAACTTCATTAATTCTACCGTAGTTCTAGTGTAATCCTCCGCTTTTTCGAAAAGCATTTCTATTGTTGATGTGTTGTTTTCCATGATATAATTTTTAACATACTTATTATTGAAATTTTACTATGCGATTAGCTGTTTTTAATTTCGCTTTTTGCTTCGTAATATTTTGATTTTCCTTCTGCTAACAAATCTTCACCTTCTTTTTTTGCATCGTTCAATTTTGATTTACCATCAGCAAGTAAAGATTCACCTTCTTTCCAGATTTTTTCGTATTTGTTACTAATAGAACCTAATAAACTGTCTAGTTTATCTTTTAATTCTTCTGCATAATCATTGCTTTTATCCATTATTTTTCTTCTAGTTTTGTCTCCCTTTTCTGGTGCAAACAATACTCCTAATAATGCTCCTACTGCAACTCCACCTAAAACTCCTAATATTACTTTATCTGCTTTCATAATTATTGATTTTTATTATTAATTTTTTTTCTTTTTAAAATTTTTAGTTATACACTTCTACCAGAAATAAGTCTGAAAAGTATTGCTATTACTGCAATTACAAGAAGTATGTGAATAATTGATCCTACACTGAAGGCGAAAAAACCGATTGCCCAAAAGATCACTAATATTACTGCTATTGTATAAAGAAGATTCCCCATTTTTTTATTTTTTAAATTGATTATTTATTATTTTTGGTTTAAACTTTTCTACCAGAGATAAGTCTAAAAAGTATTGCGATTACTGCAATGACTAGTAGAATATGAATGATTGATCCCGCACTGTATGCAAAGAATCCAATTGCCCAGAATATTACTAATATTACTGCAATAGTGTAAAGTAAATTTCCCATGATTTCTAGTTTTTGTGGTTAGTTAATAGTTAATTTTTTATTAGTTTAATCTCAATCCAACATAAACGCTCAAAACACTGTTTTTTGCATCTGGAAAAGTATAATTTGTTCCACCGTAGTTTCTTTCTTTTCCTACGTTAGTCAAACCGTAGTTGTAACGAACACCAAAGTTTACTACATCTAAATCAACTCCAACACCTCCAGCAATACCCGCATCAAACTTGTTGAAATCATTAGTATCTAATTCGCTTTGAGAATTAAAAAGGTTAGAATCGTTTGTTGTTTTTCCGCTAACCATATAAGCTGCGTAAGGTCCAACGTGTACATTAAAATTGTCTGTAATATTCATTACTAACAATACTGGAACTTCAATATAATTAGTATTAAATTTTGCTGTTCCTTTTACACCAAGTGTGTTATAAACTAATTCAGCTCCTTTAGTAGTATAACTAATCTCTGGTTGAATAGCGATGTTATTTGTAATTGGAAATTTAGCATAAACACCTGCGTTAAAACCAGTCAATACATTGTTATCGTCTACATTATCTGCATAAAGATTTGAGAAGTTTACTCCTCCTTTAAAACCGTAAGACGCTGTTTTGTCTTGTGCGTGAATACCTGTAATAGACATTAGTCCTAATGCTAGTGATGCGAAAATTAAATTTTTTGACTTTTTCATTTTATTAGTTTTTTGTTTGAATTATTATATTACAAATATCCGCATCTTATATAAGGTTATTGTTACAATACTTTTTCTTAAATTTATAAAATTCACACTTAGATAATTTAAAATGCAATAAAAAGTATATTTAATAATATACTAATCAGTTAGTTGTAATAAAAAAGGCGAGTATTAACTCGCCTTTTAGATTTATTTTTTGTCTTTTACTGTGAAGTTTTTTAGGGATTGTCCTAAATCATCCATGTCATGTCTGAACTCTTTTTTGAAGGATTGCCAATCACTATTAGTGTTATTTTTATACACCTCTAATTTATTTTTAATCTCTTTGTTTTTTTCTTCTAATTCTTGAATGTTTTTAGAATACTCGGAATCAATTGTTTTTCCTGTTTTCTTTAATTCTGCCTTCATTTCACCAATTCTAATTTCGTTTTGTTTGATGGTTGCATTTGTACTGTCTTTAAATGCTTGCCATTCTTGCTCTGTTGCTGCTCTTCTTGCATCTGATAATTCAGCTTTTGCATCATCTAGATTTTCTTTTGCATTTTCTACGTTTTCTTTTGCTTCAGCTTCTTGTTTAGATTTGTCTTGACATCCCACTAATACAGTCGCAACAATAAATGTTGTTAAGGCTAAATTTAAAATTGTCTTTTTCATGATAAATTATTTTAAGTTATTTAAATAGTTTTGTTTTAATTTATTTTTTTGTTTAAAATTAAACCTGTTGGATCAAAAGAAAATAATTGAAAAATTATAATAATTCTAAAAATTATTTTTGAAACAATTAGGTTGAATTTGTAATACAAAGTTGAATCATTTTAACTAAAAAATAATTACATAACTTTTATTAAAACTTATCTTATTTACTGATTGTAGTTTCAAAAATTAAAATTTAATATTTGAACGCTTAAGAAAATAGTAAATGAAAAGGAGTTGAAATTTTTATAATATAAAAGGAGTAGTTTAATATTTTATAAAAAAAACTAGCCTTAAGATAGTGTATGAGTAGAACTGTATTTTTTTATTATGTTTTCTAAAGATTGGTAGTAATCCATTAATACTTTTGTATTTATTTCAGGATTGCTGATGTCTGGTATTGTGACAGGTAATTCTGCTAAGTATTTTATTAACTCAGGATATTCATTACGAATTTTCATTGTAATTTCAAGAATAGCAATAGTAAGTTGATTTTCTGTTTTCATAAATAAGTTATGTATTAGAAACGGCAATATTGTTTAGTAAAAGCCATAAAAAAAATGGTAAATTCAAAGTGCAGTTTTGTTTAATTAACTGAACTGTGAATTTACCATTTTATAATTGTTATTCCTTTGAAAATGAGTTATTTTATCGAGTCATTTTTAACATCCATTTGTAATTCTTTTTTCATTTGTTCTTCTTCAAGATTATCTAGTTCTTCTTGCTTTTTTTCTTCTTCTTTTTTCTTTTTCTTAAAGAATCCTCTTAAAAGAAAATTATGTTTTGCAGCTTCAATAACTTCGTTAAGTCCTTTAGTAGCTGTTTTTACATTTGTTAAAGAGGAATCAACCGATTTTCCCATTCTTTCATCGCCCACTAATTTAGATAAAGCTCCTTTGCCGTTATTCATATTTACAGTAAAGCGTTTAAACTCGGTTGTACTTTTTTCAAGATTCAAAATAGTACCTTTTATACTGTTCCCAAATTGTTCATCCGAAATTAATTTTGATAAAGCACCATTACCATTATTCATGTTGTAACTAAACTGCGCTAATTCTGCAGTAATTACTGCGGCATTGTCTACACTTTTTTTAACGCTAACCATTAGATCATCCATTTCTATGGCTCGTTTTGAGGCGATTTGATCCTTATCTTCAACTATAACATTAGACTTTTTTCCTGCAGAAATCACCAAAACCTTATCACCCATTAATCCGTCAGAACTAATACTTGCGATGGCATCTTTTTTTATAAATTGGCGCACTTCATCTTTAATGACTAGTCTTACAATAACTAAAGTGTCATTTAGAAAATCTATATCATCAACTGTTCCAATATTAATACCTGATAAACGAACATTATTACCAATTTCAAGTCCACTTACCGAATTAAATTTTGAATACAATTCAAATGTAGAACCGAACAAGTTTTTTTGTTTTCCAACAAAGTAAATAGTTCCTACAAATAGAACCAATCCAATTATTACAAACATTCCTAATTTCCACTGGTATCCAGATTCTTTTTTCATTTTATTTTTTTTATTAGTTATAGGAAAAACGAGCGAACCCATTCATCCTCACTTTTTTCTAGTTCTTCGTAAGTACCTTCAGCATGCATTACACCTTCTTTTAAAACCATTAATCGGTTTCCCGTTAATTTTGCACAAGGCATATCGTGTGTAATTATAATTGAAGTAGTTTTATATTTTTTTTGAATTTCAATAATTAGTTCACTAATTTCTCTCGAAGTAATTGTATCTAATCCTGTTGTTGGTTCATCATACAAAATAATTTCAGGTTTTAAAATTAGAGTTCTAGCTAACCCAATTCTTTTTCTCATTCCGCCAGAAAGTTCCGAAGGCATTTTGTCTATGGCTTCGCTCAGACCAACACTATCTAAAATTTCTTTTATCTGGCTTTCTACTTCCTCTGCAGACAAATCTTTAGCGTGACGTTTTAAAGTAAATCCCAAATTATCACGAACACTCATAGAGTCGTATAAAGCTGCATTTTGAAATAAAAAACCGATTCTAACTCGAATTCCATTTAGTTCAGCAATGTGCAATTTGGTAATGTCTGTCCCAAAAACATTAATCTCTCCTTCATCTATCCGCATTAAACCAACAATACACTTTATAGTGATTGATTTTCCTGATCCAGACTTTCCTAAAATAACTAGATTTTCACCTTTATTTACTGTTAAGTTTACTCCTTTTAAGACCTCATTTGTACCAAATGATTTATGAAGATTTTTTATTTCTATTACTGGAACATCAGCTTCTGATTTCTGGATAATATTCCTTTTTTTTATCTCATCTTCCATCTTATAAAAATAAATCGGTTAATTGTACTGCAATCATGTCAATAATAAAAATGCTTAGTGATGCGGTTACAACAGCTGAATTAGCTGCTTTACCAACACTTTCAGTTCCATTTGCAGCATTAAATCCCTTGTAACATCCTATCATTCCTATAAAGAAACCAAAGAAAAATGTTTTCATTGTTGCAGGGAAAATATCAGAGAATGTTATTGATTCTAGCACCTGAGATAAATAACGGTATAAGTTTACGTCGCCATGAATATTTATTCCTATATATCCGCCAATAACACCAATTCCGTCTGCAAAGATTACTAGTAAAGGAATCATGAAAGTAGTTGCTAAAATGCGCGTAACGACTAAGTATTTAAAAGGATTAATTGCTGAAACTTCCATGGCGTCAATTTGTTCTGTAACTTTCATCGAACCAAGTTCCGCACCAATACCAGAGGAAACTTTACCAGCACAAATTAAAGCAGTTATAACGGGTGCTATTTCTCTAATTAGTGATAAAGCAACCATACTGGGAAGCCATGATTCTGCACCAAATTTTGCTAAAGTTGGTCTTGATTGTAACGTCAATACTAAACCCATAATGAATCCTGTAACGGTGACAAGAGGCAATGATTTATAGCCTATTATGTAGCACTGTTTGATCAATTCTTTTATTTCATAAGGAGGTTTAATCACTTCTCTAAAAAAGCGAGAAGCAAACAAAGTCACTTTCCCTATGTCATTAAAGGTTTCTTTTAAGTAGGTTGTGATACTTTCCTTTTTGGCAATTAGCGTAGTATTCATTTCGATATATTTTTGATTTTATACACCTTTATTTAGACAAAGTGATGGGTAAATATAATTTTGAAAAAGGAATATTGAATTTTTTAATTTGTATAGATTTGATTTATTGGTTGAATAAATATTATATATTCAACCAATAAATACAAGTATAAAAGAATAAGTAAGAAAATTAATTACCCTTTATAAGACTTAATCTCTATAATTTTTCAATAAATTCATGTTGGTATGAGTAGTAAATTTTAGCGAAAATAAATCTAAAATTTTCGTTTCATATTTAAAATAGAGTTATTTTTAGAAAGTAAAACTTTTATCATATTTGTGTTCTATTAACATTAAATCACCTAATTCTTTTAACTTATCGTGACGTGTTTCAAGCATTTTATAATGTGATTTTAATCTCATTTTGGTGCTAGTATCTAAATCAATTAAGTTATTTACTAATGTGCTTTTGTAATTGTTTAGTGCAACAAATTCATCGTATTCTAAAGTATTTAGCAAATCTTCTCTGTTGCTTTCATCAAAAAATAATTTAAAACTAAGCCACATTTTTTCTAAAAAAATATTTTTCTTTTTAAAGGACACTGGGTTACTATTCAACTTTTGCAAATCACTTTCAAGCTCCGTTATAAACATATTAATATCAGATTGAAAATGGTCAAATAATTGGTGTAAATCAATATCATGTGTCGCCTTTTGGGCTAAATCATAAACTCTAATTCTATCATTATTTATTTTGATAAGAGTATTTAATACTGCAACTGATTTTTCTGTACTCATCGTTTTAATTATTTAAACTAACTTCGTTTATTTTGTAGAGAATTATAAAATGATTTATTTGATTTGCAATGAATTAGTTATTTTACAAAAAAACTTTTTTCATTGTTTTAACTTATTATTTATTGTAGCAAATTTCATTTAATAAACGATAAGTTATGTTACATGAATACAGAGAATAGTTACAAAATTCATATACTCACAAAAGGAGAGCTTTATTAATTAGCTATTTTTTTTTGAACCAACTACTAATAATATAACACCACCAACAACAAGTGCAACTCCAATGATTGGTGACCAAGCCATAGGATGATTCACTTCTTTATTGACTTCAATAGGACCTAAGTCAATTACTTTTTCGGTTGTTTTAAAATTGAAGCTGTTGTAGGCTACCATTAAGATTCCGATGATAATTAATACGATTCCGGCTGTTTTATTGTTCATATTTTTGGTTTTAAGTTTGTTATTTTAAAGTATAATTGATTTTAATATTCTTCATTATTTAAAGAATAAAATTTAGTATTAATTGATAGAAATAATAAAATGAGTCAGATTGATACTGTTTATATATTTTTTAAAAAGTATAAAAAAAAGGACTGCTGTTGCCAACAGTCCCTTCTTAACTAAATAAAAACCTAACCTTACTATTTCCTTTGTACAATTGCTTTATCAGCTTTTTACCAAAGAATATATTATTCTAAATATCTTCTTAACATCCAAGCCATCGTTTCGTGACCTTGCATTAAGCCATTTAAAAAGTCTGCTGTACCTGAATCTTTATTCTCATCTTCACTTGCATCAACATCTTTACGTAATTGTACAATTAATGTTTCATGATCTTCCAACAACTCTTTTAGCATTTCTTTTTGCTCTGGATATTTATTTGGAGATTCTTTGATTATAGTCAATTCAGCAAATTCTTTCATAGTTCCAATTGCTTTTCCGCCTAATTTGCTAATACGTTCTGCAGTTTCATCGATAGATACTTCAACCTCTGAATACTGAGCTTCAAATAATTTATGAAGTTCCATAAAACTTGGTCCCGATACGTTCCAATGAAATTTTCTTAATTTAATATAAAATGTCATCTCATTTGCTAAAATTGAAGTTAGTAATGAAATACTGTTTTTTAAGTGTGCTTCTGTAATTCCGATTTTAAGTTTCATATTATTATATTTAATT
This sequence comes from Flavobacterium pygoscelis, assembly GCF_023162025.1. Lineage (NCBI taxonomy): Bacteria > Pseudomonadati > Bacteroidota > Flavobacteriia > Flavobacteriales > Flavobacteriaceae > Flavobacterium > Flavobacterium pygoscelis. Next base: position 71,987 of record NZ_JALNUB010000006.1, on the reverse strand, counting down.
TGATTATTATGTGAAATTCGAACTAATTTGATTTCTTAATTGTAACAATAATGTTTGAAAATTATGATTCGTCTTTTGTTGTGCGGATCAAACTTATTCCAGACAAGAAGAAAACAATTCCTAATATGCCGTAAATAACTAATCCTTTAATATCATTCATTTCGCCACTCGTTTGTGCAAATAAAACTGCTGTGTAAATAAGTCCAGCAATACCTAAAGTTGTTAATAAAGCGCCAAATATTCTTTTGAGATTCATGATTTTCTGTTTTTAGAATTAATAATTTCTAAGAAATTAATGTGCTTTTTTAAAACTCTTATAATTACTTCACAAAGATATTTTCATTTCAAACAAAATGAGTTACACAATTGTTTGTAAAAGTTATAATATTTAAAGCAAAATTGATATTCAAAAGATTAAAAGTAATGTTTTATAAGGTTTAAGTTGTTGATAGTTAAAGTGATATTTTGTTTTAAAAAACAATGATAAGCGCAAGAATGTTGCTTGGAACTCTTTTTTTGGGTTGTTTTAGAAGAATTTATCTTTAACTTAGTATGGGGCAACTTTCGAGTAGATTATTAAGAAAAAACTACGGATAGGATTACTATAAATGTTACCTAGAATTGAAAAGTTAATTTTAATCTAATCACGACTATTGTCGATTTTATTAAAACTTATGTTTTAATAAAAAAAAAGATTATTCAAGCGTATTGAATTCTTAAATTTAAAAAACAAAAGGCATAAAAAAAACAGCTTTGCGACTCCTTAATATTTGTCAAAAAGCTGTTGCTATTTTATTTTTTTTTAATTTTAAAAATTCATATGAATATTAATTTGAGCAAATTAATTCATTGAAAAGCCATCAACCCAATCCATAGATTTTATAGAGGAGACTTTGTTTTCTGAATTCATAATCAATCGTAATTCTTTATTGGCAACCTTTTTTGTATAAGAAGCTTTATAACGAAAAACGATAGATTGGTCAAAGTTGTTCTTGTAAGCTTCAATTAATTCAAGATCAATAAAACTGCCATAATATTGTCGGAAACGAGTGCAGGTTTTCGTTAATCTTTCTTCAGTTGTATTTTTTATTACAGAGGCAGTTGCTTCGCTTGTTGTAAAGGGTTTAAATTTAGAGGTATTGCAGGTCATTAATACTCTAGTTCCTAATTCATAAGCTTTACTTTTTTGGCTTTCTGAAATTTCAGAGGTGTTGATTTTTACAGTTTTATTTGCTTCCGCTTCTGCTGCAGTAATGGCGTTTTTAGATTTACATCCAGTAAGTATTAAGATACTTAGAACTATAATAAAATTTCTCATGATTTAGTCTATTTTTAATAAGATATTAGGATTTGGACAATTTTCTAAATAAAATTTTTGATTGTTTTTGCTACATACTCCGGGATAATCCCCTTTATAATTAGAAATATCTTTTATAATTTGAAAGTGTAAATGTGGAGCGTAATCTCCATTGACCGAAGCGTCTCCTAAGGTTGCTATTTGTTCTCCTTTTTTAAAAATGGAATCTTCCTTAAGGTTTACAATGCTTTCTAACGATAAATGTCCGTATAAAGTATAAAATTTTTGTTCTTCTATTTGATGTTCTAAGATTATTGTGGGACCATAATCGCCAATTCCGGTATTGTTATTAAAACTATGTACTCGACCGTCAACTGCTGCTAATACTGGAGTTCCTGCTTTAATCCATAAATCTAGACCAATGTGAATGTTCCTTTCTTCTATAGCAGTATCATTAAAGATTTCACTTCTTTTATATAAATTTCGAACTTCATTATAACCTCCAAAAGCTACTTTAGCATTATGGATACTTAAATAGTTTTCAATATATTCTTCAAATTGTATGGCATTATCAACTGGTAGTTTTTTTAAATTTTCATTTTCTACAGATAAATCCAAACCAATATAGTCTTTGTAGCCAATTTGTCCATCGATTACTTTAACATTTTGTATTTCTTTTAAAATTGATTCTAAAGATTTCATTTTGTTTGATTTTTATAAAACCTTAAATTTAAATAAAAAATGCCAACGTAAAAAATTTACATTGGCATTATAACTTTTATTTTTGAATTTAATTTCAAAAAAAATAATAAAGAGGATTAAAAAAGAATTGTATCAATATTAGATATTCGCTTACTATTTAATTGAAAACAATAATAATCACTATTTTTAAGTTTAAAACATAGTTGGATATTTTGACGGATTTACTTCATTCATCATTTCATATACTTTTTCATAAATATCTTCCGTAGAAGGTTTTGAAAAATAATCACCATCTGTTCCGTAAGCAGGTCTATGTTCTTTAGCAGTTAGGGTTTGAGGTTTACTGTCTAAATAATTATATCCATTTTGCTGTTCGATAATTTGTTGCAAGATATAAGCAGAAGCACCTCCTGGAACATCTTCATCAATAACTAATAAACGATTCGTTTTCATAATACTTTTAACCAAATCATGCTTAATGTCAAAAGGTAACAACGATTGCAAGTCGATAACTTCGCAATCAATACCAACTTCTAGCAGTTCTTTTGCAGCTTGTTGTACCAAGCGTAAGGTAGAACCATACGATACTAATGTAATATCTGATCCTTCTTTCATGGTTTCTACTACACCAATTGGTGTTTTGAATTCTCCATAGTTTGTTGGCATTTTTTCTTTTAAACGGTAACCATTTAAACATTCGATAACCAATGCAGGTTCATCACATTCTAACAAACTGTTGTAAAAACCAGCAGCTTGAGTCATGTTTCTTGGTACTAAAACATGAATTCCTCTAATAGCATTGATAATCATTCCCATAGGAGATCCTGAATGCCAAATTCCTTCTAAACGATGTCCTCGTGTACGAATAATAAGAGGCGCTTTTTGTTTTCCTACGGTTCGGTATCTTAATGTAGCCAAATCATCACTCATGATTTGAATAGCATATAATAAATAATCTAAATATTGAATCTCAGCAATCGGACGCAGACCTCTTAATGCCATTCCTATTCCTTGACCTAAAATAGTAGCCTCACGAATTCCAACATCGGCAACACGCAATTCTCCGTATTTCTCTTGCATTCCTTCTAAACCTTGATTCACGTCACCAATCGTTCCGGCATCTTCACCAAAGATTAAAGTTTCAGGATATTTAGTAAAAATAGCATCAAAATTATCTCTTAAAATCATGCGTCCATCAGTATCTTCGGCAGCATCATCAGCGTAAGTAGGAAGTACTTTGTCTACAGAAAAAACATTTAAATCAGTTTCTGAATATAAGTTGCTGCTAAAATTCTTTTGTGTTTTAGCAGTATATCTTGTGATCCATTGAGAAAGTTCTTCTCGCTGGTTCTCGGTAATAATCAAACGCAATACTTTACGAGCGGTAACCAGAATTTCCTTTTTGATAGGAGATTTAATGGCACTTAATTCAGAAGCATATTTTAAAACTTCTTCTTGTTTTTTACTAGTTGTTGCTATTTTTTCAAGTAAAGTAACTAACTCCTTTTGTTCTTCAATAATAGGCTGTAAGAAAGCATTCCAGGCTGCTTTTTTACCTTCTAAAACTTCTTTTTTTGCTGCAGCATCAATTGCATCAATTTCTTCCGGTGAAGCAATATTAATTGCAATCATCCACAATTTCATTTGTCTAATACAATCAAAATCTCTTTCCCAAGCTAATCTATTGGCGTCCTTATAACGCTCATGAGATCCAGAGCTGGAATGTCCTTGTGGTTGAGTCAACTCATTCACATGAATTAAAACAGGCACATGGCTTTCTCTAGCAATTATCGCTGCTTTTTCATAAGTAGCTACAAGTTCTGCATAATCCCAACCTTTGACTCTCAGAATTTCGAAACCATTAGTATCTTCTTCTTTCTGATATCCTTTTAAAATTTCAGATATATTTTCCTTGGTTGTTTGATGTCTGGCGTGTACTGAAATACCGTATTCATCATCCCAAACGCTCATCACCATTGGTACTTGTAATACACCGGCAGCATTGATGGTTTCGAAAAATAATCCTTCGGATGTACTTGCGTTTCCTATTGTTCCCCAAGCAACTTCATTTCCTTCATTCGAAAAATTGGCTGCATTAGGCATTCCTTTAACCTGTCTATAGATTTTAGAAGCTTGCGCTATTCCTAATAATCGAGGCATTTGTCCTGCAGTAGGAGAAATATCGGAACTTGAGTTTTTTTGTTTTGTTAAGTCTTTCCAAGATCCGTCTTCGTTTAAACTATGAGTGGCAAAATGGCCTCCCATTTGTCTTCCTGCCGACATTGGTTCTTGTTCTATATCAGTATGTCCGTATAATCCAGCAAAAAATTGTTGAACAGTTAATTGTCCTATTGCCATCATAAAGGTTTGATCACGATAGTATCCAGAGCGGAAATCGCCATTTTTAAAAGCTTTGGCCATTGCCAATTGTGGTACTTCTTTTCCGTCACCAAAAATTCCAAACTTGGCTTTTCCTGTTAATACTTCTTTACGGCCTAAAAGACTACATTCTCGGCTTATAATAGCAGTTGTATAGTCTTTCAAAACTTCGATTTTGAAATCAGCAAATGTCAATGTAGAATTGGTTTTTTCTTTTATCATAATTAGAAAGTATAACTTTATGATGCAAATTTAACTAAAAACTATCTATTTTCATAGTACACTGCATAAAATTGAATTTAATTATTCTGTTTTATTCTAGTAAAAAGAAGTGTATTTTTTCACTATATGTAATTTAAATTTAGTTTTTGTAACAATAATGTAAGTAATAGTGATAAATATATTCGATTAAAACCATTTTCGATTAAAAAGATTGAGTAATGTTTTAGGCGAAAAAGTAACAATAAATCGTACTTTTTCATTATAATTATTTTCAGCAATCTCCCATCCATTGTTAGAATAGACTGGAAAGTAGAGTTCAAAGTAATCTGTAACCAAGTTTAAACGTATGCCACTATCATAAACAAATTGAGCTGGAGTAGAATTATTTTTTATTAATCCTACATCTCCATAAATTTCAATCCAGTTCCAAATACTGTAACTCGCATTAAAACTAGTAATCCAACGATTGGCATAAGGTGTGGCTATTTTTGATTTAAAACCACCCTCTGCAATGATGTATTGTTGGCTATAAATTCCGGTACTTTCAGAGCGGCCTAAATAGTTGTAATCAAACATATAATCCGTTGGTCGGTCTAAGGCAAAACTAAAGAAATCAGATTGAGTTTTATTGTAAAGAAAGACTCCAGCATAAAAGCGCATATTTATTTGACGGTTGTTTTCAAATAATTTTCCATATCCAATCTCACTAGTCAATTTACCAAAATTACCGGCTATTTGCACATTACTAGATAGACCAAAATGATTGGTAACTTCTGTTTTCGTATTAATATATCTGGCTTCAAAAACGGAATAATTTTCAGGTGAATTATCCATCAAAATTGCACTTTTTTCTTTATTTACAAGAACTTGTCTAAACATAAAGAGTTGTTTTCTATTGTCTCTAAAATTAGGTTCGCGAATACGCAACTGAATTGTTGGATTCAATCTTAAATAAGTAGCATCTTCAGCATAATGAAAATAAGAACTACTCATAGAATATCTTGCATTATAAAGGGTACTATTTCTATAATTATGATTGATAGCAAATGACGCAGAACCCGATAAATTGTTCGATTTAGTAGAGTAGGAGGGATTTACATCAAAAACAAATGGTTTTTCTAAAATGGTTTTGTTATGCAAACGCAATCCAGGAATCAAACCATCATATAAATTGTAGCTAATAGAGGGAACATATAAAATTTGATTGTAATACGGATCTTCTAAATCCTTCATAAATGCAAATTTAATGGGTCTATTGTTAGGGAAAAATCCATCGAGTTTGTACCAATTGTTTCTCAAATTATATTCGGGAACTTCATTTTTTAAGTTTAAAACGATTTTATCAATATTTGATCTAGGAATGGTAAAAGTGCTATCACAAGCTTCGATATCTAGCCATTGTTTAAATACAATTTCACCGTTTTTTGTACCATACACGGGAATCGGAATAGGAGTTCCTGTTCTATTTCTAACGGAAAAGGTGATGCTATCTTTGGTTTTTAAAACGTCCGTAAATTTATAATCTATAATAGCTCTTGAATCGATAATGGTATTAAAGAACCAATTAATATTTTTGTTTGTATTTCCTTTTAGTATTGTTTCAAAATCAATTCTACTTACTTGTTTCGAATTATTTTGTTTGTAAAATGTAGCAATGCTATTGGCAACACTATTATTTTGCAAATAATCATCTAAGAACCGAATGCTTAATCCCGCGCGGTATTTACTAGCTATTTGCTCATTAAATTTTATTAAGGTATTTTTTGGACTTCCTAATGGTTGATCTAGGTTTCTACGAGCCATCAGCATATAGAAATAACTGTATTGTCCGTTAAAGTCAATTTTGGTAAGATTAAAACTTTTCAGCAATTTAATTTTAGAGATACTACCCATCATTTTTGCCTCAGGATAATGTTCGTCAATATATTTCATCATTACATAAACCTGAATACCATCATAAATCCAGCTGTCTTTTCTTGGATCTAAATGCAGACTTGTTTTTAAAAATTCGTTTAGATAGGTTTTTAAAAACTTAATTTCATAAATAAATTCATCCGGAAAAGGACTTAAAAACGATGGCAACTGATTAAGACCGTAGAACGGATTTCTCTCATAAGCGGTTTGCGAAACTATAATTTTTTGATGAGGATAATTTCCAATTAAGTTGGTTGTAAAGTCTGTAATACGATCAATTAAGATAGCTTTCTGTATTTCATTCAGTTTGCTGTCTTTTAGATTGGTAATTACCTCTATTGCATTATTTTTATAACTTAAAAAACTCTTTTTGGGTTCAACAATTAAATTAAAATCTGTTCTATTGTCGCCTGATAATGTAAAGTTTACAAAACCATCTTTTGCGACTGTTTTTTGACTGTTTAAATCCGATGTGATTTCTAATGTATTAGGCAATACAAAATCAATCTCAAAATCTGAAATTGCATTTGCAATATCGTCTAAGTTGTTATTGCTATTTTTTACAAAATTATGATTTTCGTATCGAGCTGGAGTTAGATACCAATTTTTAAGATTTAAAATTCCATTGTCATTGTAACCAAATTTTGTAAACTTATCATTAGGTATTTTACTAGCATAGGAAAGCATTAACGTAATTTTCTCGTTGGGTAATAATTTTTTATTTAATTGTAATACGATATAATCAGGATTTTTTTTTGTTCGCTCCCAGATTATTGGCTCTTCAGTATTAGTGGTGATTAATAGATTGTTGGTGCTTCCGCGCTCTTCTTCTTTAGCCAGATGAAAACCTCTATAAAATTCATCTGAAAATCGTTTTGCTAAAGGCGTATTTTTATTAGAAAAGGCATTGTTCCAATCATTCAGAACGATAGTAGTTAGCGTATCATTGGTTTGATTAAAAAAAGTAATTTGTTGCTGTATGTCTAAAATCTTTTTCTCAACATTCAACGCTACAACCATCTTCGACTGATGTTGCGCAGATAATTTGGCAGAAACTAATACGATAAGAATTAAAAAGCCAATTTTATAATTTGATTTCAAGCAATGAGAATTAAGATTTGTAAAAAATAAATATAATTAATATTAGACACAAATTGTATAATTCTCCTTTAAAATAAAAAAAGCTGTCGGTTAAGACAGCTTTTTAATTAAAAATTGGGTGATAAATCATATTTTTTATAAAATTTATCAAGTATTTCAACGACCTCCTCTGCAGTATCAACGATTTTAAATAAATTTAAATCCTCTGGACTTACAGTAAGTTCTTTTTCTACTAAAACTGTTTTAATCCAATCGAGCAATCCAGACCAGAAGCTTGTTCCCACTAATATTATAGGAAACTTAGCCACTTTTTTAGTCTGAATCAAGGTGATAGCTTCAAACAATTCATCCATCGTTCCAAAACCTCCAGGCATCACAACAAAACCTTGAGAATACTTTACGAACATCACTTTACGAACAAAGAAATAATCGAAATTCAAGTTTTTATCACCGTCGATATAGGGATTAAAATGTTGCTCAAAAGGCAATTCAATATTCAGTCCCACAGAAGTTCCGCCACCAAGATGTGCGCCTTTATTACCAGCTTCCATAATACCTGGACCACCGCCCGTAATTACACCATAACCAGCTTTACTAATTTTGTATGCTATTTTTTCTGCTAGTATATAATTTGGTGAATCTGCTTTCGTTCGCGCCGATCCAAAAATAGTAACACAAGGTCCTATGCGACCCATTGTTTCATAACCGTTTACAAACTCTGCCATGATTTTAAAAATGGCCCAACTATCATTTGTTCTAATTTCGTTCCAACTTTTTTGCTTTAATCGATCTTGGATTACTTTATCCTCATCATTGTCAAAATCTTCTAATCTCATTTTTTAATATCTAATTTATTACTCATTTCTTTAGGAGCTTTTTCCAGCTATTTGTTCCAATCTTTTTATTTTTTTTCAAAAAAAATAAAAAGGATTTCCACTTCTATCTGGGCTAGGACTCCAATTTACTAAAGTAATTCTTTTTTATCAATAAAGTGAAATCAATCTTTAATTTTAAGATTATATTGTTGTTTTCTACCTTACAAAGCTTCTAAAATTAAATTTATTTACTGATTTAAAAGAAAAAAGAAATAAGTGGTTAAGGTCAAAAAAACTTATCTTTAAGGATATCAAAATAATGAGACCATGAAAGCTATTCATATTACAAAATCTGGCGGACCAGAAGTATTGCAGTTACAAGAAACTCCAAAACCCAAACCAGATAAAAATCAAGTATTAATCAAAGTCAAAGCAGCTGGTGTGAATCGCAGTGATGTAATTACGCGTCAAAATAGGGATGCCTACGGCAAAGGATTTACAGGGACTTTAATTCCTGGTTTAGAAGTTTCAGGAGAAATAACAGCAATTGGCGAAAATGTAACCGACAAAAAAATTGGAGATAAAGTATGTGCACTTATCGCAAGCGGAGGATATGCCGAATATGTTGTGGTAAACACTTCGCATTGTCTTTTCATTCCAAATGGAATCAGTCTAATAGATGCAGCAGCCATTCCAGAGACTGTTTTTACGGTTTGGTTTAACGTTTTTCATTTAGGAAAACTGCAACCTAACGAAAAGTTATTAATTCACGGCGGAACAAGTGGTATTGGCACTATGGGTCTACAAATGGCAAAAGCTTATGGTTGTAAAGTTTACACCACTGCAGGAAGTGACAAAAAGATTGATTTTTTAAATAAAATGAACTTAGGAATGGCAATCAATTATAAAAAAAACGCCTTTGAAGAAGTACTAAAAGAGGAAAAAATTGATGTTATTCTAGATATGGTTGGAGGAGATTATACGCAAAAGAATCTTGAAATATTAAACGAGAAAGGCCGCTTAATTTATATCAACGGAATGAAAAGTTCGGAGGTAAATATTAATTTGCGCACTATTATGAGTAAGAATCTAACCTTGACCGGGAGCTTTCTTAAACCTCAATCTGATGAAGTAAAAACTCAGATTGCAAAAGAGGTAGAAACCAACATTTGGCCACTATTTCATTCTAAACAAATTCATCCTATAATTTATAAAACTTTTCCTCTAGAACAAGCTGCAGAAGCGCATAAACTTATGGAAAGTAGTGATCACATTGGTAAAATTCTATTGACAATGGATTGATATTATTAAAAAAATAATCAAACTCAAATTTGATAATATAGTATTGAAACTAACTTCCTATTATTTTTTTAAATGACCTTTTGGAACAATAAAAAAAAATAATTTCGAATATTGAGATTTTAAAAGTACTATTTAAAATTTGATGTTTTTAAAATAGAATTGCTTTAAGCTTCAATTGATCCGTTTCATAAAACACTACTCAATGTTACTTAATAATTGATATATTTGAATAAAAATAATAGTATGAAAAACACTTTTTTGATTCTCTTCTTTACGCTTTTTACGGCTACCATTTCCGCTCAAGACGGTAAGAAAAACCAGAAAGCAGTAATAAAAACAACTCTTTTTTGCGATCATTGTAAACAGTGTGAAACTTGTGGAGGAAATTTCCAATCCAATATGTTGAAAATAAAAGGAGTGAAAATGTACGAACTAGATGAAAAAAACAGCACAATTACCGTTTTTTACAATAGTCAATAAACAAATCTAGAAACTATAAAATCAGGTATTTCAAAAATGGGTTATGATGCTGATGATGTAAAAGCAGACGTTGTAGCTTATGAACAATTAGATGATTGTTGCAAAAAAGTATAAGGGCTTTTTTTTGATTTATAACATTATAAAAATGAAAACTACTGTATGATGCAGTAGTTTTTTTTATCTCTGGTATTGATTAAAAGTTTGAGGATAGAATGTTATTAGTGATATTGCAATCAATAAAAAACCACCCCGCCCTACGGGCACCCCTCCAATGGAGGGGAATTAAAACCGATTTGGTACTTATGGATTACTTTTATTTTGTTTAATTTACTTGATAGTTTACTTATTAAACAAAATTGTTGAGGAAATTTAAGCCAATTCCTTTTTTAAGAATTGTGCTGTATAACTCTTTTTATTTTTTGCGACTTCTTCTGGAGTTCCTTTGGCGATAAGTTGGCCTCCGCCTTTCCCACCTTCAGGACCAATGTCGATGATGTAATCTGCTAGTTTTATCACATCCATATTATGTTCGATAATCAAAATGGTATTTCCTTTATCGACTAGTTTATTAATCACCTCCATTAATACTCTGATATCTTCAAAATGCAAACCTGTTGTGGGTTCATCGAGAATATAAAATGTATTTCCAGTATCTTTTTTAGATAATTCTCCCGCTAGTTTGATGCGTTGCGCTTCTCCACCAGAAAGTGTTGTGCTTTGTTGTCCCAATGTAATGTAGCCTAAACCAACATCCTGAATCGTTTTTACTTTTCTGTAAATCTTCGGAATCAATTCAAAAAACGGAACCGCTTCATCTACCGTCATATTCAACACATCAGAAATGGATTTTCCTTTGTATCGAATCTCCAATGTTTCTCTATTAAAACGTTTTCCTTGGCAAGTTTCACATTCAACATACACATCTGGTAAAAAGTTCATTTCTATTGTTCGAACTCCAGAACCTTCACAGGTTTCGCAACGTCCTCCTTTTACATTAAAACTAAAACGACCTGCTTTATAACCCCGAATCATACTTTCTGAAGTCATAGTAAACAGATTTCTAATTTCTGTAAAAACTTCGGTATACGTCGCAGGATTCGAGCGTGGAGTTCTACCAATTGGGCTTTGATCAATATCAATTACTTTATCGATATGTTCTAATCCATCAATCTTTTTATACGGTTTTGGTTTTTTGACACCATTAAAATAATAGGCGTTCAAAATAGGATAAAGCGTCTCATTAATCAGAGTAGATTTTCCACTTCCAGAAACTCCAGTAACACAAATCATTTTCCCTAAAGGCAACTCTATCGAAACATTTTTTAAGTTATTTCCTGTTGCACCAGTTAATTTTAGGAACTTTCCGTTTCCTTCCCGACGCTTTTTAGGAACCTCAATTTTCATTTCGCCATTCATGTACATTGCTGTAATAGTATGGTGTTTCAAGATTTCTGCAGGTGTTCCTTTGCTGATGATTTCACCACCATATTTTCCTGCTTTTGGTCCAATATCTATGACATAATCAGCACGTTCAATCATGTCTTTATCGTGTTCTACCACAATAACTGAGTTACCAATATCTCTCAATTGTTCTAGAGAATGAATTAGTTTTTCGTTATCTCTCTGGTGCAAACCAATACTAGGCTCGTCAAGAATATACAAAACACCAACCAACTGCGAACCAATTTGAGTTGCTAATCTAATACGTTGCGCTTCCCCACCCGAAAGAGATTTTGAACTTCGGCTTAAAGCCAAATAATCCAAGCCTACATTCATCAAGAAGTTCAATCGGTCCTTAATCTCTTTAATTACCTCAGTAGCGATACGCTTTTGTTTATCAGATAAATGAGTATTTAAATCATGAAACCAAGCCGTTAAATCCGAAATGTCCATATCGCACAATTCGGCTATGTTTTTTTCGTTTATTTTAAAGAATAATGCCTCTTTTTTCAAACGAGAACCATCACAAACAGGACAGTTAACTTCGTCCATAAATTCCTTAGCCCATCTTTTAATAGTAGTGGATCCACTTTCTTCGTATTGATTTTTAATGAAATTAGATATTCCTTCAAAATCAATTTTATAGTCACGAGCCACTCCTAAATCTTTAGAATTAACTGTGAATTTTTCTTTTCCACCATTCAAAATCATTTCCATTGCTTCCGCTGGAATTTTTTCGATGGCATCCGTTAATTTAAAACCATATTTTTCTCCAATGATTTCTAATTGCTTAAAAATCCAAGAACTTTTATATTCTCCCAAAGGAGCAAATCCACCGGCTTTAATAGTCAATTTTGGATTTGGAACAATCTTTTTACTATTAATTTCATTCACTGTTCCCAATCCGTTGCAATGATCGCAAGCGCCTTTAGGTGAGTTGAAAGAAAATAAATTAGGTTCTGGGTTTTGATAAGATATTCCAGTAGTAGGACACATTAAATTTCTACTAAAATAGCGCACTTCATTAGAATCTTGGTCAAGAACCATTAATACATTTTCACCATGATGCATGGCAGTATTAATACTTTCTGATAATCTTTTTTCATTCTCAGGGCTTTCATCAATAACCATTCTATCTACTACAATTTCGATATCATGTGTTTTGTAACGGTCTAATTTCATTCCTAAAGTAATATCAAGAATATCATTATTGACACGTACTTTAAGGAAACCTTGTTTGGCTATTTGTTGAAAAAGTTCTGCGTAATGTCCTTTTCTAGCACGAATAACAGGCGCCAAAATATTGATTCGTTTTCCAGCAAAGTCCTGAATAATCAAATCTTTAATTTGTTCATCAGAATAGGAAACCATTTTTTCTCCAGTGTTATAACTATAAGCATCAGCTCCACGAGCATAAAGCAAACGCAAGAAATCATATATTTCAGTAATGGTTCCCACAGTAGATCGAGGACTTTTACTAGTCGTTTTTTGCTCAATAGCAATTACTGGGGAAAGTCCGTCAATTTTATCCACATCAGGACGTTCTAACCCGCCTAGAAATTGCCTTGCATAAGCAGAAAAAGTTTCTACATAACGACGCTGCCCTTCGGCATATATGGTGTCGAAAGCAAGTGAGGATTTTCCAGAGCCTGAAAGTCCAGTGATAACTACTAGTTTTTCACGGGGAATGGAAACATCTATATTTTTGAGATTGTGAACGCGAGCGCCTTGAACTTCAATGGTATTGTCTTTGTCTAACATATTTTTTGTAAATTCCGAATGGTCGGTAGCAAAGTTACCATTTTGATTTATTCTTTCAATAGAACACTTTAGAAGTTTATGTTAAAGATTGTGTACTTTTGAAAAACAGATTAATAATCATTTTTTAGAAAGAGAAGCAGTATACAATTATGAAAACAAGAATCGGAATTTTAGGAATGGGTGGAGTAGGCGGTTATTTTGGAGGATTGTTAGCCAAAGAATTTTATCAGTCAGATTCTGTTGAAATAGTGTTTATCGCAAGGGGAGAAACTCAAAAAGAAATCGCTAATAATGGATTAAAAATTATAACGGATACGGATGAATTTATTGTTTTTCCATTTTTAGTATCAAATGACCCTCAGTTTATAGGGAAACTTGATTTTCTTATTTGTGCTACAAAAACCTATGATATAGAGGAAAGTCTTGTATCTATCAGTAAATGTATTACTAAAAAAACGGTTATTCTTCCTTTGTATAATGGAGTTGATGCTCCAGAACGCATTAGTACTTTATTTCCTGATAATGAAGTGTTGCAAGGCTGTGTTTACATCGTTTCGATGATTGTTTCGCCTGGAATTATAAAGAAAATAGGAACTTATGAAAAGTTGTTTTTTGGTTCTACTATGGCCTCAATAGCAACCTTAAATAAATTACAAACTATTTTTAAAAGTGCGGGTATCGAGAGTTATCTAGTAGATAATATCGAGGAAACAGTGTGGGAAAAATTTATTTTCATTTCCGCTTTAGCTTCAGCAACCTCTTATCTAAATCAGAATATTGGAGAAATTTTAGCAAATCAAACTAGTAGAGCACTTTATGTTTCTCTATTAAATGAAATTACGATGCTTGCTGCTGTAAAAGGGTTGAATTTGCCTGAAGATAGTGTAATGCAAAGTATTCTTAAACTTGAAAAATCACCTCATAGTGCCACTTCTTCAATGCACAGAGATTTTTTAGCGGGTAATAAAACAGAATTAGATTCATTGACTGGTTTTGTCGTTACCGAATCATTAAAGTACGAAATTGAAACACCAACCTATCAAATGGTTTTTGATAAATTATCTAATTTATAATTGCTTTAATAGATAGATAGCGGTAAGCTTAAAAAAATCTTACAAATTAAAAACTGAAGGAAATATGAAACGAATTTTGAATTTATGCAATGTTTTATATTTGATTTGGACAATTTCAATACTAATACTGATTTTTTGTGGAAAAGCAGTTTTTGGACAAGGTCTTGGTGATTTATTTTATTTAATTTTGATTATTATTTTACAAATTGTTTTCGGCTATGTGTTTTATTTAAATTATACAGAAAAAATAAATTTTCCGATATTAATGATTATTTTATTGATTTTAATTCCAATATTATTTACACTAAAAATGACAATTTGGAGAGGATCAGAATATCCATGGAATGGCATTTTTTTTTTTTGAATAAAAATATACTTATGAATTTTAATATAGCGTCAACAGAAATACTTGAAGATTTTCATTTAGCCCAAGAAAACTTTTTAAGAGCAGAATAGATAAAGTTTCAGAAAAGTAAAGAATTGAGAGAAAATAAAATACCTAATGCTCCAGGTGTTTATACTTTTTTTGAAAAAGGGAATAAAATACTATACATTGGAGAAGGTGGAAACTTAAAAAGTGAATGGACGAAATAAATAGAACTGTAAATCATTCTTTTAGAAAATAGATAGGCTTTTTGAGGTTTAATGGAATAAAATCAAGTAAAAAATATGATTTAGACATTGAAACTAAACTTGATAGCTTTTTTGCGGAAGAAATATATGTTTCTTTTATAGAAGTTTATTTTGGTCGATTAGAAATAGAAGAATTTATAATTTCAAATCATCAACAATTTCTAAATAATTCAGTAAAAAAACGAAAATTAACAATTATTATGGATTACTTAAAAGAGACAAGGTAAAAAAGCCTAACGCATAACAGCCGTTTAGCGAGATTGGGGTTTTAGCGGAATTAGCTTTTTTTATCATATCATCGTTTCGGCAGAAAATACTCTGCTTTAAAGTCCCTAACCTCGCCAAACGCCAAGACGATGTATCCAATACCATTTTTTCAATAAATAAATAGTGTTAAATATTGCTATGAAATTTAGCGTTAAGACTATTTTCCTAAAATAAATTATAAGAACTAGACTTTAGGTTTACTCTGTTTTATTTTAAAGTTAATATTTAGAAAATCATTTTTGTTATGCGTGCATATTATTCAAATTAATTCCTTATTTTTCGCGTATAATTAAATAAAAATGCAAAAAGATTACGACTATATTATAATTGGAAGTGGCTTTGGAGGTTCTGTTAGTGCTTTACGACTTTCTGAAAAAGGATATAAAGTTTTAGTGATCGAAAAAGGGAAATGGTATAAAGCCAATGATTTTGCTAAAACCAATTGGAACCTCCGTAAATGGTTGTGGATGCCAGCGCTTAATTTTTTTGGAATCATGAAAATGAGTGTTTTTAGACACATTGTCATTATTTCTGGCACTGGAGTAGGAGGCGGATCTTTGGTATATGCCAATACTTTGCCTGTTCCTAAAACCTCTTTTTATAAATCGGGCAGTTGGAGCGAATTAGCAGATTGGGAAAATGAACTTAAACCCTTTTATAAAACGGCACTAACCATGCTTGGTGCGGCTAGAAATCCAAAATTATTTGATGGCGATAAAGGACTTAAAGAATTATCAATAGAATTGGGAAGAGAAGATCAGTTTGAAAATCCTGAAGTAGCCGTTTTTTTTGGTAAAGCAGGAGAAAAAGTGATTGATCCTTATTTTGATGGTAAAGGTCCAGAAAGAGCTGGTTGTAATTTTTGCGGAGGATGTATGACGGGTTGCCGTTATGATGCCAAAAACACACTAGATAAAAATTACCTTTATTTAGCACAAAATTTAGGTGCCAAAATTCTAGCGGAACATGAAGTTTATGATGTTTTACCTATTGATGGGAATGAAGGCGCTACAGGTTATAAAGTATTTTTAAAATCGAGTACGCATTATTTTAAATCTAAAAAAGAGTTAACTGCAACAAGCGTTATTTTCTCAGGAGGTGTTTTGGGAACGGTAAAATTACTGCTTAAACTAAAACCAAAATCACTGCCTTTGCTGTCTGATAAGCTGGGGGAAGATATAAGAACGAATAACGAAACACTAATAAGTGTTTCTAGTTTAGACCATAGTAAAAATATGTCTAAAGGTGTTGCTATAGGAAGTTTGCTTCATACGGATGATAATAGCCATCTTGAAATTGTTCGTTATTCAGAAGGTTCTGGATTCTGGAAACTATTGCATTTACCACTCGCTATTGGGAAAAATACACCGGCTCGTTTATTTAATATGTTACAGCAATTATTGAAATTTCCGGTGCGTTATTTCAAAATCTATTTTACAAACAGTTGGTCCAAAAGTACTGTCGTTTTGTTATTCATGCAATCTATTGATAGTACTTTGAAATTTAAAACTAATTTTTTTGGCGGAATGGCTTCTTCCGTTGGAAAAGGAGTAAAGCCAAGTGCTTACATTCCAGAATCGATCGAATTGACTAAAAAATATGGTAAAATTGTAAACGGTGTTCCTACTTCATTTGTATTAGAATCTTTTGCAGGAATTCCATCTACAGCCCATGTTTTAGGAGGAGCAGTAATGGGAAAAGATAGTTCTCAAGGCGTAATTAATAAAAACAACGAAGTCTTTGGATATAAAAATATGTATGTAATAGATGGAGCAATGATATCAGCAAATCCTGGAGTAAATCCTTCATTGTCGATTACTGCAATAGCGGAAAGAGCGATGGCGCAAATAGGGGATAAGTTAAAATAGTTAGAGAATACTTGAATTAATTGGAAAAATCAAAGCTATATCGAGTTACTAACTCACAAATTAAGTACAAGATTGACTAAAAGCTTAAAAAGTAATCTGTTTTCCTGTCAAAAGTTATTATTCTAGTATCAAACTTGATAACGAGATAATCCATTTAAGAAAATTGATTTAACTCGTTCACGTAAATATTCAGGACGAAGCACTTCCAGACTATCACCAAAACCTAATAAAATGCGATCTAATTCGTAATTTTGAATGACATATAAATGAATAATGATACTTCCATCTTCATTTTGTTTAATGAGCCTTTGCGAATTGTGTAAAGGTTTTGTAGTAACATACTTCGCATTACTTCCATCAATCCAGAGTTCGATGCGTCTGGGTTGTAAACCAGTATTTACGGTCACGCCAACTACATTTTTATAAAATAAATCAGGATTGAAGTTTTCTTTTAAGTAAGGCAAACTCAAATCGTAGTCAATCGAAATAATTCGGTCTAATGCTAAATTGGTAATGGGTTGACTTCCCTTTCTTTTCCCTACCAAAAACCAACGATTATTAAATTCCTTCAAAATAAAAGGATGAAAATTAAACGTTTTTTCTTCTGCAGATTTAAAGGATTTGTAAGTAATCACTAAAACCACTTTTTTTATAATT
This sequence comes from Flavobacterium pygoscelis, assembly GCF_023162025.1. Taxonomy (NCBI): domain Bacteria; kingdom Pseudomonadati; phylum Bacteroidota; class Flavobacteriia; order Flavobacteriales; family Flavobacteriaceae; genus Flavobacterium; species Flavobacterium pygoscelis. The sequence goes on along the minus strand of NZ_JALNUB010000006.1, from coordinate 54,076 downwards.
GCCTGATAGATTTCTTCCAAAAAATGCAAACCCTTCAAATTTTCGTTTTTATCCAAATGAATTACCGGTTGCGTATTTGACTTTTCAGAATAAATTTTGTCTTCCAACCGCTGTAAAATATCCGAAACATCTTTAAACAAAGAGAAATCCTTAAACTGCTTTAACATCGAAACTGTCTCTGTCAAAACATTCATATCCGTTTCCGTCAGCGGAATATCCGTAATCGAAAATTCGTCATCATCATATTTGTAAAACTTCTTGTCATACACCACAATTGGCGCATTGTAACCTAATTTTTCACTTCGCATTAACTGAATATCGAGCTGAACCGTTCGCTTACTAACCGGATTTTCCTTTCCTTCATATTCATACAATGCATCCGAGCAAGCGTTCATCAAATCCTCTAAAGTCCAAGTTCTATAGGAATTTTGCAAACATTTGTCAATAGTTTTATATCGAATAAGTGCGTTTTTATTTTGAGCCATAGTTGTTTAATTTTTTGGGCGTGTTCGCCGCGGCGAACGGGCTGTACACTGTATCTTTTTTGGTCTCGTAAAAAAAACGAGACCAAAAAAGGATGCCGTTTCCATCCCTCACGCAATTCACGTTAATGAGATAATTTCTCTTTTAATATTAACTCTTGCCTTTTCTTCAAATAATTCTCTGAATTCTTCTGTCTGAAAAATAAACTCATTTTCTAAGAAATGTTCCAAAGCTTTTTTTCGGCCAGGATTGTATAGAAAATCAGGATAAATGCGATATTCTTTTCTAATTTGGTTACAATATATTTGATAAGCTTCCCAATCTTTAGCAAGGATTTTTAAATCAAAATCAATCAACCAATTAATGTCTTCAATTGCATTGTGTTGATGAAGTTGTGTCGCACAAATCATATCAAAAATCAATTGTTTATCAAGTAATTCATTGGTAGCTAAAACTTTCAGAGTATATTCAGCACTTTTTAGTTCATTATCTTTTCGCGTAGCTTTATAAATAGAGTCGTGATAGAAAATACTAAACAACACTTCATCGGGATTTTGAAGCTTATTTTTATACTGTTCAAATAATTCAATCATTTCTTCTAAATGTGTCAAATTATGATAGTGTCTTGATTTACTAGAATAGGCTTTTTCTAAATCAAGCCATAAGGTCTTTACATTAGTAGGATTGAAGCCGTTTTTCAAGAGTAATTCCGAGTATATTTGAGATAGGTTCACATATAAGATTTAACCAAAAATACAAAATACATTTTACTACGCAAAATAGTTGCGTACTTGTGCAAAAAATTTGTATCATCAAAAATAGAAACCATGAATAATGAAGTTGTAAAAACGAAAAGCGCCAAAAAGAAATTCAATCTCTTACACAAAGACGAACCACAATATTGTACCCAAAACCCAGAATTACCCAAAGCAATTATCTGCGACTTAGACGGAACATTGTGTTTGATGAATGGCAGAAATCCATTTGATGCTAGCAAGTCTGATGAAGATTTGCTAAATGAACCAGTGGCAAATGTATTGAGAAACTACAAAAAGCTAGGTTATGCGATTTTGCTTGTTTCAGGAAGAGAAGATCGATTTAAAGAACCAACACTTCGTTTTCTTGAAAAACATACAATTGTATTTGATGATTTAATCATGCGAAAATCAAAGGACAATAGAAAAGATTCCATCATCAAAACTGAAATTTACAATTCCTTTATTAAAGAAAATTACTTTGTAGAATTTGTTTTAGACGATAGAAATCAAGTAGTAGACATGTGGCGCAAGGATTTAAAATTACCTTGTTTTCAGGTTTATTATGGAGATTTTTAAATAAAAAAAACAAATGATGAAGGTTCAAATCCTTTTTGTGCAGCAAAAATAAGGCGCAGTAGTTTAAGTCGGGAAAACAGTTGGATTTTAATCGCAGATTCGCAAATGGTTTTGTGAGTTTGTGGTTTATTATTTGTTAATTTGAGAGGATAAATCCTAACTGGTTAAGGAATAATTAAATCTTAAAAATAAAAATATTATGGAACCAATTACAATGGCAATAATTACACCTTTTTTAATTGAATTAGGAAAAAAGGGTATTGAAAAGTTTACTGAAAAAGGATTTGAAAGTATATCAGAAGGTACTATTGGATGGATTAAATCTTTATTTTTTAAAGATGGTAAACCAAAGAAAGCATTATTTGAACTTCAAGAAAATCCTGAAAGCATAGAAAAACAAAACATTGCAAAAGCTTTTATTGAAAATTCAATTGAAGATAATCCAGAATTTGCAACTTATTTAAAAGAGTTGAATGAGAAATTACCTAATATAGAAAATACTATTTCAAATAATAAAAATGTTAATACAGGAACAATAAATAGTGGCGGTGGAAATATTCAATTAGGAGATAATTATGGAAATTAATAATACTAATTTTGGAAGTATTGAAAGTGGAGGAGGCTCAGTTCAATTAGGGGATACTTATATCACGAATGTTATTAATGGCTTGAATTATTTACTTTCTGATTTTAAAGAACAACTAAAAAATATTGAAGAATTAATTAATTCATTTAAACCCAATACAGCATTAGGATTATTAAATAGTTTAGAAAAAAGAGTTGTTGAAATTGAATTAAATGATAAAAATATAATTCTAAGTAAGATTTTGTTTCTAAAAGGTTTGTGTAAACGTGAACTAGATGAATATAAAAAAGAAGATTCAGCACAAGATTTTATCAAAGCATCAAATTTAAATCTAAATGAAAATAATTTCAGAGATAGAGCTTGTGTCGAATATTTGAATTTAAATGATAAAAAAAAGGCATTAAGTAAAGCAGAAGAAATTATACAAATTGATGAGTATAATATATCTGCTTGGTATGTTAAGGCTATTTTATCAACTGATATAAAATCTTTTTTAAAAATCATTCCTAAATTTGTTTTTGAAGATTATAATTTTCAGTTAAGTATCATTTCTCATATAATATCAACTCAGAGTTTAAATTTTTTAGAGGAGTTGTCAAAGTATGATTTAGTTTTAGATATTGACTTTGAGAAATATAAAGAAGTTACTTTTGGTAATCTTGAATCTTGGAGGGTAGTTATTGATTTATCTATTAATAAAGCATTCAATGAATATCCTCTGAAATACATTGCTGGAGAATATTTTATTTTAGAGGATAACCTACTAATAGAAAAAGTATTCAATTTAATGAAATTATATGTCACGAAGTTGAGTGACACTGAAATTAAAGATTCGACATCTCATCAAAAATTTTACTATAATTATTTTGGGTATTTATTGACAAATGAAGATGTTTATTATCAAGGTATATTAGTAGATTTTTCCAATACACCTAAGCCATTTTGGTTTTATACTTTTAGCTTTTGCCAAATATTAAATCATAAAAAAGAGTATGAAAAATCTTTAGAATTCGTAACTGAATATGAACAATCAGCAGATGTTTTATCTAGTGAATTTTATCTGTTTAAGTCTGCTTTATATGATTTAAATGGAAAAAATAGGGAGGTTTTTGATGTATTCAACGATTATTTAAAATCTTTCGAAATAATTGAAGAAAGAAATGGAATTAATATTTTGCAAGCATTTTTAAATATTCTTTTTAAGCGAGTAGATAAAAATGTTTTATCAGAACAATTAATAAAAATCTTAGAAAAGGAATTTAAAAGTAGAGAATTAAAAGATTTATTTGAGTTAACAATTAGAGTAAGATATTTAAAAGAAAATGATAATGTAATTTCTGAAAGACTTAAAGCCTTAATGATTTACAAAGATTTTGATATAAATTGGAAGAATTTAATAGTAGAGAATTTAAATTCAATAGGAAGACGAAACGAAGCAATTCAATTTTTAGAGCAATATGTTAATAAATCAGATGTTAGTGAATCACTTCGTTTTTTTATAATACTTCTACATGAACAACTTTGTGATAAAAACTGCGAAGAGAAAGGTAGGTATGCCGAAGTGTTGGACTTACTAAAGTTTTGGCGATTGCATTCTAAATACCCGGATATTAAATTGCTAGAATTTGAACATAATCTTTATACCGAAATTAATGATTTAGAAAATCTTGAGGATATTGATGGATATTTATACGGGAATTTCCCAGACAATGAACAGTACATTCTTCTTTATTTGAATGTTCTTGAAAGAACCAATAATAAAGGAAGAATAAAGGAAGTGTCGGATAAAATTAATTGGAAAATCGAAGATGAACGATTTGGCGTTACTGTAGCCATTGTCCTTATGCGTAATAACGTAAACGCAAAAATGGGATTTGATATTTTGTATCAACTCGCATCTAATCCTAGTAATACTATAGCACGTAAAAATTATTTTGCTAGTTCATTGTTTTTAAAAGATCATAATTTTTTTATTAGTTTTGATGAAGTAGAAATAGGATGTTGGGTTACTTATTTAGTTTCTGATAAAAAAGTGTATCTAAAAGTTGATCGAGAAACTGGCTTGCAAAAAGAGTTGATTGGACGAAAAGTAGGCGAGAGTTTTACTTCAATAACTAGAATGTCGGGGAAAATAATTTCAATTCAAATAGTTGAAATTATTAATGATGCATGGCATTTATTCAGAATGATTCAAGAAGAGGCAAATAATCCTGTAAATGAACTAGGATTTGAATCGCTTCAGATGCCAACAGATATGAAAGATTTTGAAACTTTTTTTAAATCACATTTTGGTGATATTGGAACCAAAGAAAAAGAAATTAAAGAAAAAGCATTGGATGATTATTTTAATTATCGCATGGGTTTTTCAGAGGTTGCAAGAATTGTTTTCCGTGAAAATTATATTGACACATACTTACATTTGACTGGTTTCGTTGGAAATAAATTTACAACAATTCCATCAGGTTTGACAAAACAAGTTTTTCATGATAATGAAAAAATTACTTATGCACTAGACTTTAGTACGCTAATCCTGTTTTATTTTTTAGAAAAAGAACTTGGTTTTGAATTTAAACATAAATATACAGTTTCATATTTATTAAGGAATGAAATAAATCGAGAAATTATTGAATTGGCAAACTCACCATCCTCTCAAATGACTATTCAAGTTACAAACCAGTTTATTAGACGGTATGATACTCCGGAAGATTATAATCAGAAAAGAATTGAATTTTTACAATTACTACTTGACTGGATAGAAAAAAACTGTATAATTGATTTAGTTCCTGAAAAATTAGATTTACTTCCGAAATTTGGCAACAAAGAAAAACTTGATAATTTTATGAAATTATTGATTGATAATTTTTGCATATCTGACAGGCAAAATTTTCAGCTTATAACTAGTGATTCTACTCTTTTCCTATTCTCTAAAAGAGGAAATACAGTTGGAAATATCATAAATCCAGAAAAATATTTATTAGCATTTTATCCTGAAAAGTGTGATACCGAGTTCTATAGATTTTTATTGAAGTCTAGTTATATAGGAATAGATATTAATTTAGAAACTTTAAAAAACGAATTCTATCAAAATTTAAGTAATGGTCAGAATTTTTATAATATATGTCTTGAAAATTTACAGTTTACAATTCATGGTAATTCACAAATTATTATAATGCTTAGCAAATTTTTAAAAGAATTGTATGTTATGCAAGTTTTAACTATAGAGCAGAAAAACAATTTCGCTTATAATATAATAGTAAGGGCAATTTATGGTATGCCTAAAGATATATTTAAATCATTTAATCAAAAGTTATTTGAAGATTTTAGACTTATGGGCAATTTATATGATGAGTTGGTAAAGGTGCTTAAATCCGTGATTAATAACTAAAAACATGAATCACCGATCGTACCAACAAATCAATTTTGTAACATATTGCGGTAAATAATGCCATATTAGCCGCAAATTATGCGGTTAATAATTGTATATTTACCGCAAACTTACTCACAATGCCAAAATACATCTACCAAAACCCTAATTTTCCTAACTTTTATTGGGATAACGAAAAGATACTTTCGCCATTAAGCGAAGTACGTTTTATGCAAGGACGGTTTTTGGGAAAAATGCAATCATTGGGATTTGATATTCAACAGGAATCTAATTTGTTGTTGTTAGAAAAAGAAATTATTACCTCTAGCCAAATAGAAGGCGAAATATACAAACCCGAAGAAGTACGTTCGTCTATTGCCAAAAGCATAGGTTCTCCTTTAGCGAACAATCTACCAACAAATCGAAACATTGACGGTTTTGTAGATTTATTATTGGATGCGTCACAAAATTATGCTTCTGCTATTTCGCAAGAGCGTTTGTTCAGTTGGCATGGCGCTTTATTTCCCTCAGGAAGAAGTGGTTTGTACACGATAACAACTGCCCAATGGCGCAAAGATGAAAAAGGACCCATGCAAGTAGTTTCGGGCGGATTTGGTACTGAAAAAGTACATTATGAAGCGCCAGCTGCTGCGTTAGTTCCAGATTTAATGCATACTTTTTTAGATTGGCTGAATACCGAATCACAACAAGATTTGATTATAAAAACGGCAATTGCTCATTTGTGGTTTCTTACGATTCATCCTTTTGAAGACGGAAACGGTCGAATTGCCCGAGCTATTTCAGAAAGCATTTTGGCAAAATCGGAGAATGATGCGATGCGTTTTTACAGTTTGTCTTCGCAAATTTTAAAAAACAAAAAGGATTATTATTTATTGTTAGAACAATCTCAAAAAGGAAATTTAGATTGCACAACCTGGTTGCTTTGGTTTTTAGACACGTTGAAAAAAGCCATTCTCCAATCCGAAGAAATTATAAGTACGGTTTTGCAAAAAGCTAATTTTTGGAAAACTCATGAAAAAACTATTTTAAACTCTCGTCAACAAAAAATGTTGGAACTTTTATGGAATGATTTTGAAGGCAATCTGACCACCAAAAAATGGTCAATACTAACCAAATGTTCTGATGATACAGCTTTGCGTGATATTAACAATTTGATTTTAAAAGGTATATTGCTAAAAGAAGATAAAGGGAGTAGAAGTACTAGTTATAAAATCAACGGAATAGTATTGTAAAAAACAAAATAAAGAAAACTATTTTATAATTGTAGTTTCTAATTCAACATAAATAGAAAAAGCGTCCTGATATCGGGACGCTTTTTTTGTTTTTTGGAGTATTTGTAAAAAAAAAAATCTTCTACGCAGAATAATTGCGCAGTCGTGTCGAAATCTTTGTTCAAGAAATAAAACAAGCTCTTTGATTTATTAAAGTTATGAGATTCCTCCTTCGTCGGAATGACAAAAGAAGGAGATTGACAATATCAAACAAGTCCTGTTACGTGTTTCTGTATAGCACCATTGTAGGGAACTTTTCGCGAAAGCGTATTATGTTTTTCTATGCAACTTGATTTGGAGGTTTTGGTAGTTTCCCAGAAAATTATCACCACTCTATGGGTCATGGGTTCGATTCCCATTCACAGCAATGTGATAGTTCAGTTGGTTAGAACAATAGACAATTTTGCAGGTTCGAATCCTGCACCGTTTTTCGATTCGGTTAGACAAATGGTAAGTCAAGCACAGACTGAAAATCTGTATTTCAGAGAACATCACTCTTAAAAAGATGACCACAAAAAAACTGATTTGTCTTTATCGGTACAATTAGGATTGTAAAATCTAAAATTGCACACTCATGATACAACCAGTGCGAACAGCAATGTATTTAGGAATGCTCTTTTTCTTTTGGGTTTGATTGTTTAGGTAGTTTTCAGAATTGCTTTTGCAAAATAGAATCGTAAAACAAGTGGAGCAAAAGAATTACAAACTATTCGTCCGTTTTTATCGGAGAAGAAAGACAATGAGGTTTTTTATTTAAAAAAAGAATAAAGAGAATAGAACAAAGAGAATAGAATAAAGAGGAAAGAAAAAAGAATTTTATTGTTTCCAAAACTTTAAACAATTAAAACTTTAAACAAAAAAATATGATCAATAGAATTACAATCGATGCGTACCAAGTAGGTTTGGTATTCGAGAACAGGAAATTAGTAAACGTATTAAAAGAAGGAAAACATTGGATTTTTGGAGATAAAAAAGTGATCATTCATGAAATGAACTTTCCATTCCAAACGCAGTATGAATTAAATATTTTGTTAGAAAATGAAGATTTGGCGGCGATGTTAAAAGTTGTTGAAGTAAGCGATACTGAAATAGTGTTGCAATTTGCAAACGGAAATTTCACAACTGTTTTAACTGCTGGAAGATATGCGTTTTGGAAAGGCATTGTGAAAAATGAATTTGTGAAAGCCGATTTGTCTAAAATTGATATCACCGAAAATATTGCCGTAACCCTTTTAGAAAATGCCAAAGTGAGACCATTCGTTAGAAAATTTATGGTAGCTAGTAACGACAAAGCATTGTTGTTTGTTAACGGAACTTTTACAACCGAATTAAAATCAGGAACCCATTATTTTTGGAATAATGCGATTACAATTGATGTAAAAACAGTTGATATGAGACAACAACAAGTGGAGATTTCTGGACAGGAATTATTGACGAAAGACAAAGCAAGGTTGAGAATCAATTTCTTTGTGAGATACCAAGTGGTGGATATTTTGAAAGCTTTGGTTGATAATAAAGACTTCGAAAAACAATTGTATGTTTTGATGCAATTGGCTTTAAGAGCTTTTGTTGGTGGACTTACTTTGGATGAGTTGTTGAGCAAAAAAGATACGATTGCTAGTGATATTTTGGCTGAAGTAACAGCTAAGATTAGCAATTTAGGTTTAGTGATTTCTGATGCTGGAATTCGAGATGTGATCTTGCCTGGAGATATGAAGGAGATTATGAATCAGGTTTTGGTTGCCGAGAAAAAAGAACAAGCCAATAGTATTATGCGAAGAGAAGAAACCGCTTCTACTAGAAGCTTGTTGAACACCGCCAAATTAATGGAAGAAAATGAAATGTTATGGAAATTGAAAGAGATGGAATATGTAGAGAAAATTGCCGATAAAATTGGTGAGATTACCATTTCAGGTGGCGGAAATGTAATCACTCAATTGAAAGAGATTTTCGTTAAATAAAAAAAATGTGTTTATGGTTTCAATTTTTAAAAGAGTCAATGTTTCTAAATAACTATAAAAAGCACTATTGGAAATCAATGGTGTTTTTTTATAGAGATTTATCTGATATATATTGTGTAACTAATAAAAAAACACTTTATCCAAGCTGATGATAATGTCTTTTTATGGCGGTTCGATATCTTTTAGAATCATTTAAATACTGTTAAAGGAAATAGAGATCTTTTGCCTCAGTTTTTATTTCTTCATAATTTTTTGATTTGTTCCGCTATCAATTAAAAGTTTAATAGATTATTATATCTTAGCAAATATATATGAATACAACTTTAGAAATTTTTGGCACAGTTTTCGGTTTTTTGGCCGTTTATTTTACTATTAAAGAAAATATCCTGTGTTGGTATTTTGGATTAGTTCAGGTCATAGTATATTGCTTTGTTTTTTATACATCAAAATTATATTCGGATATGATTTTGCATGTTATTTATATTTTTCTGCAAATATTTGGCTGGTACAATTGGAAGTACGGGGGTGACAATAAAAGTACATTACGCATTACCTTAATAACAAAAGCAGCCTTATGGATTGTTTTAACATTTATATCAACTCTGATTTTGGGCTATTTTATGCAGACCAAAACAGACGCCTCTTTTCCTTATCCTGATGCCTTTATAACGATAGCAAGCCTTGTTGCTCAGTATTTAATGATAAAAAAAGTATTAGGTTCCTGGATCTTTTGGATCGTAGTAGATGTGGCGGCCATCTTTGTATATTTTTATAAAAGCTTATATTTTACAACGGGTTTATATTTCCTTTTTTTGATTATGGCAATAATTGGTTACTTGCAGTGGAAAAAGGCGTACAAAGAAGAATTTGCATATGAAAGACAAGCATAAAATAGGATTGACATTAGGCAAATTTGCCCCTTTTCATAAAGGCCATCAATTGTTAGTTGAAACCGCTATCAAGGAGATGGATGAAGTACTATTATTAATTTACGATGATCCTGTTATAAATATTTCGTTAGCTACCAGGGCCACTTGGATACGCAAAATATACCCAAATATTACAGTTATTGAAGGAATAAATTCACCTAACGATAGTGGTTATTCACCTGAAATTATGAAAATTCAAGAGGACTATGTTTTGGAAGTTTTGGAAGATCGTAGCATATCTCATTTTTATTCGAGCGAACCTTATGGCGTACACATGAGTAAAGCTTTAAATGCGATTGACAGACAAGTTGATTTAAGTAGGAATATTGTTCCTATATCAGCAACAAAAATTAGACAAAATCCATTTAAACAAAAGGAATTTATTCATCCTGAAGTCTATAAAGATTTGATTACTAAAGTAGTTTTGCTTGGTGCACCTTCTACAGGAAAAACTACTTTGGCAGAAAAATTAGCAGTGCATTTTGATACGCAATGGATGCCAGAGTACGGAAGAGAATATTGGGAGAAACATCAAATAAATAAACGATTAACCTTAGACGATCTTTTAAAAATTGCAGAAACTCACATTGAAAGAGAAGATGCTTTGGTAACAGAATCAAATCAGTTTTTGTTTTCAGACACCAATGCAATTACGACTTATTTATTTTCACTTGATTATCATGGAGAAGCACTTTCCGCTTTGCAGAATTTAGCCAAAGCAGCAGAACAAAGGCACGACATTATTTTTGTGTGTGATACCGATATTCCTTATGATGATACTTGGGACAGATCCGGTGATGTGAAAAGAAAAGAATTTCAGCAAAAAATCATCGAAGATCTTAAGGATAGAAATCTTAGCTATTATATGCTGGAAGGTACTGTTGAAGAAAGAATTGAAAAAGTATCAAAAGTATTGGCAGTATATAGAAAATATTAAATTTAACTAACTTAGAACAAAAATAGAACCATGTCTGACTTAATAAATAAAACTATGGGGTTTTTCAAAAAAGTCCCAGAATCGCCTACTAATCCACAAGAAAATAAAATTAAGAACAAATTTAAGGTAGAAGATCTTTATTCAAGTGATAATCTTCAAAATGAATCTAATGATGCAGTCAGCCTTGATGAAAAATTGCGTCAGGCTTATTTTTGGATTACAAATACCGCTATTATCAGTCCGTACTATGATATCGAATTCAATGATGGCGATCCTAAAAAGTTTTTTTTTGGCGATAGTAAAGTACCAGTTTGTTTGCCAACAGATCAGAGCTATTCCAGTTTTGTATTAATGCCATTATTGAATTTAGCAGCACGAGGCAAATGCCTTATTGTGGGCGGACCTGGCCGAGGAAAAACAGCTACTTCGATTTTGATGGGTTTGCTAGCGGGATATGATAATAAAGATGTATTGAGAGCCATTCAGCACGGTCAACCTCAAATGACGATTTCAGATTTATTAGGGCATCCATTGCCTTCGGATATGGTAAAGGCCGAAAAAACGTCAGATATTAGAATTGCTTGGAGAAAATGGCTGGGTATGCGAGTAAAAATTATTGATGAATACAATCGAATCCCCACCAGAACGCAATCTGCTTTATTGACTGTTCTCTCAGATAATTATGCTGAAATTTTTGATCAGATTTATGAATGTCCAGAAGGAGCTTGGTATTTAACAGCTAATGATGATGCAGGTGGAGGAACGTATCAAGTTATTGAAGCTTTAAAGGATAGAATTGATATTGTAATTCGAGCCATGCATTTTAATACTCGATTTATTGAGGATTTATTACAGCGTATTGAACTTAATTTTAAACCAGAAGCTATTATTCCCGAAGAAATTATTTTTACCGAAGAAGAGCTTAATACGATCAACAAACAGATCAGACAAGTACAGATAGACCCGGAATTGCGTAAACGTATCGAATTTTTCTGCCGTCAGTTCGAGTTTTTTGAACCCGCGTCAAATAGATTGGAATATATGACAAAAGACACGGCAAAATTGTCCGGTCTGGACATGCGCACTCTTTTTAGAAAAGAAACGGGAAAAGATCCAATCAAGGATTTGGGTTCTCAAGCAAAAAATGGTTTGTCCGTTCGAAAAATCATGACTTTATTGATGTTTTCCAAAGCATTGGCTTATTTTAGAGGAAATAAAAAAGTAGAATTAGAGGATATTAGACAAGTTTTACCATTCGTTTTGCACGATAGTTTAACGCCACATTTAGAATCGCCATTTTTTGATCAGGCAGGTAACGAAGTATATAGAGTAGATAGAATTGTATGGTTGCGAAATTTATTCGATTTGTCTTGCGATGAATATATTAGTCAAGATTTGGACAGAAATGATCCAGTTGATCAATTTGAAGCTGAATTTAAAAAAGGTCTTGAAAATATTTCCTCAAAGGAAATTGATAACCGACTTTTAAATATTGAAAAGCAACTACACAAATGGTCGCAAGAGAAAAAATTGTATGGGTACAGAGCAGATGATATTTTAAAATTGAAATATTTACATCAACGTTATACCAATTATAAAAGATGGCTTCAATGGAAAAAATAAGCTTTCCTCCACTTATTGCAGAATTAAGCGATAAGAGTGCGTTGTACAATCATTGGTATGATGAAAATGAAATGAAGTATGGCAGTTTACCTTCACATTCTATTCTGAGATGGATGGAAGAAGTGGTTGAACCTATCGTAAAAGCAGTTTATAACCAAAATTCAGCTCCCGAGAAAATCCACGAAATAGTAAAAGCATTGTATTTAGAATCATTGAAATTAATTGGTAGTGGACAGGCAATACGCTATAATAATGAATACAAAACAGCTTGGCTCTTAATGGCTGAAATGCCCAATTTAGTATTGAAATTTCCAACAAAAACGATTTACTTATTGAATGATGTACTTTTAAATTTTCATTCGTACGCAGTAGAAAAAATCTTAGACTGGTGTCAACTTATGAAGAACACTAGCATTGAGATTAAAACTATAGAAGATTTTAAAACAGCAGGGCGCATTTATGCATGGAAATGCGGTTTAGCACATTTAAGAACGCGATTAAAAGCTGATTTTTGTGAACTTTCAGAAAATCTGCAGCAGCTAATTGTCAATAATCTAGATTCAGATCATAAAAGAGATGACCTTTTTGATCTTCCATGGAGTAATAACGATACAAAATTTGAAGGTGTGCAAGGTGGTTTCAAAGGGTCAATGGGCTTTTTTGAACATCCGCCAAAACTGGCGCAGATAGACGATCACGTATTTGTAACCGATTCAAAAAATAGTTACGCACTTTTTGCAGACCAGTTTGGTACTGTTTTGGTTCCAGCTGATACGGTTGATTCCGATTACATCTTATCAAATTCTAAGCGATTAGAAACCTTGGAAAAATGGCTGGAAAAAAATCACGAAATTGATAGAAACACTATTTCGTCGGTTGCAGCTACAAAAGATACTTTGGTTTTTACTTTGCAAAACTCTTATTTTTTATACCTATTCAGTCTGGGCAATGCATAATCAATTTGAAATAGAAAAAACCTTAGCGTTGTGGAAATCGTTATGGCCACAGGCAAAGCTGGAATGGAATCCTTTGCTTCGCTTGCAGGAACCGATCTGGTGTTTATCTCATCAGGAGGCTAAAGAAGAAGGACTTACCGGCAGTTTTGCTATGATTCGGCTAACAGATCATCGTATTGTGATCAATTTAGAAGAAATTTTAGAACGCCATATTGAAGGGTACGCTCTTGAAGTTCTGGCTCACGAAATTGGGCATCATATTTTTACGCCAGCTAATTTATATGATAATGCTATTTTACTGAATCGCATTCGATTTGGTCTGCCTGGTATTGAGAACAGAGCACCTATGGTTTCCAATTTATATGCTGACTTTTTAATTAATGACAAATTACAGCGTGTCAATAAATTAAGTATGTCAGAGGTTTATAAAGCCATAAATACAGAAGATACTTTTACTGAATTTTGGACCTTGATGATGCGTACCTATGAATATTTATGGCGGTTGAACCGAGGTGAACTGGCCACTAAATTATCCCTTCATAGTAAAAAAATTGATGCGGATGCCTCATTATTAGCGTCTTTGATTAGAAGTTACTCCAAAGACTGGATTCACGGCGGCGGCCGATTTGCCGTTATGCTGTATCCTTATTTAATGGAGGATCAAACTTTTAATGAGGCACGTAAAAAGATTTTAGTATTGCTAGACGCAGAAGATGCAGGTTTGGGGGCTATGGACATTTCAGGTATGACAGAACTTGATTTGGAAGGTTATGACGAGATAATCGACATGCGAAAAGAAGCTCTTGGTCTCGTAGATGGTGATGCTGAAAAGAAAGAAGACAGTTTAGGTTCCGGACAAAACAAGTTGGGAGGTCATGGACCTAGAAATGGATATATGGGACCTGGAAATTATATTGATTTGATGAAACAAGTCAATCCAAAAGCCGATGAACAGCGTTTGATCAATGCATATTACAAAGAAATTGCTTTACCACATTTAATAGATTTTCCGATCGAAACTTCTGAAAATGTGTCTTTAAATTTACCGGAAGGTTTAGAAACTTGGGATATTGGTGACGCAATTGAAGAAGTAGACTGGTTACAGTCGGCGATACAATCGCCGTCACTTATTCCAGGATTAACCATGCAAAAACGAACGTACGGATCCGATTCTGATAATGAAGTTTCAGAAAGTCCTTTAAATGTTTATATTGGTATCGATTGTTCAGGTTCGATGATGAATCCGAAGCACAATTTTTCCTGGCCTGTTCTCGCTGCTACAATTATTGGATTGTCTGCATTACGTGCTGGTGCATCGGTTATGGGATGTCTTTCTGGAGAACCTGGAAGTTATCTGGAAACGAATGGTTTTATTACAGATGAAACAGATCTGCTGACAACTTTAACCTCTTATTTGGGAACTGGTTATGCATACGGGATTGAACGCTTACGCAAACCATTTGAAGAAAAGCCAAATAAAAAATCACACATTGTAATAGTGACCGATAATGATATTTTTAGTATGTTGGAATCTGATACTGAAACAGAACAAACTCATTGGGAATTGGCTGAAATTACATTAAAAAATGCTGGCGGACACGGGACAATGGTATTGCATTCTCAACCAGATTACAACAAAGATTTGGTGATCCGATTGCATAAAATGGGCTGGAATATGTATTATGTTACCAACGAAGCTGAGCTTTTAAAATTTGCATTAGAATTTTCACAACAAAATTACGCTTATGTCTAAATATGATGTTTTTGAACTTGTTACTCATGTAAGAAAGTGTCCAGACCTTTTTTTTAAATCGTCAAGCTTTTTAGCAAAGGAAGGACTGAATTCGATAGCGTTGCTTTGTGATACGTACAGAACGGTAAGCGGTAATTTTTTAAATACGATATTTAAAATACCATCAGGCGATCATTTAAAAGCCATTGGAGAGAATCATTGGCGCGCTATTCATATTTCTACTTGGTTACTTAGCCATCAGGACTTTAAGAATGCCTCTTTTGCTGAAGAAAAATTATATGATTTTTGGTTTGAAGAATTGCGTCACGCTTCACCGTATGTAAAATTTAACGAATGGGTCAGCGATGATGAGCGTGCCGAAGAGATGGTGAGGCTGTTATTAAATTGTTGTCAAATACTTCCTAACGGAGAAAATCCTGAAGAAGCAGCTGATAAATTATCCTCATTAAACAGTGCAGAACGCCATAACGTTTTAAAAAAATCCTATAAAGCAAATGAAAGAATAATGGATATTAAAAGACAAATGGAAGAGAAAAGAGCCCGTGAGGCAGCAAATACGTATGGACGCGAGTAGTAAGCCACAAATAGCATTAACAGACGAGGAACGTTTTCCTCTGTTAGATGATTTAAGTTTTTTAAATGCACTTAAACAAGATGAATTTGCTCCAAAATTTAATTTTAAAAGTGGTGATCGATTAGATGCTGTAAATCTTTCAAAAGTTAAAGCATATAAAAAGAAAAATTGTGAGGAAAAATCATTTTGGACGCAAGAGCAGACTCCAATTTGGTTAAACGAATATTTAAAATGGAGTACTGAAACTGTTCCATTTTATAAAAATAAATCCAATATTTTAAATTCTTTTCCAACAACCAACAGAGATGATATTAGAAAAAATCCTCATTTATTTGTTTCAGATGAGGCAGATTTATACGAGCTCTTAGTTTATCATACTTCCGGCTCAACAGGTCCGAAATTAGATGTGCTTTTTGATGCTGTTTCGCAGGCAAGTTGGGTTCCACAAATAGAATCCATTCTCCAAGATTTTAATATTTCAATAACTTCATGCAAAAAAACTGTAGCAATTGCTTTGATTTGCGCTCAAGAAAAAACATTGACTTATGCCTCTTTATCAGCCTACTTAAAAGGTGCAGGAATTTTAAAAATAAACCTAAATACATCAGATTGGAATCATCCTGATGATGCTGTAAAATATCTAGAGAAATTCAATCCGCAAATCCTAACAGGCGATCCGCTGGCTTTTATGGCATTGTTGGATCTAAAGCCTAACTTGACTCCAAAAGCTATGGTTTCTTCGGCTATGAAATTGACAAAAGGTACTAAAGATACTTTAGAAAGTTATTTTAAATGTCCCGTAATCGATCTTTATTCCCTGACGGAATGCAGAAATATAGCTTATGCAACTGGAATTGGTCATAAAGTTATAAGACCTGATTTGTATTTAGAAATTTTCGATGAATTTGATGATATTGCGCTTCCTTATGGCGAGAGAGGTGAACTAGTAGTTACCGGAGGAAGCAATCCTTTTCTTCCTTTAATACGATACAGAACAGGTGATTTTTGCAGTTTAAAAATAGAAAAAGGCATTCCGTTTTTGATTGATTTAGAAGCCAGAAATCCTGTTGTTTTTAATACAAAATCAGGAATTAAAATCAACAATATTGATGTTTCTAATGTTTTGTCCGAGATACCTTTAGCTGGCTTCAAAATGCATCAGAGAAAAGATAAGTCAATTCAGTTTATTGGCTATTCTAATGAGATTACTGCTGAGGTAATTATAGATTTATTGAATGTTATTTTTAAAAATGACATCAACATTGATGTAGAAATTCAAAAAATATCTCAAAATAATGATGTAGAAAAAACTAAGTACTCTTCGGAGTTAATTAGCTTTTGTGATTAAAAAAAGGTCTTTTAAAAATTATTTAAAAACTGCTTAAGAACTATTATGTTTTATTTTAATGTTTTTTAAGGAACCACAAATCTAAAATTTGTTTTAAAATTTTAGATGATATAGTATTTAAATAATATTATAATACCGTTGAATGAAATTATTTTAGAGAATAAAAGTAAAATAGAGATTAGTCAATATACTGGAAAACAGTATGTTGAAATCGAAAATTAACCAGCGTCTATTTCAAATATAGCAAAAAATAATTTTAGAGTTTTATAAGTTTTAAATTCTTTTTAATGACGCATTTCGAGTAGAAAGAAAAGTAAAATGACCGACACTTGGTTTTATGGGTATAAATTACAATGTATTTGCTCTGTTTCTGGAGTTTTTTATTCCATTGATATTACAAAATAAAATACTCATGATACTCAAATCTTGAGAGATATAAAAAGGTAATTATTTGATTATAAATTACTTGTATATAGTAGGTATTTGTCATTAACTCAACAATTAGAGTTGTTTCAAACTGCCAATATCGTTTTAGAAACACCAATGAAAATCAATCAAAAAGGGTATAAAAACAATCCTATATTTTTAAAAAATCAAGAAAAAGTATTGAATCACTTTTTTCACAATTGTGTAATCAATTTAAAATTAGAAATAATTATGCTAAATTATTTAATGGTTTTGAAAGAAGAATTATATCAAAAAGAATAGCTATTACTGTAGTTCAATATAGCAATAAATTCATATTTGACAGGCCAATTAATAATATTAAAATCAATTAATTTTACCCAACAGGTTATATATTACTTTCCAATACAAAAATTTGCGAAGATATTTCCTAATAATTCATCGTTAGAAACCTGACCAGTAATGGTCCCAAATTGATACAAAGCTTCCTTAATATCAAGTGCCATTAAGTCGCTAGAAAGGTTATTTTCTAAACCATATTTTACTTTCTGAATTTCATCTAATGCTTTTAGTAAGGAGTCGTAATGTCTTGTATTGGTTACAATTGTTTCATTATTTCGTAGAGCTCCTGTATTAACAAAGGATAGTAATTGATTTTTTAAATCATCGACTCCAATATTTTGTTTAGCAGAAATTAGTAAGATATTTGGGATTTGAGTTTGCAGATTTAGGATTTGTTCGTCAGAATATAAATCCTTTTTGTTCCCTATAATAATTAAAGGTTTCAATGGGAACTGATTTTTTATTTTTTCAATTTCCAGCTGTACTTGTTTTATGTTTTCAGTATCTAATGTTCCTCCTTTTGGTGTAAGCGGACTCAAATAGATCACCACTTGAGCTTGTTCGATTTTTTCAAAAGTTTTGCGGATTCCAATACTTTCAACCACATCTTGCGTTTCGCGAATTCCTGCCGTATCTATAAATCTAAATCCGATGCCGCCAATGACCAATTCATCTTCGATAGTGTCACGTGTAGTTCCAGCAATTTCAGATACAATCGCGCGCTCTTCATTTAATAAAGCATTCAAAAGAGTAGATTTCCCAACGTTTGGTTCACCAACAATCGCAACTGGAATTCCGTTTTTGATTACGTTTCCAACAGCAAAGGAATCAATCAGTCTTTTTAGTACAAATTCGATTCGGTTTAGTAATTCATGAAATTGTGCTCTATCGGCAAATTCGACATCTTCTTCGGCAAAGTCCAATTCGAGTTCAATAAGCGAAGCAAAATTTAATAATTCCTCTCTTAATTTGGCTATTTCTTTAGAGAAACCACCGCGCATTTGCTGCATAGCGATTTGGTGCGATGCTTCATTGTCGGACGAAATTAAATCGGCTACCGCTTCTGCTTGAGATAAATCGAGTTTACCGTTTAGAAAAGCTCTTAAAGTAAATTCTCCTGGATCCGCCATACGACAGCCTTTTCTTAACAATAACTGAATAATTTGTTGCTGAATATAGGTTGAACCATGACAAGAAATCTCAATTGTATTTTCACCCGTATAGGAATTAGGGCCTTTAAATAGCGATATCAAAACTTCGTCTAAAGTTTTGTTACCGTCCATAATATGACCTAAATGTAAAGTATGTGTTTTTTGAGTGGTTAGTTCTTTATTTTTTATGGATTTAAAAACAGAATTTCCAATAGTAATGGCATCTTGTCCGGAAATTCGAATTATGGCTATAGCCCCAGCTCCTGAAGGAGTTGCAAGCGCTACTATGGAATCATTAGGAATCATATATATCAATTTATGCAAAAGTAAGGAAAAATGCCATGGCAACAAGGACAGACTAAAGAATCCCGCGGCATTATTTCTTTGTTAAATATTCTTCAAACTGATAATTATCATTCTATTTTGGTTTTTGTTTTGTAAATTTATATAAATAATTGATTTGCAATAAATTAAATAGTATGTCTAAAAAAATCCTTTTTCCAACTGACTTTTCACAAGCTTCAAAAAATGCATTTATTTATGCTTTACAATTAGCTGACTCTATTCATGCTGAGGTAATTACCTTACATGTGTATCAAGTTCCACAAGCTAATTTTGTAAATGCAGCGGAATATTTACACGAAATATACGACGTAACTGAACTTAGTAATTTTGAGAATTACAAAGATCAAGTACCTTCATTGCGCGATATAGCCGCAGCAAATAATTTAAGTCACATCAAAATAAGTCATATATTGCTTTCGGGCAATTTAGTTCAAGAGATTAAAAAAATAACAACCAATGAAAAATTTGATTTTGTAGTGATGGGAACTAAAGGCGGATCTAGTCTTGAAGAAACTTTTTTTGGCACTAATGCTACTAAAGTTATGAGTGACGTAAATGCGGTAGTACTTGTTATTCCAAAAGATTGCCAATACAAACCCATTCAAAAAATGCTTTTTCTTACTCAATATAAAACTGAGGATACGCTTTCTTTTCAAATAATGCTCTCTCTTGCCGAAACATTCAATGCGGCGGTAGATTGTCTTCAAATTGTTTCAAAAGAAAAGCAAAATAAAGTGAATTGTATGGAGGAATGGAAAGAAATGACAAAAGACAAAGAAGTTGCTTTTTTAACAATCGAAGGTGAGGATACGGAAGGTTTAATATTAAGTTTTATAGAATCACATACAATTGATATGATTGCGATGCATGTGTATCATAAAACCTTCTTTGAAAAATTATTTGAAACGAGTCTTTCAAAAAAATTAGCTTTTCATATTAACATTCCAGTAGTAGCTATTCCTGAATAAGGAATTGATTTTTAAGAGAAGAATTTTTAAACTCAATAATATTTGATTAAATATATTTTAAACTATACAAAATGAAGAAAATTTTATTTCCAACCGATTTTTCCGAAACAGCAACTAATGCTTTTGTGCACGCTTTAGAATTTGCAAAAAAGGTAAATGCTGAAATCATTCTTTTACACACTTTTGATCTACCTGTTTATGACAATCAGTTTTTTCCTGAAAACTATGCTGTGATTTACAATTCTTTAGAGTTGTCCCAGTTTGAAATGTTTAAAAACGAAATTCCAAAACTTCGCGCCATTGCCGAAGAACGCCATTTGGATAAAGTTAAACTATCACATCGACTTATGGATGGTGATTTATTGCATAATATAAAAAAATCAATTAAAGATGATGCTATTGATTTTGTAGTAATGGGAACGGCTGGCGCTACTGGATGGGAATCTTTTTTTATAGGAACCAATACAGGATCAGTAATTACAGGTATTGATGTGCCAATGTTATGTGTTCCAGTAGAAGCCAAGTTTAAGAAAATTGAGATCATCGGTTTTACTACTCGCTTTAGACCTAAAGATAAAAAAGCACTTAAAATGGTGCTAGAGATTGCTAAAAAAACCAAAGCTAAAGTAAAATGCTTGTACGTAAAAACCAGTAATTCTGATGTTACCAAAGAAACTATTAAAAGCTGGGAAAAAGAATTTAGTGCAGATCCAATAGATTTTTATGTGATTCATAGTGATGATGTACAAGAAATAATTTTGGATTTTATAATGTATAAAGAACTCGATATTTTGACGATGCTTACCTACAAAAGAGGATTTTTTGAAGGACTTTTCAAACCAAGTTTGACCAAAAAAATTGCTGTTAATAATGAAATTCCAATTCTTGCAATTCCAATTGATTAAGCAATAAGCATATTTTATTAAATGAAATTTATCTAAAATGGATTTATAAAATTAAATAAAAAGGACATTTAGTTTTGTAATTCATTTTCGCAATTGCTCTTGGTTTTTGTGTTTGTCGTTGCTATTCATTTTTGAAATTGATTATATTTGTAATTCACTAAAAGTAGCAATGGACATATACAAAATTAAAAAGGAAGAATATTCAGTTCAATTAAATACAATTAACAAAAAGTACAATACTATTAGTTTTTTTAGACTAATTGCTATTGTACTTTTTTTAGTTTCTATTTATTATTATCTCAAAACGAGTGCAACAATTTATGTTGCTTCTGCAATACTTTTTTTTGTTTCTTTTATAGTTTTAATGCGAATACATTCTAAATTACAATTCAAGAAACAAGTGACACAAGCTTTATTTGCTATAAATAAAGATGAAATCACCTATTTAGAGAGAGAAAAAATTCCTTTTGAAAACGGAATTGAGTTTAATGATTTTCAGCATCCATACGCTTATGATTTAGATATTTTTGGAGAACATTCTTTATTTCAGAATGTAAATCGTACGGCTACTTTCATCGGAAAAAAAACATTAGCTACTAAATTGCTTAAAATATCTTCTAATGAAGAAATTATCCAGAATCACGAAGCCATAAAAGAACTTACAGAAAAGTTAGATTGGCGTCAGGAATTTTTGGCTTTTGCCAAAGTAAGCAATGACAGTCAATCCAATTACCAAACTTTACTAAAATGGAGTTTGTTTAATAGTGCACCGTTATCTAAGTTCACCGTTTTTATTTCATACTTTTTGCCCGTTATTTTTCTGCTCAATATTATTGGTTATATCGTGACATCAAATGTTACTTTTGCTTCGATTTTGTCTTATTTATTTGTTATAAATCTTGTCGTTTTAGGTGTATTTACGAAAAGAATTCAGCTTGAAGTTGCTAATTCTTCTAATATTGACAAAACCATTGGACAATATAGTTTGCTGTTAAAAAAAATTGAAGAGGAGGCATTTACGTCTCAAAAGCTCATCAGTTTACAGCAAAAACTAACCTTTAAAAAAGAAAATGCGAGCGTACATTTTAAACAATTATCCAGTTTGTTTTCTAATATGGATACCATTGGTAATTTGATAACCGCAATTCTTTTTAACGGAACTTTTCTTTTTAACTTGCATGTTTTTAAATCATTAGTGCAATGGAAAACAGATCATGCCGAAGCGCTAGAGGATTGGTTAGAAATTATAGGAGAATTTGAAATGCTAAATAGTTTAGCGAACTTATCCTACAACAATCCTGACTTTGTTTATCCTACTTTAAACACCAACTTTGAGATTGATTTTACTGATTTAAGTCATCCTTTATTGAACCAAACGACTAGAATAGGAAATGATGTTCGTTTTTATCCTCAATCTTTTATGATTTTAACGGGTTCTAATATGTCTGGAAAAAGTACATTTTTACGCAGTCTAGGGATTAATATGGTTCTCACAGGAATGGGTTCAGTAGTTTGTGCCAAGCAAGCCAATGTGCATCCTTTACCGGTTTTAGTTTCGATGCGTTTATCCGATTCTTTGTCAGATAGCGAATCGTATTTTTTCGCTGAAATCAAGCGTTTAAAACAAATTATGGATCAATTAGAAAAGCAACCCGCTTTTGTTTTATTAGATGAAATACTACGAGGAACGAATTCTGATGACAAGCGAAATGGGACAATTGAAGTGGTTAAAAAGGTAATTGCTCAAAAAGCCATAGGAGCGATTGCTACGCACGATATTGAAGTTTGCTTGACTACTAATGATTATCCAGATTTATTAACTAATAAATGTTTTGAAGTAGAAATTATCAATAACGATCTGCATTTTGACTATAAACTTAGAGATGGTATTTGCAAAAATAGAAGTGCTACTTTTTTAATGAAAAAAATGGGAGTCATTTAGCATTAAAATAGTGAAGTATTTAATAGAATTTAGAATTTACTATATTGAGAATGGTGACAATTGAACAAAACATAAAAACAGCTGGATTGGTAACTCAATTAACCAAATCTCAAAAAGAGAATTTTATAATTATTAGCAAACATTGGATCGCCTTTAATGCAGAATTAAAAAAGCACAATCTAAATCAGCATTCTGGAAATTGGGTTAAGTATGGAATTACTTTTAAAGTTGAAAACGAGTATTTTTATCTAACCGCTATTCCTAATAACGAACAAATTTTTCCAGACCATTTTATTAATTTCGAAATTTCAAAAGGCAATTATGAAATTTTCGTACATCAAGGTGCGATCCAAGATATTAAACAAACACTAAATCATATTTATAAAACGATTATTCCTGATTTGAATTTAAAGATTGAAGATCATGAAAACACAGGTTTTTTGCACTTTGAAAAATATGATTACCGTTTTCAATGGAATAATCCCAAATCAGTAATCGAAATTTATTTGCCTCTAAAAAAATAATTTCTAACTATTAGTAATTATTAAAGAAGTTATTTATCAAGCAAATGGTTATTTATAGCAATAAAAAAGCCGTTTCGAGAAATCGAAACGGCTTTTTCAAATATAAAAATTGGTTTGGTTAATAGCGTATTTTGATAACTAAAATATTTTATTAGCTATTTAACATTACTGGCATTACCAGCATAGTTACTGTTTCGCCTTCTTCTAAACCATCAACAGGTGTTAGAATTCCAGCTCTATTTGGTAAAGACATTTCTAACATGATCATATCAGACTGCAAGTTAGTTAACATTTCTGTAAGAAAACGAGAATTGTAACCTATTTGCATATCGTCTCCTTGATAATCACAAGTCAATCTTTCTTCAGCTTTATTAGAATAATCAATATCTTCCGCAGAAACATTTAGTTCAGCACCAGCAATTTTCAATCGAATTTGGTGTGTGGTTTTGTTTGAGAAGATTGCGACACGACGTACAGAACTCAAAAATTGAGAACGGTCTATCATTAATTTATTTGGGTTTTCCTTTGGAATAACCGCTTCGTAATTTGGATATTTACCGTCAATCAAACGACACATTAAAACGTAGTTGTCAAAAGAAAAAGTAGCATTCGAATCATTATATTCAATTTTTACTTCCGCATCAGAAGTTCCAAGTATGTTCTTTAAAATATTTAAAGGTTTCTTTGGCATAATAAAATCAGCGACTTGAGAGGCAGTTACATCTGTTCTTGCGTATTTTACTAATTTATGTGCATCTGTTGCAACGAAAATTAATCCTTGTGGTGAAAACTGGAAGAAAACTCCAGACATCACCGGACGTAAATCATCATTTCCGGCTGCAAAAATAGTTTTACTGATGGCTGTTGCCAAAACATCGGCAGGAACAAGCGTTACTGAAGGATCGTCTAAACTAACAGATTTCGGAAATTCATCACCTGGAGCATAAGCTAATGCATATTTTCCAGAATTAGAACTAATCTCTATAGTACTATTTTCTTCAACAGTGAACGTTAAGGGTTGCTCAGGGAAAGTCTTAAGGATTTCCAAAAGTAATTTTGCAGGAACTGCAACACTACCTTTACTTTCAGAATCAATTCCTAAAGTTGCAGACATAGTAGTCTCTAAATCTGAAGCAGAAACCGTCAATACACTATGATCTAATTCAAATAAAAAGTTATCTAAAATAGGTAAGGTGTTACTACTGTTGATCACGTTACCTAATACTTGTAATTGCTTTAATAAGTACGAACTCGATATTATAAATTTCATCTGTTTTGTTTTATTTTTTAACGCATTTATTTAAATTCTAAATACGATACATTTTACAAATATATCGTAAACTATTCTAGTTTGGAAACTTTTTTATCAACATCTATTTACTATATTTTCTTTTGCGTAAAAAAGTGAAAATGAATCCAAAAATCAGCAATATCACTATTGGTAAACCGATAGTTATGAATTGTGTCTTGCTATAATTTTCATAGACTTTTTCTTTATCTAACAATGGTAAATCAAGATCTTTACTTCGAATGTTAATAAGTCCGTTATCATCCAGTAGATAGTTGACACAATTTATCAAAAAATCCTTATTGTCATATAAATTTCCAGAACGTTGATCATAGCCTAATTCTACCGGTTGGAAGTTTTTATCCAACTGATTTTTTATCAAATCTCCATCGGCAACAACAATCATTTTATTCTCTTTTCCTGATGTTTGAAAGTTTTTTTGATCAAAAGGCAAAACTCTATTTTCATACATCGAGTGAAATTTGCCTTCTAACAATACAGAAAGCGGAATATTACCTTTATTCAAATAATCATTAGGTGTTGTTTGCTCGGAAACACTATTAAGATTAATTTCGGTTGGAGTTCCTATTTTCTTTGAATAAGGTGATGATTGCAGTAAAATGGTTTTTTTAATTCCGTTTTTCAATGTATCGATAGGATTAGCAAAATCAAATTTGATTCCACCTAAATTTTTCACAATCGGATGAGAACTACTTGGATAGACTTGTGGTGCAAATTTCCAATTGAATTGTTGGTATTGTGTGGCGCTTCCGGGTTCTCCAGTAGCTAATTTTATAGGACTTCCTTGCTCATCTTTTACAACATCAGGATTAATACGAATTCCATATTTAAAAAACATATCATTCAAGTTCAAATCTCTAGGATAGGCCAACGTACTTCCTGAGGCATTGTACAAACTATCCATTTCTGCCGAAACTTGATCAACTAACCATAATGTTTTTCCACCATTGATAATATATTGATCTAACACTTGCTTTTCTCCATCTGAAAAAGCTTCAGTAGGTTTTGCAATTACTGCCAAATCGTATTTTTGTAAAGCTTCTAAACTTCCAATAGGATTTTTTGCAACAGAATCTAAGGTAAACGGACCAATAAAATAGCTTTCTCGCACTTGCATAAGAAATTTAGCCATTAAAATGTCTTGTAATTCTCCATTTCCCTTGATAACTGCTATTTTCTTTTGTTTGGCTTTGGTAATTTTATTCAAACCTTCAGCAATAGAATATTCTAAATGCTGAACCGAACCAATTACTTTCTGAGCCGTAGAAGCACCCATAAGGTTTTTTAATAATGGAATATTTACTTCCTTATTATTATACACTGCAATTGCCCACGGGAAAACCATTTCTTGGGATTGCTTGCCTTTATCATCAACAGTAATATTTATTGGCGTCAATCCTTTGCGATAAAGCTGCTTGATTTGGTCCATACTTTCGTCTTTGTTCTCCAAAGGATCAACAAATTCGAAAATTATATTTTTATTATAAGCTTGAAATTCTTCTAATAATTGCTTTGTTTCTTGTTGTAAGCGTTTGAATTCTGAAGGCAAATTGCCTTGCATATAAACTTTTATATACAAAGGATTTTCAACTTGCTTAATGATATTCAAAGAAGTGGTTGAAAGTGTATATCTTTTGTCTTTAGTTAAATCAAAACGATGAAAGAATGAACTACCTATTGCGTTTAAAAGAAACAAACCAACTAGAAGAAAGGCAACTGATTTTAAATTATTTTTTTTAGCTGTTTTCATTACGATTTAAAAGATTTTAGATTATAAACAGTAAACGAAAGAAAAGCAATTGTAATACTGGCAAAATAGAGTATATCTTGGGTGTCTATAACACCTCGACTCATACTTTTATAATGATCTTGCATTCCTAATGCAGCAATGAAATTGGAAACACTTGGTACAACTGTAGCCAAACCTTCAAATCCAAAATATATAAAGAAGCATAAAAAAACTGCAATAATAAAGGCTACAATTTGGTTTTCAGACAAGGTAGAAGTAAAGATTCCGATAGCAGAGTAGCCCGAAATTAAAAATAAGAGTCCAAAATAGGAGCCAATAGTACTTCCCATATCAATATTTCCCTCTGGCATTCCTAGACCGTAGATCACCCAAACATAAATAAATGTTGGAATAATTGCCATTACAATTAATAGTAAAGCACCAATAAATTTGCCGTTTACAATTTCCCAAATGCTCAAAGGCTTTGTTAATAAAAGTTCTAATGTTCCTTGTTTTTTTTCATCTGAAAAACTACGCATGGTTACAGCAGGAATCAAAAAGATCAAGATCCATGGTGCTAATGTGAAAAAAGGGGTCATATCAGCGAAACCTGTTTTTAGAATATTGTATTCGCCCTCAAATACCCATAAAAAAAGCCCATTTATGATTAAAAAAATAGCGATGACTAAGTAGCCAATGGGAGAGCCAAAAAAGGATTTTACCTCTCGTAATATTATTGATTTCATATTTTTATGGTAAGGATTGAAATAACAAAATCCTCTTTATATTATTGTTGTTTTAATTTTAAAATTCCAGATTTTCTTTCAAGAAAAAACTTAAAGCAAAGAAGCAAGTTTATCAACACTCCAAGCTTCTGGTTTGTCATTAAATAATTTCTTGGTAAATGTCCAAACTTCTTTAAAAAGTTCCGAATTTCTATAATTTTCTAAATCAAGTTCCGTTTCCCAATAACTGTAGGTAAAAAAAATAGATTTATTATTTTTATCCTGATACAATTCTAAAAAACGATTTCCTGGTGCATTTCTTATTTTTTGTTTATTCAATGCAAAATTTTCTAAAAATGCAGGAATGTTTTCCAAGTGAAAACTTAATTTTACAATTCGTACAAACATTTTATTACTTTATATTTAGGATTTTATACTTTTTACTACACTTTGAATTCAGAACAGCTTATAATGTTAACGAAAAACTATTTTGATAATTGATCTATGATTTAATCCCAATAGGCTAGAGGCAGAGCCAACAGTCGAAGGATTACTTCTAAAAATAGCAATTTCTAAAAATCCTGCTTCATTAAACAAAGCTAATTTTTGACCCTCGTAGGATTTTATTGGATATTTTTCAGAACTTGCAATATCAGAATAATTAGGTAAAATGGTTTTAATGTTTTTAGTTTTTAATTCAATTTCATAAGGCCTTCCTCTGGCTATTTCTATAAAATACTTCTTTGAAATATTGGTAACAATATTGCCAAAATGATCAATATATATTACATGTCCATTTATCGAATTACCATCTGCTGCTGCTATAGCTTGCAAATCGGTAACTTGTTTGATACTATTAATTTCTTTTCCAATAATATTCATCAAACCTCCCTTAGCCAAATGACAAGCAACTTTTACAAAAACATCTAAATCAGCAGAATCCGTTGGTAAACGATCGTGTATGTTTATTGCAACTATTTTTTGAGGAACTATTTTTTGAGAAACCATGCTCAAAATGCCATTGTCTGCAGCAATAAAATAATGATCATTCCATTGCATGACAATATGTTTGTTCTCTTTATTCAATTCCATATCAACGCCAATAAGATGAACCGTTCCTTTTGGGAAACTAGAATACGAGGCATTGATAATGTAACTCGCTTCTACTGTGTTGAATGGGTCTATGTCATGAGAGATGTCAATGATTTTCGCCTCGGAGTACTCGGATAAAATCTTCCCTTTCAATGCACCTACAAAGTGGTCTTTCAAGCCGTAATCCGTAGTTAGGGTAATTATTGACATAAATTTTTTTATAATTTATTAGTTTATCTAAACCTAAATTTTGTTAAATTTGAGAAGTGCAAAGCTAAAGAATTTAAAGTTTTTTAATAGATAATTTTTAATTGAATTTAAACCACAATATATGATAAAAAAAATAGTTACGTTCTTACTTTTAATTAGTGCGCTACAATCGTTTTCACAAAAGCTAATTTATAAATCCAACGGGAATATATTAAATTCTGAAAACCAGAAAATTTCGCCAAACCAAGTAAGAGAATTATTAACTAATAATGAAAATTTACTAGCAAATTACAATGCGGGCAGGTCTAAAAAAACTGCTGGAAACATATTGTTGATTGGAGGAATTAGTTTGTTGATTGCTGATCTAGCTCGAGGTGTAACAGATTCTGGAATAACTGGAAAACCTGTAGGAAATGGACAATATGTTCTACAAGATGAAGGAAACAATTACCCTTCATTTATAACCTATGTAGGACTTGCGGCAGTTCTAGTTGCTATTCCAATTAAGATTGGTTTCTCTAAAAAAATAAAAAATGTGGTTGCTGATTATAATAATTCAAAAGCTACTTGTAATTACCAATTTGACAAACAGAAATTAGATTTTATTACCAATTCAAAAGGAATTGGATTTCGATTGACTTTAAATTAACTTAAAAAACGTGATAGTTTGAACGAAAGAATAATTGAGCTCATAGACATCGCTCCAAAAGAATTTTGGGGTGCTCAAGACACTCATCTTGAAACAATAAAAAAATATTATCCCAAACTTAAAATTGTAGCGCGCGGAACAACATTAAAAGCTTTTGGAGAAAAGGAAGTCTTAGACGAGTTCGAAAAAAGATTTCAACGCTTAATGCTTCATTTTACGAGGTATAATAATATTGACAATAATGTAATCGAACGTGTCATTCTTGGCGATATTCAGGAAGACCGAAAATTTCAAGGTCAAGATAAAATTTTAGTGCATGGTGTTGGTGGTAAAATTATAAAAGCCATGACGCCCAATCAGCAATTGCTGGTTGATACGATGGAAAAAAATGATATGGTTTTTGCTGTGGGACCAGCTGGTACAGGAAAAACCTATACTGGAGTTGCAATGGCAATAAAAGCACTTAAAGAGAAACAAGTAAAACGAATTATTCTAACAAGGCCAGCAGTAGAAGCAGGGGAGAATCTCGGCTTTCTGCCCGGTGACATGAAGGAAAAATTAGATCCTTACATGCAACCTTTATATGACGCTTTACGGGATATGTTGCCTAATGAAAAATTAGAAGATTATATTTTGAAAGGCGTTATTCAAATTGCTCCTTTAGCATTTATGCGTGGTAGAACACTTGATAATGCTTTTGTAATTTTAGATGAAGCTCAAAATACAACGCACTCCCAAATGAAAATGTTTTTGACACGTATGGGAAAAAGTGCCAAGTTTATGATTACCGGTGATCCGGGACAAGTCGATTTGCCAAGACGAACCATTTCTGGGTTAAAAGAAGCATTGTTGGTTTTGAAAGATATTGACGGAATTGGAATTATCTATCTGGATGATAAAGATATTGTACGCCACCGATTAGTCAAAAAAGTGATTGATGCCTACAAAATGATTGAAAATAATGATTAAACAAAAAAGACTTCGTGAGAAGTCTTTTTTGTTTTAAAATATAGAACTCCAATTGGTAAATTCTAAATCAGAGAGTTTATATTGGTTTAAGCTTTCTATAAAAGCAAGATAAGCGGTATTAAAAACTGATTTTAATTTACAATTATGCGATTTGAATACACAGGGTTTTGAATCACAATTGACAACCGGCGTATCATCTTGTTCTAAAAGATGAATTAAATCACCTAAGAGGATTTCTCGGGCTCTTGCTGCAATTAAAATACCACCATTTTTTCCTCTTTTAGTATGAACCAATTCATTTACAGCTAAGAATTGAACCACTTTAATGAGATGATTGCGTGATATTTTAAAATCAGCTGCTAGTGCGTCTAAAGAACTTTGCTGATTGTCTTTTTTTTGATCTAAATACATCAAAACGCGCATACTAAAATCAGTAAAGTGATTCAATTTCATAAAATAATATTAATTAAGGCTTAATAACTGTGGGCCAAATTCTTCATAAAGTATATTTTCTCTGCTTACACCAAGACTAACTAGAGATTGATACTGCACTTTAATAAAAACAGCAGGTCCGCAAATATAATATTTTGCATCTTTAATCAGAATTTCTTCTTTTATTTGTTGTAAATCTATTCTTCCTTCAATCGCGTTGGTTTCTGTTTCGGGTAAAGTTTCATAGAAAACAAAGGAAGTTAACCAGGTTTTTTCGTTGTTCAACTCTTCAATGGTATCTTTAAAAGCATGAACATTTTCATTGCGACAACTGTGAATCCATACTGTTTGGTTTCTTTGTAATGCATTTTTATTAGTTTCTACCATACTCATCATTGGCGTTAGACCAACTCCACCACTTACTAAAACCAACGGATTTTTAGCTTCTGGATCTGCATAAAATAATCCAGCAGGAGCACTTACATCTAGTAAATCTCCTTCTTTTTTGTCGTGTAAAGCGTTAGAAACGATTCCATCTGGTGTTTTTTGTCCCATTTCTTTTTTAACAGATATTCTGTAATATTCGTTGTTGGAATTAGAAGATAAACTGTATTGTCTCGGTTGTTTATGGCCTAATTCTGGAATAAAAGTGCTTACTGATATGTATTGCCCAGGGAAATAATCGGCTATTTCTTGATTGTCTTCTGGTTTAAGATAAAAGGAGTTTATTTCGTCACTTTCCGCTACAATTTTATAAATTACAAACGATCTCCAACCTTTCCAACCGCCTTTTTTTAGGCTGTTTTTTTGATACATATCTGCTTCAATACTGATCATAATTTGTGCTAATTCATTGTAAGCGCACGTCCAAGCTTCAATTAATTCTGGAGTTGCTGCTGCTCCTAACACTTCAATTATAGAATTAATTAAATGATTCCCTACTATATCATATTGCTCAGCAGCAATATTTAAACTCACGTGTTTATTTCCAATGGCTTTTAAAGTATTGATTAAAACAGTTGGATCATCAATATTCTCTGCATAAGCCAGAACTGCTCCTGTCAAAGCATTTTGTTGTTTTCCGCTGGCTTGATTGGCCATATTGAAAATATCTTTTAACTCAGGATTGTTAGTTAGCATTCTTTGATAAAAGTAGGTGATCAAATCATTTCCGCTGGCTTTTAATACAGGAACTGTAGCTTTTACTAATTCTTTTTGACTTGTATTCATGGGGTTGTGTTTATATGTTTTTACAAAGGTAACGACTAAATTTAATTGTTATATTTTAAATGCAACAATTAAACTATTTTTGTCATAATGTTATTAATTTATGAATTATTAATACTAAATAGGAGTAGTACTGCTTTCTTTTAATATAAATTAATTACGAAAAGTTAAATTGTATGCTCTATTTCTAAACTAGAACTAAAGGTTGTGATTCTCTTTAAAATTGAATAAATTTGGAATTAATAAATAGGAGAGTCAAAAATTAAATGATATTAAAAGATAAAATTAAAGTAATTATTACGGATTTAGACGGAACTTTACTCAATTCAGACCATAAGATTTCTGCATATACTAAAGCTATCTTTCAAGAATTACACCAGCAAAATTATTTACTAATTGTGGCAACCGGACGGCATCATCTAGATGCACAAAGTATTGTGTCGGGTTTAGATTGCCCCGTTTATTTAGTCACTTCAAATGGAGCTCGAATTCACTCACCAGATAATGAGCTTTTGTATTCAATAGATATGGAAAGTGATATTGTAAAAAGTATTTTTGATCTTGACATTGATTCGGAGATTACTTCCGTACTTTTCAAAGAAAACAATTGGCAAACCAATCATAATAATGATAAACTGAATAGCTTTTCGGAAGAGTCAAAATACATACCTGAAATCGTTGATTTTAATACATTGGAAGATTTTAAATCGATAAAACTATTTTTTACACACCATAATCACCAAAAGTTAGTTGATTTGAAGGATCAAATTTTATCAAATTATGCTGATACGTTTAATCATGCGTTTAGTCTTCCCTTTTGTTTAGAATTTATGGACAAATCCGTTGATAAAAGTATTGCTATTGGTAAAATTTTAGAATTGGAGAATTTTATTTTTGAAGAAACTATTTCCTTTGGAGATGGTTTTAATGATGAAAAAATGTTGAAATCGACTGGAAAAGCTTTAATAATGGGAAATGCACCTCAAAGTTTGATGGATACACTTCCGCATCTTGAAACCATTTTGTCAAATGATCAAGATGGTGTTGCTACTTATTTGTCGGAGCAATTTTTATAATAAACTATAATTTAAACCAAAAACCACAATAAATAACCATAGTATGAATAATAAAATAATTTTATCCTTTTTCATTTTGTTCTCCGTTGTAGCGCAAAGTCAAGCTTTAAAAATGGAAGAAATCATGAAAGGAAACACTTTCATTGGTGCACAGCCAGAAAATGAAAGATGGTCTTTAGAGGGACAAAAAATATATTTTGATTGGAATCCAACTAATGAATTAGGAAATAGTACTTATTTCTGGAAAAATGGAATGTCAAAGCCAGAATTAGCAACTGCAAGTGAGGCAGCTTTTTCTAAAATTGATTTTAAAAAGTCATCCAATCCCGATTTGTATTACTATATTGATAAAGGACGTTTGTTTTCATATTCTTTAAAAACGAAGACTAGCAAAAAGTTATACCAACAAAACAATCCTATTTCTGGTTTGCAAATGGGTTCCGATGCAGGAATTTTGTACTTCAAACAAAACGAAAATTTATTTCAGTTTAATACTAATCAAGGTTCAATTATTCAGATTACTAATTTTAAACGAGGAAAAGGAGAAGATAAATCTACCGAAAAAGACTCTTTTTTGAAAAGCCAGCAACAAGAATTGTTTCAGTTTGTTAGGGATCAAGAGGCCTTAAAAAATTGGAATTTGGCGAAATCGAAATTGACTAAGTCTGATTTTCCAAAACCGTATTATTATGGAAAATATAATTTTGGAAGTCTAAAGGCTTCTCCAAAAGGAAATTTTGCTACTTTCAGACTCATAGAAGAGGTAGAGGGTAAGAATGAAAAAATGGAACTTTTTATTACTGCAGATGGTTATAACCAAACTGAAGAGACTAAAGAAAAAGTTTCAGTAGACAACTTACTCACAACAAAATTTGGAATTTACAGTGTTGCTAAAGATTCTGTTTATTTTGTTAATTTTTCATCTTTGAGCCATATTCAGGATGTTCCAAAATATTTAGAATCTTATGAAAAATCAAAAACTACTGAGAAAAAAGATAAATTAATAGTAGTTCAAGAACCCATTTATAATGAAGATGGATCTTATGCCATTTCTGAAATTAGAAGTCAGGATAACAAAGACCGTTGGATTGTAAGTTTAAATTTAGAGACTGGTACTTTTCAAGAATTAGACCATCAACATGATGAAGCTTGGATTGGTGGACCTGGTATTCCTTCTTATTCTTATTCCGGTGGAACACTTGGATTTTTGGGAGATAATGAAACGATTTATTTTCAATCAGAAGCAACCGGTTTTTCTCATTTATACACTTATAATTTAAAGTCAAAAAAGAAAGTACAATTGACAAAAGGAAATTGGGAAGTTCGTGATGTCACTTTGGCAAAGGATAAAAAATCTTTTTATTTAACAACAAATACTACGCATCCAGGAAATAGAAATTTCTATAAATTAGAAGTTTCAAATGCTATTTTACAACCTATTTTAACGAAAGATGGAGCTCATGAAGTGAGTTTGTCTCCAGATGAAAATACGCTTTTAGTTCGCTATTCGTATAAAAATAAACCTTGGGAATTGTATGTGGCAGCCAACAAAAAAAATACTACCCTTAGCCAAATAACGAATTCTACCACTGAAGCTTTTAAGTCTTATAAATGGCGTGAACCAGAAGTGATTACTTTTAAAGCTCAAGATGGAACTGATGTTTATGCCCGTTTGTACAAACCAGAAACAAGCAATGCGAATAAAGCAGCTATTCTTTTTGTACATGGCGCAGGATATTTGCAAAATGCACATAATTATTGGAGTAGTTACCATAGAGAATACATGTTTCATAACTTATTGACTGATTTAGGTTATACTGTTTTGGATATTGATTACAGAGCAAGTGATGGCTACGGACGTGATTTTAGAACTGGAATCTACCGTTTTATGGGCGGAAAAGATTTATCAGATCAAATTGATGGTAAAAATTATTTAGTTAAAAATTTAGGAATTGATGCAAGTAGAGTAGGGATTTACGGAGGTTCTTACGGCGGTTTTATTACGTTGATGGGAATGTTGACTACTCCAAACGAATTCGCTTCCGGTGCCGCATTGCGATCTGTAACAGATTGGGCACATTACAATCATGGGTATACTGGAAACATTCTGAATTTTCCAGAAACGGATCCAGAAGCTTACAAAAAAAGTTCTCCTATTTATTTTGCTGATAATCTGCAAGGAAAATTATTGATGCTTCACGGAATGGTAGATGATAACGTAGAATACAAAGATATTGTTCGTTTATCGCAACGTTTTATAGAACTAGGCAAGAAAAATTGGAGCCTTTCTTCTTTCCCTGTAGAAGCGCATGGTTTTAAGGAAACTTATTCTTGGGTAGATGAATACAGCCGAATTTTAGATTTATTTAATAGTACGTTGCTAAAAAAGTAGATTTTTTTAAGTGTCTAAAGTTGAAGTCTAAAAGCTGGAATAATTACAGTAGTGCTTCCTTCTTTTTATAAACCAAATTATCACTGACTTTCAACTTTATGACTTTATAACTTTTGACTCTATTTTTGAATTAGAATAATGTTTCAACAATTTTGTGTATCTCTTTCAAACAACCTATTTTTGCAAAAACAACAACACAACACTTAACAAAGATGAGTAATACAATTACGACAACCGACTTTAATTTTCCTAATCAAAAATCGGTTTACCGAGGTAAAGTAAGAGAAGTTTATAATATAAATGATGACCTTTTAGTGATGGTGGCTACAGACAGGCTTTCGGCTTTTGATGTAGTTTTACCTAAAGGAATTCCGTATAAAGGGCAAATTCTGAATCAAATTGCTACAAAATTCATGGAGTTGACTCAGGATATTGTACCAAACTGGTTGATTGCTACTCCAGATCCAAGTGTTGCTGTGGGTCATTTATGTACACCTTTTAAGGTAGAAATGGTAATTCGTGGTTATTTATCAGGTCATGCTTCACGCGAATACGCTCTTGGAAAAAGAGAAATTTGTGGAGTTAAAATGGTAGAAGGGTTGAAAGAAAATGATAAATTTCCAGAACCAATCATAACGCCAACTACAAAAGCAGATAATGGCGAACACGATGCAGATATTTCTAGAGAAGCTATTTTATCAAAAGTAATTGTTACCGAAGAAGATTATTTAGTTTTAGAAAAATATACTAGAGCTTTGTTTCAAAGAGGAACTGAGATTGCTGCAAGTCGTGGATTAATTTTAGTAGATACTAAATACGAATTTGGGAAAACTAGAGACGGAGTTATTGTTTTAATTGACGAAATTCACACACCAGATTCTTCTCGTTATTTCTATGCTGAAGGATATCAAGAAAGACAAGATAAAGGAGAAGAACAAAAACAATTGTCAAAAGAGTTTGTTCGTCGCTGGTTAATTAAAAATGGTTTTCAAGGTTTAGAAGGGCAACAAATCCCGAATATGACTGACGAATATATTGAAACGGTTTCTGAAAGATATATCGAATTATACGAGAATATCCTTGGAGAGAAATTTGTAAAAGCAGATATCTCAAATATCAATGAAAGGATCGAGAAAAATGTTGTAGCTTATTTGGCAAATAGATAATTTCTAATAAAGAATATAAATAATAGAAAAACCGCAGTTTAAATTTGAATTGCGGTTTTTTGCTTTTTAGTGTAAGATTTATTTTTCCATTAAAAACACATTTTGCAAGTATTAAATCATTTTTAAATTTAGCCAAAAAAGCAGTAAAGCATTAGCTGTTATATGATGCCACTTTTTTATGAAATTAATCTAAACAAAGTGAAAGTGATCAGAATTATAAATATTGACAAACATCCATATTTATGGATTTTCCCATTTCGGTCATCTTTGTCAATAAGCTTTTTAGCATTTGTATCTATCATAAAATATCCACACCAATGATTATCAGGATCAGAAAGCCACCATATTGTTTGACAATTATTGCATAGATATATTGTATGATTATCTGCTTTGTATTCCCCTTGATTAATGAAAATTATTGACTTTGCTATTTTTTTATCAAATTCTGCTAGAAACACTTCAAATTCTTTTGTAGAATTAAATTTAGGATATTCTCTAATAAAACATTTTTCACACATTTTTCTAGCTTTGTTTAGAGTTTTTGATTGGTGTTATATTACTACACAATTATTTGAAGTAAATGTAATAAAAATACAAATTTTATTAAAAGATATTGTTCACGAGTAAACCAATTTTAAGTGAAGTCTAAATTCAAAAAGGCATCATTAAATTAATAATGATGCCTTTTATCAACCTACAAGAAAACTATTATTGTTATAAAATTTAAAGGAATTAAATTAATTCCATCCTCCTCCTAATGCTTTGTACACATTCACAACGGCATTAAATTCTCTTTTCTTTGCTTCAATTAATTCTAGTTTTGAAGAAAGAGCATCTCTTTGCGTCATTAAAACTTCAAAATAATCTACTTTAGAAGATCTGAATAAATCGTTTGAAATAGATATTGAACTATTTAAAGCTTCTACTTCTTTACTTTTTAAAGCGTACAATTGTTCTAAGTTTTTAATATTCGATAGTTCATTTGACACTTCAACATAACCATTCAAAATTGTTTTTTGATAATTGTACATTGCTTGAACTTGATATGCTTTCGCCTTATTAAATTCGGCTTTTATTGCATTTCTATTAATTAAAGGAGCCGTTAATTCTCCAAGTAATGAATACGCTAAAGATTCTGGTGTTGTGAAAAGTAATGACGGTTTAAACGCTTGAAAACCTAATCCTCCTGAAATGGAAAATGATGGGTAAAATTCAGCTTGAGCAGCTTTAACATCACATTTAGTAGCGAACAACTCTAATTCTGCTTGTTTGATGTCAGGACGATTGGCCAATAATTGAGATGGAATTCCTGAATTAATTTGTATTGGAATTTGACTTTCAAAAACTGTTTTATCTCTGACAATTGTTTGTGGATATCTTCCTAAAAGAAAATTAATTTTGTTCTCGTTTTCTTTAATTTGTTGTTTAATATCAAACTCTAGACTTTCAGAATTTAAAACTTCGGCTTCGTATTTTCTTACGGCTAATAAAGTTACTCTTGCCGCATCTTTTTGAACTTTTACAATTTCTAAAGCATTTTTCTGCAACTGAATCGTTTCTTTAATCACATCCATTTGATTGTCTAATGAAAGTAATTCATAATACGAATTGGCAATTTCGGCAACCAAATTAGTTACAACAAAATTTTTGCCTTCAATAGTAGCAAGATAGCGTGTTGCTGCTGCTTTTTTTGAGTTTCGCAATTTTTTCCAAATATCAACTTCCCAACTGGCACGAATGCCAAGAGAAAAATCATTTAGTGTTTCAGGAACGGCATGTCCAGGAGTGATATCAGTTGATGCATCACCCGCACCAGTGCTTGTGTAACGACCTACTTTTTCAGTTCCAACAGCTAAACCACCAGAAACGGTTGGTAGAAATAAGCCTTTTTTAATTCTAACATCATTTCTTGCTATTTCAATATCTTGCAAGGTCATTTTCAAGTCAATGTTATTGGTAAGAGCAGTATCAATAAGGCTTTGGAGATTCTTATCAGAAAAAAAGCTTTTCCATTTTATTGTAGCAGAATTAATAGTGTCTTTTGAATCTGCAAAAGATACGGGTAATTCTGGTTTTTCTACATTCTCAACAGGAGCAAGCATTTTGCAACTCGTAAAAGTTGCAAAAAGAGCTATAATTCCTATTTTATAATAATTTTTTTGTACGTTCATTTTCTTAAATTTCTAAGATTAAAGATCATTCTTTTTATTCTTTTTTCTTTTTACAATCTTGAAGATTCCTTTTAGATAATCTCTTAAACCTTCTGTCAGTGTTCCTTCTTCTTCTCCTTCAATTAGAATGTGTTTTTCTGAAATTTTTGCAAAGATGTAATACAATCCAGGGATGATAATTACACCGAAAATGGTTCCGAATAACATTCCTCCGGCAGCAGCGGCTCCAATAGTTCTGTTACCAACAGCTCCAGGACCAGAGGCAAAAACCAACGGAATTAATCCAGCAATAAAAGCAAAAGAAGTCATCAAAATAGGACGAAGACGCGCTGTAGCTCCTTCGATGGCGGCTTGCATTGCGGTGAGTCCTGCAGCGTGCCTTTGTACGGCAAACTCGACTATCAATACCGCATTTTTACCTAAGATACCAATCAGCATGACCATGGCAATTTGTGCGTAAATGTTATTTTCTAATCCCAATACTTTCAGTAAAAAGAAAGCTCCAAATATTCCAACAGGTAACGATAAAATAATTGGCAAAGGCAACATAAAACTTTCATATTGTGCCGAAAGTACCAGATAAACAAATATTAAAGAGATCAAGAAAATATAAACGGCTTGATTTCCTTGTCTGGATTCATCGATAGAAATTCCCGCCCATTCGATTCCAAATCCTTTTGGTAACGTTTGTTTGGCTACTTCCGCAACTACTTTTAAGGCTGTTCCACTACTATAACCTGCAGCAGGACCTCCACTTATTTCAGAAGCATTGTACAGATTGTGTCTCGTAATTTCAGAAAGACCAAATACTTTTTCAACTGTCATAAAGGCGCCGTATGGTACCATTTCGCCTGCATCATTTTTGGTGTATAATTTCAAAACATCTTCTGGCATTGCTCTGTATTGTGGCAAAGCTTGAACCATTACTTTGTATTGTCGGTCGTATTTTATAAAACTGGTTTCATAATTACTTCCGATAAGTGTGGATAAATTATCCATAGCATCTGATATTGAAACTCCTTTTTGTTGTGCTTTATCGTTATCTACTTTCAACATATATTGAGGGAAACTGGCACTATAAAAAGTAAACACAGAAGAAAGTTCGGGTCTTTTACCTAATTCTTTGACAAAATCTTTAGTGACTTTTTCCATTTTTTTGAAATCGCCAGTACCAATTTTATCCACTACTCGAAGTTCAAATCCACCGGCAGCACCATAACCAGGAACAGCAGGAGGAGGGAAGAACTCAATAGTAGCTCCTTTTATATTTTTTGATTTTTCTTCTAATTCATCCATTACTTGTTGAGACGTGTGTTTTCTTTCGTCCCAACCTTTTAGATTTACCAATACACTTCCTGTATTAGATCCAGTACCTTCAGATAATATTTCATAACCTGACATCGTTGAAACTGATTTTACTTCGTCCATTCCAGAAGCAATTTTTTGCAATTGATCTGCAATTTCATCGGTTCTTTCTAAAGTAGATCCTGGTGGAGTTTGTATCACCGCATAGAATAAACCTTGATCTTCATTAGGTATAAATCCCGATGGTACAGTTGAACTTAAGAAATAAGTTCCCAAACAAAATACTAATAATACTAATACAGTAATCACTCTTCTGTTCACAATAAGAGTTACCAGTTTTTGGTATTTTCCTTGCAAGCCATTAAACCAGTTATTGAATTTGGCTAATAATCTATTTAAAACCGTGTCTTTTTTGGGTACTCCATGTACGTTTTTCAACATCATAGCACACAATGCAGGCGTAAATGTTAGCGCTACAATACCGGACAAAATAATTGCCGTAGCCATGGTAACCGAAAACTGTCTGTAAAAAATTCCAACAGGACCCGACATGAATGAAACTGGAATAAATACAGCTGCCATAACTAAGGTAATAGCGATAATGGCACCTCCAATATCTTTCATGGCCATTTTTGTAGCTTCCAATGCATTGACATGAAATTCTTCCATTTTTGCATGGACG
The DNA here is from genome assembly GCF_023162025.1 of Flavobacterium pygoscelis. Taxonomy (NCBI): domain Bacteria; kingdom Pseudomonadati; phylum Bacteroidota; class Flavobacteriia; order Flavobacteriales; family Flavobacteriaceae; genus Flavobacterium; species Flavobacterium pygoscelis. Next base: position 13,220 of record NZ_JALNUB010000006.1, on the reverse strand, counting down.
GCCTCGACGACGACTATGGCATCATCGACCACAATACCAATTGCTAAAACTAATGCGAATAAAGTAATTAAGTTGACTGTAATTCCAAACAGTTGCATGAAAAAGAACGTTCCGATTAACGAAACAGGAACTGCAATAGCAGGAATTAATGTTGAACGCCAATCTCCTAAGAATACAAAAACCACTAGTGAAACTAGTAAAAATGCCTCTACTAAAGTGTGAATTACTTTTTCGATCGAAGCGTCTAGAAATTTAGAAACATCATATCCAATTTCATAATCCATTCCTTTTGGAAAGGATTCGCCTTTTATTTCTTCTAATTTCTTTTTTACATTCTTAATTACATCGCTGGCATTACTTCCGTAAGATTGTTTGATTACAATGGCTGCCGAAGGTTTTCCGTTTAATTTGGAATATAAATTGTAATACGCATTTCCAAATTCAACTTCAGCTATATCTTTTAATCTGAGTAATTCTCCGTTGGCATTAGAACGAATTACAATATTTTCATATTGTTCTTTAGTTGTATAACGTCCTGGATATTTTAAAACATATTCAAATGCTTGTGATTTTTTTCCAGAACTTTCTCCTAATCTTCCAGGAGATGCTTCAAAACTTTGATCGTCAAGCGATTTCATAACTTCTTCTGAAGATACTTTGTAAGCCAACATTCTGTCCGGTTTTAACCAAACACGCATCGAATATTCTCTGTCTCCTAGAACATCTGCAAATCCTACACCATCCACACGCTTCAACTCTGAAAGCATATTAATATCGGCATAATTGTAAAGGAAATTTACATCTAGTTTAGGATCTTTACTGTACAAATTGATGTAAAGCAGCATGTTAGATTCTTCACGTGTGATTTTTACCCCTTCTCTAACAACGATTGGAGGAAGTTTATTTACAACAGCAGCGACACGATTTTGAACATTTACTGCTGCAATATTGGGATCAGTTCCTAATTCAAATACGGCTTGAATAGAAGCTTCACCATCATTACCAGCATCCGAAGCAATGTATTTCATTCCAGGAATACCGTTTAAGGCTCTTTCTAATGGAATTACTACTGATTTGACCATCAATTCGCCATTAGCACCTGGATATTCAGCTACGATATTAACTTTTGGCGGAGAAATAGATGGGAATTGAGTAATTGGTAATTGAATTAATGCTAATCCTCCTAAAAAAACAATGATAAGGGAGATAACAATAGAAAGAACAGGTCTTTGAATAAATTTATTAAACATAATAGTTACTTTATAGGATTAAATTTATCTATTGTTTGATTAATTCTAAACTATTGAAAATCGATGTAGCAGAAACCATTTTAGGTTTGATTTTCTCATCTTCTTTTACCGTTTGAAGTCCATCTATTAGTATTTTATCATCTGGAGATAATCCTGATTCTATGATGTAAACATTAGATAATCGTTGTTTTACTTCAATATTTCGAGAGTGAACTACATTGTTTTTATCCATAACAAAAACATATATTTTGTCCTGAATTTCGAAGGTTGCTTTCTGCGGAATAAGTAGTGCATTTTTAATAGGAACAGTCAATCTTACTTTTCCAGTTTCTCCGTTTTTTAGAAGTAATTCAGGATTTGGAAATTTTGCTCTAAAGGCAATGTTTCCCGTATTGTTATCAAATTCACTTTCAATAGTTTCAATTTGACCGGGATATTTATGTTGTTCTCCATTAGATAATAATAAAGTAGCTTTGTTATTGATGTCTTTAGTTGCACGAGATTTATAATTTAAATACTCTACTTCTGACATATTAAAATAAGCATAGACTTCTTTATTATTTGAAATTTTGGTTAATACAGTACCTTCATCTATAGAACTTCCTTTTTTGAACAAAATTCTGTCAATAGTTCCTTCAAAAGGGGCTTTAATTTTAGTGAATGACAAATGGGTCTCTGCTAATGATAAATCTGCATTAGCTTCCTCTAATTTTGCTTTAGACATCGCTAGTTCTGATTTTGAAACAATATTTTTATCAGCTAAAACTTTAGTATTTTGAAATTCAATTTGAACCATTCTATAATCGGCTTTAGCTTTCAAGTATTCAGCTTCATATAATTTAGGCATAATGCTAAACAATAATTGTCCTGCCTTTACGGTTCTACCTTCATCTACGTAGATGTTTTCTAGGTAACCTTTTTCTTGTGCTCTAAGTTCTACATTTTGTATGGACTGTATTTGAGCAATATATTCCTTTGTAAATGTGGTATCTTTTATTACTGGAGAAGTAACAGTAATTTCAGCTATTTCTGCCTCTTTTTTTACATCAGATTTGCAGCTTGTTAAATTCATTATGGCGCAGATGCCTATAAGAGTTACAATTTTATTCATTTTATCAATATTTTTAGTAGATTATTAAGGTTTGGAAACTTTAAGAAAATAATCTGTGGAAGGTATGTTTAGAATAATAAATTCTAAATCGAATCAAAAAGATAGTGGTAGAGAAACTAGTTTGGTGGATTACTGTATTGATTTTCAAATAATAAAGCTGATAATATCAATATTTGTTTCATTTGATCTTTTTTGATAGAACAAAGATGCTATCGATGGGCTTTAAGAGACCTTAAAATTGACCTTAAAAAAAACTTAAAAAAGAAATAAGGTAAATCAAAGAGAGTAAATAGTAGTAATAAGGAATAGTCCGTGAATTCGTATTGCAAATTGATTTCAAAAAAAAGACACCATTATAAATGAATAATGATGCCTTTCTAACCAAACAACTAATAATTTTTTATTCTATTGGAGCATGTTTTTTTCTGTTGAAAATCCAAAATATAATTGGGAATATCAATAAAGTCAAAATAGTGGCGGTAATCAATCCGCCAATAATTACAACAGCTAGTGGTTTTTGCGATTCAGAACCAATTCCTGTAGAAATTGCTGCTGGTAATAATCCTATTGAAGCCATAAGCGCTGTCATTACAACTGCTCTGGTTCTTGCTTTTACTCCTACGAATATCGATTCTTCCAGCGACAGTTTGGCTTTTAGATTATGATGGAATTCTGAAATTAAGATGACACCATTTTGAATACAAATCCCTAAAAGGGCGATAAAACCAACACCGGCAGAAATTCCGAAATTCATTCCGGTAACATGCAATGCTATAATTCCGCCAATAATGGCAAAAGGAACATTGGCTAAAACTAACAGCGAATCCTTGATATTTCCGAATAAGAGGAACAATAAAATAAATATCCCAATTAAACTTATAGGAACCACTTGTGCTAATCTTTCGCTTGCACGCACTTGGTTTTCAAATTCTCCGGTCCATCCTATAGAATAACCAGTTGGAAGTTCGATTTTAGCTACTTTTTCTTGCGCTTCCGCAATAGTACCTCCTAAATCTCGATCTCGTACAGAAAATTTCACACCAATAAATCGCTTCGTGTTGTCTCTATAAATAAAGGCTGGACCCGTAATTTTTTTGACATCCGATATTTCTTTTAATGGAATTTTCGCACCACTTTTTGTCGGCACTTTTAGATCACGTATATCAATTTCATCTTTACGATATTCTTTAGCATAACGAACACGAACATCAAATTTCTTTGAATCTTCATATTTTTGTGTTGCTGTTTTTCCACCAAAAGCGAGTTCCAGAACAGCTTGTGCATCATTTAACATCACTCCATAAGCAGCCATTTTTTCACGATTTAATACTACGCTAATTTCTGGTTGACCAAGATTCCGAATCAAACCTGCATCTTTAATTCCGGGTATGTTTTTGATCTCTTTCAATACAATATTTGCAATGCTGTCAATTTTTACCAAATCATCTCCATAAATTTTGACTCCATTTGCTGCTTTAAAACCTGCAACGGCTTCCGAGACATTATCAGAAATAGGTTGAGAATAATTATAGGTTATTCCTTGAAATTGCTTCAACTTTTTATCCATTTGATCGACTAATGCATCTTGGGATATTTTTCTTTTCCATTCTTTTTTGGGTTTTAAATTCACTTGAAACTGTACAAAACCAAAACCATTTGGATCTGTTCCGTCATTACTTCTACCCGTTTGAGAAATAACGCCATCTACTTCTTCAAAGGATAATAAGACCGCTTTCAATTCATTGGTAACTTTCATCGATCCTTGCAAGGAACTACTCATTGGCATTTCTGCAGTGATCCAAAGTGAACCTTCGTTGAGTTGTGGTAAAAATTCTGTCCCTAAAAAAGTTCCAGAAATTACGACCACCACTAATAAAACAATTGAAGCAGTCAATGATTTAACCTTATGTTTAAAACTCCATTTAAAACCTTTTTCTACAATTCGATCCCAAAATTCAACAAATGGATTGTGTTTTTCACGCACGTTTTTATTCAGCAGTAAATGCGACAAAACGGGAACTAAGGTTAAGGTAAAAAGTAACGCTCCAATTAAAGCAAAACCTAGTGTAAAGGCTAGGGGAGAGAACATTTTTCCTTCTACTTTCTGGAAAGAAAATATAGGGAGCAAAGCCGTTATAATAATCAATTTTGAAAAGAAAATAGATTTACCCATTTCAGTTCCTGTATTTTTTATTAAGCTGCCTTTGGCTAATTTGTTAAATTTTTCCATTCCAACATCTTTAGCTTTACGATCGAGAACTACAAATAAACCTTCTACCATCACGACGGCGCCATCAATGATAATACCAAAATCGACTGCACCAAGGCTCAATAAATTGGCACTCATTCCCATTAATTTCAGACATAAAAAGGCAAAAAGTAACGATAGCGGAATTACAATTGAAACCGTAAAAGTGGTGCGCCAATCGGCCATGAATAAAAATACGATGCAGGTAACTAGAATAATTCCTTCCAGTAAATTGTGCATTACAGTTTCGGTGGTGAAATTCATCAAATTATCACGGTCGTAAAAAGTAACCATTTTTACGTCTTTTGGAAGAATTGAGTTATTCAGTTCATCAATTTTTGCTTTTACCAAAGCCAAAACTTCCTTTGCATTTTCCCCTTTTCTCATTACAACAATTCCTTCTACCACATCATCTTTGTCGTTAAGACCCACTTGACCCACTCGTGGTAAGGAACTTTCATAAACAGAAGCTACGTTTTTTACCAAAACAGGGTTTCCGTTTGCATCGTCAACAATTATATTTTCGATATCTGCAATAGAACTTAATAAACCAACTCCACGAACTACATATGCTTGGCCATTTTTTTCGATTACATCACCACCAACATTTAGATTACTCCCATTTACCGCTTCAAAAACTTGCAAGGGTGTAATGTTATAGCGAGCCAGTTTGACAGGATCAACACCTACTTCGTATGTTTTTTCTTGTCCTCCAAAAACGGCTATATCAGCAATTCCTGGAACGGCGCGCAACTGCTTGTCAATTGTCCAGTTTTGTATGGTTAATAAATCTCTAGTATCTCTATTTTTACTTTGAAGCGTATATCTGAAGATTTCACCAGTTGGACCATAAGGCGGTTGTACATCGGCATCTACACCATCCGGCAAAGAGGCATTTTTTAATAAATTATTGACTTGTTGACGCGCGAAAACATCATCTACACCATCGTCAAATATAATTTTGATTACTGATAAGCCAAACATAGTAACACTGCGAACACTGGTTTTTTTCTGTACCGGATTTAATGCAATTTCAATTGGAGAAGTTACAAAACGCTCAATTTCTTCAGCACTTCGGCCATTCCATTGACTGATAATAGTAATTTGAGTATTGGTTACATCAGGAAATGCTTCAATAGGCATATTTTTGAAAGCGATAAAGCCTGCAACGGCCAAAACGCCAACCCAAAAGAAGGTAAATGCCTTGTTCTTAATAGAAAAAGCAATAATATTTTTGATAAATTTGTTCATGTTTTATTCGTTTAAAGCATCATAAATAAACAATTGATTGGTGGTAATTACCTTTTCGTTTTCTTGTAGTCCACTAGAAATATAGGTCGTACCGCTAACTTGTCTGTACACTTCAACTTGTCTAGTTTTAATGTTATTACGATCTTTATAAATTAAAACATAGTTTTTACTTTTATCAAATATGATGGCAGTACTTGGAACCGCAATCATAGATTTATCTTCTTCAAATGATAATTTAATTGTGGCGTTCATATCCGGTTTTAAGAGAAAATCCTTGTTTTGCAGTTTTATTCTAGCGTTCATGGCTTTGGTATTAGGATCAATCACGTTAAAAATTTTATCTACTTTTCCATTAAAAACTTTATCCGGATAACTTAAAGTGGTAATAGCTGCATCTTCTCCTAATTTTACTTTTTCAATATCACTTTCGTTGACATTAGCCATAGCCCAAACTTCGCTGATTTCGGCAATATCAAAAATATTTTCGGAGCGGTCATTTCTCAAAAGCATGTTTTGATTAATGCTTTTTTGAATTATAAAACCACTTATTGGTGCTGTTACTTCATATAAGGAGCCACTTTTTATATTATAAATTTTATAGGTTTGCTGAATTTTATTCAATTGTGAAGCCGCTTTATCGACTTCTCCTTTTGCTTGAAGTACTTCTCTCTCCGAATTTAATTTTCCTTCAAATAATTCTTGAGAAACCTTTAAGTTATTTTTGGCTACCAATAAATCACTTTTAGCATCTACCATTTGCTTTTCAAAATCAGCAATATCAGTACTTTTTATCACTGCTAATACTTGACCTTTTTTTACATAATCTCCAAGTTCAACATTTACTTTAACCACGTTTCCGCCAACAAGTGGATAGACATCAATTGCATTATTGTCGTCCGTAGTAATTTTTCCATAAAAACTTAATTCATTTCGTACCGCTTCTTTTGTTGCTACAGCTGTTGTGGTTGTTTTTAGCATTTTGTCGCTTAGCACAAATGTGGTTGCTGTTTCTTGCTTTTCTTCTTCTTGCTTACAACTTGTCATGGCTAATACAACTAAGCCAATTCCTATAAGTGTTTTATAATTCATTTTGTTTCTTTTATTTGGTTATGTATCTGTCGCATACTGCTGCGAGGCAAGTGTAATTTGCCTAATTTATTTTTATTTACAATTGAATGTTTGCTATTCGTTATGAGGATTTTATGAATGGTATTTTAAAATAGATCCTTATTGATGGTATTGTTAAATTCTTCTCCAGAAAGGACTAATTTTTTCTTTAACTCATTCATTTGAATCGCTGCTTGATTGTAACTTTCCATGAAATCAGTAAACTCAAGTAAGCTGATATTTCTTTTCTGAAAATTTTCTAAAATACCTTTGTACACCATTTCAAAATCAGCATTTATTTTAGGATTTAATAACTGATAGTTTTTTCGAGACTCATTCCATTTGTTCCAATTAGAAGCAATTTCAGTTTGAAGCTGTAAATCAAAGGCTTGTTTTTCTACTTTTGATTGTTCTAATAAAGCTTTAGCTACTTGTATGTTTCCTTTATTTTTATTCCAAAGTGGCAATGGTATTCCAAGTGTTACATTTTTTTGATTATCAAATGCGCCTCCACGTTGTGCGTAGGCTAATCCTAAAGTTAAGTCCGGAATAGCGAGCGATTTTTGATATTTAATATTCAACTCATTGATTTCAATGTTTTTTTGCTGTTGCAGATAATCAGGGCGACTTTCTATGGCTATGTTTTCTAATACTTTGGCATCAAGGCTGATTTCTTTAGTATATTTTTCAAAATCAATGTCAGTCAGTGTTGGAACAACATTTTCACTTTCGTTCAGCAGTAATTTTAAGTTTGCTTGTTCCTCTATCGTACTGTTTACGACTTCAATTCTGTCATTTTTAAAATTTAAAAACAAAGATTGTAAACGCACCAAATCTTTCAAAGGCAAATTCCCTTTTTGAGTTTGTACTGAATAAGAGCTTATTAAATCTTCAATATGTGACAGCTGTCTGTCTATGGTTTCAAGATTTTTTGAATTGAAGTAAACTGTGTAGAAACTTTTACGCAATTGAAATTTTAAGGTTCGAAGCAATTCATCAAATTCCAATTCGGTTTGCTTTGCAGTAGCTTGCGCTAATTTTACTTCATTGCGTTTTTTTCCTCCTAAGTAGATGAGTTGTTCAATCCCAAAAGATTTAGCTCCTTGTGATCCATTGTAGAAATACTTTTCTTTTTCTGGATTATACGCATTCAAATCAGCCGTAAATGTGGGATTATCCCAAATACGTGCCTGAATAATGAGTGCTTTTGAAGCATCAATATTGTAATGTGAGGCTAACAATACAAGATTGTTCTCTAAAAAAATGTTTTCGCAGTCTTTAACTGTAACTATTTTTTGACCGAAAACAACTTGATTTAGAAATAAGAGTAGTACTAATCCAATTAATTTTTTCATTATATCCTTTTTTGTTGGATACAAAGATGTTCTGGCTATCTTTAAGAAGCCTTAATTTCAACCTTAAAAAGACCTTAAGTATGAAAAATCAGTAGGAATAAATTAGTATTTTCTTCAGGATTTTTATATAAAATTTTAGCATTATGAAGCGTAAGGATTCGCTGTACAATACGTAAACCAAGACCAAAACCAGTGGTTCCATTAGCGTTTTCACCACGCATAAAAGGTTGAAAAAGATTTTTTTGTTCCTTAGCAGTTAATGTTCTTCCAGTGTTTGAAACGGAGATAATTAGTTGCTCTCCATCAACTTTAATTTTTACTATCGCTTGTTGATTATCCGAATAAGTAAAAGCATTTTTTAGAATATTACTAATCGCAATTTCTAGCAACTTTTTATTTCCAGTAATTTCTAAAAGCGAATCTAAATTGTCACTTTCTTCCATTTCAAAAAGGATAACAAAATCAGGAAATATTTTGTTCAACTTCTCAATCGCAGTAAATAGAATTTCGTCTAGTCGATAAATTTCTTTGTTTTCGTATTTTTTATTCTCCAATTTGGACAGAATCAACAAAGAATTTATAAGTTCTGTTAATTGATTGACGTCACCAAGAATGGTGTTTAAGAAATTTTTAGCGTTTTGATCTGTTTCTTTGAGAGCAATATTGTTTTCTATTTGAGAGGTTATTCTAGACAAAGGAGTACGTAGTTCATGAGAAGCGTGAGCCGTAAATTCTTTTTGTTTTTGATACGAAATTTCAATTCGGTCCATCATAAAATTAAACTCGCTAGCAATCAAGTCGATTTCATTTTTTTTACTTCGAACTTCAACTCTACTATCAAGGTTGTTTGCATTTATATCTCTTATTTTTTGATGAAAAATACCCAAAGGATGCATGATTTTTTTGACAGTAAATGAAGTCAATACCCAACAAATTGCAGTAAAAACGATATAAGAAATAATCAGAATAAAACGCAAATAAAGTAATTTTCGCTTGCCGTAATCATCCGTTGCAGAGATTAACGCGTAATAATCTTCGTAATTAGTATCATAAAAGATACCATATACTTCATAATTACCTTGTTGTTTAAAAAGTGTTTTATGTGTTTTAAGATATTTTAGGTCATTAACTGACCAATTGATTTTTGCATCATCAATACTGCTATAAATCAAGCGATAATTAGAATCAAAAATTAATGTTTTTTCATTGTAAAGTTTGTTAATGGTATTTTGATCAATCATTTTTAATAATTGCTTATCTACCTTTTTAACATTTACGAGTAGTTTTATATTCGAAAGTGCTTTTACTTCTAATCGATCTCTAAATTCCTCTTTTCTAAAATTAGCATATAATATAAATATCAATGTTGAAGCCAAGCCAAACAAGACGGTGAAGAGTAAACTTACTAAAAGTGATATTCTGTTATTTAATGTCATTCGGACTCTTTTAAATAATAACCATATCCTATTTTGGTGTGAATTAATTTTACGGGATGGTCTTTATCTATTTTTTTTCTTAAAAAGTTGATGTAAACTTCAATTGTATTTTGATTGGTTTCTATATGATAATCCCACAATTTTTCTGCAATAAATTGCTTTGACAGTACATTTCCATTGGCATTGGCTAATGTTAATAGCAATTTAAACTCTTTTGGAGTCAATTTAATCTCTTCGTCTGAACGAAAAACTTTCATTTCCGTTTCAAATATATCTAAATTATGAATACTAATTTTATCTTTTGTTTGCTGTGGAATGTCTTTTCGTCTTAATAAAGCAATTACTCTGGCGTATAATTCATCAAAATGAAAAGGTTTTACCAGATAATCGTCGGCACCATTTTCGAATGAAGAAAGTTTGTCTTCGATTTCACTAAAAGCCGTTAACATTATAATAGGAGTTTTTTTGTCCAATTCTCTAATCGCTTTACAGACTTCAATTCCGTTTTTTCCTGGAACATTAATGTCTAGAATGATCAAATCATAAGCATTAGCTTTGTATTTTTTTACAAGCAATAGACCATCATAAAATGGGGTGCATTCATAAGATTTTGAAGTAAAAAATGTTGCAATTTCTTTTGATAAAGTAAAATCATCTTCGAGTAGTAGAATTTTCATAAAAAAATTGAATTTGTATTTATTCTTTCTTTAGCCCCGATAGGAGCGATATCCTTTTGTCCCGGGTTTCGGGACAAAAGATAAAGCGGATAGCGGGATTAGCTCCTTAAAATATTATTTAAAATAAGAAAAAGTCTCTTCATTTTCTAATTTCAATAGCGTTTCATAGATCAATTTGATTACATTTTCTACGTCATCTCTATGAACCATTTCGACAGTAGTATGCATATAACGTAAAGGTAAGGAGATTAATGCGGATGCAACGCCACCATTGCTATAAGCAAAAGCGTCCGTATCTGTTCCCGTAACCCGAGATGAAGCTAGTCGCTGAAACGGAATTTCCTTAGCCATTGCTGTTTCTAGAATTAATTCTCTCAAATTGTTTTGAACCGCCGGAGCGTAAGTAACTACTGGACCTTTACCTATTTTTGTTTCGCCTTCAATCTTCTTATCGATCATTGGAGTAGTAGAGTCGTGACAAACATCAGTAACAATTGCTACATTAGGTTTTATTGTTTTAGTAATCATTTCGGCACCACGAAGACCAACTTCTTCCTGAACAGAGTTAGTAATGTACAATCCAAAAGGTAATTTGATGTTGTTTTCATGTAGCAAACGCGCTACTTCAGCAATCATAAATCCGCCCATGCGGTTATCAATGGCACGACAAACAAATTTATTTTCATTCAAAATCATAAATTCGTCAGGATAAGTGATTACACAACCTACGTGTACACCCATTTTATCTACCTCTTCTTTAGTTTCACAACCTATATCAATGAATAAATTGTCTACTTTAACCACTTCTTCTTTTCCTCTGTTTCGAGTATGAATTGCTGGCCAACCAAAAACACCTTTAACAATTCCTTTTTTAGTATGAATGTTCACGCGTTTTGATGGTGCAATTTGGTGATCAGAACCTCCATTTCGAATCACATAGATTAATCCGTCATCAGTAATGTAATTTACATACCATGAAATTTCGTCGGCATGTCCTTCAATCACTACCTTATAAGGTGCATCTGGATTAATAACTCCAACTGCAGTTCCGTAAGTATCTGTTATAAATGTATCTACATAAGGTTTTAAATAATTCATCCAAATTTTTTGACCTTCAGCTTCAAATCCAGTTGGAGATGCGTTATTTAAATATTGCTCTAAAAATGTGATAGAGGATTCCTTTAATATCGATTTTGTGCTCATAAAATAATTTTTTGCTAAATTAGGATTTTGGTATTACAGTTGTGTATTAAATGTATAATTTTGGTAATTAAAATTTATTATATGAAGATTATTAAATTCTTTATTTTATTTCTTTTCGGTGCTGTTGCTGTAAATGCTCAAATTATTGCTCAAGATACTACAAAAATGGGGTATGAGTTACGAGAGGATGACGCTATACTTAACGATACCATTCAGCTACCTGAAATATTAATATACAAGGATAAAATGAGTTCTGATGCAAGAAAGCAATTTTTGATCCTTCAAAACCGCGTATACGTAACCTATCCTTATGCAAAATTAGCCTCAGAACGTTTGACGAATTTGAATAAAGGAATGGCGAATCTTAAAACAAGTAAGGAGAAAAAAAGATATTTTAGTATAGTAGAGCATTATCTTAACGACGAATTTGAAGCCAAACTCAAAAAACTATCCAGAGGACAAGGACGAATTCTAGTCAAATTAATACATCGTCAGACTGGTAGCACCACTTTTGAATTAGTTAAGAATCTTAAAAGTGGCTGGAAAGCCTTTTGGTCTAATACAGCTGCAAGTATGTTTGATATCAACTTAAAATCAAAGTACGCACCTTATGAGGTAAACGAAGATTATTTAATAGAAACCATATTAGTAGGAGCTTTTGAATCTGGTAGGTTACAAAATCAAAAAACGGCAACACCTATTGATATTGGAAATCTCAATGAATCATGGTTGACTAAAGCAGCTAAAGCAAATTAAAATTTTCCTTTTGGCGTTTCCCATTCTAAAAAAGAGGCTATATCCGAGTTCGGTTATAGCCTCTTTTTTAGAATGGGTCGGGCTATTCGCTTCAAGTCCTCGTCAAGTTCCGTTATACTTCACTTAACTGTGGGCTTTCCGCTGCTATCCCTAACGCGATTTTGTTTTTCTCAGACGTTTAGAAGAGGTTAGGCGTAACAAACAATTTACTATTCTAGATCACAGTCTGCTCAATAGGATTACTACACCTATATATAGGTAAGAAAAAAAATACCTACCTATATATAGGTGTAAAAAAATAGCAGTTTTATAAATGGTAGTATTGCTTTACCTATATATAAGACAACAATAGCAATCCTAGCGCGATATTATATTGACATTTGATTGTGGCTAAAGAAGAAACTCCTACCTATATATAGGTGTCAAAACAGTATTAATGTAAATTCTAGTGCCATTTTACCTATATAAGACAAGAATAGCAATAATTAAAGAAGATAGAAGCTTTTAAAATGACTACACTATATGTAATAGGTAGCTTTAAGTAAGATTACAAAGAGCAAATGTTATGTACAAAGCCAATAAAAGAGGATAAAATCCTTTTTTAGATTGCATTTAGAAGAGTGGAGTAGTTGTTTAGAAAAAAAAATATCACATTCAAAAATCAGATTTTCAGCTCTTTAAATAAAACATTAATAAAAGGTTAAAAAAAAGTGATTAAAAAAGCTTGCATAACGGTATAAACGTTGTAGTTTTGCACCCGCAATGGCGCATAAGTTCTTACTTAAATAATGAAAATCGGATCAAAAATAAAGCGAAAGTTTTAGAA
>NZ_JALNUB010000017.1:13655-16324 GCF_023162025.1 Flavobacterium pygoscelis | reverse complement strand
CAACTACTGCCAACAGCCGTTTGGCGAGATTGGGGTTTTAGTGGAATTAGCGTTTTTTATCATATCTTCGTTTCGGCAGAAAATACTCTGCTTTAAAGTCCCCAACCTCGCCAAGCGCCAAGACGTTGTGCGATATTATAAAAAAACGAAAGTAATGAACTCTAATAGTGGAATTAGCGTTTTTTATCATATCTTCGTTTCGGCAGAAAATACTCTGCTTTAAAGTCCCCAACCTCGCCAAGCGCCAAGACGTTGTGCGATATTATAAAAAAACGAAAGTAATGAACTCTAATTACATTGAAAAAATATTTGGAAAACCAAGAAATCAAGTTAAATTACTTGATATTGAAGAATATTTTTCCACTCCACAAGAAGAATCTTCTGTAGTAGAATTTAAAAGTGGCGAAGTTGAAATAAACGATATTTTCAAGGAAATAACTGCTTTTTTAAACACAGAAGGAGGATTATTAATAATTGGTGCTCCAAGAGAAACAAAAAAAGAGCTTGGAAAAAATATTATTAAAGTTTGCGAAGGTAATCTAACATATTCAAATTTTAAAAACAAAGATTGGTTATATCAAAAAATTGCGTCAAATATTGTACCAACTCCCACCGATTTAAAAATTGAAGAGTTTCTAACTAAAAATGGAAATGTATTCTTAATTGATATTTCTCAAAGTTTAACACCTCCGCATCAATGTTCATCTGATGGAAAATATTACTTAAGACTGGAAAGAGATGCAAAACCTGCTCCACACGGTATTGTCCAAGCTTTATTTGATAAAAGAAGAGTTCCAATATTATCAACGGACATAACAATCACTAAAATAAATAATACTGATGATGAAGTACTGATTAGAATTCAAAATGAATCACGAATTCCAGCCGATAAAGTTGCTTTTATAGTAGATATTTATAATGTCGCTGATGTAAATTCATCACATCAATTTGAAATACAAAAAGACATACTTGCCAATAAATTTTCAATGTCAAATCATACAATTCAAGTTTTGGTTCAAATAATAAGTATTCCAATAAAACTTAATATTCGCCACTTTAACAAAGACTATTTGATATTTGTGGGGTTTTGGTGCAGAGATTTAGATTTTGATTTTAAATACTTTACATATTCTCCATCTGAAAAAAAGATTGTTACTATAGGAACATTAAAAGATGGTGGATTATTAACAGATGAATTAAATCGAATCGTAAAATAACATCGCACAACAGCCGTTTGGCGAGATTGGGGTTTTAGGCTTAATTTAAAGATGGTTTTGTACTTGAAAAATTTGTGTTTAATGGAAAAATCTCGCATCTTTACTCCCCAACCTCGCCAAGCGCCAAGACGTTAGCGGTAAGTTACCCAAAAATGAGAAAAAATGACAGATGATTGTTTCAAATTATTAAGAAAAAATTTCAGAATAAGTGGAAAAACAATCATTGACCATATAAAAAGAAATCATTTTGAACCTGGTAATTTCGCGGGCGAGAATGATATTTGTTCATTTTGTGGTGAAAGTAATAAATTAACAAAAGAACATGTTCTTCCAAAATGGTGTTTCCAAAATGACCCTTTACGAAATTTTGAAACTTTAATAAATGGAACGAAACAACCTTTTATGAAAACGGTTATTCCAGCTTGTCCATCTTGCAACAATGAAACTTTATCGAAGATTGAAAAATATACTTTAGAACTTTTCCGAAGTACTGATTTAGATAATGAATACTATGAATATGAACAATCTTTAAATGTTATAAGATGGCTAGAAATAATCGATTATAAATTTCATGTTCTTAATTTTAGAAGGAAATATCTAAAAGGAAATTCTAACGAATTTATTCCAATATTTAAAGAAGTTCCAATGTCAATTATGAGATTCAATATTGACTTATCTCCATTCAAAGCTCTATCTCAATTAAGAAATTCTCAATCTAGAATTAAAAAAAGTTCTAAAGATTCAAGATATTATTCTTTGGTATTTTGGAAAAGTAAGAATAAAGATGCTTTTTTCTTTCATACAATGGATGAATTCATCTATTTTGAATTTCCAGAATATAAAATGGCAATGTTCTATTTCTTCAAAAAAGAATTTAAAAGTAATTATGAAGCAGAAAAAGAAGCAAAACAAATAATAATTAGTCAGTATGGCATAACTGACAAAACAAAATTAGAATAAATGAATTCAAATATTTTTAAAAATGGAGATGTTTTATTAGCCACTCATCGAGAGATTAGAAAAGGATATCATCCAATTGTATATCTATCTGGTTATTCTAACGAAAGCTTTATTGGAGCAATGCTTACACATCATTCAGACACAGCACGAAACTTGAAATTAGATTCATCATTTTTTGTGAATAGAGTCGAATTTGAAAACTCCTTTCTTGTACTTGGTAAGTTTTTAAAATCTGAAGAATGGGGACCTTTCAAAAAAATAAATGAATTAACACCTGAGGGCTTAAGTTTTGTAGAAAAAATACTTATTGACAAACCACAAGAAACCTTTGCAAACTATTTCAGACGACATCTCTAGTAAAATAACCTACCGCTAACAGCGGTTTTGCGAGATTGCGAATTATGTGCTAAATTCAAGTTTGTCTTTCGCAAGATATTCTATCTTAGCCGAAAGAACTCGGTTACGAAGTTCGCAACCTCGCAAAGCCGCGAA
>NZ_JALNUB010000017.1:11461-13645 GCF_023162025.1 Flavobacterium pygoscelis | reverse complement strand
ATTCATGTTTTGCTTTCGCAAGATATTCTATCTTAGCCGAAAGAACTCGGTTACGAAGTTCGCAACCTCGCCAAGCGCCAAGACGTTACCAGAAATTATGAGAAAAACACTGCAAATAATTACGTTTCTATTTTCAATCGCAAATTATGCGTGTATATGTAACGACCAAAGCATAACTGAAAAGTATATTCAATCTGAATTTGTCGCTAAAGTAAAAATCATTAAAAATTACAAAAATGTAGATTCAAAAGAGATTTACAAAGCAGATATTATCATTAATGAACTTTACAAAGGAGAGAGTTTAAAATCAATTTATATCAATGGAAGAAGCGATGGAAATATGGGAAGTTCTTGTTCTATTTTTATTCCGGAAAATACTGAACTAATTATTTATGCTCAGAAAAATAATAATGGAAAATATACTATTGGAATGTGTTCCGGTTTACTTTATTTGAAAAAAAGCAACTTAAAAAAACAAGTACGAGAATTAGAAATTTTAAAAATTTTTAAAACACAAGGAATAAATTTAACAGACAAAATTAATTATCGTGAAAAAGGAACATTATCTAAAAAATTAGAAGAATTTAAAGGAATAAAACTAGATAAAGAATATGGAATTTATGAAATAAACTTTGATTCAAATTTGAAGATAACAAATGTTAAACAAATAAGTGGATTTGAAAATCCAATTGACAAAAAACTGATGGATATCTTATCTACAACAGAATGGACAAGAACAGAAGAAATCTTAAAAAATGAAGTTACAGAAAATAGAAAACTAATAATTGGAATTTATTTCTACAAAAGTGAAAAAGAAAACTCAAGTTTTTTAAGCCAATTTTATCTCTAAAAAAAGAAATAACTTCTGGTAACAGCCGTTACAAGCGATTTGCGGATTTAGTGGAATTACCGTTTTTTAATCCTATTTTCGTTAAGCCGAAAATACGCAGTTTCAAAACCCGCAAACCGCTTGTAGCGCCAAGACGTTGTACATAATTATGAAAAAAAAGGAAGAATTTAATAACTTAATGCAACAAATGAGAAAATATTTCTTTAAAATTGCCCTTCTGATTTTTGGAATTTATTTTACTTACCACTATTATGATAATAGAAATGAGATTAAAAATCTGAATTATGGAGTAAAAGCTAATGAATTGAGAAAAGCTTTACATGTCCCGATTATAGATGAATATATGAAAGCACGAAATAGACATGATGATGGATTTTTTGGAAATGGATGGAGTTCTTGGAAAAAAACGCCAAATGAAAATGAAATTCTACATATTTATAAAAATGTAACACCATCGGAAAAAGACGGTTTTATTTTGAATGATGAGAATGACGGATTCCGAAAAAAAAATGGGGATGGAAAAATTATGCAATTAAATATTTTTAGTACCATAATTGGCGATTCAATTTTAAAAAGAAAAGGCAGATTCTTTTATTATGAATCAAAACCAAGAATGGAAAAGGAATTGAATGAAATAGAAATTGATAGTATTGCTAAAAGTTGGAATTTAGACTATCTGACAAAAAAATAACTATGTACAACAGCGGTTTGCAAAAATGGCGAAATATGTGCTAAATTCACGTTTATCTTTCGCAAGAAATTTTTTCTTAGCAGAAAAAACTCGGTTCCGAAGTTCGCCACTTCTGCAAGCCGCGAAACGTTATGCGTCAGCAGGTTGGATCGCACAGAAAAAGAAGAAATTAAAGCTTGAAAACTGAATTGCAAAACTTTAAAAGCGAATTTTTTATCGATTTTTTTGGCTTTTAAAACTTGAAAATGAAACTTGATCAAGTATGCGTAAAGCAGAAACCTGAAAATTAGAAGTTGATTAAGTTTGTAGAATGTAGAAACTTAAATATTGGAATTTGATTAAGTTTGTGTAAAACAAAAACTTGATAAAATTGGCTGAATATTAAAATGGAAATTAGAAACTTGAAAAGTAAAATTTTCGCGATTTTTTTTTAGATTTTTAAGATCAAAATAGATGTTTAAAACTTAATAAAATAATTAAATTTGGAAAAGCCAATTGGAATAAATTGGAATGTACAAACATAGAACATATACTGCCGAACGCATAACAGCCGTTTGGCGAGATTGCGAATTTTGTAGTTAATTCATATTTTTCTTTCGCAAGATATTCTATCTTAGCCGAAAGAAATCGGTTACGAAGTTCG
>NZ_JALNUB010000017.1:8567-11451 GCF_023162025.1 Flavobacterium pygoscelis | reverse complement strand
AAGCCGCGAAACGTTAGTAGCCATTATGAAAAAAATCCTAGAATTTAACAAGCAAATATGAATAAACAAATTTTATTTTATCTTTTGATTTTTTTGTGTTTTAGTTGCAAAGAAGAACAAAAAGCAGAAGTTATACAGAAAACTAAAGTTATTAAATTACCACCGAAAAAAATTACTGACGAAAATAACGTAATTGGATTTGCTTGCTACTATTCGGGACGGAAATCAAAAGCAGTAAATAAATTTTCTGAAATTCTATCTAAAAAAGATTACTCAATTATTAAAGGAAGTCTTAAAGCAACAAATATTGCTGACAAGTATTTGGCAACAGCTATTTGTGAAAAGTTATCACAAAAGAAGTTGATTAATCTGACTAAAGAAGAATTAAATCAAATTAAGAAGAATAAAAATAGTAGCGAAAAAGTAAGTACTTGTGCTGGCTGTACGAATGACGAAACAATGACGCTTAAAGAACTGCTTTTGGAAAAGAATTACATAACGGAAGAAACCGAAGAATGGCTAAACGAAATGCTAAAATAACGGCTACTAACAGCCGTTACAAGAAATTTGGGTATTTGGCTTAATTTAAATTTGGTTTTGTATTTGGAAAATTTGTGCTTAATGGAAAAATCTCGCATCTTTAATCCCAAACTTCTTGTAGCGCCAAGACGTTACCAAACATTTAAAAACCTACTTTATGAAAAACAGAATTGTATTTTTTATCTTTTTAATCTTATTAGTCAATTATAGTTGTAATAGTAATGATTCAAATACTGAACAAAAAACTTTTTTATGTTGTGGAGAAAATCCATTGCAATCTAAGAACATAAATAATCTTGACCAAACTGCTGGAAAAATAAATGTTATTTCAGTATTTACTCCAAATGAAGATGGTATTAACGATTGTTTTCTGGTGGAGAATTTATATAAATATTCATTTAACTCTTTAACAATATATGATTTAAATGATAAAATTCTTTTCACAACAGAAAATTATGGTAAAAACTCCAACTCTTTTTGCGGAGATAATATTAAAAGCGGAACCGTGAAATATAAACTTGTAGTGAAAAATGAACAAACATTCGTTGAGTATGGATATGTGTGTATAGTTAAAACAGAAGAAGAAGGTAAAGTATTTAGCGCAGAAACTGAATGCACATTCCCTTTTGACGACCCAATTATATTTCAAAAATAATATGAACTGAATAAACGTTTGGTAACAGCTACTACAACGGATTTGGGCAATAGGCTTAATGGAAAGTTGGTCTTGTATTTGGGATGATTTGGCAAATCCGAATAATGGGCTTAATTTAGTCCCAAACCCGCTGTAGTAGCGGGACGTTATGCGTCAGCAGGTTGGAGCGCACAGAAATATAGACGAATTAAAATTCATTAGATAATCATCAATAATTTGTAATACTTTAAAAAAAATATGAGACAATTTGTTGAAGATGATAATCAATTTAAAGACGGAATATTAGCATTTGATAAAAGAAATAAAGTCAAGCTTTATAAAACACATAATACTTCAGAAGACAAAAGAATTTATAGCTATCTAATTTTAGATTTCAAATTACCAAAAGATATACACTTTAAAGATTTTACAATTGAACAATCAATTGAAGTAGATATTATTAAAAATATTAAATCAGACCAATCAGCAAAAAAAGCGTATGTTTCGCCTGTTAAAATGCCAGAAAGAATTAATTACATCAATTCACACTATTTTACTTTAGGGCTTAGTGCAGTTTGTAGTTTTGCATTTGAAAGACCTGTCGTTTCGACAAAAAATGATTATTATAATCGATTTGAAGTTGCTAATGAACACGAATTAAGAGAAATCGGAGTTGAATTTCCAAGAACAATTCGAGGACCAGGTGCAAAAGGCTTTAGAATTCACAATGAAATAATTGACGTTTGGGAACAAAGATTAATAGAAGTAGTTAACCTACTTGACAAACTTACTTTATCAGAGAGTAAAGAATATGAAGTAAGTTATGAAAACTTAATGCAAAGTTTTCGATTAATACAGTTGGCACATATAAATAAAAAAGAAGATTTTGACTTAGGATTTTCGTTTATCATTGCAGGCATTGAAGCAATATCACAAATAGCAATAGATAAAATTGACTTTTCAAATAAACCAGACCATTATAACGAATGGAAAAACCTTTCTAAAAAAAATGAAGTCGCAAAAAGTCTTTTTGAAGAGTATTTGAAAGTTCAAGCTTATGTAAATGCAGAAATTAATAATAGAGATCTAACTAAACGTTTTGTGAGATTTCTGATTACTTACACTAAGAATTCAGATTGGGAAGAAGTTTTTTACAATGAATTAATAACCGAAGGTTTAAAGTACAGAATCTTATTCCCAAACGAAATAAGTGTTGTGCCAGAATTGAAGCCAAATAAATTAACTGAGGAAGAATTTTCAATTATTATTAAAAACACATACACTCTCCGCTCTGAATTTTTCCATATGGGACAATCTTTACCACACAAAAGAACCAATAATTCATCTTGCGATCGTTTTTTCCACATTATAGACAATATTAAAAGAAGAGAAGAATTGTTTAAGAAAATGGAAAAAGAAAATCGGATAGAAAGTCCATTTGAGGAATGGACTAAAACCCAAGATACATTAATAACCTTTGAATTAATGTCAAATATGGCAAGAAACTCTATAATAAACTACATAAAAAAAGTTCTAAAATAGCGGATTTAGTCGATAGATTCAAAACAGAAACTTGACAAAAATGGATTATTATTGAAATGCAAAGCAGAAACTTGAAAAGCTAAATTTATTACGTTTTCTTTTTAGATTTTTAAAGTTCACATAAATGTTTAAAAATAAATAATTAAGTTCGGAAAAGCTACTTGTAAT
>NZ_JALNUB010000017.1:0-8557 GCF_023162025.1 Flavobacterium pygoscelis | reverse complement strand
TTAAATTTGGTTTTGTATTTGGAAAATTTGTGCTTAATGGAAAAATCTCGCATCTTTAATCCCAAACTTCTTGTAGCGCCAAGACGTTGGTGGCAATTTTACCGCAGAAACGAGAATTTAACAACATAAAAATAAATAAATCAAATACTTATGCCTAAAATGTACTTCAATAGGTTACATCTAAATGTTACCGAAAATCAACGTAAAGATATTTTTTTAATTGATGGAATCCGAAGTGAAGCGTCAGCGGGATATAATGATTATTCATATAAAATAGTTGATGTAGTAACATATGAAAATTACATAAAAGGTTATTTGATAAAGTATGACCCTTACGGTCGTGGAGAAGTTCTTGACGAAATTACAGGAACCGTTATACGAGGTGGTACAGTTAATAATATAGTTGGGAAATCACTTTTCATAATTAACACCGCAGAAATGATTATTGCTTTTGAAGAGATTAAAAACCTAATTTCAAAAACAATGTTTGAAAGAATGTTCATAAATCTTTTTAAGACTAATCATCAAGGAAAAACATTTGAGTTTTCCATATCTACAATTAGTGAAAAATATTCTTTTATTGAGAAAGTTAAAAAATTACACAACATTAATCGTGTTTCCATAATGTTAGTACCATCTAATCCGAATAATGCTGATTTATGGAGAGATACGGATGAAAGAATGCAGGAAAATAGAATTACCAAATATAGAGAAGTTCAAGAATCCTCAAATGATGAAGGAATTATTATTGACGATGAGACTATTGCAAAAATGGCTATGTCTGAAGATGGTTATGGTGTTGCATCTGCTCAGGGAAAAGATGAGGAAGGCAATCTACTGACAATTACAACAACCTCGAAAAGACAAGAAATAACTCAAGTTTTACCCGATAACGTTGAAAGAGGAAGTTTTCCAGGAATAATTAATTATCTTAGTCGTACTTTTGAAAGAATCAGAAGTAGAACAAATCATCAAGAATGAGAAGATTTAAAGCAATAATTCTTAGTTGGGATTTTGGGATTACACTTTTGAGTGTTTTCGCAACATATTTAGTATTGCCTGAATATATCAATATGAATTTTGCTCTTTCATTTTATAATGTAGCAATGACAGTACTTTCAATAATTTTCTCTTTGTTTTTTACAGCAATGGCAATAATTATGTCATCTTCTGACAATGATTTCATTGAGTTTTTAGAAGAAAAAAACACATTTACAGAACTACTTTGGTCATTTAAGTTCACATTATTCGTTTTATTTTTAAGTTTAATCTTGTCGATAATTTTATATTCGGGAACTTCATATTGGATTGAAACAAATCATAATGAAACTTGGCTTCAAGATTATAAACTGCTTTTATTACTACAATTTTGTTTTTTATATGGTATGATTGCAACTTGGTTTTCTATAATGGATACAGTTAAATTTTCTAAATATCGTTCAGATTTTTTAAAAGAACAGAAAACAAAAAAACAGAAAACAGAAGAATAAAAACTGCCACCAACAGCCGTTTGGCGAGATTGGGGTTTTAGTGGAATTAACTTTTTTTATCATATCTTCGTTTCGGCAGAAAATACTCTGCTATAAAGTCCCCAACCTCGCCAAGCGCCAAGACGTTGTACGCCATTTTATAAAAACCGAAGAGAATTAAATAAATTATGATAAAAAAAACACTTTTAATTTTCAGCTTTATTGTTCATCTAAATCTTTATTCTCAAAATAAAGAAACAATAGACTGGTTGAACCATAATTCTATAGAGATTGAAGATGCAAATCCTAATTCTGAAATGATATTTTTCAAACAAAACGAACCTTATAAATTTGCTAATGCAAAACTTTATGGGTTTGGTGAAGCATCACACAATACCAAAGAATTTTTTGATATAAAAGCCAAGTATTTTAAGTATTTAGTAAAAAATCATGGTTTAAAAATTTTTATAATGGAAGAATCATACCAAGCTGAATCCGGAATAAATGAATGGATAAGTTGCGGTAAAGGTGATGTAAAAACAATTGCTAATAATTTTAAAACTGGATTTTGGTATACTAAAGAAATTGTGAATCTGTTGGAATGGATGCGAGAATATAATGCAGGTAAATCAATAGATGAACATATACGTTTTTATGGAATGGATCCTAAAGGAGGTGAAAAAATTAACCAAGAGATACGAAAATTTATCAATCATAACAATATCATGATTGAAGAATCCTTGTTAACAGCTGCTGATAGTTGTTCCAATAAAACAATTGATTATAGCATAAAAGAAAGTTGGTGGCAAACCCAGATACCAAAATTGCAAGAACTAAAAAGACAATTAATACAATCAAAAAAAGAAGGTAAAGAATATAATTCTGTAATAAGAAGCTTAGTTCATCTTATAGGTTATACTGAATATGCCTCATTGGTTGGAGAAAAATATCCCACAAGTACTGAATTTAGAGATTTAAAAATGTTTGAAAACGTAAAATACATTATGGAAAAAGAATCAAAAAATGGAAAAGCATTCATTTGGGCTCATAATGAACATGTCAACAAAAGTGAGATGTATTATACTGGTAGTAATATTATTAATTTAGGTCGTCATTTAAAGGATTATTATAAAGATGATTATTACAGTGTAGGTTTTGATTTTGGCATCGGTAAAATAAATGGCTATGTTATAGATAAAAAGCAAGGAAACCACTGGGAAACTTATGAAATAGAAAAACCATTTCCTGGAACATATGCTAGTACATTGATGTCAGTAAAAAAAGGTATTTATTTTTTAGATTTAGAGAATGCTAAAAAAAATGAACCAACTAAATTCTTTAAAAAAAAAGCTAAACAATTATTAATTGCTGCAGGCGGTTATCAACCAAAACCTTTGCACAAAATTATGGTTGGTAAAATATATTCAGAAACTTATGATGGTTTAATTTTTGTAAAAGCCATATCAATACCTAATTACAAATTAGATTAAAACCAAAACGGCGTACAACAGCGGTTTGCATAAATGGCGAAATATGTGGTAAATTCACATTTATCTTTCGCAAGAAATTTTATTTTAACCGAAAATAATCGGTCACGAAGTTCGCCACTTATGCAAGCCGCAAAACGTTATGTGCTATTTTCGCGCACCAGAAAACTTAACCGAAAAACTATATAAATGAAAAAAATATTATCAATAATTGTCATTCTAATATTCGCATTGAGTTGCAATAATATTCAAAAGGGAAAATTAGAAAGAGAAAACGAACCTGACATAATTGGAGTTGAAAGTGATGATTCAGAAATGAATTTAGCAACAGAAAAAGCGAAACTAAATATTGAAAATTTTGATTCCGCACTAAAAAGTAATAACCCGAAATTTTTAAATTTTTCTGTAAAAAAGCCTTATAAAACTGAAAATGGAAATGAGCATATTTGGATTAGTGATGTTGTTTTGAAAGGAGATAAATATTTAGGTGTCGTTGGAAATACTCCCGAATATACGAGTGAAATAAAATTAGGAGATTCGGTTTTAGTTGAGAAAAGCGAAATTTCAGATTGGATGTATATCGAAGAGAATAAATTAAGAGGAGGATATACAATTCGAGCGTTAAGAAATAAAATGTCAAAATCTGAAAAGAAAGAATTTGACAATGAAAATGGAATGATAATAGAAGACGAAAAATAAAAACAGCACATAACAGCCGTTTGTAGCAATTGGGGTTTTAGGCTTAATTTAAAAATGGTTTTGTACTTGGAAAATTTGTGTTTAATGGAAAAAACTCGCATCTTTAGTCCCCAACTGCTACAAGCGCCAAGACGTTAGGCACAATTATTAAAAAAAAAATAACATGACCTCAGAAAAAATAATAGAAATAGTAATCGAAGTAATTTTATTTTTAGTTGCTTCATATTTTATTTTTTATAAATCTTGGTTGACTTCTTTAGGAAATGAAATCGCTAAACTTTCTACTATAGAAGAGCTTACAAAATTGACTGAAAATGTTAAAGCAGATTTTAGTGAAAAAATGGAAACATATAAAAGTAAATTAAGTGAAGAATTAACTATAAAAATTGAACCGCTAAAATCTGAATTAGCTAAAAATAATATAACTCATCAAATACAATTTAGTTTTTTACATGAAGAAAGAGGAAAAGTAATATTAGAATTATACAAAAAATTAATTGAACTTCATTCTGCAATGGTTGATTGGACTAATTTTTTGCATCCTGTTTATCAAGATGCTAAAAAGGAAAGCCAAGATAGAAGTACAAGAGCAGACAAAGCAATTACTGATTTCAAAAACTTCTATCTTCATAATAAACTTTTCTTTTCTAAAAATTTTTGTAAATATATCGACGAAATTTTTAAGGAATATTGGGAAAAAGGTTGGGATTTCGGTTATAATCAACAAAAAGTTAGAAGTGGCGAATTAACGAGTGAATATCATAAACTCTATTCAGAACAAATGTCTACTATTTCTAAAGAGTTAAAAGAAAATTTACCAGTAAAGATTGCAGAAATAGAAGATAAATTTAGAAAAATATTAAACGTTGAAGAAGAAGAATAACTGTGCCTAACAGCCGTTACACGAGATTTGGGTATTAGGCTGAATTTAAAGATGGTTTTGTACTTGGGAAATTTGTGCATATCCGAAAAAACTCGCATCTTTATTCCCAAACCTCGTGTAGCGCCAAGACGTTAGGCAACATAATTTGAGCGCGAAAATTCTACAGAAAATATTCCTTTAAAATCTTGAAATTTAACTAAACAAAACTTAAGAAAGCAACTTTGGCAAAAATTGAACAATAACCAAAATGAATCGAAAAGTTGGAATAGTTAGCAGAATTACATTGCATGTTGGCATTTTAAATTTTTTACAAAGTGAATGGAAAAGTTGAAACATTTTGCGGAATTGCATTGCATATTGGAATTTTAAAATTGGAACGAAAAACCGAAATTAACCTAAAAATAGAATCGTAAAAATTGGAATTTAAAACAAAAAATATTTTTTCAGTTTAGCGCGGTAAAATAAAAGGTTGGAATTTGAAAATTGGAATATATAGCCGAACTGAATCGGTAGCTAGAATGGCAGAATATGATAAATATTATTACGTTGCCTAACAGCCGTTTGGCAAGATTGCGAATTTTCCAGTAAATTCATGTTTTGCTTTCGCAAGATATTCTATCTTAGCCGAAAGAACTCGGTTACGAAGTTCGCAACCTCGCCAAGCGCCAAGACGTTGGGTGATATTTTGGAAAGAATAAATATAAAATATTGTAAATCAAATGAAAGCGCTAATAATTACTTTTCTTTTAATATCTGCATATGTTACGACAATTAGTAGGTCAATGTTAAATCAAAGATATAAAAAGAGAATAATATTAGCTGTTGTAAGTTTTATTTTTGGAATATTATTTGAAATAATATTAATAGAGAAAGAGAATTTTTTATATCTTTTATTTGGATTATTACCATTATTATATATTTTTTATTATGAAATACTTCGAGTAATTTTTAAACCAATAATAGGTAAATTTCCTTACTCTCCTTTTAGAGAAAAACTTGGTGCAAGAGTGTTAGGTTCAGGTTATCCAAAGAATAGAAAAGTAAAATTTGTAGATTATATTTTTGGAATCTCTCTCATTTTCCTTCCACTTATAACATTGATTTTATTAAGTACTTTATTGAATCATTACTTTATAAAATCTCATTATTAATGACACTGAAAAAATTCCAAAAATTCTCTAATAGGAAGTTAGTTTATTAACTAGAAAGTTTAATAGCCTAATCTTAAAAATAAACTAATCAAATTAACCCGCATAATTAAAATTTAAAAAAGAAACTTTACTAAATGAAAACAAAATGAAGTTTAAAAGATAAATAAATAGAAAAAAAAACATCACCCAACAGCCGTTTGGCAAGATTGCGAATTTTGTGGTTAATTCATATTTTTCTTTCGCAAGATATTCTATCTTAGCGGAAAGAACTAGGTTACGAAGTTTGCAACCTCGCCAAGCGCCAAGACGTTGTGCGTCAGCTTGGTAGGAACGCGAAAATAAAGAACTTAGAATGATTGAAGAAATAAAGAATATCGTCGAATTATTTTTAGACAAATCAAAACATTGGACATTAAGAGCAGGAGTTTTTATTTCTATTATTGGAGTATTATTTATTTTGGACTTTTCATTAGATTTAAGTTATAATTATTACGTTAATAGTAAATTAGAGAATTTGGAGAAAATTCAAATTTTAAAAAAAGATTATTCAAAAGACACCTTAAAACTTAAAAAAATACTTTTTTTAGAAAATAAAATCATAAATAAAAAACATTATTCAGAATTTATATTCCCAGATTTATCTTTGCCAAGTTTTGATTTTAGTTATTTAACTAAATCTACTCCAAAAATAAATGACAAAAAACCAACTAAAACAATTATTGTAAAATCCACAATTAAGAAAGTTAATTTACGCTCTTATTATTGGATGTTATTTTCTTCAAATTTTCTTTTAGTAATAGTGTTTGTTGTAATGTTGTTTATGCCATTGTATGGAAAAGAGCAACGTACATTAAAATCAATTTCAGGATGGTTTGCCGGACTTGTTTCATTATCTGTTATGATGTTCATTATTACTTGGGTTGCATTTAAAATTCCATTAATAGGAAACAATCCTATTTATAATTATATTTTAAATGCAGTTATACATATAATATTTCTAATAATTGTAGCTAAAAATAACAACAATAAATAAAAAGCCGAACGCACAACAGCCGTTACACAATAGTTGCGAATTTAGTGGAATTAACGTTTTTTATCATATATTCGTTTAGCAGAAAATACTCTGCTACAAAGTCGCAACCATCGTGTAGCGCCAAGACGTTGTGCTTCAGTTTGGCGCAACGAACAGAAAATGAAGACATAAATTGAAAAATATGCAAATAAAAACATTTTGGTCAATTCTAATTAAAATCATTGGTTTGTGGATATTATTCACTTGCATTTCAATAATACCTCAATTTTTTTCAACTTTCTCCTTTATAGATGGAAACCTAAATATTGAAAGTTTACTATCACTTTGGTTTATGCTTTTTGCCTCAATTTTTATTTACATTCTAATAATTAGAACTTTTCTTTTTAAAACAAATTGGATTATTGATAAACTGAAACTCGAAAAGAATTTTACAGAAGAAAAAATAGATTTAAACTTAAAAAGTTCAACTATTTTGACAATTGCAATAATAATTATTGGTGGAATAATTTTAGTTGAAAGTTTACCTAGTTTTTTCGCAAGGTTATTTGACTTTTTCCAGCAAAAGAATCTATTAAAAGATTATCGCGACACAAGTTGGTTAATTTTTTATTTTATCAAAATTATTATTGGTTATTTGCTTCTCACAAATGGAAAAAATTTAACTAAATATATTGAAAAGGAAAGTTGAAAAATAGTAATAAATAAAAAACCGAACGCACAACAGCAGTTTGCAAAAATGGCGAAATATGTGGTAAATTCACATTTATCTTTCACAAGAAATTTTATCTTAGCCGAAAATAATCGGTTACGAAGTTCGCCACTTCTGCAAGCCGCAAAACGTTGTGCGACAGTTTGGTGCAACGAACAGAAAATCAGTACATAAATCGAAAAATATGCAAATTAAAACATTTTGGACAATTTTACTTAAAATTATTGGTTTGTGGACATTGTTAAATTGTATTTCAATAATTCCTCAATTTTTCACAACTTTATCATTTACAAATGGAAATTTAAACATTGAAAGTTTACTATTAATTTGGTCAATGCTTTTCAGTTCAATATTTATTTACCTTTTAATCATTAGAGTTTTCCTGTTCAAAACAAATTGGATTATCGAAAAACTAAAACTTGAAAATAATTTTACAGAAGAAAGAATAGATTTAAATTTAAAAAGCTCAACAGTTTTGACAATTGCAATAATTATTTTTGGTGGAATAATTTTAGTCGATAGTTTGCCAAGTTTTTTCTCAAGATTATTTGACTTTTTTCAACAGAAAAGTTTATTAAAAGATTATAATGATACAAGTTGGTTAATCTATTATTTTTTCAAAATTATTATTGGTTATTTACTTCTGACAAATGGAAAAAAGCTAACTAAATATATTGAAAAAGAAAGTTAAAAAAAATATGAAATATATAATAGTAACTGATTTTGGTGGTTTTTTATGGTGGTTAACAATTAAATTTTGCAAAACAAAACTTGAAGAAGAACAAGGCGAAAAAAATTGGGCAAGAAATATAATTTTTCTAATTACAATTGGAATTTTAATAGCATTTATAGTTATAAAAGTATTTTGAAGAAATAGAATCGGGAAAAAAACCGATCGCACAACAGCCGTTTGCCAAGATTGGGGATTTAGTGGAATTAGCGTTTTTTTACTACATTTACGTTAAGCCGAAAATACTCGGCTTCGAAAGTCCCCAACCTCGGCAAGCGCCAAGACGTTAGTGGCAAGCTTAAAAAAAATCGCGAATAAATGAAATATCCAGCTATAGAAAGTATACTTCCAAGATTAGAAAATCACAAGGCAGAATCACTTAATAATTTGTCTATT
>NZ_JALNUB010000027.1:3006-4283 GCF_023162025.1 Flavobacterium pygoscelis | reverse complement strand
TTGCGGGTTTAGTGGAATTAACGTTTTTATTCATATCTTCGTTTCGGTAGAATATACTCTGCTAGAAAATCCGCAACCACGTCAAGCGCCAAGACGTTATGCGTCAGCAGGTTGGATCGCACAGAAAAAGAAGAAATTAAAGCTTGAAAACGGAAATGCAAAACTTTGAAAGCGTAATTTTTATCGTTTTTTTTAGCTTTTAAAAAAGAAAAATGAAACTTGATCAACTTTGCGGAAAGCAGAAACCTGAAAATTGAATTTGATTAAGTTTATAGAATGTGGAAACTTGAATATTGGAATCTGATTAAGATTTTGGAAAACAGAAACTTAATAAAATTGGCTGAATATTGAAATGGAAATTAGAAACTTGAAAAGTAAAATTTTTGCGATTTTTTTTTGATTTTTAAGGTCAAAATAGATGTTTAAAACTGAATAAAATAATTAAATTCGGAAAAGCCAATTGAAATAAATTGGAATGGACAAATATACAACATATACTGCCGAACGCATAACAGCCGTTTGCCGTGATTGCGGGTTTAGTGGAATTAACGTTTTTATTCATATATTCGTTGCGGTAGAAAATACTCGGCTTCGAAAGTCCGCAACCACGGCAAGCGCCAAGACGTTAGTGGCAAGCAATCCAAAAAAAAACGAATAAAAAACTGACAAATGAATTTAGATTTTACAACAGATTATATTTTAGAAAATGATTATGTTTCATTAAGACCATTAAAACTTTCTGATAAAGAAAAACTAATGGAGTATTCTATTAATGAACCTGAAATTTGGAAGTTTAACATTAATGGTGGTAATGGCAAGGAAAATTTTGAAAAATATTTTGATACTGCAATTAAGAATCTTGATGAAAATAAAGAATATCCATTTATTGTTTTTGATAAAAAAAAGAATGAATATGCAGGTATGACAAGATTTTATGCTATTTCTAATGAATTTAAGCGACTTGACATTGGTTATACTTGGTATGGCAATAAATTCCAAGGAACAGGAGTAAATAAAAATTGTAAATATCTATTGCTTGAATTCGCATTTGATAAACTTCAATTTACAAGAGTTGGTTTTGGAGCAAACAGCAAAAACGAAAGAAGTATTAATGCAATGAAAAGTATTGGTTGCAAAGCAGAAGGAATTTTAAGAAATTTTAGTAAAGACGCTGACGGAAATACTATTGATGCCACAATATTTAGTATTTTAAAAAGTGAATGGAATGAAAGTGTAAAAAATGATTTGAAAATAAAGAGTGAAAATTTTGCCAGCCA
>NZ_JALNUB010000027.1:0-2996 GCF_023162025.1 Flavobacterium pygoscelis | reverse complement strand
TGGAATTAACGTTTTTATTCATATATTCGTTGCGGTAGAAAATACTCGGCTTCGAAAGTCCGCAACCACGGCAAGCGCCAAGACGTTAACTGCCATTTTAAAAAAACGAGACGGATACAAGATACTATGTAACAAATTACAACTTATTTGTACTAACAGTATCAATCATCAATCATAATCAATGAAATCAAAAATCTCAACCATCGTTTTAAGTCTTTTGACTTACTTAAATGTATCTGCACAAAAAAACGAATTTGTAAGACAGGATAGTATTATTTATCCAATACATAATTCAAACATTGGTAAAGTTGCATTTATGTCACAAACAATTGCAATAGAAAATTTCAAGCAAACAGACTTTTTACAAACATTTGAACTTAAAGAAAAAACAGACCTAAACATTCGAGTTTTTTTAGGCAAATCTTTGACCAATTATCTTCATTTAATATCTCCGAATTCAACTGTTGAAGAATTGACAAACAATGGAAATTATCAATTTACATTTTATGTCGACAACAAAAAAATTTATGTTGAAAACCTAAATATTGGAGCAGGAAGTGCAGAAAGTAAAAATCAAAAAACAATTTTCAGAGTTCCGTTAATAAATTCTACAAATGAAGATTCTTGGGGTAAATTCCTTTGGAATAGATTTTTTGGTAATGGCGGACAAGATGCACTTTTTGAAGGAGAACATATTCTTCACATCGAAATCAGACCATATTTAAAACTCGCCGAATTTCAAACAGGTAATATTATTGCTGAAGGAAAATTAAAAATAATTGTTCCTGAAATAAAAATTAACGAAAAACTTGTAAAAGTTCAATTGATTAAACCAACCAAAGATTGGCAGATTTCTTCTGATAAAATTGATATTGCTAAAATTGAGGAATTGAATAGAAAGATTGCAAAACAAACATATAAAAATGTTACAAGTATAGTTGCTATAAAGGACGGAAAAATTTTAATTGAAGAATATTTCAATGGCGCAAATAGAAAAACGCTTCACGACACACGTTCTGTCGGAAAATCATTTGCTTCAACTCTTTTAGGCATTGCAATAAATGACAAATACATAAAAAGTGAAACCCAAACTTTAAAAGATTTTTATAATTTAAAATCTTTTAAAAATTATTCTATATCAAAAGACAGCATAACTTTAAAAAGTTTACTTACAATGAGTTCAACTTTTGAAGGTTCTGATATGAACTCTGAATCCATTGGTCACGAAGAAAATATGTATCCTACTAAAAATTGGGTTGACTTTACATTAAATCTTCCTGTTGATAAAACAAAACAACTAAATAAACAATGGGATTATTTTACAGCAGGTTGCATAGTTTTGGGCGATATAATTGACAAATCTGTACCAAATGGTTTAGAAAAATATGCTGAGAAAAATCTATTTCGTCCATTAAATATAACAAAATACAAATGGCAATTTACACCGCAAAAAGTAGTAAATACGGCAGGAAGTTTACAATTGAGTTCATTGGATTATTCCAAATATGGGCAATTATACAAAAATCAAGGAACTTGGAATGGAAAACAAATTTTATCACAAGAATGGATAACAAAAAGTTTTTCACATCAAATGACAATATCGGAAAATGAGTTTTATGGATATCTATTTTGGAATAAGACCTACAAAATAAATGGATTGGATTATGAAGTTTACTACTCTAGCGGAAATGGTGGAAATAGAATTTTTATTTTCAAAGACCAACCTATCGTAATTGTAATTACTTCGACAGCATACAATACTCCATACGGAGAAAAACAAATTGAAAAAATTATGCAGGAATATTTAATAGAAGCAATAATAAAATAAAAAAAACGGCAGTTAACAGCCGTTTGGCGAGATTGGGGTTTTAGGCTTAATTTAAAGATGGTTTTGTACTTGAAAAATTTGTGTTTAATGGAAAAATCCCGCATCTTTACTCCCCAACCTCGCCAAGCGCCAAGACGTTAGCGGTAATGCCCGCGCACAGCCTAGAAAATATGGAAAAAAAACTACAAATATATAATCCAAAGAATTCATTTGAAATTGATAAGAGTTTATTAACGGCATTAATTTTATGGTTACTTTCCTTTTTATTTAATTTTGCAAAATCAATATTTCCAAGATATGAAGAAGTCCTTAGTTCATTGGGGGTTTTTGTTGTAATAATTGCTGTTGTGTATTCCCTTTATTTCATCATAAGTAACTTTTTTAAATGCGAAACCGCTAATGGAGAATTAAGTGGATATTTGGTAATAGATTCCGAAAAAATTATTTGTGATTTAGATGTTTATACAATTTACGAAATTGAAAAAATACAAATACTAAGTGATTATTTTCTTGGAAAATTTAACGGAAATATAAGAGCTTGGGAACGTAAAAAATCAAATGGTGTTAAGAATTATATCGAGATCTATAAAAAAAACGGAGAATATAAAAAATATTTTTTCCTTCAGACTAAAACAGAAAATATACAAATGTTTTCAGATGAACTTAGAACTTATTATCGATTTGGAAAATTAGGAGAACAGAATTATAAAAATATCCTGGAATGATGCACTACCGCTAACAGCCGTTTGGCGAGATTGCGAATTTAGTGGTTAATTCATATTTTTCTTTCGCAAGATATTCTATCTTAGCCGAAAGAACTCGGTTACGAATTTCGCAACCACGCCAAGCGCCAAGACGTTGGCAGATATTTTGAGAAAAAATGACGTAAAACAAACACTTTCAACAAAATAAGATGAGAAAAATAATTATTTTAATAATCATCACATTTACTTTTTTCAATTGCCAAAATAAAAAATCTGATTCGAAAAAAGATTTTAAAATAGAGCAAATTGAAGATATTGAAGAAATAAACGAAATTGTTCAAGCGATAATAATTCAAGACAGTTTGAATGTATTAAAAAGCAATTCGGAATCTATATCGTTATGTACAGAATTAAGGAAAATCACAATAGAAATTCCAATAAAACAGGAAAATGGAATTATATTT
>NZ_JALNUB010000048.1:0-301 GCF_023162025.1 Flavobacterium pygoscelis | reverse complement strand
ATAGGATTTTGAGAGAGTAGGAAGGAGGAAAGAGGGAGTGGGGGGGGAAAAGGAAGAGGAAAGGGGGTGAAAGAAGGATAAAAGAGTGGGTAAGAAGGTTAAAAGAGTAAAGGAGGGGGAAAGTAATGAAAAAAGAGATTGGTTATTTTTGAAAGATTATAAATTTATAAATTATAAATATTAAGTGTATGAAAAAAGAAAAAAAGTGATTAAAAAAAATTGTGAATGATGAAGGATGAGGATAAATGAAGATATTTATTGATTTGATTTAAATAAAGAAGGGTAGTAAGAACCCGTTTGC